>CBFIIQ010000024.1:0-48011 GCA_965662685.1 Pseudohongiellaceae bacterium | reverse complement strand
ATAATTACTGACGAACGCCTTCAATAGCCAAAATTAGTGAAAGAGTGCCAGCATTAATACCGTATGCTGCTGTATCCAGAGCCATTTCACCTTCAAAGCCTACCCGGTAATCACCAAACGGAGTTTCACCCTCACCCGTGCGAACTGCTTCAAAGCTGATGTTTTTGGTCATGCCATGCAGGCTGAAGGTACCGTTGACCCTGACTCGGCCATTACCCAGATCTTCAACAGATGTACTGACAAATTTTGCTGCAGGATAGCTTTCCACGTCCAGAAAATCACTGGTTTGCAGGTGAGTGTCTCTGGCATCATGGTTTGAGTCGATACTGGCAGGATCGATATTAACTTCAATCACTGATGACTCAATATCGTCAGCATCGTAGGTGAAGTGTCCGGTGACATCATTAAAACGACCCCACAAAGAACTAATGCCAATATGACTGGCCTTGAAACTGACAGAACTATGCATCCCGGCGCCGGTTCCGTCGATGACATAGTCATCAGCCAGTGCTGTTACAGCGAAGTTAGTCGCAAGGAAAGAAAATACCAGTGGCAGCACAACTGTTTTATTCATTTTCATTTTGTTAATCACCATTTTGACATTTAAAAAAATTGGGAAATTCGAAGGCGTGCAACATACACCATGTTCTGCGTTGAAGTCCAGATTCCATGCCTCGAACGTACAATGCCTATCTACCGCAGTTCTTATATAATACGGTTTGTGAATTTGATCAGATGATTATGCAGCCTTACTCAACACACCGATTTTGTGTAGCCCCGATGATGGATTGGACAGACCGCCATTGTCGCTATTTTCTGCGCCTGTTCACAAAGCATACCCTCCTGTATACGGAAATGGTGACTACCGGTGCGCTCTTGTATGGGGATGCCGAGCGATTTCTGCGCTTTAATAACGCCGAGCAGCCTGTTGCCCTGCAACTGGGAGGGAGTGATCCGGATGAACTGGCAAAAGCAGCCATCATGGGTGAGCTGGCAGGTTATCAGGAAATTAACCTGAACTGCGGCTGTCCCAGCGATCGTGTGCAACGTGGAAAGATCGGTGCCTGTCTGATGGCAGAACCCAATCTGGTAGCAGAATGCATGTCGGCAATGAATGAAGCTGTTGCCATCCCGGTCACCATCAAATGCCGAATAGGGATAGATGAAGTTGATTCCCTGGAGCATCTCAGTCATTTCGTCGAAACCGTGTCAGCATCGGGTTGTCGCTGCTTCATCATTCATGCTCGCATCGCAGTGCTCGAAGGTCTCAGCCCAAAACAAAACCGGGAAATTCCACCTCTTGATTATGACCGCGTGTTTTCTATCAAGGAACGCTTCCCTGACCTTGAAATTGTCATAAATGGCGGCATAAAAACTCTGGAACAAAGCAGCGATTTGCTTGAAAAGCTGGATGGCGTAATGGTTGGCCGGGAGGCTTATCAAAACCCTAATCTGCTGGCCCATGTCGATCAGCAGCTCTTCAATAGTGATATACCCGTGATGAGCCAGGAGGACATACTGGCGCAATTTATAGACTATGCCAAAAACGAACTTGGACATGGTACTGCCCTGAAACATATGACTCGTCATATACTCGGATTATTCCAGGGTCAAGCAGGTGCAAAACGTTTTCGTCGTTACTTGAGTGAGAATGCTCACAAGCCGGATGCCGATATTGAAATCCTCGAAACCGCAGGCAGGCTCGTCCTCAACAGTAAATCCTTGCAGGAAACCTCAATTCAGGAAGCATTATGTTAAAAGCAATTTCCATTTTTTTTGAAGCCCATTTTAGTGAGCACATAGAAGAAAGCGAAACCAGCACAGCACATCGCCTGCAATTGGCCAGTGCCGCCTTGATGATTGAACTTTGCAAGTCAGATCAATCGATAGATGATACTGAAATCAGGGCTTTAGTGGAGATTTTGATAACGCGCTTTAATCTCGAACAAATAGAACTTGATGAATTGATGGCGTTGGCAGAACAGGAAGCTCGCGATTCAACATCCCTTTATCAGTTCACCAGCCTGATGAATGAAAATTTTGAATACTCCGAGAAAGTAATCATGATTGGAAATATGTGGGAAGTTGCTTTTGCTGACGGGAAAATTGATCGCTATGAAGAGCACCTGATACGCAAGGTGGCTGACCTGCTCTACCTCTCACATGTAGACTTTATAAAGAGTAAACAAATCGCTCGAGACAAATACGTCGGCTGAATCATTTGAGTGTATGCTGCAGTGGTTTGTCTATCGCCCCGCTTTCAAGGCCGAAACCAGTTCATGAAATTCAACCCTGTTTTCGTCACTGAGTGTCATCAGAGTCTGGTGCGCTTCTATAACTTTTTGCTTTAGCGAATCTTCGTTTTCATCCAGCTGACACAATTCATCAAAATCACCTGCCTTGCTTAAGGGCTCCTCTACAATTTCACAGATAAGATCAAAACTCATACTTTTCAGTATGCGGGTAATGTCTGAATTTGTAGAAATAATGGTGGGGCTGACGTTGAAACGATTACGCAACTGGATTGCCATCTTGGCCAGTAATCCAAGTGCCGTGCTATCTATACCCTGTGTTTCGGTGAGATCAACAAGCATCTTGTCGAGAATGGGTTTTTTATACAAAGAGGAAAAATAGGCATCCAGTGCTCCGCCCATAATTACCCGAACATCGCCGACAAACTTCAGGATGGGAACGTTATTTACATCTGCAACCAGAATTCTGCCTTTATTCATAACCCTGTAGCACTAAGCACAGCAATATCATCGGGAACGTTAATATCACTGTGTAAGTGTAAACCTGTTTTCACCTGTTTAAAATCACCCTTGCACTTACTGATCACATCAAGTATTCGCTCTTCCTTTTCTGTCATATTTTTTCCAGGCAAATATTCAAGGATGCCATCAGAAAACAGGAATAAGGCAAAGTCATCACTTAAGGGTATCTTTTCGTTAAAATATTCCGCTTCTGCGACCAGACCGATCGGAAAGCTTCGCTTGGCCGGCTCTAGAAATGCAGCCTTACCGTTTTGATAAATAACCGGCAAGGGGTGATGACCTGCAATACTGTATAGAAGAGTATTGTCCTGATTATCCAGAATACCCATACAAACTGTAATATGTTTTTCAAGTCCGGTATCCAGCAAATCCCGGTTCAATAATTCCATGATATGCGCCGGAGTAAACTCTCCGGCAAACCTTCCACGAATATAATCCCTGCGCATCTGTGCAATCCGAAATCGCAGCAAGACTGTGACAAAGGCAGAAGATGAGCCATGACCAGATACATCCCCAATATAAAAAAGGACCTGGGATTTGGTGATGGGCTGGTAATCCACTGAGTCGCCACTTAGATAAAGTGAGGGGATCACACGATGATCAAAATGAAAATTATTTATATCCTGTGGAGGAACCGGAAGCATTCGCATTTGTACCTGACGACCAGCTTGCTGATCCATCTGAAAAATCTCTATGCGCTCTTCAAGTTCCTGATTTATTTCTTCCAGATTTTTCCTGTAAAGATTATTTTCCGCAATAAGTCGGGATCTGTTCAGGCTGTTTTCTATGGAAATCATCAGAATTTCCATATCGTTCAGCGGCTTGAGCAAGTAATCGCTGACCCCCAGACGCATGGCACGGATTACATCATCGGTATTTCCCTGATTACTCAGGATAATAATAGGTTGAATCGGGGATTGAGCGAAAATATTTGAAATAGTCTCAAAACCGCTGTTATCAGGAATATTTATGTCGTAAATAACCAGCCTGGGACTGCAGGAATGAAAGGCATTAATACCCTCTTCACTGGTGGCAGCCTGGACAACACGGTAATGATTATTTGAAAGGTAAGAGGCAATACTTTCCCGGACAACCGAATCGTTGTCGATTACCAATACAACAGTATTTTCCCCGTTTTTCATCTACAAAAAAAATCGGAACCAGTCCGATTGACAGTATGCACTTTCAAAAATAGCGGCTAATATCTTAATCAACAATATAAACCCGCAAAATAGGGCAAATTCAGAAGCCAGAATCGCTAATAATCAATAAGTAAAAAAACCGTCTCCGGAACACATATTTATTTGCTTTTACCCTGAGCTCACTCCGCTTCGGAGCTTGAAATACCTTACTCCCTTCTCACACAGCGTGCAATACAAGAGCGTTAATAGTTTCACAAAATGGGCCGAATTTGGACACAAACCGGGGAAATTGAGGTAGAGTATTCCCAACATCGTAGTTCATCAGGATGAGTTATGGCTTACGCTTATGAAAAGCGGGATTTTGAAAGAGTTAAAAGCAAAACCGCTGTTACTTTATTTTTTGGCACCCCCCCTAAATCACTTGAAGGGGTATGTATTGATATAAGTGATAAAGGCCTGGGGATAGACCTTGAAAGCGTCATACCTATCGGCACGGAATGCCGGGTCAAGGTGCATGATGGTCACAAGAACAGCCAACCCTACCAGGCCCTGATAGAGATCAAAAACACCCAGACTCTTTCTAAAGGGCGATGTCGCGTAGGCGCACTTATCATTGAAATGTTTTAACGCTGGCCAGGAAATCAACAAGCGTCAGATAGCCCCTATTGGAAAACCCGCGATCAATTACAGTTTTTTATTAGTGTAATTGAGAGTTAGAGAGGTTGGGAGGTTGGGAGGTTGAGAGTGAACCCCACAAACCCTGCACTATTAATTTCTTAAATTCCTGGCTAGAGATCATCCCATTCATCAATCACTTCACCGTCTGCAACAAGATATTCTCTGCGTTGAAGGTGAGCATTACGCACAAATACATATTCATCACCACTAATCATTGCTTCAGCCGCCATGTAATACAGACGTGTATCGATAGTATCAAGTGCATACAGCGTATTGCTGTAAGCGTCTTCATCCACCCAGAATATTGGGTTTAACAAATAGTCAGGCAAAAACCCGATCGCATCCCGTAAGGTGGTATTCCCAAGGAAAGGCACAACCAGATATGGACCCGTTCCAACTCCCCAGTATCCTAATGTCTGACCAAAATCTTCATGATTCTTATACAGTCCGAAATTAGAGGCAACATCAATAACACCAGCAATGCCCAGCGTTGTATTTATTACCAGCCTGCAGGAATCCTCTACCGCAGTGGTTATTTTCAATTGCAACAGATCATTCGCAATCACATTTACATCATCAATATTATTGAAGAAATTACCCAGACCACGCTTGGCAAATTCGGGCATTACCTTGTCATAACCCTTACTCACCGGCTTCACAATTATCCGGTCGAAACCCTGATTAAATGCATATACATTCCGGTTTATCTTGATTAAAGGGTCAACGCCATCTGACTGAGCCTTACTGGCAGGAATATGAATAAATATAATTGTCATAACAAACAGCACAGCAACTAAAGTCTGGCTCAGTTGTAACGACTTACTGTACGAATGCAGAAGAAACATGGGAATTTATGATTACCAAAT
This sequence comes from Pseudohongiellaceae bacterium, assembly GCA_965662685.1. Classification (GTDB taxonomy): domain Bacteria; phylum Pseudomonadota; class Gammaproteobacteria; order Pseudomonadales; family Pseudohongiellaceae; genus Eutrophocola. The sequence continues at coordinate 42,551 of CBFIIQ010000024.1, read as the reverse complement.
ATGTTTTTGGCACGCCCTCCGCTGAAAAGTTTTTTTAAAAACCCGCCTTGTTAATATTTAGCTTTTAGCTGTACTCAACAACTATTTATCCGGTATATGATCCACCCTGATAATGCAGGAATTATTGAGAATTATCATTTAAGCTATTCCCAATTGTCGAGACAGCTCTTGAAAGCCCTATTCTATTGCCTTCCAGGCTTTATCCAGCCTTTTTTCAGAGACCGGATAGCGTGTACCGAGCACCTGGGCAAAAAGAGAAACCCTGAGTTCTTCCAGCATCCAGCGAAACTCCTCAAGGGCAACACTGCTTTTGTGCTGACCATAAAATAATGACTTACGCTCTTCGTAGCGCTGCCACCACTGCTGAAGCATTGCAGAATATTGAGCATCCCTGGTTTTCTGGCTCGGATATTTATCAAGACGCTGGGAGATAGCGGCAAAATATCGAGGAAATTCACCAAGCAACTCCACTGGCGTTTCTACCAGAAAACTTTCGTTAACCAATGCGGTCAGTTGCTGCCCGATATCCTGTTGTAATGCCAGATCATCAAGGTTTTTATATTTCTCAAGGGATTTCTTCAATCTCCCAAACTCTGTCAAGATACTTATTAATAGTGCTTCAAGTTTCGAAGAAGTCTCAATTAACGAGGCTCGCCCCCGTTCATAGATGGTCTCAAATTCCTCTGCATTTGCAGGCAAGTCAGTATCAAGCTCGAAAGCTGCCTGATAACTGGCTTGAATTAGCCCACTAACAAGGTTTTTCTGACCACCAAAATTCTTCATCAGGGGAAATGTGAGAGGATCCTGTAACAAGTGTTTTTGCAGGTATTTCAGTTGCTGGCGGTTCTTGAGCATATAAAGCCGGGCCACCCCGGCCCGGGTCTGCTTTCTTGCACTAAGCGGCGAATCTGCAAGCTTAAGTGAAACGCTTTCACCCTCGTCAATCAGTGTAGGCCATGATAATACTGTGAGCCCCCCTTGCCTGATTTCATGTACAGCTTCGAGTTCTCCAAAATCCCAATCAGTAATTCCACTTCTTTCAATTGTCGCTTCGGAGAATTCTGCCATAGCCTGCCGACTTTGTTCGGCAAATTGCCCTTTAAGTGTTGTCAGGTCCCTGCCACTTCCGAGCATGCGGCCATCGTCATCCAGTACATTGATATTCATTCTCAGATGATCTGGCAAGACAAAGTCCGTCCAGTACTCAATTGGAATGGACACCCCGGTAAGGCCCTGTAACTGAATCGCAAGTACTGCCTTCAGATCTCCCTCACCCTGTTTAATTCGCGCCAACACACGATCTATATAATCCGGAACAGGGACAAAGTTTTTTCTAACAGATTTTGGCAATGCCTTAACCATGGCGATACATTTCTCGCGCAACATGCCTGGAACCAGCCAATCCAGGTCTGTGTCTTTTAATTGCATCAGAACGGTAACGGGAACATCCACCGAAACACCATCACTTTCCTTGCCTGGGTCAAATTGATAATCCAGTTCAAGAGAAAGGTGCCCTGCCTGAATCTTGTCTGGAAAGGCCTGAATATTTAAAGAATCACCAGTAATGTTCTGCAGATCATGTTTATTGAAAAACAACTTACTGACATCATCTTTTGCAAGTCTTTTAACCCAGCGCTCAAGACTGGCCTGATCTACCACTTGTGCCGGTATTATTGATTCAAACAATCCCACCAAATCATCATCAGTCAGCAGGATATTCTTGCGGCGGGTTTTATCTTCCAGGCTTTCTATTTCTTTTTTAAGCTCGACATAATGACGATAGAAATCAAGTCGTGTATTGACCTTACCAGGAACAAGCCCTTCACGGATAAATATTTCACGGCTTACAAGCGGATCAATCGAGCTGTAGACGGCCTTTCTATTCTCCGCCAACACCAAACCATAAAGCGTGACTTTTTCCAGTGCGATCACCTTGCCACGACGTTTTTCCCAATGAGGTTCCGTATAGTGATACTTCAGCAAAGCTTGTGCCTGGCTTTCAATCCAGCCCGGCTCAACCTTGGCATTCATTCTGGCAAAAAGCTGCGATGTCTCCACAAGCTCGGCAGCAAGAATCCATGGGTATTTTTTTCCATGCAGATCAGATCCTGGAAACACCCTGAATTTGCGGTTTCTTGCACCAAGATAAGTATGATCATCAAGTCGATTCGCAACATTGCTGACCAGACCACTTAACAATGAATAGTGAATTTTTTCATAACTGGCAGGTTCAAAATTTAGTGAAAATTTCATTTCCTGAGCGAGCAGTTTTAATTGGCGATGAACTTCGCGCCATTCCATCATTCTGAGATATGACAGAAAGTGTTTATGACAAAATTTCCCCAGACGGTTTCTTCCCAATATCTGTCGGTTTTCCTCAAAGAACTGCCACAGATTTACCCATGCCATAAAATCCGATTCAGGATGGCTATAGCGACTATGTGCCTCGTCAGCAGCCTGTCGCTTGTCCTGTGGACGCTCACGGGGATCCTGAATGCTCAGTGCACTGATAATGATCAGAATTTCGTTCAAGCAGTTATATTGAGCTCCTGCCAAAAGAATTCTTGCCAGCCGGGGATCAACCGGGAAACTGGCCATTTGCCGGCCCGAGCGGGTGATTTTCCCCTCGGCATTAACTGCGCCAAGTTCCTCAAGAATTTTAAAACCGTCCTTGATCGCGTTGCTTTCTGGTGGATCGACAAAAGGAAATGATTCAATATCACCAAGTTTTAAAACCAGCATTTGTAAAATCACCGATGCCAGGTTGGTTCTGGTAATTTCTGTATCGGTATATTCGGGTCTGCTATTAAAATCTTCTTCACTGTAAAGACGCACACAAGTACCTGCGCATAAACGTCCACAGCGTCCTGCACGCTGATTGGCACTGGCTTGTGAGATCGCTTCAATGGGAAGACGCTGGATTTTGCTTCTGACACTGTAACGACTGATACGCGCCACGCCGCTATCAATGACGTAACCAATGCCGGGGACAGTGAGGGAGGTTTCAGCAACATTGGTCGCCAGTACTACTCGCTGCTTTGTGTGTGATTGAAAAACCCGATTCTGTTCCTTATTCGTCAACCTCGCATAGAGAGGGAGTACTTCAAGATCCAGGGACTTGTCTTTACGAATAGTATTTGCAGTATCGCGGATTTCTTTTTCACCACTAAGGAAAACCAGAATGTCGCGGTGAGGGATAGGTGATTTTTTACCAATTTTCTGAATTTCTTGAATAGCATTAACAATCCGCTCATCAAGCTCTTGTTCAGCATTTTCATCGGCACTCTGATAAACATAATTTACCGGATAGGTGCGCCCGGAAACTTCAATTACCGGGGCATGTTCAAAATGCAGAGAAAATTTTTCTACATCTATGGTTGCCGACGTCACAATCAGTTTCAGGTCCGGCCTACGGCGCAGCAGACGCTTCAGGTAGCCCAGCAGGAAGTCTATATTCAAGCTTCTTTCATGAGCCTCATCTATAATGAGGGTGTCGTATTTATTCAGAAAAGGGTCTTCACGAATTTCCGATAACAGTATTCCGTCAGTCATTAACTTGACGTAGGTATTCTCATCCGTGTAATCCTGGAACCTGACCTGGTAGGCTACCGCACTGCTCCCACTCAGCGCCAGTTCTTCTCCAATTCTGTTACACACTGTTCTGGCAGCCAGTCTTCTAGGTTGAGTGTGTCCAATCATGCCCTTGATACCAAGCCCCATATCCAGGCATAACTTGGGTAACTGGGTAGTCTTGCCCGAACCGGTTTCGCCAGCAACAATGACAACCTGATGTTGACTGATCAGATCACGAATAGTGTCAATGGACTGACTAATGGGCAATTCTGACGGGAAACTAATGGAAGGTAATGCGGCTTTTCTTGCGAGTACTTGCTGGCATGAAGCCTGTATTTTTGCTTCAAGCGCTTTCAGCTTTTCGGTTTGACCCGCCCTGTCCTGACGTATTTTTTGCAGAGATACCCGAAAACGGTGCTGATCTTTAGTCATGCACTGCTTAATCGAATTGGTGAGTTGTTTTAGCGAGACAGACACTTTTCTTGATTCAAAAGCGTGATTGTAGCAAATAGTCGCTTATATATTCTTAAATTCCCGGTGTAATCTGAACTGGCTGGAAGTGACATAAGCTTCCATTTTTACAAGCCGGTCCTGCAATGTAGCAAATTTTCTGGCACAGTATTTGAACTCCCTGCGTTTCGAATAGCTTTTTCCGGCAAAGACTCCCATAGCCTCTTCCTGATCATTATGTTGCCAATCATCAGAATCAGTCTTTGTTGATTTTTCTGATGAGGATACAGCCTCGTCGACCTTGTCATCTGAGTGCTCAGCTGAAGCATGTTGTCCATGAGCGTAAGTAGAAGAGTTCATTTCTTCGGAAAAATCTTTATATCTGCCTTCTGCTTTTGTCCGCCTGGCCCCCTGTCTTTTAGTTAAGGGTTTCTTTTCCAGAATAAAATAGGCGGCAAAATACACAATGAGTGGTATTGCTGATGTCAGTATCAGCAATACCAGAAATATCAGGCGTACCGCAAATACATTAACTTCAAGATAGTCCGCTACCCCGGCACAAATACCAAGAAATTTTCCGTCTTCGGTATTGCGGTATAACTGTTTTTTGTAATCGACTGACCTGAAATGTCTCAGTGGCTGCGTATCAGCCAGGTTACCAAGCCGCTCGCCCGGCTTTTCATCAAGACAGAACCAGGCAATAAAATATAACGGAATCAGAAACCAGCCTCCAAACATAACACTGACCAGGAAAACCAGTCGCACAGACCAGGCTTCTACGTCAAGATAGTCCGCAACCCCGGCACAGACACCAAGGAGCTTTTTATGTTGCCTATCCAGGCTCAGTGTTCGCTTGCCGGATTTTCTATGATTCACCTTGCTGCTCCCTGACCTTGTCGCGCCATTCCGGAGTTTCATCATCCAGAATCGATTCCAGAGTCTTGATACGCTCCGCCATACTGTCTGCGACATCCATCAACTCATCCAACTGTTTCGCCTCTTCAGCAGTAATGCTGCTGCTGCGTTTGTTGGCATACTTGTAATGAAAAATTATCCAGACAATCCAGATCGGCATAGTGACTGCCATAAAGCCAATCATTGAATCAATGAAATCAATCATAATAATTCTGCCTTACTTCTGGTTATTGAGCCTGGATTTCAATGCTTCAAGCTCCTCATCAATCTTGCCTTCCTTTTCAAGAGCAACAAATTCTGCAGCGATGCTGCTACCAATTTGATTGGCTTCAATCTCGCCCTCCATTAATTCGATTTTCTTTTCGTAATGGTCGAATTTATTAATAGCGTCGTCAATTGAAGTATTATGAAGTTTGTTACTCACAGCCTGACGCGATTTGGTTGCCTTGTGGCGCATCATCATGGTTTTTTGTCTAGTTCGCGCATCATTCAGCTTACCCTGCAGCTGCTCTATCTCAGAACTTAATTTTTCCAGCGAGTGATCAAGCTTGTTCGTATCATCCTGCACCAGTCCAATCACTTCATTGATCGATGCTTTTTCAAGTAGCGCAGCTTTCGCCAAATCATCACGCTTTTTGCTCAGCGCCAACTCTGCTTTTTGCTGCCAGTCCAGCGCCTGTTTTTCAAGCTTGCTGTTGCGGCGTAAAAGCTCTTTCTTGTCCGCAATAATCCGGGCAGAGGTGCTACGAACTTCTACCAGGGTCTCTTCCATTTCCTGAATAACCATGCGGATCATTTTTTCAGGATCCTCAGCTTTATCCAGCAAGGAATTTATATTGGAATTAATAATATCTGAAAGTCTGGAAAATATACCCATGATAATACCCCTTAATGAATCTCAGCCAGAATTGCTGCTTTTGCCTGCCCATACTCAGTGTTATTAATGACCCCTGATTCCCGGGCCAGGTCCAGATCCAGCAATTCCTGCCCAATAGTGGGCTGGGCATAAGGCACCGACCTGCTGCCATGTCTGCCGTCTTCAGAATCGTTGACATAGATACAGCCCGAAAGAGTGATTGCCGATAACAGAACAATGATGAGTGATTTGTGTTGCATAAGGACCTCTTCAAAATAAAACAATAATTTCTACCTGATGTAGGTATTGCAGGGGACGTGCCAACTTTTACATTAATCCCTAACTAATTGTTTTTAATGATATATATATTAACGGGCCAATAAGGCACAGAATACTACTTTGGGCTATTGACCAACATGTGGTATTTTTCACCGACTAAAATTACATAGTGAAATCCACTCTATGGAAGATATCAAAGGCAATGACCGCATGATTGGCGAGTCAGCTAATTTCCTCATCATGCAGGAACAGCTTTCACGCCTGGCTCCGCTGAACAAGCCTATTCTTATAATTGGCGAACGAGGTACGGGCAAGGAACTGGTGGCATCACGACTGCATTTCCTGTCAAAGCGCTGGAAACAGCCTTTTATCAAGATTAACTGCGCGGCCTTTAATGAAGCGCTGCTGGAATCGCAGTTATTTGGTCACGAAGCCGGCGCTTTTACTGGTGCCAGCAAACAGCAATTGGGCTTTTTTGAACGCGCTGATGGCGGCACCCTGTTTCTTGATGAGCTGGCGACAACCTCTATGGCTGTGCAGGAGCGCATCCTCAGAGTCACGGAATACGGTGAAATCGAACGCCTTGGAGGCACAAAACCCATCAAGGTGGATGTGAGGATAGTCGCTGCTACCAACCTTGACCTGCCACAGTTGGCACGGGAAGGTAAATTTCGTGATGATTTGCTCGACAGGCTCGCATTTGATGTCATTACCCTGCCTCCCTTGCGTGAACGTCTGGAGGACATCCCGGTATTGGCCAGACATTTTGCCATCAATATGATCAAGGAGCTGGAACGCGAATATTTTCCGGGCTTTTCCAAAACTGCCGCAAAAGCACTGTTGAACTATCCATGGCCGGGGAATGTCAGGGAATTAAAGAATGTCATCGAGCGATGCGTTTACCAATCGGAAGATCCAGACAAGCCTGTGAGAGACATTGTTTTTGACCCCTTTGCTTCACCCTATCGCCCCGGCGGAGCAAACGCTGCCATTCCGGATAAAGAAACAGCAAGAGGAGAAAACGACGAAAACATCAGCGCAGATGACTTTGATTTTGGCGCCATAGGTTTTAAACACCGGGTACAGGAATTTGAAAAGAAAATCTTGCGACGAGCGCTTAAGGAATGCCAGTTTAACCAGCGTAAAACTGCCAGGTTACTTGACTTGAGCTACGATCAGTTACGCGGTTACATGCGCAAATACGATCTCAATAATTAATTAGAGAATTCTACATACCATTGCTAGCTGGATGTTTGTCCCCGGCGTTTAATCCGGTAAATAATACTGAGAATAAGCGTTACTATTATGCCAAACAGCATTGCCATCACCAGAGGAATCAGCGCGCGGATACTGGTTGTCAGATCCACAGTAATGAGATCAAGCATAAATACGATAAGCGCAGGAGCAAGAAGTTCTTCTTCCGGCAAGACATACCAGGGCGTAAAAATAATTGCGAGCAACAGACTCTCAAGCAAATAAGCAATCTCACGCCAGAAATAGCGCTTCATCACCTTCCAGCTGATCAGGCTGAAGACAATACCCGCAGCCAGATAAATGCTCCACGCAACAAAATAATCCTGACTATCCACTCTGACTATCCACTCTGACTTTTCACCTTAATTATCCATCCTGCCTATCCAGTCAATCTGAGTATATTGTCAGCATTACTACCAATTCAAACCCGGCCTCAAGGTTAAGCATCAAACTGTCAATCTGCTTGCGGTCCATTTGCCCAATCGACAATATGTTCTTCCAAACCATCTTCATGAATAAACTCTTCAGAAACTACCTTGCCGGTCACTGTTATATCTGAAGCTATCATGGCATTCCTGCTATCGGTTATCAAAGGGTGCCACAGTGGCAGAGACTTGCCTTCATGGAGCAGTCTGTAGGCACAGGTGCCCGGCATCCAGCTAAGATCTTCCAGGTTTTCCGGCGTCAAGATCACACAGTCCGGCACCAGTCGTTGACGCTTGCTGTAAACAGTACATTGGCATTTTTCCTGATCCAGGTAGCTGCATACCACACGCGTATAAAAAACTTCACCGGAATCTTCATCCTCCAGTTTATGCAGACAACACTTGGCACAGCCATCACAGAGGGACTCCCACTCTTTCGCGGACATCTCGGCCAGGGATTTTGTTTCCCAGAATGGGCGCGCTTTTTGACTGGAAATAACAGACTCCTGAATAAGTTTATTAATTGACCGCGAAGGCAAAGTAACTACTAATCGCCATCGAACAAAACCTGACCGGTAATGACGGGAGGCAACTGAACAAAATAACCTTGCTCGTGAATTTCATTCAGCACTTTAACCGCATCTACCCTGGCGAGCTTTTTCTCTGGCGTAATTTCAAGAGACATCACTTCTTTTATTTCTCCCAGGCGTGAACGCAATTCTTCTGGAATATTACTTTGTGCTTTTGAAAACGGTACGTACACATAAAGTTCAGGTTCACGGCTACCTTTAAAAATAGTGCAATGTATTGCTTCAGGCTTGCTCATGTTTTAGTCATTGCCTGTAACAGGCCAGGCATTAAAAGAGCATGTCTCCAGCCCATAAGTTCTTCTGGTAATAATGCATCTGCATTATCCTCCGGGGAAACCGCCTCTCCCTTACGCATATTTTGCAGAATGGTGATTAGCCAGCGTTTACGAATCAGCATTTCTACCGGCATATTCAGCTCAAGAGCTATGGTCTCTATGAACTTCTGGCCCTGCCGCAAACGGGCTTTGGTTTTGCCCTCCAGTGGTCTCGGCATTGGTTCAGGCAGAGTATCATTGGTGGCAGCACTGGCGCCGGCGATCAGAGACAGAACCTCTTGCCCTTCATGGTGTAAAAAATTAGCATTAATCTCGTCAATCGTGCCTAATTGCTCCAAGCTTGTCGGAGCCAGCCTGGCAATATCCAGCAGGCTTTTATCCTTGATTATCCAGTTTCTGGGCTTATCTCTTTTACGTGCGCGGAGCTCACGCCATTGCGCCAGGTATTTGAGAACATTCAATTGTCTTGCATCAAGTTGCCAGGCTCCCCGAATAGCAAGATAGTAATCTGAAAAGTCTGAACTCAATTCCCTGCGATAGAGTGTCAGCAAAGAGTTACATTCCTCTTTGAACCATTCCAGTCTGGCTGTCTCCTGCAAGGCTCCATGCAACTGCTGATAAATTTCTGGCAGGTAAGCTACATCCTGAGCAGCATAGTGGCATTGTTTTTCAGCCAGCGGACGCTGCAACCAGTCTGAGCGGGTTTCGCCTTTTGGAAGGTCAATGCCCAACATATTCAAAACCAACGACTGATACGAATTACCGAAGCCCTGATTGAGAAACGCTGCAGCAATCTGGGTATCAAACACAGGCTCGGGAATGAGCTGCATGGCAGTCATAAAAACTTGCAGATCTTCGGAACATGAATGAAAAATCTTGGTAATTGCCCTGTTGCTCATCAACTCCCTGAATGAATCCCAGTTACTGATTCTAAGTGGATCAATCAGGTAGTTACCTGCCCCGGCATTGAGTTGTATCAAACCAACATGTGGGAAAAATGTTGAGGTGCGAATGAATTCGGTATCCATTGCCAGAAATGAAGAGTCATGCCAGGTAGCACATAAATCATTCAGCGTCAGATCATCCTCAACCAGAATGTAGCTTTCATTCGCCTGAGGGGCAGCCATAGTTTCACTCACAATTCTTGATTTCCTTAACCAGCCTCGTTCTTGTTAATTTGTAATCGACCAGCAAAAGAGTGGATCAGGGTACCACCATCGATATATTCAAGCTCTCCGCCTACCGGCACACCATGGGCTATTCTTGAAATTTTGATATTCCGGCTCTGCAGCGCCGGGGAATTAAATTGCTCAGCAATATAGTAGGCAGTCGCCTCCCCTTCCACGGTCGGATTGGTGGCCAGAATAATTTCGCTAATATCACTTTCTGTTACCAGATCTGTTAACTGCCCTATGCCTATTTCATCAGGACCAATTCCATCTATAGGAGACAGGTGGCCCATCAGCACAAAATAGAGTCCTTTGTAGGATGCGGTCTGCTCTACAGCAAAAACATCTGCCGGCGTTTCCACGACACAAACAGTTTGCTGATCGCGCGCTGGATTCTGACATATACGACAAAGTGTGTCTTCGGATAAAGTACGGCACTTTTCACAATGCCCTACACCATCCATGGCTGCCTGCAATGCATCTGCCAGCACCTTACCCCCATTTCGATCTTTTTCCAGAAAATGCAGTACCATGCGCTGGGCGGACTTCGGACCGACACCAGGCAGGCGACGAAAGGCTTCTATTAACTGATCAATAAGAGGGCTGTAATTCATACCAGTAGCTTTTGTATTTTCCTAGAATGGAAACTTGAATCCTTCCGGTAAGTTTAATCCGGAAGCCATACCGGCAAGCTGACTTTTATTATTCTCTCCGACTTTGTTAACAGCATCATTGACCGCTGCAGCAATCAGATCTTCAACCAGAGATTGTTCTTCTTTCATCAGGGAGCTATCCAGCGCAATATTCTTTACCTTGTGCTTACCATTCATAGTCACCCTGACCAGACCGGCCCCAGATTCTCCGGTTACTTCTTTTTCAGCAAGCTCATTTTGAGTTTTCTCAAACTGTTCCTGCATTTCCTTTGCCTGTTTAAGCAAATTATTCAGGTCTGTCATAACTTCCTCTGCAAAATATTAATCATTAGTACTGCTTGGGTGACGTTGGTTCAATCGTATCAGTCTGAATGGCACCGGAAAACCGTTCGACAATGTCCTTCACCATTTCATCGTTTTGAAAAACCTGTATCGCGGTCTTTAAACGTTCCTGGTCCATACGCTCACGCCAGGCAGATGGCGTTTCGGCATCAATTTTACCGGTTTTAATTTCCAGCTGAATGTCTTCCTGGAAGTACTCATCAAACGCAGACTTGATGCGACGCTGCTGCTCTTCGTTAAACACTGAAGTCTGGCTTTCATCCAGTGTCAAGGTAATGTGCTTGTCAGTCACCTCTCGTAACAGGCAATTTGCAGTAATACTGCGGGTAATTCCATCAAGCCCCAGCTGAAAAAAAAGTGGAATCCATTGGTCTGTGGAGAGCGTTTCAAGACTTAGCAGGTCCTTATGGAGCATGCCACCATCTTGCGGGTCTGCCAGTGCGGAGTCTTTTTCAACAGCAGGGCTTTCCGACTGCGCAATTACTTCTTCTGCGGCCGTCTCCAAATCCGTCGACGTGGCCTTCGCTTTTCCTGCATCTGTCCCTGCGGTCTCAGGCAGTGGCACTTCAACACGGGTACTGACAAGCCTGCCATGAGAAGATATAGCTTCATTTACCGGGGGCTTTTTTTTTACCTTTTCTGCCGAATCCTGAATCTCAGACTCTGATTCTTTAGCTGACAGTAGCTTCTCCGGCATTATCGGAACGCCAGCGGGCGCAAAAGCAAGCATTCGCAGTAGAGCCATTTCCAGTCCAGATCTGGCATCAATGGCAAAGGGCAGATCTTCACGACTTTTCAGTGCGATCTGGTAATAAAGCTGGAGAACTTCTGCCGCCATTGTGCCCGCATGTGCCAGAACTCTTTGTCTGTCACCCTGGGAATTATCAATGCCATCGGGCAATACCTGGGCGATTGCTACGCGGTGCAGGTAAGACAACAAATCAGCAAGCACACTGGAAAAATCCGGGGCATGATCAGCCGCAGAGTCTATGATCCCGAGCATTGCAGCAGCATCATTTGCTATGAGTGTATCTACAAGTTCATGGATAACACTCTGATCAATGGTGCCAAGGAATGCTCTTACTGCGGTATCAGTGATGTCGCCTTCACAATAACCTATGGCCTGATCCAGCAAGGTCAGACAATCACGAACACTGCCCTGAGCCGCCCTTCCCAGTTGCCATAAGGCCGGTTCTTCATAGGGCACCTTTTCTTCATCAAGAATATGCTTGATATGTTCCACCAGGCGTTCCGGACTTATATTTTTCAGGTTGAACTGCAGGCAACGCGACAAGACAGTAATTGGCAGTTTTTGCGGATCAGTGGTGGCAAGCAGAAATTTTACGTGAGGAGGAGGTTCTTCAAGTGTTTTTAACAGGGCATTGAAACTATGACCTGAAAGCATATGGACTTCGTCAATGAGATAGACCTTGAAGCGTCCGCGTGTAGGCGAATACTGGACGTTATCAAGTAACTCCCTGGTATCTTCAACTTTCGTTCGGGAAGCCGCATCCACTTCAATCAGGTCTATAAATCGACCCTGATCAATTTCGGTACAGGCACTACATTCTCCGCAGGGCGCAGAGGTCACCCCCTTTTCACAGTTAAGACAGCGGGCGAGTATGCGGGCAATAGTAGTCTTACCGACACCCCGTGTTCCGGTAAACAAATAGGCATGGTGCAGGCGATCATTATCGAGGGAATTAATCAGGGTCTTGAGGACATGTCCCTGGCCAGCCATTTCCCGGAAGTTCCGGGGGCGCCACTTTCTTGCCAGTACCTGATACGTCATAAGATGCGACTATTATTGGTTTTAAGCTGATAATTATTTGCAAGGCGTTTATCAGCGAAGATGTTAATGGAGGTACCTCCTGCCAGCCACACCCCGGCACATGAGTCAGCAGTTACCGTTGCTCCCTTCCGGGCCTGGCGGGGTTCACAGCCTATCATTGCGAGGGGACCGACAAGAGATACCATAAAACTTTCCGGTACTATCACCGGTTAATTAACGATGGTAAACGGTTTGTTGATTATTGCAAAGCCTACGCGTCAAACGAGCCGCATTATGTGGAAATCATCTGCCGGAATCAACACCCTGAGCTGGAAAAGTCAGGGGGAAAGGGAAACTGGCGTCACCTGGAAGCGCTTTTCCCGCAATAGTTCCACCACACTGCCCTCACCAAGCAAATGCGCCGAGCCTATAACCACAAAATAAGTACCCTGCTGCGCTTCGGCATAGCCGGCAATTTTATCAGCCATATCAATATTTCGACGGGTGTATAGTGATCCCATCAGTGTTTCCAAATCAGCCTGCTCAGCAGGCGTCAGGTCTGTGCCTTCAAAATCGGCAAACAGCATCTCTGTCAAAGGAGCTTTATCTGCACAAAGCCAGGCATCAACCAGATTTTCTATCTCTTCATTACCACTTTCAAAGGTATTAATGGTGTAAGCAAGATAGGTTTCTGCATTTAATGCTTCAAGAAAACCAATTTGTTGTTGAATGGATTCGAGCTCGAGAATTGCAGTCTGAGCAGGTTTTTCAGCCAGAAAGTAACTTTCCAGGCCATATTCCGGCAGGTAGCCCAGTGAATTCATCTGCAGACTGGACAGCATCAGCGTCAGAAACCATGGCTGCATAGCCATGAAATTATCCACCGGCAGCCCCATATTTCCCATTACGCGACGAAACTCATCCAGTACCTCTGTTGACACAACATCAGCAAGTGTTTGTCCAGAGGGCAACATTCCGCGCGCCTGCATGCTCATCAGGACAGAAGGGTCTGACAACGAGTTAGGGTCAACTTCGAATACCAGGTAATCTGCCGACCGGTAGGTATTCTCAATTTCTTCAGCCAGCGGATAGAATCCGGCTTTACCCACATGAATGGAGCCAAACAGGTATATTTGAGAACCAGTCTCTTTTAAAAGCGGGCTTTCGACCCGCCACAGCATCGAGGATGTCGGGTCAGCACATATGGCAGGATTATCTGACTGGCTAGCCACCGCTGCCAGCTCAACCCCATCAATCGCGGTGGAAAGCAGTTTCTGAGACAAATTTGCCCAGACGGCCTGCCAACCGGCATTGGCATTGACGACATCACTTAATTCGACACCCGCAAAAGCCTCATCAATGACCGACGAATAGGAATCCCATGCCAGGTTACTTGACCAGGCCGCCATCCGGATAACCTGACTATCGGGCAAGATAGAAACTCGCTCCCTGAAACGAAGGCCCAATTCAGGATGATGGTAGTCAATCTGCATGGCCGCACCATCCGATGACATCCTTGCTGAAAGGATCTCCAGACCCTGACTCTGAATTCCCAGGGCCAGCACTCTGGCATAAGCGTTCAGGTCGTCAAAAAAGGTCTCTGTTAGCAATCGAATGAAAAGTTGCTGGCTATCATGTATACCAATAAACAAGGGAGATTCATCAGGTCCCTTAGCAGCGGGAAAGTTCGGCTTAAGACCGTCAGGTGCCTGTTCCCGGTTGGTAATAAGGTTCCATTGGGGCGCAAAAGCACCACGTATCCCTACCGAGTCATTACGATAAATGGAACTGGTATTGATGGCCTGCGGTTGCGCCCAATGGGAAAGCCCAAGCAACAACACCAGAAGTATCCGGCTCTTCTGAAGGATGCTCCGTCTTATAACTCGTGTCATAAAGGACCTGCCCCTGTAAAATTAATTCCAGTCTTGCCAGAATGACATTTTAAGTGAATTCACGCAGGAATGCAGAAAAGAGGAATAATCCGACAGGCAAGGCTATTAAGGAATAAGGCGTGCACACTCAGGATTAATGAATACCCGTTCTTCCCTGAACAGGCTCTGCTAATCTAGCACACCTGCTCGCAAGAACAATACATTTATATATAAATAACTATATATATCATATCGTTATGACATCATTTTTACCTTTTTTCGACATCATGGTCTTGAAATCATTATGACTAAGGGCTAGCAGTCCCTGTGGGGTGAGCATCAGAATCCTGTCCGCATTCATTATGGTTTCCGGGCGATGGGCAACCATCAGACAGGGAATATTCAGTTGCCGCAGGCTATTGTTGACCGCCTGCTCGGTGTTGATATCCAGATGACTTGTTGCTTCATCCAGAACCAGAAGAGAGGGTTGGTGATAAATCGCTCTTGCCAGTAATACCCTTTGTGCCTGACCACCGGATATAGCACTACCCATATTCCCTACCATGGTATTTAACTGCATCGGCATCCTGCTTATTTCTTCAAGAATCAGGGACTGCCTGGCGGCCTGCGTCGCTTTTTCATAATCAGGGTTCGGGTCAAAAAATGTAATATTCTCCAGAATACTGCCTGACAGCAAACCGTCATTCTGGAGTACACCAGCCACCTGACTGCGGTAGCGCTCCAGACCATAGTTGGCAATAGCAACATTATTGATCTCCAGCTTGCCTTCCAAGGGCTCGACCAGGCTCAAGACAATCTTTAACAAAGTAGATTTTCCACAACCCGTTGGGCCAATTATTGCCACGATTTCACTTTTTTTAAGTACCAGTGATACATCACTAAACAAAGGCGCGCAATCGCTATCATAGCGGTATGCCAGATCTTTCAAGGTGATATCAAAACGCTGTTTTTGGCCCAGGTTACTCCCTGTGAGAGTTTTACTGACGGGTTCCGGGTTGATAAAAGCGATATCTGCAAGTCGTGCAAGATGTATATCAAGCATTCTGAATTCAAAAAGTTTGTCCAGCATTGAAAATATACTGCGATAAAAATGATCCTTGAAACTGATAAAGGCCATCAACATGCCCACTGATAAAGCTCCATTCATCACAGAGTAACTGCCAGCCAGCAATAACAGGATATTTTCTACGCCAAGTAATAATCCATGGAAAAACTGCACATTCAAACCAAGCTTTTGCACACTTATTCCTGAACCGATAGCTGCGGCATAGCTATTTTGCCAATAACCGAGCCTGGCTGACTCGCGGGTATATATTTTTATTCCCTGTATGGCGTGGATATTTTCCATGAAAATGGTATTTTCCAGCGCCCTGTCATGTATCCACTCTTCATTACGGGAATAAAACTGATGGTAGGTGGACAAGCGTAACAATCCGTAAAGTAATACCCCAATCAGGGCAATAGCGGTAAGAAAACTGTCATAAATAAACATCAGCAATAAGGCAAAGAGAACCATTAATCCATCAATGAAAATTTCAACAATTCCTGAACATAAAAAATCCCTGACATTATTCAGGGAACCAAATCTGGATACGATATCGCCGAGATGTCTGCGGGAAAAATAATCCAGCGGCAAGTGCAGTAAATGTCGACACAAGCGAGTGGCAAATTGAAAGCTGACTTTAGTGCTCATGTATAAAACCACATGCGCTCGCAACAGTTCCGTCAGCTGTCTGAAAATAATGAGCAAACAAAAGCCTGCCGCAAGCAACTTAAGCAGCTCCACATCATAATTCACCAGCACATCATCAAGAATTATCTGGGTAAAAAATGGCAGTGCAATAGCAAAGGCCTGCATAAGAAGTGACAGCATGACCAGTTGAACCATATGGTTCGTCAAGCCCGATGTATGACTCCAAATTTCATGCAAAGACAATCTTTGCTTCTCGTCTTTTTTACAAAACTGTGGTGCTGGAATCAATTCCAGTGCCACACCAGTAAAGCGTTTGCTCGCCTCCTTCAATGTGATTTTTTGTATGCCTATGGCAGGATTGTGTATCA
Organism: Pseudohongiellaceae bacterium; assembly: GCA_965662685.1. Lineage (GTDB taxonomy): Bacteria > Pseudomonadota > Gammaproteobacteria > Pseudomonadales > Pseudohongiellaceae > Eutrophocola. The sequence continues at coordinate 26,046 of CBFIIQ010000024.1, read as the reverse complement.
CAAGACAAGTCCCGCCTACCTTTTTCAGAACAACAAAATGATTAAGGTTCCAATGTAAAATTGCGGGTAATGTGAGGTTTTTAAGGTCTTTTAGTTCAAGACGCAAAGGCCGCACGGTAAGATTCAATTTTGGCGCCAACGCCACCAACGCTTTCAGAGTAATGCCATGCTGTGAAACCGGGTGATGTCTGCGTAAGGTATTAATATCAATTCTGTGGCCGTAATAAGCAAGAATCATCGCCAGACAGGCCAAAGCGCATTCGTTGCGCTCAGACTGCAAGATCAGCGGCAATCTGCCTCTTTGAGCTTTTATCTCAGCAGTCATTTGGAATTACCACTAATAAAAAGTGGCTCCAATATCCATTCCATCAGGCTTCGTTTATCGAGCACAATATCTGCTTTAATTTGCATACCTGGGCGCAATATAAATTGTTTACCAAAGGCCTCAATGGATTGTTCAGCCAGAACCGCATTCACTCTGAAATATGGCTCATGAATGTCGACCGCTGTCTCACTTTCTTCCGGCAGCAACACCGAAGCAGAAACTTCATTTATCTGCGCATTAAGCATGCCGAATTTTTGATAGGGAAAAGCTTCTATGCGCAAGATTATTTTCTGCCCAGCCTCTATAAAGCCTATGGAGCGCGAAGGTACTAAAAGTTGCGCTTCAAACGATGTATCTTCAGGCATGATTGCTACGAGTGGCTGCTGGGACATCACTTCCTGCCCTGCATGGGAATACACAACAGAAATGGTTCCTGTTATCGGAGACATTACCTGCCTTTCTCTCTCACTGTATAACTGCAGATTTTGCTTTCGTAATTCTGACAAGCTTTTTGCAAGCTCAGCCATCTGTTGCTGATACTCAAGCAATATGAGAGTTTTTTCATGCTTAATCTTTTCAAGTTGACGCTTGCTGGATAATAATGACAACCTGGTTTTTTTTAAGGTGTTTTCCTGGCCCAGACTCTCCATTTTGACCAAATCAACATCAGATCTACTGACATGCTTTTGCTTCGACAATTCCGACAGCCGAGCTAATTTTTCGTGCTGCAGCATGACAATCTGCTCTTCATTTGTGATGGCTTTTTCCTGCTCTGCGATAGACCTTGCCAGGCTGATTTGTTCTGCATCGAGCTGACGCCATTTTTCCGGGTAAGCTTCACGTTTATCTCTGATCAACTGTTTCAGTATTTCTTTCTGAAGTTCATTTTCTGACAGTAATTGCCCGCTAATATCGATACCATGAGAAAAATTATTTACCGCTTGAATACTTAATAAAGTCGCGCCTTTGCCCACCCTTCGCCCTAGTTCAGCGGCCAATACCTCTATAGTCCCACCGACTGGCGCCTTCACCTTTACTTCCCCTTTACTGGAAACTATTGCGCCGACAACTGTCTCTTTTCTGCTGTAGTCACCCTTTATCAGCAGTCCCATCACAGTAATAAATATAGAGACAAGTAATAATGTTAATGTCATCAAGGCGGGAGTCCGCAAGGGAATGCTACTGCCCCAGAGACGCTCTCCCTGATGTTCCAGCACTTCCTGTCTGAAAAGCTGAACGGCCAATGATTCTGTTCCCTGCGTCGATCAACACCTTTGAAATCACATTCAAGATAGACCGGGAATCGGAAATTCGCCAAAACCTTGAAATAATGGGACTTGCCATATGGCTGATAATTAGACAGTTATGCTACAATTAAGCCATTATCTGATACTGATTTGAGTTTATTGCCATGAACAATTTGATGAGAAATAGCATATTTGTCATTGCCTGCTTATTGGGTACCCAGCTATCAGCCCACCATTCATTCGCCATCTATGATTTCGAAACCCAGGTCCCTTTTGATGGGATAGTTGAAACTCTCAAGTTCAGAAATCCTCATATCGAGATGACATTGAAGGTAATAAATGAAAATGGAGAAGAGGTTATCGTTGATTTTATTGAAGGGGCACCGGCAAACATGATGGTAAGAAATGGCATCAAACCTGACCAGATGAAACCAGGTTCAAAAGTACATGCGGTAGGTTCGCCTTTGATAGAAGATCCCGGCAAATTCTTTCTGCGCTCCATTCGGACAGAAGACGGATCTGAATATTCGAATTAAGTGCATTAGGCTGAAAAGACAATATAAAGACTCACTATTAGGCTGCTGCTTAAAAAAACAATAATCTAAACTTAATTTCAAAACTTTATTTCAAAACTTAATTTCAAAACTTTTTTTAAACTAGGAATCCACTATGACCAATGCTAATGAGCCCTGGGGCAATACCGTTGATGTTGAATTTGAAGATGACATCGCTTTTGTCTTTTTTAATCGCCCAGACAAAAAGAATTGTATGAGCCCCACGTTGAATAGGGAAATGTATGCAGCACTGCATGCCCTGGAACTGGATGATCGCTGTAAAGTAGTCGTTCTGACCGGTCGTGGTGCTGCCTGGTCAGCCGGCATGGATCTCAAGGAATATTTCCGTGAAACTGATAATGAAAGCGATAATTTCAAAATGCGCATTCGTGAAGAAGCCGCAGCCTGGCAACAGGTCAAATTACGCTATTACGCCAAACCCACCATCGCGATGGTGAATGGCTGGGTCTTTGGTGGAGGCTTTACTCCTCTTGTTTCCTGTGATCTTGCGGTTTCTTCGGATGATGCCACCTATGGCCTGTCAGAAATCAACTGGGGCATCCTGCCCGGCGGTAATGTGACCAAGTCCGTCGCTGACACTATGGGACAGCGCAATGCGCTTTACTACATTATGACTGGGGAAACCTTCCAGGGACAAAAAGCCGCTGAAATGGGGCTGGTCAATGAATCCGTACCCCATGCCAAACTAAAGGAACGTGTTGTAGAGCTTGCCAAGGAACTGATGAAGAAGGATCCCGTGGTGCTACGTGCAGCAAAAGAAGTTTTCAAACGCGTCAGATATATGGACTACGAAACAGCCAACGATTATATCTATGCTAAATCAGACGGCTCACTTTATAGAAGTGGCGCGGGATTTCGCAGCGGAGCTATGAAAGCCTTTCTGGATGACAAGAAACTCAAGCCCGGACTGGACACCTACAAAGAAGATGATTAACAGGATTTATCCTTTGCATTAACTTACCAAGCCGGCTAATAAGCCGGCTTTTTTATTCAGGAGCTCAGTAAACCCTGAATCACACTAATGCTGACGATATAGGCCAAACTGACAAGCAGAACGGTAACAATAACAAGCTTGAGAAATCCGAAACGCGGACGCCGGCGAATTTCATACTCTTCCTGAATGATCAAATGTCTTGGAATCTTTCTATCTTTAAAAACCATAACCGGCCCTCCTGAATCCTGGGCTATTAAAACAAAAGAACATGCTTTAGCCCTGTCTGAAAAATGGCAAAAATCTGACTTTTTACTTGTCCCGACTGGATTGCATGTTTAACTGCAGGAAATTAACGCGCTAAAGACCACTCTGGAGGAAATAGTTCATATAGAAGAAAAAACATCATGACCTATGCATGGATATACAGGTATCCAGTAAGCGTTTCAGAAGAAGGTCACGATATAAATAGCTATAATATTGAAATTCCTGACAGTATCGACGAAAACTCGTCACTGTCGTTAAGCTCGGCAAGTATACAGATTTAATGATATGTGACGGGGTTTATCTATAATTAGCCCGATTTTTAAACATCAGGAAAATAATTGAATTCAAACGTCTCTTGGCTGCTACTTATACATATATTTGAAATGGAGCAATAATCTTGCTGAATATGGATTTTTCCAGATTTGTCGTTATCGACACTACCGCAATGGATTGGATTGCTAGCCCCAAAGCAGGAGTTTGGCGCAAGCCCCTGGCTCGCGAAGAAGCAGAACGTGGCCATGCGACCAGTATTGTGAAATATGACGCGGGAGCCAGCTTCAACAGTCATAATCATCCTTTGGGTGAGGAAATTCTGGTTCTGGAAGGTACCTTTTCCGATGAAACCGGTGATTTTCATGCAGGCACTTACTTTCGTAACCCGAAAGGTTTTGTGCATGCGCCTTTCAGCTCCGAAGGCTGCACAATCCTGGTAAAGCTCCACCAAATGGATGCCCAAGACAAACAACGCAAAGCAATCAAAACTGACAAAGCTGGCTGGCAGGAAGAAAATGGCGTACGCCTACTTGAATTACACTCTTTTCATGAAGAAAACGTACAGCTATTGCATACCAGTGCAAAATTTCAATCAGCACTCGTAAAGAATGCAAAAGGAAAAGAAATATATGTCATCAAGGGTGGCTATTCTGATGCCTATGGTTCTTACAGAACCGGCAGCTGGGTCAGGCTTCCACCGGGTAGTGAACATGCACCGCTCATTGAGGCGGATTCTCTACTCTGGATTAAACAGGGTCATTTAACGGTTTAAATATATGCTGGAGAAGTCGGCAGTAAAGCCTGCCTTGATTACCTTTTTATTCTTTTGTACTGACAGCGTCTTCAGCAGCATGGTAATTTTTTAACATTTTACCTACCCACACTAATATCAGTAGCGCTGGAATTACCATTACGGTGGTCATTACGAAAAAAATAGTCCAGTTCCCACCGAGCCCGTCAACTATAGCGCCGCTACTTGCCGCTAAAGACGTTCTGCCGAAATTTGAAATCGAGGTCATCAAGGCAAACTGGGTCCCGGTATAAGTGCGCGAAGCAAAAAAGGAGATGAAGGAAACAACGCATACAGTAGCAAAAGCTTGAGTGAAGTTATCCACCAATAAGGTAACCACAAATAACCAGGGTTCTGGCCCTACTTTTGCCATCAAGGCATAAAGCAGGTTGGATGACGCCATCGCAATACCACCTACCAGCATACCTCGCACAATACCAAAGCGGGTGTTGATGAAGGCGCCAATAAGTGAAAAAACAATGGTAGCAAAGCCACCCAGAAATTTTGAATACAGGGCAATTTCTTCTATAGAAAACCCGAGTTCAACATAAAATACCAGCGACATACGCCCGAGCATTGCTTCACCCAGCCTGAAAGAAAAAAGGAAAATCAGAATACCAAGAGCAAGTTTAAAACCGCAGCGCTGAAAAAATTCAGTAAACGGTATAAGTACAGTTTCCTGGAACCAGGTGCCTGGACCTTTTTCCACGCCATTACTATCGAATTCTTTCTCTTTTGCCTCCTGTTCAAGAGGTTCAGGAGACAACATCACTGCTACCATCAACAGCATCACAAATCCGGTTAATGCACGGTATACCTGAGGCCACTCCAGCCCCATGGTTTCACCCCCCAACCACAAAGCCAGCGTGCCACCAATAAAAGCATATCCGGAATACCAGCCAGCAGTGGCAATTGCCGAGGCATAGGGAATCTTTTCATCCATTTCTTCTCGCCGGAACAACATCACCCGGTAAGCATCAATAGACACATCCTGGCTCGCTGAAACCACCGCTACTCCCAACGCAAAAACGCCCACCATGAAAAGATTATTGACTGGATCTGCTGTACTCATTAACCAGAGCATGACTATGATCAGTCCCTGACAAAAAAGAATCCAGGATCGCCGCTGACCGAAAAGTCTAAACAGGACAGGTAAGCGCACCTGATCTATTACTGGAGCCCAGGCCCAGTTAAAAGCATAAATTGCAGTAATGGCACCGATATATCCGATAGCAGAACGACTTAAGCCTTCACTCTGCATCCACAGGGTTAACACAGAACCATGGAGCACCCAGGGAAAACCACTGGAAATACCGACCAGATAGGTAACGATGAAACGACGGTCCAGAAGTGTGCCAAAGGTATGAGCGCGGGCTTGCATAGAAGGTGTGGTTCAGGATGCTATCAGTAATTGGAAAACCCTAAGGTAACAAAAAGGACAGACGCTGACATCAAATCAATGCAGGCATGTGCAAGTGAATGCTTTGGGGACAGCCTGAATACATAGTCAGCCTTCCAAAAAAACCACATTGAGAGATAGCTCATGTATCTAAAGGTAACTATTACTAGAGAGAAATGACAATATATTGATCCATGCCTCTGGCAAGATACATGATTTATTCAGGCTCAGTGATTTCAATGCTTAACTCACCAAGCTTTTCAATAGTAGCCAGCAACTTATCTCCCGGCTGGACAGCGCCAACTCCTGCAGGCGTTCCGGTAAAGATGAGGTCACCAGGCTTAAGCAGATACAGTCTGGATAATTGGGCAATGATTTCATTACTCTTCCAGATTAACTGGTTCAAATCAGCATCCTGTTTCAATTCGCCATTTACGTGCAAGGTGATCCGACCATTCTCCATATTGCCTACACTACTGGCTGGATATATAGCAGACATCGGCGCGGAATGATCAAAGCCTTTACCTGTATCCCAGGGATGACCAAGTCCGCCGGAAACTGATTGTAAATCCCTGCGAGTCATATCGAAGCCGATGGCATAGCCATAAATATACTCAGCCGCTTCCTCTGAAGAAATATTCCTGCCCTCTTTACCAATGGCCAGAACCAATTCTGTTTCATAATGGTAATTATTTGTTGCTGGCGGATAAGGAATCCTGGCAAGGATTGTGGCTGCATCCGCCGGTTTCATAAAAAAACAGGGAGGATCACGCTGCGGATCTGAACCCATTTCACGGACATGAGCCACATAGTTTTTTTCCAACACAATATACCCTGTGCACTGGGTAAACCTGCTCAGTCCCTGACACTGGAATTACAGGGGTTATTGAAGGTGCAATAACATAATTCAAATCAATTCTTCCTTAGTTATTATTAGGGATAAACACTAACACAGGTTATCTTATTCGCTTTATAAAGATTAACAAAATCATGATGAACTGGTTAAATATGATGGCCTTTGTGCTTTATAGCCGTTTCAAAAATTTCATGGTATAAACGGTACCAAGTGTAATACCTGTTATCGTCATATCCCTATATCATTTAAGCATTAACAATCTCTTTTTTTCTTTGCAGTAGCAAGACTATGAAAGCAGTATCCATAAAAAACCTGGTAAAAAGACTTTCCGGCTTGGGCCTGGAATCTTTGGGAAACCTGTATTCAAAGAACAATATTCCAAAAACTGAACAAATTGGAAATTTATGTAAAGCCTTGCTTGACCTCAAGGGAGAAGCTTCATCAATTGCCCTGGCAGAGGAAATCCTTGCTGCCTACAGTCACTTTAATATCGATGAAAAATTTGAGTTTTTCCAATTTCTGGAGCAGGAACTCGCTGCAAATCCGGATAAGGTCCAAAGTGCCATAAATATATTCCAGCAACAGCCTACACAGGACGTTATCCAGGCAATCCATAAGGCCAGTGAGTCGCCCAGACTGGAATTGTTTCGGGCTTTAAATATGGCAACCCTGGGAACACAGTCCCTGATTGCCATGCGCGAAGATATTTTAGGCACATTAAGGGATAACCCCGGTTTCCGTGCCGTCGACAATGATTTACTGTATTTATTCAGAGCCTGGTTTAACCGCGGCTTTCTTGATATCCGCCGTATTGACTGGAAAACCCCCGCGGTAGTTCTGGAAAAACTTATTGAATACGAATCCGTTCATGAAATTATGGGCTGGCCTGATCTTCGCAGGCGCCTTCAGGAGGACCGTCGTTGCTTTGGCTTTTTCCACCCGGTGATGCCCTACGTACCTTTGATTTTTGTCGAAGTAGCACTAACTAATGAAATCAGCAGTAATGTCTCAGAACTTTTACAGGAAGAGGTAAACGATTCCAGTGATAGCACCTATAACACAGCAATTTTTTATTCCATTAATAATTGCCTAAAAGGACTGCGTGGTGTGTCATTTGGCAACCTGCTTATCAAGCAGGTTGTTGAGCAGCTGGAACGGGAAATTTCCAGCATCAAAACCTATTCGACCCTCTCCCCTATACCCAATTTTTCCACCTGGTTAAAAAGTGATGCACAAAGTCTTGAGCTACAGTTTCTAAATGAAAATAACAAAGAGCAGATCAGGGGACTTCTCATCAATCCGACTACAGAAAAAATGCAGGACCCGGAACTTAAAGACACCCTGTTATCGCTGTGTGCTTATTACCTGTTAAAAGTAAAAAGCAGGGATAAACCGGTCTGTCCGGTAGCCCGTTTCCATCTTGGTAACGGAGCAACATTGGGGAAAATTAACTGGCTTGCAGATGAATCAGCAAATGGCATGACGCAAAGCGTGGGCATCATGGTAAATTACATTTACGACAAAAATACACTTGCTCATAATCATGAACGCTATGAACAGGATAATTCAGTTGTCTGCTCGACTGAAGTTAAGCAATTACTGCAAAGTTAATCAAAAAAAACGGGGCTCTAAAGCCCCGCTTTTCTATCTGATTATTACCCACATAACAGAATTTTTATCGAAGTTTGCAAATACCTTTATTATTAAACCTATCTTTATTAAAAGTTTACGGTGCAATAGTACTGCTTCTATCGACCGCGTCAGATTCCTGGCCAACCATTAATTCATGAGCATAGTTGGCCTGCTGGCAAATATATTCGAATAGTTCAGTACCATCTGACCAGCGTAGATTAAAGCCTCCAGTATAGGGAGCTGTATATGCACCGGGATCATCAATAGTAATCTTGTAATCGATACGCTCAGAGTTATATCGAGTAAAGTGCTCAATGGTATGAAGTTGCTCAGTGTGGGGCAGACCACGACGACCAAACCAGAAATCTTCGTTGAAGCCAACACTGTCAATCACCAGCGTATCACCTTCCCACCATCCAATTGAATGCCCGTAGTTGCTTGGCTCAATGTCTGCAGGATGCGAACGTCCATCCATAAATACAGTACGATATGTATGCGGTCCGCCAATATCAAAAATAAACAAGCGATTCAGCTCGGGAATTTCTACAAACTCAACACCATAAGGCGTAAGAAATTGCCTGGACAGGCCTGAAGCCTTACAACGGGCATGGGGTTCCAGTTCATGGCGCTGACGATCATCATACAAGGCCTGTGCCCATGGTTTAAACGGGACCACTTCCACTGGCGCGATAGGATCGAAAATACTGAACATGGGAGTCCAGACGCCTTTCTGCTCCAGATTTGCGCCACCAAGAATTACCCTGCCTTCAGCATTTCTAGGCGCAGGCCCAAACTCTTGATCATTATTCCTTCCCGGCTGAGCAGACACAGATAAGCTCCAGCTCAGGGTCAGCAAGGAAAACAAACTACTCAGAGTAATAGTGCGTTTAATTATGTTGGAAAGCACGGTTTAGCCTCACTTGATCATTAATAACAGCTTAATTCTGCTGGCCACTACCAATACTGGATTCTGCATCGAGTGTCTGGCCTGGAGCACCACCGGTTCCGGTCAATGTGACATTTCGTGCATTGACACGAGAGCTGCCATTCCTGGCTAAAAAGCCATTGACTGTAATCTGGGTGCCGATGCTCAAAGTATTACGACGCCATCCACGTCGCTGCAGGCCATGGGGAGGACCCAATTCTGCACCCCAGTTAACCACTTCTCCGGTCTCTTCATTTTTCACATTTAAATAGATCCAGACATGTGGGTTAGTCCATTCAACTTTGGTTACAATCCCTTGCAGCTCAATAGGTTTATTGGAATCAAACTCAGCCACAAAAGAATGGTGAGCAAAGGAATTGCCGGCAAATAATAGCGTCGCAGCAAGTACAATTTTGATCAGATGTTTCATTACAGTTTCCTCGGTTATTGCCTGTTATGCTGGCATAAAGAAAATGGGAGCTCTTTACCACCTAACCAGCTTAACTCCCAGCTGGCAGTCCAGGGCCTGGTATAGGCGCCAGGGTCGTCGATTGTTACTTCATAATGCAAGGTATCGAAATCGGTTCGGGTGAATTTCTCCACCATGGAAAGTCGATTGGTATGGGGTAAACCACCATTGGTAAACCAGAAGTCTTCATTAAAACCTCTCGTATTCACGACCAGCGTATCTCCTTCCCAGTTACCTGTTGAACGTCCGTAATATAAAGGATTGTCATCATCTCCCCCTACCTGACCAGAAGGGTCCCTGCCATCAAGATAAATGAGACGATAATTTCTATTGCCACTGCCAAGCAGAACAAAGATGCGCTCATTCTTTTTATCTTCAATCAACTGCAAGCCAAGATCAGACTGGTACTGTCTTGGTCCACCCGGTGGTTTGCAGTTAAGGTAAGTGGGATCATCCTGTAACTGGCGCTCTTGCCTGTGTATATAGCGTGCAAGGGCCCAGTCCTGCATCGGTGCAACACTGGCAGCATCATTGATATTGTCCAACAAGCCATATTCATTCATCGAAATGTTTACGCCGTCTTCAACCAGTGCCTTTTCGCTGGGATAACTCCAGATACCACCGATCCCTCCGGGGGCAGCACCAAGCGCTGGTTTATTGTCATTCGGCCAGCGTGGGACGGGCCTCCCTGTCAACGGCTTGGCCGGTGCTTTGGATACAACGCTGTAAATCTGACGCCCGCTAGCTGACAGGCTGACTGCATCTCCCCAAATTTGTCTGCTACCATCTCTGGCCCTCATGCCTGCCACAGTAATTGCATCACCGGGCTCCAATGAGGCTTCGTTCCAGCCGTTATCGACCAGAATACTGGGATTTTCAAGTTCTACAGCCCAGTTAACAAGTTGACTATTATTTGTCACATTAAGAAATACATGGACGTGAGGACTGCGCCAGTCAACCTTGGTAACGATGCCTGTTAATTGCATCTCTTCCGCTGGATCAAATTTTCCATGGATTGGATGGTGAGCACTGACAAGCGAAGCAAGGGTAATCCCCATAAGCGCGCTGATAATTTTTATTCCAATAAGTCTTTTCATCTTGAATCCATCTGCAACAGTGTATATCGCTACTTTTTTGATCGGAACCATCTACCTTATTGCCTGACAATCTCAAAGTCGCCTCTGCCGTTACTACTTCTCCAGGTGCCGCTCAGGGCCCTTGACGGTAGCTCCAGGTTTTCAATGGTAGCGTCAATAGTGTAGTCACCTGCGCTAATTTCTACTGACCAGTCTGATGGGTCCAGTGCAACACTTTCAATCTCCATATTATCAGTGCCAGGATTTATCATCCCTGTAACCTCTTCCCCATTCCAGTCCATTACAATCAGGACAAAATCGCCGTGAGTTGTATTTCCAGACCACTCACCGATCCAGGATCCTTTCAGGGGATGACCTTCCTGTGCCAGTGCCGCAGAGGACAAAAAAACCATACCAACAATTACAGATAATCCTTTGATTAATCCTTTGTACATTGATTGAAACTCCAACTGATATTTTTAAATGATTAACAGATCTACTATCTACTACTTTTTTAATCTGTCCTGACTCTGCTTATTTTTATTTTATTCAGCGAGCAGCTAATTATATATCTATTTTTAATCTTTCTTATCCACCTTCCTGTCGCCGACTTTATCATATTTTCCAACCAGAAATAGTGTTTTACATAATCTTTACATAATTTGAGAGTATTTGATTTTATGGATTTTTTCCATAAAAAAGCCCGGATTGGAAAATTCCATTCCGGGCCTGATATCTAACCATCTTGCAATGAAGCCTTGTCGAGGGCTATACCGGTTGTTCCCTGTGATAAGCCTCGTTATTAGGGGAATGATCTCCTGCCAGCCAGCGCTTCAATTCACTATGAGCCTTGGGCAGAACCTCGGCATTGATCTTGTCTACATCGGGGTGATCGGTGCAGAACTCCACGATCAAACCATCAGGATCGATTATGTAAAGGGAGTGACAGTAGCCATGCTCCAGAAAATAAAACTTGTCTTCCGGATAATCTGAATCTTTAACACGCTGAACCATTTCATCCTGAAGATCCTGCTCTACTTTCAAAGCTATGTGTCGAAAACCGGAAAGAGGCAGATCCGGACCAAATTCGGCAGCATCTTCCTCAGTGGCAAACTGGAAAAAGGCTAAAGCGCTTTCATCTGCAATACTGAAAAAACAATGGCAATAGACTCTTTCCTTGCCAAATAATTCGGTTTTTTCACACCAGGTCGCAGTTAATGGTAAACCTAGTAAATCCTCGTAAAACTGGCGTGTCCTCTCAAGATCTTTCACCACATAAGCGTTGTGATGGAGGCGCGAAGGTAACTTGCTTTGTGCATTCATGGAAAATTCCTCGTTTAAATCTGTTCGTATACAGTCAAGTGACAATATTATGTTAATTAAAACCGTTTCACAAAATCCATACCATATCTGGCCGGCAATGCCTTGAAGACAAAACCACCAGTCGAATATTCTGTGTTGTATTCTTCATCAAGAGCATTTTTTCCCCAGGCAGTCACAGACCAGTCATCCGGCAATTCCACGCCTAGTCTGAAGTCGACAAGCTGAACATCGTCCCGATCATTGGTGCCTATTTGATTATTATCGAAGAAGGCGGTATCCCCAATTATCTGATAATCAACCCGGAAAAAGGCTTCCAGACCTTGCCCAAATGACGTGATTGGCCGATGATAGTCCAAACCTACATTGAGTGTGTATTCAGACACATTAGGAGCTTTGTCACCAATATCATTCACATTTTGAGACGACGTGATTTCACTGTCGACATAGCCTAGCCCAAAATTGATATTGACATAATCATTCAACCTGCCTGCCAGATCAAACTCGAAACCCTGGTATTCCACTTCATTCAGATTGCCGAGATTTTGGGTTGAGTTGGCTGCAAGAAAAATGAAAAAGTAGGTACCTTCAGCTTCAGATTTAAAAACACTGAAGTTCGCTCTGACTCTCCCATCCATGAACTGCCCTTTAACACCCGCCTCAATTGTATCCACCACTTCTGCATCGAAGGTGTCGCCTACGCCCTGAAAACCATTGGCAAATGCGACGGCTCCAACACCAGTCTGATTAAATCCACCACTGCGAAATCCCCGACTTAATGAGGCGTAATAACTCAAGGTATCGGACGGTTTATGGCGTATTGTGAATTTGGGCTGCCATTCATCCCAGCTCTTATTTCTGACTTCACCGGTAAATCCCTGCGGAAAACCAGCTACATTAGGCAAAAAAGCTGTTGGTGTAAGCGTAGTATTTTCTCTGTCGTCATCATCATATCGCAGAGAAAAAGCAAGCTCGGTAGCATCAGAAAAATCATACGCCATTTCGCCAAAAATCGCCCAGGCAGAATTATCCTGGGAATCAGCAAGGTAGGTGACCTGAGGATTCAGACCATCGGTGGCAAAATCAAAGGGAAAATTCCCGCGTGGTTGTTTAAAAACCGGAAATACGCCATTGCCTGTATCCACCATATTACCGGTAGAAATAAAACGATCCGTTTGAACGGCATAAGCACCTACAATCCAGCGGAAGCGATCCTCTGAAGGTGAGGTAAAGCGGATTTCCTGACTAATAGATTCCACTTCCAGGTATTGGCTCTGATTCTGATCGGGAAAACCAAAAAATGTTGGCACAACAGCTTCGTCAGTTGGCAAAAAGTCCCAGGCATCGCCAGTGGATAATTCCTCTAATGAGTCAAAAGAAGTGATGGCTGTTAGAGTACCGTTGCCCAACTCCCAATCCATTTTTAGAGAGACATTTGATAAGTCCCTTTCATTTACGCCCGGGTTGTTTACCCGGATGGGAAGGCTGGTGTCATTAACTGAATTCGGATAGCCATTGTCACGCCCAAAAGCTGATGGCGCTCCCGGAAATGGCGCGGCTGCAGACTCACGTATATTGTAATAAAAAGCCTGGGTTTCCAGTTTGGACTGATAAAACCTCAGATCTGCTCTGAAAGTAGCGCTGGGATCCCATATAAACCTTAATCGTGCCGAAGTGTCTTCGTAAGGGTCTGCTTTTTCGTTCAGGTAAACATTGTCCAGATAACCCTCTACATCCGTGCGTGAGATTGCGGCCCTGAATTTTAACGTGTCTGATTCCCCAACCGGGCCACTGAGCATTGCCTGGGCACGATAACCCTCACCGGAGTCGTAACCTGCTCTGACCGCTCCTTCAAGAAAATCGGAAGGCTCTCTTGTCGTTACGGTGATTGCACCACCAATTGCATTGCGTCCATACAGGGCTCCTTGTGGCCCTTTCAATACTTCGATCTGCTGAATATCAAACAACTCCTGATTAAACTGGGCCGGATTTACCATCAACACACCGTCCATAAGAACTGCTACAGACATTTCGGTATTACGGTTTTGGGAAATACCACGCGCAGTGACAAATGAGTTGCCAGCATTCTGCACCTGTACAAGAGTCACATTAGGCGTCAGAGCGATGAAATCTGCCGGGGTTTGGATACCTGCAGATTCAACTTCAGTTTCAGTAAATACCGTTACTGATACAGGAACGTCTACATAGGACTCTTCCCTTTTCCTTGAAGTGACAACGATTTCCTCAATACCCATATCCCCTGAAGCACTGGACTGAGCCAGAATAAGATTACTGCTTGATAGCGTGATCGCTGTAATCGCCAGTGAAAGTATTTTTCTCCCGTGAAACATAGAATCCCCTTTAAACCAGTATTATGAATAATGCATAAATGCATTATGAATATTATTTTTATGTTAAATAACCAAAATTTTCTCGTCACTCTAGCTTTGCTTTATGTCACTTACAACATAGTTGGCTAAAAAACTCTGTAATCCAGTAGCATGCAGATCTTCCATTCCCGCTACTGCCGTTTCTTCTACTTGAAAATCCAGTCACTCAACAAGCGAGATACTGCTTCTGGCTGGTCGAGGATGACCATGTGGCCAGCATCAGGCACGATTGCCACTTTCGCCTCAGGAATTTTTTGCTTTATCGCCTGATGCTGGCTAACCGGGCTCCATCTATCCTTTTCCCCGACAACCAGTAAAACCGGAATGGGTATATGCGCCAGATACAAACTTTGGTCATTACGTCCAAGTCCGGCTGTAATGTGAGCAATAAAATCATCCAGACTCTGCCGCCGGGCCATGGTTTCTATGCACTTTCTGGTAATGCTGTTATCCGATGTCTGATAAGCAAGCATAAGATCCGCCCAGCTAATGGCATATCTGTCCATACCGATACTGGCGGCTTCTTCCACAAGACTGCTGCGCTGTTCGCATTCTTCATCATTTACCGGATGCGCACCCACACTAAGCAAAATCAGATGCTCTACTCTTTCCGGTGCCATATGAATAAGCTCAAGCCCCACACGCCCCCCCATTGAATGACCCGCTACAGAAAATCGCTCTGGCGCATCCTCTAACACCATCTCAGCCATGGTTTTCAGAGAATCTATGCCCCTGAAATTTGGTATGCGAACGTCAAGCCTGTCAGACAGGGCCGCCTGCTGATATTGCCAGACATCTTCATCACATAGCAGGCCCGGAAGCAAATATAAAACAGGTTTGATATCCATGAGGTGTGATATTGGCTCGGTAGCAGAGTATGGCTGTTGCAAGGTGGAAAATTCAGTGAAACAACAGGATGCACGAATCTGTAAGGCGGCGAATTATAATGGGAAAAAATATTTAAACAAAGCTGGACGTAGCTACGTAAGCAGATAAAGGCATGAAATATACAGCCAAAGCATTTATGATGCTTCGATCACACAAATGGAGTCAAAAATGAACAAAGTTCTTGTCCTTTATTACAGCATGTACGGCCACATCGAAGTAATGGCAAATGCCATTGCAGAAGGTGCAGCAAAAGTTCCCGATACCCAAGTAACCATCAAACGGGTTCCGGAGCTTATGCCAGAAGAAGCCGCCAGAAATGCCGGGGTTAAACTCGATCAGAGCGCTGAGATTGCCAGTCCGGAAGAGCTTGCAGACTATGACGCCATTATTTTTGGTACGCCCACACGTTTTGGTAATATGACAGCGCAAATGCGAAATTTCCTCGACCAGACCGGTGGCCTCTGGTTTGAAGGTAAATTGATCGGCAAGGTAGGAAGCGTGTTTACTTCAACCGCTTCCCAGCATGGTGGGCAGGAAACGACCATTACCTCCTTTCATACAACATTACTTCACCACGGCATGGTGGTTGTAGGCGTACCCTACTCCATTCCTCAATTGACCAGTATGGAAGGCATAACCGGAGGTTCTCCCTATGGGGCGTCCACTATAACCGGTGGGGATGGTAGCCGCATGCCCTCAGACGACGAACTCGAAATTGCCCGTTTCCAGGGAGAACATGTGGCAAAAATTGCAGCTAAACTGGGCTGATTCTATAATACGGGCCCCATCTGCATGCAGGTTGCAGATAAAGGGAGTCTGTTTGCTGGTGAATGCAAGCGGCATTACAATAGGGACAAGGTTTAGCCTGTTTCATTTTTTATACTGATTATTTCCCAACTTACACGATACCCTAGGCAGATGATGACTATTTCCAACCTTTTAACACTGAAAACGCGATTATCAGCTCTCTCGTCGCTTACCTTTTCTTCGCTTCTGTTGCTCTCAACAGCTGCCCCTGTCATGGCTCAGACTGAGTCATATGACGCCATGGCCAGTGCAGAATCGCAATGGGATTTTATAAACACCTATTGCACTGAGTGCCATAATTTTGAGGATTATTCAGGTGGCCTGGATTTCACCACCATGTTTGTGGATGAAGTCCCGGAAAACGCCCATGTATGGGAAAAAGCGATTCAGAAACTCAGAGGCAGGATGATGCCACCTCCGGGCCAGGAAAAACCTGGTGAAGAAGCCCGCATCAGCTTCGTTAACTGGCTCGAAGCCTATCTTGATGAGGCGGCTTCGAAAGACCCTGTTTATCACAGTCTTGCCATTCATCGACTGAACAGGAAAGAGTATGCCAATGCCATCAGGGATCTTACCGGGCTCGAAATCAAACCCGCAGATATTTTGCCTGAAGACAACTCTCTTGATGGTTTCGACAATATTGCAGAAGCACTGGATGTAACGCCAGCCTTCATTAACCAATATGTTCTGGCAGCCCGCTCAGTGATGGAACAGGCGATTGGCGACAAATCTCCCGCAACCGGCTCTACCACCTATTTCCCTGAAGAAGATTTGCCAATTCGGATGCAGGGTGGAGGTTCTCAACAGCAGCATATTGCCGGACTTCCACTGGGTACTCGAGGTGGAATGTTGGTTGATCACTGGTTCCCGGCTGACGGCGAATATGCCGTTAATGTTGGCGATTTCAATCTCTATGCCTGGATGTTTAATATCGAATTTGAAAATACCATGATTGTGACGGTTGATGGTGAGAAGGTTTATCAGACTGTTCTGGGCGGTGATAAAGACCGCATAGCCCTGGACCTGGATCAGGCCGCGCCAATGGATGATATCAATGGTCGCACCAAGGATATTCGTTTCTCTACCACAGCCGGACCTCATAAAGTTGGCGTGACCTTCATTCGTCGTACCTTCGCTGAATCAGATGATCGTCTTGAAGCTCCTATACCTGGAACTCTGCAAGACAGAATTTTATCGATTCCTTCTGTAGAAATTCGTGGACCATTCAATCCCTCCGGACTTAGCAGTACACCGAGCAGGGAAAAAATATTCTCCTGCTACCCCAAAAACAGCAGTGAAGAAAACCAGTGTGCTACTCAAATAATTACTGATTTTGCTACCCTGGCCTATCGTCGACCCGTGACTGAACAGGAAATGGGTCCCCTGCTGGCGTTTTACAATCAGGGTTTTGACATGGATGGCTTTGAAGAAGGCGTCCGAAGAGCGTTGACCAGAGCACTGGCCAGCCCCAACTTTCTATACAGGATACAGACTGCACCTGAAAATCTGGCACCTGGTGAGGTCTACGAAATAGATGATCTGGAACTCGCTTCCCGCTTGTCCTTTTTTCTGTGGAGCAGTATCCCTGACCGTGAACTTCTTGATCTTGCCGTCGCCGGGGAACTTTCTGACCCAGTGATAATGAATCAGCAAGTAGATCGTATGATTGAAGATCCGCGCTCGTTCACGCTGTCCTCTAATTTTGCTTATCAGTGGCTTGGGCTTTCCAAACTGGATGAGATAAATCCGGATGGCGGGGTTTACCCCTATGCATTTGGAGCCGGAGATCTTAGGCCCGATTTCAAGCAGGAACTTGAGCTCTTCATCGATGCAATTATAAGAGACGACCACAGTGTCGTTGATTTGCTGGATGCAAATTTCAGCTTTCTTAATGAGCGTCTTGCGTTGCATTACGGAATTAACAGCATCAAAGGGAATCGATTCAGACGCGTTGAACTGGAAGACTCAACGCGTTGGGGATTGCTCGGTAAAGGCGGTATTTTAATGTCCTCCGCTTATCCGAACCGAACTTCACCGGTTCTGCGAGGCGCATGGATATTGGAAAATATTATGGGTACTCCGCCACCGGTGCCACCACCCAATGTTGAGGATCTGCCCGAGAATGAGACAGGCAAACCGGCAACTACTGTGCGCGAAAGACTTGAACAGCATCGTGCCAATCCGACCTGTAACGCCTGCCATGCGGTGATGGATCCATTGGGCTTTGCTCTGGAAAACTTCGATGCTGTGGGTCACTGGCGTGAGATTGATCGTTTCTCCAGAGATATGATTGATTCTTCCGGCGTTCTTCCAAGTGGTGCCGGTGTCAATGGGCCTGATGACCTGCGTATGTCGCTCACTGAGGACCCCGCAATGTTTGCCCGTACTGTTGCAACCCGTCTCATGACCTATGCTCTTGGCAGACCGGTGGAAGCCGAAGATATGCCTCTTGTGCGGACGCTGGTGAGAAATGCTGCTGCTGAAGACTACCGTTTCTCTTCACTTATTAAAGGGATCGTTGCCAGCCAGGCATTCAGATTCAACGCGGTGCCGGACAACGGAGATCATGACAATATGGTCGCGGATAATTAACAGCAAAATGATAAAATAAAATAAAATAAAAAGCCGGCTGGAAGCCGGCTTTTTATTGCTGTAAAAGTATTAACTTCTACGCTGTCAGGTGTCTACAAAACACCGGATACAATAGTTTTAAACTCATCATCGCTGATGATGGTTTTCTTCTGAATACCCAACGCCTTAACCTGCATCAGAATTTCAGCTACCGCTTCATCGCTGTATTCACTGATGCCCATGCGTTCAAGGCTATAGGTGACTGAACGCTTACCGCTCTTTTTACCCAGCACGATATCACCATGACGACCAGTGAGTGCAGGATGCGTACCAAACATTGCCAGCGGCTCTTCCAGTACCAGATCAACACCAATGCCGGATTCACGGGTGAAGTTGCGCGATCCACCGACAGGCTTATTTGCAGCAATAGGGACATTACTGATTTTGGATACCAGTTCGAAGAGTTCAGGGAACTTCTTCATGTCGTAATCCATCTTGATGCCGTATAGCACTTCCAATGCCAGAACCAGTTCTTCCATGGCAGCATTACCGGTGCGCTCTCCCAGTCCATTCACACATGAATGAACTACGGATGCGCCCACTTCTACAGCCGCCAGTTCCGTTGCGACACCCATCCCAAAATCATTGTGAGTGTGAATCTCTACTGGCAAATTAGTCATTTTCTTGACTTTCTTCACCAGATATTTGATCGCTTCAGGTAAAGCACAGCCCATAGTGTCCACAACACCTACAGAATCCGGGGGGCAGTTATCCATCACAGCATTCAACAGGTTTTCCAGGTCATCTTCACGAGCTCTGGTTGTATCATAGGGAAAGAAAACTGTGTGTAGCCCATTATCCTTGGCATACTTGATAATTGGAGCTGACTTCTTGTAAACATCTTCCCAGGTCCAGCCAAACTGATATTTAAGTTTGGGATATCCAATAGGGACTTCAATAATTACACCATCTGCACCACATTCAATGGCAGAATCAATGTCGCTTTCCATAGCACGGGCAAAAGTGTAAATTTTTGATTTCAGGCCAAGAGAACAAATCTCCTTAATTGCCTTATAGTCATCGGGGGATACTGCTGGCATACCTGCTTCGATGCGGTCAACCCCTACTTCAGACATTTTCTCTGCTATGGCTATTTTGTCTTCCGGGCTAAATACAACCCCGGGAGTTTGCTCCCCATCGCGCAGAGTTGCATCATGGATTTCTACTTTTTCAGGAAGATCAAATGTTGATGTCACTTCATCAATCACGTTATATGGGCTTACCCACCATTCACCTTCCTTAAAATATTCAGCTGTCATGTTTACACCTTTGATTGTGGTCGGATTTTCTTTCTCACTAAAAAACGGCGCCCAGAATAATGGCTGACCCCGTTTCAGTCAATTGCGAATGTTCATTGCATTATATTACATCTCAACAGATATACCTTATACAGTCTAATGGTTATAATCTTCAGCTTTGCTTTACTCTAGGGGAATACTAAATAATGACTAAAATTCGCACAGCCCTTGTGGGCAGTTACGCTCAACCTGAATGGTTGATTGACAGGGAAGCACTACGCAATCGACTCCCAGCTCGTATTCTCACCGGTGATATGTGGAAAATTCCTGAAGAAGACCGTCAGGAAGCCATGGATGATGCAGTTTTAAGCATTCTCGATGATCAGGAACTTGCCGGCATTGATATTGTTACTGACGGCGAGGTGCGACGTGAAAGCTACTCTGCGCCATTTGCCAATGCCCCCGAAGGAATTGATCGCGAACGCGTAGAAACCCTCATCGGCCGGGCCGGGAAACCAAACAAGGTGCCACTAATTACAGGCCCTCTAAAACTGGTCAGCCCGGTACATGTTGAAGACGTCAAATTTCTCAGAGCCCATACTGATAAAACCGTAAAGATTACGATCCCCGGCCCTTTTACCCTGTCTCAACTTGCAGTCAGTGAGTATTACAAAACACCGGAAGAAGTAGCTATGGCCTATGCTGAGTGCCTGAATGAGGAAATTCACGCTCTCTTCGAAGCCGGTGCAGATATTGTCCAGTTTGATGAGCCTTACCTGCAGGCTCGCTATGACGATGCCAAAGAGTATGGTGCCCGGGCAGTAAACAGAGCGCTGGAAGGCGTAAAAGGAACAACAGCCCTGCATGTATGTTTTGGTTACGCTGCAATGGTTTCCGAAAAGTCAGGAGATGGTTATTCATGTCTGCCGCTGGTCAATGATATCAATGTAGATCAGGTTTCAATTGAAGCAGCACAGCCCACTCTGGACCTGGGCGCGGCCCTGAATGCATTGTCCAGCAAAACCATTATGGTAGGTGTGTTGAACCTGGGAGATGAAACCCCTGAAACAGCAGAAATAGTTGCAGATCGTCTACGTGCTGCCCTTGAATTTGTGCCACCGGAAAGAATTATTGCCGCACCGGACTGCGGGCTTAAGTATCTGCCTCGCGCTTCCGCACGTGCCAAGTTAAAGGCTCTTGCCGCAGGTGCTGCTATCGTTAATGCGGAACTGAACTAGGCACTTTTCAAGTTACAAGTTACAAGTTACAAGTTACAAGTAAAAAAGATGATGTGTTACCAGACCTGGAACACAAACATAAACTAATTTTTTTCTTGTGACTTGGGACTTGGGACTTGAGACTGTATCTCAAGCCATGATCGAATGCGCCAGCATTGGACATCTGCGCAACTCAAATTCTATATCTCGAGCGGCTTCCTGCAATTCCGGTACTATCTGCTCAATCATTTCCCTCTCGGAACTACGTGCAGAGGCTGTTGAGCAGGAAATAGAGGCAATAATCTTGTTATCTTCGTTAAAAACTGGCACAGCTACAGACACAACGCCGAAATCAAGCTGGCCATCCGTTGAAGAATAATGATTTTTCCTGACGCCGTTCAAAATACTTCTCATTTCCTTCTTTGTAGTAACTGTTTTTTCCGTCAATGCTTCCAAATTAACTTCATTAAAATACTCTTCAAGTTTTTCTTTTTCTGCATAAGCTAATAAAACACGCCCCGCCGATGTCGCATAAGCGGGAAACCTCGTACCCACACCCGCCACAATTCGAGTCAACTGTTTGGTAGAGACATAGGCCAGAAATAAGGCATCCAGACCTGACAAGACCGCCAGCGCAACACTGTTATCAGTCTTATCTCTTACTCTTTGCAATGAAGGCCTGACAACCTCCTCGAGATTCATGGATTCAATATAGGCAGTCCCCAGTTTGAAAACATGGGGACGCAGGAGAAATAACTTATCCTTTTTTCCAACGTAACCCAGATGTTTTAGTGTATTGAGGCAGCGGCGTACCACAGCAGGGTTAAGTCCTGTCTGAACAGACAATTCGCTTAGCGTCATCTCAGGCTTTTCCTTGCTGAAAGCCGTTAATACAGCCAAACCTCGAGCCAGAGAGTTGAGGTACTCGCCATCATTTCTGGGATTTTTTTCTACCATTGCCTGACTCCCCCTATCTGCCAATAGACTATATCGGTATCTTAATAAGGTAAATTAATTCAGTTAACGCATGTTATGACCATGATATTATTGGCCAATACTATAACACCAGCAAACTTCAACAGGGATGCCTCAAAGGCAAAAATTTCAACTGCCTTTTTCCCTCACCACAGACGAGAGCAACCACAGTGATCGAACCCAAATTTGAATTTGTTTTTAGTGCTGAAGGAAAGCTGGCTGCCCCGCTGCAATTTGGTGAAACCTATGAAGGGCCAAGACGAATGATCCCTATTCTTGATGGCACTTTTACAGGGCCTGATATTCAAGGCACCATTGTTTCTGCTGGCGCAGCGGATTGGCAATTTACCCGCCCCGATGGTGTTACTCAGGCTGAGGCGACATATGCAATACAAACCGATGACGGCGTTATCATTCAAATAGAAAACTATGGCCTGCGCTATGGACCGAAAGATGTGATGGAACGTCTGGCTGCCGGAGAAGATGTAGATCCCAATACCTATTATTTTAGAAGCAATCCGCGCTTTAAAGCACCGGAAGGTAAATATGATTGGCTGAACAAGGGGATTTTTGTTGGTACAGGTGCCCGTTATGCCAGTTCTATCAAGTTGTGGTTTTTTAAAGTGACGTGATTTAAATAAGCAGAAGTTTGATTTTTTTATGAGAAAGGAGAATATGATGCCCCTAAACCTAATGGAGCATTACCTGGTACTCACTGATGATATAGAGGCAACAAGGGACTTTTATCTTGATATCCTTGGACTGGACGATGGATTTCGACCAGAGCTGGGTTTTCCTGGTTATTGGCTTTATCTGGATAGCATACCGGTATTGCATATTGCGGAGTGGCTTACCTATACGGCGCATTCCAATAAAATGGGCATCCCTGTCTCAACACGCAGTCATGGTACCGGCGCTTTTGACCATATCGCCTTTAACGGAACGGATCCGGAAGAGACCATAAATCTCCTGAAAAAAAACAGTATTACTTATGAGCGCAACGATGTACCGCATGCCAGCCTGGTTCAACTCTTCCTGAATGATCCCAATGGAATCAAGATAGAACTCAATTTTGCCGTGTAGACATCAGGTGGTAAATACTATTTTTCCTGTCTGCCGGGAAATCTTCCAGCCCTCTGGGGTTAAAGAAAAGTCGATATAAAACTCACCTATAAATTGAGATGGATTTGCCTTTACACCGAACTTCGCCGCTTCGGCATCTACAGGCGCCATGAATAAAGTGGCATAACAGCTTCCTTTTGCGGTCGAATCATTAGCTACCTCAATAACAATATTGCTTATGATATGGCGGGTAATTCTGTCATTGGGCCTACTCTGAAAAGCAGCAAGAATGTTCTCTCTCCCACTGGTAAAATTCTCAGGATCAGTAGGTCTTGCGAAACTTGCGTCTGCCGTAAATAGATCACATAGCGAGACATAATCCCCGGCATCATTAAAATTGGAAAATTGATTAACAAGTCGCGTGCAGGCTTGCTCTATAGACTGTATTTGATGAATATCCATTAACACTACTCCTCTAGCAAGCTTCCATCCTTGGCGCTTTTAAACTCTGTATCAGTACCTATCTTGGGTACTATCTTGGGTACTATCTTGGGTACTATCTTGCTTGGCTACTATCTTGAGTACATAGCCTGATAACAGCGAACACATGTTCAGGCCGCTGCAGTTTCAATTAGTATCTCCGATAGCGATGAAATATAGGAGACTAAATAAAAAACAAAACCAGTACTGCTCCAAGTATCAGACGATAGATTACAAAAGGTAAAAAGCCCATTCGATTTATCACCTTAAGAAATCCGTATATACATAAATAAGCAACTATGCCTGAAACCAGCATTCCATAGAATAATTCACTCCAGTTCACCCTTTCCTGGTCAAGCAAATCCAGCGTCAATAATAAAGCCGCACCAAGAATAACCGGGATTGAAAGAAGAAATGAAAACCTTGAACTACTATCCCTGTCCATGTTGCTAAATAACGCTGCGGTCATCGTTATACCAGACCTGGAAGTTCCTGGAACCAATGCCAAAATCTGTGCAAACCCGATAAACAAAGCTACTTTCCAGCTCATTGTTACCAGTGTTTGTGTACCAGAAGATTTTTTATCGGCCAAAAACAGCAGAATTCCAAAAATAACCGTTGTTATGGTAATTACGTAAGTTTCACGTAAATAAAGATCCACAAAATCCTTTAGTAGAAAGCCCACTACAACCACCGGAATAGTCGCAAGAATTAGCTGCCATCCTAGTCTGCTTTCCATCGACCCCTCTTGCCTGACGACGTGGACAAAACATGCCCTGGAAATCGATAACAGATCTTTTCTGAAATAAAATAGTACAGCTGAAAGGGTACCGAAATGTACAGCTACATCAAAGGCAAGTCCCTGATCATCCCAGCCCACTAATGCTGACGGCAGTATCAGGTGTGCAGAACTGGAAATTGGTAGAAACTCTGTAAATCCCTGGATCAACGCTAGAAAGGTTGCGCGAATTACATCAAATTCCATAGTCTATAAAATCCAATTCAGTTCTGGGTTACTTTATCGCGCAAGTATATGGGATGGACCATTTCTGGCGTCTGAAGGATGCCGTCTTTAAAATACTTTTCAGCGATTTGAGAAATAATTCCTGCTCTTGGGTAAAGATCACTTTTAATGAGGCTTAAGTGATTTCTATATTCTTCAGGCATTCTATCGAAATAATGCATGCCACTGCCAACACCAACAAGAGGAATATCCTTTTGCAGGATTTCTTCTGGCAGGAGTTCTGGCTTACAAAGCTCTTCATCACCGATTAGTACCATACTATCGGGTTGCGACTCATACATCCCCCAATAGATTTCATCTATACGGGCATCAAGCGCACTCAATACAATAACCTGGTCTTGTTCGTCTTTAATCTGATATGCAAGAGCAGCAAGAGTTGATACAGGGATCACCGGTAAATTGGCTGCAAATGCTATTCCCTGTGTTACACCGGCCGCAATTCTTAGCCCGGTAAAAGATCCAGGCCCCTGACCGTATGCGATAGCATCAAGATCGTCGAAATCAAGGGCATGATCAGCAAGTAGACTTTTCACCATCGACAACAGGCATTTTGCATGCTGACGCGGAATGATCTCGAATGATTCGCTGACAATGCCATCCTTGATAAGAGCGCAAGAACAGGCTTCCGTAGATGTATCTATTGCAAGGATTCCGGACATCTTTAATCTGCATAAAAAAATCCCCCGCAGAATACTGCGGAGGATTTATTATAAGAGAATCAATAAGTTGGACACTGCCAACAAATAATTCAAGAGTTAAGAGGACTAATTAGCAACTACCTGCAGCATAGCCCCTTTAACATGACTTAACGCTATTTCTTTTTGGCAGCCTTCTTCGCTACTTTCTTTTTCGCGACCTTCTTCTTGACCGCCTTCTTCGCTACTTTCTTTTTCGCGACCTTCTTCTTGACAGCCTTCTTCGCTACTTTCTTTTTCGCGACCTTCTTCTTGGCAGCCTTCTTCGCTACTTTCTTTTTCGCGACTTTCTTCTTGGCAGCCTTCTTCGCTACTTTCTTCTTCGCGACCGTCTTCTTGGCAGCCTTCTTCGCTACTTTCTTTGTCGCGACCTTCTTCCTGGCAGCCTTTTTAGCGGCCTTTTTCTTCGGAGCGACCTTTTTAGCCACTGTTTTACGCTTGGCGGCAGCCTTTTTCGCTTTCTTTTTAGCGACTTTTTTCTTGACTGCCTTCTTCGCTACTTTCTTCTTCGCGACTTTCTTCTTGACTGCCTTCTTCGCTACTTTCTTTTTCGC
>CBFIIQ010000023.1:0-49888 GCA_965662685.1 Pseudohongiellaceae bacterium | reverse complement strand
GCCGGAAATTACCGTGGAACAGATGGTGACTGAAATGATGGAAGAGGATATGGAAAAGGCGAAGCAGCATGCGTTGTTGGTTAGGCATGGGCATCGGGTTTCGTTTTCTAAGGAATGAACACGGATAAAGGATAAAGGATAAAGGAAAAAGGATAAAGGTGGGCGGTGCAGGTACGGCGGGAGGGAAAGAGACAAGAGGCAAGAGACAAGAGACAAGAGACAAGAGGCAAGAGACAAGCAAGAAAAAGGATGCATCCTGCATCCTTTTATGATTGATTCATCATGGGGTTGATGGCGTGGACTACTACCCCTTCTATTAATAAATCCAGATCTTCATTTAATGACACTGACGGGTAGCTGGGGTTGGCGGCTCTTAGCAGGCGGTGTTCTATGTCCAGGATTTTGCAGGTGAGTTCGCCATTGATGGCGGCGATGACAATATGGCCGGTTTTCGGGGTGATGGATTTATCGACTACCAGCAGGGCGCCGTCGAGAATGCCGGCTTTGGTCATGGAGTCACCGGAGGCGCGTGCCAGGTAGGTAGCGCTGGGGTGTTTGACCAGGTATTCATTCAGATCCAGGCTGGCCTCAATATAGTCATCCGCAGGCGAGGGGAAACCCGCCGGTACGCTGGCAGAGAAGAAGGGGAGAATGACGGATTCTATGGATTCGCTGGGGGAGAGGCGGGTGATTTTCATGGGCTTTTTTTGCTGGCCTGAATTTGGGTTGGGTTTGTCAGGTTAAGGGAGATAGAGATAAGTCGCAAGTTACAAGTCACAAGAAAAGCAGTCACAAGTTACAAGTTACAAGTTACAAGTCACAAGTTACAAGTGGTTCAGCTGGAACTTTAGGTGAAGGCAAAGGATTTACGATGTTTGGCTAGCGGATGACGCCACCTCATTATGAAAGTTTGGTTTTTCTTGAGACTTGTGACTTGTAACTTGAGACTGCTGCCCAAAACCTAAGGAAATTTACTAGGTATCTGAAAAATGCTATAAAACGGTTTGTTTCGGAGGGCTTGAGTCGCGGCAGTAGTTAATGAACAAATTCATCGCCTATCTTTATTCCTTTCTCGATTTTAATCGCTATCCGGGGCGTTATGATGCCCGGCAACGGCATGCGATTACGACGATGTTTCTGCTTAGTGGCCTGTACTGCGTCATTGCGCTGTTTTTTCTGCTGTTTTTTGGTTTACAGTCGCTGGCACTGGGGCGGGATGGCTATGGCTTTGTATTGCTGGGGTTTGCGGCGTTGACAGTCGGTGGTTACTGGCTGGTGTGGTACCTGGGTTACTACCCCTGGATAAGTCATATCATTATTGGCCTATATGGCTTTCTTTGTCTGTGGCTTTTTAATAATGGTGGTGAGCAGGGTACAGCGCCCATGTGGTATCTGTTGTTTCCGGTGCTGGCCTTATTTCTGCAGGGGCATGTGTTCGGCATGGTGTCCATCGGTATGTTGATGGGGCTGACTTTCCTGCTGGTGACCACCGATGTTTTCGGCCTGGAACCCTATGCTTATAGCGATGCGTTCATACAACGTCTGGTGGCGGTCTATATTGCCATCACAGCATTGACCTATTTATTTGCCTACTTTCGTTACCAGAACGAAACCCAGCTGGCGAAGATCAATGAGCAGCTGGAAACCATGTCCAATACCGACAAGTTATCCGGATTACTGAATCGTCGCGGCATGGAGGAAAGGCTGGATAACATGATGCAGACCCATGCCCGCTTTCAAACACCTTTCAGTCTGATCATGATAGATATCGATGGCTTTAAACTCATCAACGACGAATACGGCCACCTGTTTGGGGATTATGTGATTCAGGCGATTGCCGAATTGTGTACCAAGTCCCTGCGTAAAATAGATGATGTGAGTCGCTGGGGCGGGGATGAATTTCTCTTGTTAATGCCTGGTACCAGCGCGGCAGGGGCTGAAGTTTTTACCCATCGCCTGCGCGAGGTTATTACCAAATCACCGTTCAGCCTTGAGGGCAACAGTATTCAGGTGACCACCAGTTTCGGTATTTGTGAACATAAGGGCGCGAAAATAATTGAGAAAACCATTAGCAAGGCGGATGAGTTGCTTTACCTGGCCAAACAACGGGGCGGGAATTGCGTAATCTCGAAAAAACCTGAGCTGGAGTAAGCTGCGTTTTTCATGGATTGCCGGTAGTTTTTAGTGCTCAGGCAGCTTGTCGAAAAGGTCTCTGCCTGCTGCGCTGTCGGATAAAGCGTCCTTGGCAGTGGCGTGTGAGCTGACTACACTGTTGCCATTTTCCCGGGCAGCGCTGCGCAGGTTCTCTTCTGCACCGGCAATGGCTGCCTCCAGATCATCGCTGATCTCGCTGATGCCGATACTTACAGTAATAGTGCCCGCCATAAAAGTCTGGCGCCGAATTTCCTCACGAATACGTTCTGCCATCAGTCCGGCCTCCAGCAGCGTGCATTGGGGCATCATGGCCAGCAATACGTCGCGTTCCCAGCGCGCAGGAATATCCACGTTGCGTAAAGTTCCCAGAAGTATTTCTGCAATTTGAGCTGTCAATTTATTACTGTAGTCAGTGCCGTAACGCTGATGAATACGTTCCTTGTTATCCATCTGAATCGCCATCAGACAGAAGGGGTTCCGGTAACGCTTGAAGCGTTGATATTCCAGATTGAGCAGACGTTCCATAAAGTTACGGTTGCATAAGCCGGTGACAGGATCTACATGAATGATCTGCTCGATGTCTTCGTCGCTAACCAGCAGTTCACGCTCGGCCTTTTCCCGAAACCAGGCAAACAGGAAAGACAATACGGAGATGATGATATAGACACTGTAGATGCGTGACATAAAGACGAAGCTGTAGCGCTCATTGGAAAAACCAAATAATCCTGTTTCCTGAATGAGTAGGCTAACCAGCATTAAAGACATCACGCTGACAGAACCCAGGCGAATACCCTGCAGGAATACGGCAACAATGGGGAAGACGAAATAATACAGCGGGCCGGTATTTTCAGTACCGCCGGAATAAAACAGAAACAGGCACAAAGCGCCCATCAAGGCGACCACGAAGTGCCGAGCCAGGTATAGCTGACCACTAAACCAGATTGCGACGTAAATGATGATCGTGGCCAGCGCAAAACCGAGAATGGTCATGGCGTAGGCATTTTCGTCGCGCAGAAAAGCCGCAATGCTAAAAATCAGCAGGGCGGAGACGGCGACCAGGCAATAAAAACCACAAAGAAGAAATTCTGGCCAGGTGTTATCACGGCGTTTGAGACTGAGCCGTTCAAGCACGGCGTCCGGAATATACCAGAGTGATTCCTGTGAATTCATCATCATTCCCTTGGTGCCTACCCTGATATTACCTGTTTATCGGGTAACGGGCGTGCAGCCTTTTATTCAGCCCTTGATACTCCTGCATCAATCACTTGCCAAGCGCTATCAAATCAAGAGCAAGGCTGCAGAACTATGATGGGTTGTTGCACTATCCCTGTGTATGACCATTCGCTTTCTATTTAGCGATGATTATTGGCAATAGTCAATAAATCCATGAAAAACAGCCTTGTTTTGAATTTGGATCATGGCATTTTGATACCAGCGTAATCATTGAACTGGAGCAACCAGGAAAGTAAAGGAAAGAGAAAAGCCGGGCCGGAAGTAATGAGAACGATTATTCAGAAATAGCAAGATCAAAGAAGAAAGTGGTGCCTTCATTTTTATTGGAATTAAAGTCCATGACACTGCTGTGCTGTTCCAGTATTTTCTGACTGATATATAGCCCCAGACCACTGCCTTCCTTGGCGCGCTTGTCGCTGGAGTCGGTCTGATAAAACTTGGAGAAGAGCTTTTTCTTTTCTGACAAGGGCAGGACATCCCCCTTGTTGTTCACCAGAATGCGGTACTTGTTATTACTGGGCGCAACAATGGATAAAATTACCGTACCGTCAAGCTCGGAGAACTTGATGGCATTGGACAGCAGATTGGTGATCACCTGGAAAATCCTGTCGGGGTCAATTTTAACCAGTGCCTGGTCCGGCATGTCGCCGGTCATGACATTAATTTTGTATTTCTCTGCATAGGATTCATTGGTTTGAATAACATCCTGAATAAGTCTGCACAGATCCACTTGCTTGAAGTGATATTCAATTTGGCCGGAATCCAGTTTTTCCACATCCAGAATATCGTTGATCAGTAATTGCAGCCGATCGGTATTCTTCATGGCGATATTGAGCATTTCCCGGGTTTTCTCCGGATTGTCTTTCAATACACCGGCAGCCAATAGTCCCAGGCTGCCTTTAATTGAAGTCACGGGCGTTCGTAATTCATGGCTGACAATGGAAACGAATTCACTTTTCAGGCGCTCGTTCTCCATTTCCATAGTGATGTCCTGAATCAGGGAGAAGACACCTATAACCTGACCCCTATTGCTCACCAGGGGGGTGTTAAACCATTCGCAGAATAATGGCACGCCATCCTTGCGACAGGTCTGCTCGATAAAATGAGTTCCTCCGGTCTGATTAAGCAATGCCTGCCAGGTTTCCCGGGCGGCTTTGGTTGCCTGCTCCGGAATAATAAGTTCGTGACCGCGTTTGCCCAGAGCTTCTTTTTCAGTGTATTGAAATATCGATTCTGCTGCCGGATTCCAGGCAACCACTTCCCCTTCCTTGGTCCATTCAATGACCGCCATTGGCGTATCCTTGATGAAAAGCGTCAGTCGTTGCTGGGATTTTCGCAGTTCCTCTTCACGGTATTCGGCATCAATGGTGAGTTCGATGGAGCGTCTGATAGTCAGGAAAATACGGTAGGCGCTCAGGCTCAGCAGTATCATTAATGCCAGCATCATCCAGAACATATGCTCCGTTTCACTGGTCTGCCGGGTAAACAAGCTGACCAGAATCGGTACAAAAATCATAATCTGGAAAGGAATGGCCAGCTCGGCCCTTGGTGACAGGGTTGTGGTGGCAAAGGAGGCAATACAGGTAATCATAAGCGCCAGAGTGACCTGCAGACTGACACTATCAAAAACAAACAGCAGGTAACCGCTGCTGCCTACCGACAGTGCCATAAAACCCACGCCCAGCAAGAAATGCAGATACCACTTATAGCAATTCTCGGGAGGATCGAGGATGGCGTTTTTAAAAAACAGGTATTGCATAAAGCGCAGCAGGCTAACCGCCAGCATCAGAACGACCCAGACTAACAGGCGTCCCGGAGACACAATGCCACTGAAGATATACAGTGCTATATAGGCACCAAAAAGATTGGCTAACAGGCTGTTGGGAATGCCGCTGTAGAGAATCTTTACCTGTTCGCGTAATAACAGGATATTTTTCTCATGAAATGCGTCTAACAAAATTAGCTCCCGAAAGGCTGCCTGCAAGAGGCAAAAATGTCTGTTTTCTCCCTATCTGTGGAGTTTATCTGTTTTCTTTCACATTTCCCAAGCGCCAAGTCACATTCCCGCGTGCCCTATGACTGCGCTTTGTAATACAATACATTTTTTACCGGAAGACAGATTTAATTCGTCACTTCAGGAACGGGCTCAGATGGAAGCACTAAAACGTATCATGCATGTAGAAGATGATGAATCTATTCGCATGATTACCAGCATTACCCTTGAATCTGTCGGTAACATGGAAGTCAGAAGTTGTGAAAGTGGTTTTCTGGCGCTGGATCAGTTTGAAGAATTTCAGCCCCAGGTTATTCTGATGGACGTCATGATGCCCGAGCTGGATGGCCCTGAAACCCTTGCAAAGATAAAAGCCCGTTTTGACCTGTCATCAATCATGGTGTTGTTTATGACGGCCAAGGTACAGGAAGATGAAGTGGCTCATTTCAAAGCCATTGGTGGTTTTGATGTGATAGAAAAACCTTTTGACCCGATGACACTGTCGGAAAAAATCCAGGCGTGCTGGCAGGCTTATCATGGCAGGCCGGATAAATGATAAAAGAAAAAGGATAAAGGAAAAGGATAAAGGAAAAGGATAAAGAAAAAAGGATAAAAGAAAAAGGATAAAAGTGAGCAGTTGAGTAGTAGGTCGGATAAGCGCAGCGCCATCCGACGAAAAAATTACCTTCACCTAAATTTTCAAGGGCCATGTCCGGGTTCACGTCGGATGGCGGCCTTGCAGGCCTAAACCGACCTACGATGCTACGATGCTGGTAGCGAGGTGGTTTTGTCAGTTGGAAGATGGAAGATGGAAGAAGGAAGAAAGAAGAAGGAAAAAAGTGAGTTTGCTCTTAACGGTTGTTCACTCAATTATCAATTATCAATTATCAATTATCAATTTAGCCATTTATTGATTTATATAAGCTGAAAAATAAAGACGTGTCAGATAACTCAACTCAGTCAATTAATATAACCTTGGTGGAACAACCGGATCCAGTTGTCTATATCGTTGATGATATAGAACAGGTGCAGGATGTTGTGCGGCTTATTCTGGAAAAAGAAGGGATCAAGTCTGCAACATTTAATTCTGGCGAAGACTTCCTTGCCCAGGACGAGATCAGTGAGGTGGGTTGTCTGTTACTGGATAACCAGATGCCTGGCATGAAGGGCTTACAGGTTCAGGCGGAGTTATTAACCCGGGACAACCGCATTCCGATTATTTTTATCAGTGGTGACAGCCGCTACAACGAAGTGGCGGATGCTGTAAGGGATGGTGCTTTTTATTTTCTGCAAAAGCCTTTTGCCCGCACCGAATTGCTGGCCCTGGTGCGTGAAGCAATCGACACCAGCAAAACCCTGTCACGGCGAAAACAGCAATCAAGACAATACAAGTTATTACTTGAAGACCTCACTGCAAGGGAACACGAAGTTTACCAACTGGTTACTGAAGGCCGCACCAACAAGGCGATTGCCGACTCCCTCAATATCTCAAACGGTACGGTAGAATTTCATCGTGCCAATATGATGAAAAAACTCAATGCGAAGTCGCTGGCTGATTTGATGCAGATCAGTCGGAATACCGCGGATAAAGGATAAGGGCGGATAAAGGATAAAAGAAAAAGGATAAAGGTGGGCAGATTGGAGAAGGCGTCAGGTGTGGCGCTTTTTTTTGGATGCAGGATGCAGGATGGAAGAGGTAAGTGTGGTAGGTCGGATAAGCGCAGCGCCATCCGACGTAAAAGCTGCCTGCACCGAAATTTATAAAGGGGTATATCCGGGTTCACGTCATTTGTCGGATGACGGCCTTGCAGGCCTTATCCGACCTACAGTACATTCACCATTTTCCTTTAATCAGTATTCCGGTCTTAAATACTCACTTTTCCTTTAACCAAAGTTCCGTTCTTCAATGGTCACCTTTATCCTTTTTCTTTTATCCTTCATCCTTTATCCGCTTTTCTAATCCGCGCAATTAATGCATTTGTCTGCGAAGGGAATGACTTCCAGGCGTTTTTCACCAATAGGTTTGCCGCAGGCGGCACAGTCAAAATAATCGCCATTCTCCAAACGCACCAAGGCATGCTGAATCTGGTTCAGCTCCATACGACCTTCTTCATCCAGCGCAAGAACGAGCTCGGCATTTTCCATTTGCGTTGCCTGCTCACTGAATTTAGCACTAACAGGTTCATCTTTTTCATAGATATGTTTATGGGTTCGTTCAACCCGGGACATCAATTCCTGCTGTTTGCTCAACAATGCAGCTTTTGCACTTTCAAGATCCATTACATACTCCTGGATGACTTAGATTTAATACTTGATGTTTATTATAAACGATGTTGACTGTTGGGGGCTTGAGAGAGATCAATAATCTAGATGGATAAAAGATAAAGGAAAAAGGAAAAAGGCGACCCGTTGAGTTGCAGGTCGGCCAAGCGTAGCGCCATCCGACGTCAAAGCTGCCTGAGTAGAATTTTTTAAAGGATATGTCCGGGTTCATGTCGGATGACGGCCTTGCAGGCCTTATCCGACCTACAGTACTGTTGGGGGATTAAGAGAGATCAATAACCTAGATGGATAAAAGATAAAGGAAAAAGGTGACCCGTTGAGTTGCAGGTCGGATAAGCGTAACGCCATCCGACCTACACTTCTACAATTTATATTCCAATTTCCATTAAGCCTGTCGCTTTAATCAGCGTTGCGGCCCTCAATGGTCACCTTTTTCCTTTATCTTTTATCCGCCCTAACGACTCTGATATACCCCAAAATGCACAAACGGTGCGCTGGCCTTGCGGCCTGGTGAGACATTTTGTGGAACCTGGTGTTTCACCGGTGTCAGACTTTTCAGGTACATGGCTATTGAATTGGCGTCTTCGTCATTGATATTGGCGTAGCTGGGCCAGGGCATGACGGGTAAGGTGCGTGAGCCGTGGTTGTCGATGCCGGCCTGAACCATGTTAACAATCTGGATGATGGACCAGGAGCCGATGCCGGTCTCCATATCGGGTGTCAGGTTGGATGGATAGACAATACCGGGATTGGACTCCTGCATGGGATTGGACCAGGCAATGCCTGTGCTGGATCCGGCCAGTAGCTGATCCCGTCGTGGCAGTCCCACCAGAGCGCCATTGGTATGACAACTGCCACAACCGAGGAGTCCTACCAGATATTTTCCTTTTTCTACACGATCTGCCGGATAGTTGCTTTGTGCAGCCGGTTCCGGAGATTCCAGAATAGTGCTGGGAGTAAGTTGTTCGTAGTCTTGCAGGGGGTTCCAGGTATTACTGCATGCCGTCAGTAATAATGCAGTTAATAGCAGGGGAAGTCGCTGTCTGGCCATGATAAATCCCTTCGTTCGTAGAATAGGTTTTTCCTGATAATAACGTGATTTAAACCATAATTGGATTGATAATGCTCAAATTTTGCTGTTTTCAGTAACTGCATGAACTGCTACGCAGGGTAGCACGTACTTTGTTATCATAGACCCATCGGGTGAATCAGCGCCATCGTTCATCGCACTCACATAGATAGCCGAACACAAAGGACAGGAGAGACAAGGTGGAAAGACGACAATTTTTAAAAGGCACAGCACTGGGCACAGGTCTGGTTATCGGTTTTCATATTCCGGTTAAAAATGCACTGGCTCAATTCGGCCCGGCACCGAGCAGCTGGCCAACCAATGCCTTTGTGCGTATCGCGCCTGACAATAGCGTGACGGTTATTTCCAAACATACCGAGATGGGCCAGGGGATTTATACCGGCCTGGCGACCTTGATCGCTGAAGAGCTTGATGCGTCCTGGGAGCAGATGAAGGTTGAATCTGCGCCTGCCAATGTAGGCTTGTACATGCATTTGATGCTGGGCCTGCAGGGCACCGGTGGCTCCATGAGTATTCCCAATTGCTGGGTGCAGTACCGTACCGTAGGCGCTGCCTGCCGTGCCATGCTGGTCACTGCTGCGGCTGACAGCTGGAATGTGCCTGAAGCTGAAATCAGCGTGAGCCAGGGTGTTATCAGTCACGCAGCCAGTGGCCGTGAATCTGGCTTTGGCGCATTTGCTGAAGCCGCTGCTGCCTTGCCCGTGCCGGAAGATGTGTCCTTTAAACCTGCCGGCCAGTACACGCTGATTGGTTCCAGCCTGCCGAAAGTGGATACGCTGGAAAAAGTCACTGGCAAAGCCACCTTTACAATTGATATTCAGCGCCCGGGAACGATGACCGCCGTTGTTGCTCATGCGCCACGTTTTGGTGCCAAACTGTCGTCTTTCGATGACACAGAAACACGAAAAATTCCTGGCATTGTCGATGTGGTTGAGATCCCGCGCGGTGTCGCCGTGCTGGCGAAAAATTTCCATACCGCCAAGCGTGGTCGTGATGCGCTGATTACCGAATGGGATAACAGTGCGGCTGAAATGCGCAGTGATGAAGATATTTTCCGCGACTATGCTGAAATGGCCATGCAGCCTGGAACGCCTATGGAAGTGGAAGGGGATTCGTCAGCAGCGCTGGCCTCTGCTGCACAGACTATTGAGGCGA
Organism: Pseudohongiellaceae bacterium; assembly: GCA_965662685.1. GTDB lineage: Bacteria > Pseudomonadota > Gammaproteobacteria > Pseudomonadales > Pseudohongiellaceae > Eutrophocola. The sequence goes on along the minus strand of CBFIIQ010000023.1, from coordinate 39,980 downwards.
CCTATGAGTTTCCTTTTCTGTCCCATGCGCCAATGGAACCATTGAACAGTACTATTGAAAAGATTGGCGACCGTTATGTGATTCGTTCCGGTACCCAGATGCCTTCCGTTGAACAGCAACGGGTGGCGGAATTTTTAGGCGTACCACTGGAGCAAGTGGAACTGGAAAATCTCTATGCCGGGGGCGGTTTTGGTCGTCGCGGCAATGTGTCGCCGGATCTGGATGTCGAAGTGGCGTCCATTCTCAAGGCTACCGGTGAACGCTATCCGGTGAAGCTGCAATATACCCGTGAAGACGACATGGCGGCCGGTTTCTACCGTCCGATGAATATCCACAAGATGCGTGTTGGTCTTGATGGTCTCGGTAATATTACGGCCTGGGAAAATCGCCTGGTAGGGCAGTCGCTGATTCAGGATACTTTTCTTGCCGGTATGATTCAGAACGGTGTCGATGCCCTGAGTTTTGAAGGTGCAGCTGAACTGCCGTATCACATTCCCAATGTCAGTGTAGATATTCACATGGCGAAAACCGGCGTGCCGGTTTTGTTCTGGCGCTCAGTGGGCCATACCCACAGCCAGTTTTCCAAGGAAACCATCATTGATGAGGCTCTGGTTGCCGCTGGTAAGGATCCAATTCAGGGGCGTCTTGATCTGATGGATGACGAGCGCTCCATGGCAGTCATTCGCTTGGTAGCGGAACGGGCAAACTGGGGTGCCAGCATGCCTGAAGGAACCGGTCGTGGCTTTGCCTTCACCGAAGCCTTTGGTGGCAGGGTGGCGCAGGTGGTTGATATCTCCCGCGACAATGCCGGCCGTATCAAGGTGGACAAGGTGTTCTGTGTCGTGGACTGCGGGATGCCGATCAACCCGCATATTATTGAAGCCCAGGTTGAGAGCGCCATCATGTATGGTCTTAGTGCCGCGTTGTACGGAGAAATCAATATGGACAACGGTGTTGTACAGACCTCGAATTTCCATAATTACCCGGTGATTCGCATGAACCAGGCACCGGCATTCGATGTGCATATCGTTGAATCCGAGATTGACCCCTCCGGTATTGGTGAACCTGCGACACCGGGTATTGCGCCGGCGGTAGCTAATGCGTGGTATCAGCTTACCGGCGAGCGTGTACGAAGGTTGCCGTTTGAAAGAATTTCCTAAGGCGGAAAAAAGATAAAGGAAAAAGGATAAAGGTGGGCAGTATTGAGAAGGCGTCAGGTGTGGCGCCTTTTTTTTGGGTCGGGATTTAGAGGGGAAGTCGCAAGTTACAAGTCTCAAGTCACAAGAAGGCGACTGTGTCGCCTTTAAAAAGTGTTCCGGTCTTCAATGGTCACCTTTATCCTTTTTCTTTTATCCTTTATCTGCCGTTATCCTTTATCCGTTTTAAAGATTTTTCAGGACTTCATCGATGCTGGCTTTGGCGTCGCCAAAGAGCATGCGGGTGTTTTCCTTGTAGAACAGGGGATTGTCGACGCCGGCGTAGCCTGAGGCCATGGAACGTTTCAGTACAACAGTGGTTTTTCCCAGCCAGGGTTCGAGGACCGGCATGCCGGCGATGGGGCTGTCAGGGACTTCCTGGGCTGCCGGATTGACGATATCATTGGCGCCAATCACGATGGAAACATCCACATTGGGAAAGTCCTCATTAATTTCTTCCATTTCAAACACGATGTCATAAGGCACTCTGGCTTCCGCCAACAGCACATTCATATGCCCCGGCATACGCCCGGCCACCGGATGAATACCGAAGCGCACATCAACCCCGGCTTCGCGTAATTTCCGGCTCATCTCAAACACCGAATGCTGGGCCTGGGCGACGGCCATGCCGTAGCCGGGCAGGATCATGACTTTTTTTGCCGCCAGTAACATATTGGCCACTGATTCTGAATCGATGGCCTGCACGTCTGCTTCGCTGCCGCTGGCTGAGGCGCCAGACCCCTTGCTGCTGGTGGTACCAAAGCCGCCGGCTATGACGGAGAGGAATTTACGGTTCATGGCCCGGCACATAATGTAGCTGAGAATGGCGCCACTGGACCCTACCAGGGCACCAATGACAATCAACAGATCATTGCTAAGCATGAAACCGGTGGCTGCAGCTGCCCAGCCGGAATAGGAGTTCAGCATTGACACCACCACCGGCATGTCGGCACCGCCAATGGCCAGTACCATATGGATACCAAACAGCAGCGCTATTGCGGTCATAACCAGCAAATAATGAAGTGCCGCCATGTCATTCGTGGCATTGATAAACTGAACCAGGTAGGCAATAGCACCCAGCAATAAAATCAGGTTAAGGAAATGACGTCCGGGTAAGAGCAGGGGCTTGCCACCGATTTTGGCACTGAGTTTGAGATAGGCCAAAACCGAGCCGGAAAAGGTCAGGGCGCCGATCAGGATGCCGAGATAAATTTCCACACTATGAATGGTTTTCTCTACACCGGTGAAGACAACGCTGTGATCAAGAAAAGTACCGAAACCTACCACCACTGCCGCAAGGCCAACCAGGCTGTGGAGGATTGCCACCAGTTCCGGCATCTGGGTCATTTCCACTTTCTTTGCCAATACCAGACCGATCACACCGCCAATGGCAATGCAGGCAAACATCAGCAGGTAATTGGCGGTGACGATACCGAGAATGGTAGCCAGTAAGGCAATGACCATACCGCTCATACCAAAATAGTTACCACGGCGCGCTGTTTCCTGGTTGCTCAGACCGCTCAGTGCCAGAATAAACAGAATACTGGCGCCCAGATAGGCCATGGTAATTATTCCTTCGGACATCTTTTATTTCCCATTTGTTTTGTAATTTTTTATTTGTTTTTTATTGACTAAATTTTTTATTTTTTTATTTTTTTATTTTTTTATTTTCTAAACATCGCCAACATGCGTTGGGTCACTGCAAAACCACCGACGATATTGATGCTGGTAATCAGGATGGCAAAGGCAGCAAGAAAACTGGTCAGCCCGTCAGGGGAAGATATCTGGAGCAGGGCGCCAATGATGATAATACTGCTTATGGCATTGGTGACGCTCATTAATGGGGTGTGCAATGAGGGGCTGACATTCCAGATCACCATATAACCGATGAAACAGGACAAAACGAAAACCGTGAAATGGGACATAAATTCTGCCGGCGCAACGGAGCCCAGTCCCAGCAGCAGTAAACCGCAGATGGCCAATAGCGCCAGCGATTTGAATCCACCGGGGCCTGAGTCTGCGGCATTGCTTGCAGGCACTGGTGTCGCGGTGTCCTCTTGCTTTTGCGGTACCGCATAGAGTCGTGGGGCCGGTGGTGGCCAGGTAATCTCGCCTTCCTTAATTACCGTGGCGCCGCGAATCACTTCATCTTCCATATCGACCTGCGCCTGACCTTCTTTTTCCGGGGTCATATCACTGAGCAGATGGAATAGATTGGTCGCATATAACTGGCTCGATTGTGCAGCGAGTCGGGATGGCAGATCGCTATAGCCAATCAGGGTGACTCCATGCTTCACCACCACCTTGTCGGCTTCGGTGAGTTTGCAGTTGCCGCCCATCTCTGCTGCCAGATCGACAATCACGCTGCCGTCTTTCATGCATTCCACCATGGCTTCGGTCCAAAGTTCCGGTGCCGGTTTGCCAGGAATCAGGGCGGTGGTAATCACGATATCCACCTCCATCGCCTGCCTGGCGAATAACTCCATTTCCTTCTTGATGAATTCCTCGCTCATGGTCTTGGCATAACCGCCCTCACCACTGCCGTCTTCCTCAAAATCCAGCATAAGGAACTCAGCGTCCATACTTTCAACCTGTTCCTTTACTTCGGGACGGGTATCAAAGGCACGCACAATGGCACCCATACTTTTGGCTGCCCCGATGGCTGCCAGTCCTGCCACGCCACCACCGATTACCAGCACCTTGGCGGGAGGTACTTTGCCGGCAGCGGTAATTTGACCGGTAAAGAAGCGCCCGAAATGCTGGGCAGCTTCCACCACGGCGCGATAACCGGCAATGTTGGCCATGGAGCTCAGCGCATCCATTTTCTGGGCGCGGGAGATTCGCGGAATACTGTCCATGGCTAATACCGTGCCGCCGGAGCGGGACAGATGTTCCAGCAGTTCTGTATTGATACCTGGCTGAATAAAACTGATCAGGATCTGGTGTTTATGGAGCAGTTCTGCTTCATCCACACACAGTTCGGGATGGGTCTCTGGGGGACGCACTTTCAGAATGATGTCGGCTTTTTCCCAGATTTCCCGAGCAGTCTCGACAACGTTTACACCAGCTTCGCGATAGGTGTCATCAGAAAAATTGGCGGCTGCACCAGCGCCGGTTTCGATAGCAACATCAAAACCCAGAGCGCGGATTTTTTCAGCGGCTTCAGGAGTGGTAGCGACACGTTTTTCGCCCGCATGAATTTCTTTTGGAATACCGATCAGCATGGGGAAGGCCTTTTATATGCTTATAATTATGTGAGTCAGTAAACTATTTTTGAGGGAAATATTCAATTGTTTCATGCGCGAAGCGGGATGTGGGGGAAAGTCTCAAGTTACAAGTTACAAGTTACAAGTTGCAAGTTGCAAGATTTGTAGGTCGGATAAGCGCAGCGCATCCGAGGTTTTGTAATGAGGCGGATAAAGGAAAAAGGAAAAAGGATAAAAGGTGGGCAGGGTGGAGAAGGCGTCAGAAATGGCGCCTTTTTTTGGGATGCAGGATGCAGGATGCAAGAGGCAAGAGGCATGAGGCAAGAGGCAAGAGGCAAGAGGCAAGAGACAAGAGGCAAGAGACAAGAGGCAAGAGGCAAGAGACAAGAGGCAAGAGGCAAGAGGAATGTAACTGGTGTAACTGTAGGTTGGGTAAGTAGAGCGCCATCCGACAACTGACAATGTCACCGCATCGGTACCTTGCGCCTTCACCCATTTTCCTTGTACCTTTTGAATACTAATCAAAATATAAAAAATTTATTGCAGGAGTATGTCATGACACCGGAACAAGCCGCGGATATTACCGTTATCACGCAACTGGTTGTAAGGGAACGGGAAAGCCGCGATATGTGTATGTGGAACAGAATGGCAGAATGCTTTTTTGAAGATTCCCATGTGGAGATAAGCTGGTTCCAGGGGAATGGTAAGGATTTTGTGAAAGCCTCTAAAGGGATGTATGACAGAGGCATGCGGGCCAAGCATCGGCTGGGGCCTGTGCTGGTGACACTCAATGGTGACAAGGCCGTGGCTACTCTGGGTGGCATTATCGATATTCCGGAAACCATTGACGGCGTTGAGCTGACACTGTCGGCTCATTGCCTGATGTTGTACAAGGTGGAGAAACGGGATGGCGAATGGGGCTTGATGAGTTTTGGGGCCATCTATCGTCGTGATGAGTTTACCCCTGTTATTCCAGGCGAAACGGTCAACATAGCAAAAGACAAACTGGCGCAATACCGGCCTTCCTATAGAAACCTCTGTTACAGCCTTAGCCTGACAGGTTATGAACCCAGTAACGATCTACCCGGGGAAGACAGGCCGGAAACGGTGACGGCCGTTCTTGAAGATGTGTTTGGCTGGGCGGGTCTGGCGGTGCCTGACTAAACAGCCAGCTTGAGTTTGGGTCTTTCAATGATCACAAAGTGAAAAGCATAATTAGCGCCATTGCCTGGTTTTTTGCTCAATACATACTGTCATTCACCATGAACAACCGATGCTGCTTCTGTGCTTTGAGGTTTCAAATGGGTTAAGATTAACGGGTTCGCAATAGAGTTGATATTTATCAATTGTTCATGGGTATACTTCTCTATAATGCCTGTTTTTAAATCATCTTGATTTTGTTACGGATAGACTTTTGCTTGTAGCCGTCTTACATAGCCCAGGTGCTGTTTTCAGGGAAATTGCCGCAGGTAATGCCCGTATCATTGGCGCTGTCCAAAAACTCACTTTTCTTTTTATCCTGATGCCTCCGATTTTTTCCTGGATTGGTTCTACATTTTTTGGCTGGCGGCTGGGCTCTAACGACCCTCTTTATTTCGATACCACTTCCCGGATTATTATCAGTTTTTTTTATGCTGATGCCCTGATACTGGGGTATATCTCAACAGTGCTGATTGCCCGCTGGATGTCAAAAACCTATGGCGGTGGCAATGTACCGACGGAGAGACTGTTTGCCTTTTTTACCGTGGTGGTGGCACCCTTGTGTGTTGCCAGTGCCTCGCACATTTACCCGCAGGTCTTCTTCAATGTGTTGATCCTTATTCCGGCGGTGATGTGGTCAATGACTCTGTTGTATCGCGGCTTGCCGATAGTGATGAATATTCCCCCCGAACGCGGCATGCTGATGTCCTCCTCTCTGGTGGGCTGGTTGCTGGTAGCCTTTGTCAGCTTGCTCGGTATGTCGGCGGCATTGTGGACTTATGGAATTGGTCCTTCTCTTGGTGTTTAGAAGAGGCGTCTTGAACAGGTCTGAAAGACAAAGACGAAGATGAAATAGTACAGGGTTTTTAACCAGCACTAATTAAGACAAATAAATACGCAAGACTAAAGGAGTTATCCCCAGGCCATGACTGACTTTCGGGAAATTTATCATGATGGTGTCGTCAAGCGGCTGGTCCAGTTTTCCATAATCTGGGCAGTGGTTGGCATGCTGGTGGGTGTCTGGATTGCGGCAGAACTTATCTGGCCGGGACTGGATCTGGGGCAGTTCTGGTTGTCGTTTGGACGCCTGCGACCCCTGCATACCAATGGCATTATTTTTGGTTTTGGCGTATCGGCATTAATGGCGACGGCCTTTTACAGTGTGCAGCGTACCAGTAACGTGCCACTTTTCATGCCGCGCCTGGCCTGGATCTGCTGCTACGGCTGGCAGGTTGTGGTGCTGGCGGGTGGACTTTCCCTGTTGGCTGGCTGGACCTCCACCAAGGAGTATGCCGAACTGGAATGGCCCTTTGATATCGCAATCACCATATTATGGGTTTGTTTTGCAGTAGTTTTTTTCGGCACTATTGCTACCCGTCGTATCAAGCCGATTTATGTCTCCAACTGGTTTTACGGTGCGCTGATAATCGTTATTGCCATGCTGCACATAGTCAATAATCTGGCGTTACCGGTTTCCCTGAACAAATCCTACTCTATTTTTGCCGGCGCGCAGGATGCGGTGGTGCAGTGGTGGTATGGTCATAATGCTGTAGGCTTTTTGCTGACCGGTGGTTTTCTAGGCATGGTGTATTACTTCCTGCCAAAACAGGCTAATCAGCCTATCTGGAGTTACCGACTTTCCGTGATTTCTTTCTGGGCTTTCACCTATACCTATATCTGGGCCGGACCACATCACCTGCATTACAGTTCTGTACCCGAATGGGTGCAATCGCTGGCCATGGTAATGAGTCTGATCCTGCTGGCACCTTCCTGGGCGACCATGATCAACGGCATCATGACGGTAAGCAAGGCGTGGCGAAAACTCAGGGTGGATCCGGCGATGAAGTTCATCGTACTGGCGCTGGCCTTTTATGGACTGGCTACCTTTGAAGGGCCGATGATGGCTATTCGCAGCGTGAATATTGTCAGTCACTTTACCGACTGGACCATTGGTCATGTCCACTCCGGTGCACTGGGCTGGAATGCGATGATCACCTATGGCACGTTCTATTTTATGGTGCCACGGATGATGGGAAGAGAACTGCACAGTGTGCGTCTGGCCAATATCCATTTCTGGATGGCCCTGGCCGGCACCATGCTGTATGTCATTGCCATGTGGGGAGCGGGCATTTCCCAGGGCCTGTTGTGGTTAAGCGTGGATGGTATTGGTGAACTGAGCTACAGTTTTAATGATGTGATGGCGTCAATGGTGCCTTATTACGGCTTGCGTCTCATTGCCGGCATTATCTTTCTTACAGGAACCATTCTGATGGCTTATAACCTGTTCAGAACCATGTGGGGACGTCATACGGTTTCTGTCAGCCCGCCTGACATCATTGATGAAATACACGGTACCGCGCACATGCCTGAACCGGAACCGGATTTTGATGAAAGCACCGGTCAGGAGGTACCAGCATGAAATACCATGGCGTAACCCTGCATCGAAAACTGGAAAATAATATTGGCCTGCTGATTTTTGGCATTCTGTTCGTGTCCTCCATTGGTGGTTTGGTTCAGGTATTACCTGCCGTTTTTCAGGAATCCCTGAAAACCGCTACCGATAACAGTCACTTGTATAGCGCTGAAGAATTAACCGGCAGGGATGTCTATATCCAGGAAGGCTGCCATGTTTGCCATACCCAGCAGATCAGACCATTGGTCGCGGAAGTGGAGCGTTATGGGCCGTTCTCGCGTGCGGATGAATTTGTTTATGACAGACCATTTTTATGGGGCTCAAAACGCACCGGGCCGGATTTGCACAGAATTGGCGGCAAGTATTCCGATGACTGGCACCGCGTGCACTTGCTGGATCCGCGTAGCGTGGTGAATAACTCCATCATGCCTGCCTATCCCTGGCTTGCGGAAAATGAAGCCAATGACATGGGGGATATTCAGAAAAAAATGCGTGTGTTACAAAAACTGGGTCATCCTTATACCGAAGAGCAGATTGCTGTTGCAGTCGACGAGATCGATGGCTTGAGTCAGCTTGATGTCTTGATTACCTATCTGCAGGTACTGGGCACCGGCCTGACGGAGGAGAACCGATGAGCTGGTTTATTTTTGTTGGTGACATGCTGGTCATGTTGTTCATGGTGATTTTGGTAGTCTGGGTGTTTATGGTCAGTGCCGACAAGGACATTGAGCGCTCCGCCAATATTCCCCTGAATGACGAAGATTATGGTGATGAACCCCCGGTAATACCCGGTGAATCAAACAAAGCAGGTGTTTCCCATGGCTGATATGCCCAATGATTTCTGGAGTGGCTGGATTATTCTGATCACGGTGATCAGTTTTGTTGCCCTGGCCTGGTTGGTGATCAGTGTTTATACCGCGGCGCCACCGGATCCAAACGAAGTGGAAGAAACTATCTGGGATGGAAATCTGGAGGAAGGTATTAACCCTGCACCTCTATGGTGGTTCTGGCTTATCTTCGCAATGATGGTGTTCTCGGTTTTTTACCTTATGTTTTATCCAGGTCTGGGCTCTTTCAAGGGCGCTTTCCAGTGGTCGCAAGGGGGCGAATTGAGTGAGCGTTACAGTGCATTCAATGATAATTTCTCCGAACTACGGACAGAAATAGCAGCCATGCCACTGGCGGAACTGCAGGCTGACGAATCCCTGATGAATAGTGCCGGTGACCTGTTCAAACAAAATTGTGCCGCCTGTCATGGCTATGAGGCACAGGGTCAGGCAAATCTGTTTCCGAACCTGACCGATGATATCTGGCAGTGGGGTGGCAGTCCTGAAAATATTGAACAGACACTACTTCTTGGTCGTGTTGCAGTAATGGCCAGTTGGGATGCCTTGCTGGGTCAGCAGGGCGTCACTGATGTGGCCAATTATGTTCTGGTGGTGGGCACCCCTGAAGCCGAAGGGCACCCGGGACAAGCCAGGTTCAATCAGATTTGTGCCGCCTGTCATGGTATTGAAGGCACCGGTAATCCCTTGCTCGGTGCTCCCAGCCTGGTGGATGATGTCTGGTTATATGGTGGCGATGTAGACACCATCAGAACAACTCTCAGAGAAGGCCGAAATGGTCGCATGCCGGCGTTTGCTGAGACACTGGATGATGCACAGATTCGATTACTGACAGCCTGGTTAACAGCGGATAAAAGATAAAGGATAAAGGATAAAAGTGGGCAGGATGGAGAGGGCGTCAGGAGTGGCGCCTTTTTTTTGGCTTGTGCTTATAATGCTGGAATGGTGTTGCAGAGCTGTGCTGATTGGTCACCTTTTTCTTTTATCCTTTTTCCTTTATCCGGTCCCCTATAAATTCCCTAAACCTGCCCTGAATCTCTGGTCCGGGCAAAATCCCTAAATTCTGAAAATTCCGGGAATTTTTTGCTACAATACTCCGCCTGAATTTGGTCAGTCGTTATTTCCGGTATTTTTCACTGAATTCTGTCATTTCTACAGATATGGAGTTTTTTTATGTCAATTGAATTACCCGCTTTGCCTTATGCTCAGGACGCACTTGAGCCACATATTTCCAAAGAAACGCTTGAATTTCACTATGGCAAGCATCACAACACCTATGTAGTAAAACTAAACGGTTTGATCGATGGCACGCCTGATGCTGATAAATCACTGGAAGAGATTGTAAAGAGCTCTTCAGGTGGTGTTTTTAATAATGCGGCGCAGATCTGGAATCACACTTTTTACTGGCACTGCCTGAGCCCCAATGGTGGTGGTGAACCAAGCGGCGCTGTGGCTGATGCCATTAGCGCTGCCTTTGGCTCTTTTGCAGACTTCAAAAGCAAATTTACCGACAGCGCGGTGAATAATTTTGGCTCTGGCTGGACCTGGCTGGTACAAAATGCCGATGGCAGCCTGGCAATTGTTAATACCTCTAATGCCGCCACTCCGCTGACTGACGAAGGTGTTACGCCGTTACTGACAGTAGATGTATGGGAGCATGCCTATTACATCGACTACCGCAATGCGCGTCCAAACTATATGGAAGCATTCTGGAATCTGGTGAACTGGGAATTTGTTGCAGCCAATATGGCTTAAATTTTTCAGGTATCGAGAAAGCGGGCTTTTAGCCCGCTTTTTTTTGTTCAGGTTTTTTATACAAAAGTCACAAGTCACAAGTTACAAGTCGCAAGTTACAAGTCACATGTTTCAAGAAGGCGACCGGGGTCGCCATGTCGGATGCGGCCTTGACGGCCTTATCCGACCTACCAGCCAATTTTCCATTGCGCTTTTCGTTCTAACCCATGTTCCGGTTCTCAATGATCACCTTTTTCCTTTATCTTTTATCTTTTATCTTTTTTCTTGTGACTTGAGACTTGTAACTTGCGACTGTTTCTATTCCGTATCGATCGGCGCGGGCGGGGCTTTCCCCAAAATCATATCGGCTGCCTTTTCTGCCACCATCACCGTCGGGGCATTGCTGTTGCCGCTTACCATTCTGGGAAACACCGAGGCATCGGCTACCCGCAGGCCTTCGACACCGCGGACTTTGAGTTGGGAATCGACCACGCAGTCTTCATTATTGCCCATGCGGCAGGTGCCACCGGGATGGTGGACCGATGACATATTGGCTTTGATATAGGCTTTCAGTTCTTCATCACTGTTTACGTCTATGCCGGGCATGGTTTCATTGCCCTGGTATTTCTGCATGGCAGGGGCGTCAAGAATGCTGCGGGCAATTTTCATGCTCCGAAGCAATGGCTCCAGATCCGCTTCATCGCCCATGAAATTGGTATCAATCAGCGGCGCCTGGTGCGGATCACTGGAGGCCAGTGTAACAGTGCCGCGGCTTTTTGGTCGCAATAATACCGAGTTAATGCCATAACCGTGTCCAACGGGAAACGGAAAGCCCGGTTTGGGTCTGTTGGCAGGCATGAAGACAAGCTGAACATCAGGACGGTCGAGTCCCTCCGTGGTGCGCAAAAAGCCGGTGACTTCAAACAGGTTGCCCGCCAGTTGCCCCTTGCGCGTAAGCAGGTATTGGAAAACACTCAGGGCATTGCGCGGCAGCGCTTTCCAGGAAATGCCATAGGATTCCGAATTACTGCAGACACGCTGTACCACGGCAGAAGGGTGGTCGTGCAGATTCCTGCCGACGCCGGGCAGATTGATTTCAGTTTTGATGCCTACTTTACCCAGCTCTTCACTGTCTCCTATGCCGGAATGCTGAAGCAGGGCGGGGCTGCCGTAGGTGCCGCCACAAAGAATCACTTCCCGCTGTGCCATGAAATTCTGCTGCTGACCGGCAAGCTCAATATCGATACCGCTTGCCCTGCCATTGTCCAGCAGCACCCGGTTAACCAGGGCTTCGGTAACTATGGTGAGGTTGGCGCGTTTTAGGACCGGTTTAAGGAATGCGGTGACACCGGATACCCGGCGTCCCTCATGGATAGCATTCTGGCGCACATCAAAACCGGTGGGATCCATGCAGCCATTAAAATCCTCGCAGCGCGGATAGCCAAGACTGCTGGTGGCTTCAAGAAAGGGGGTGATCATCGGGTTGTATTGGCGCACATGGGAAATATGCATTTCGCCATCGGTGCCATGGTAGGGCGATTGGCGATAGTCGACGTTATTCTCACTACGGATGAAGTAGGGCAGCACATCACGATAGCTCCAGCCGGGGTTATCCATGGCCTCCCACTCATCAAAATCTTTTGGATGTCCACGAAAATAGGCCATGCCATTGGTAGAGCTGCAGCCGCCAAGGATTTTGCCCCGTGGCAGCAGAATTTCTCTTCCCCCCAACGCTGTCTGGGGTGTGGTCTTGTAGTTCCAGCCGTAGGTCTTGTGGAACATCAGTGTGCCCACAAAAGAGGGGATGTGTACCAGGGGTGTTTTGTCCCCGGGGCCGGCTTCCACCAGGCACACCTGACAGGAAGGGTCAGCGGACAGACGATTGGCCAATACCGTGCCGGCGGTTCCCGAGCCGACAATAATGTAATCGAAGCTTCTGTTACTCATCTCTGTGTCCCGCTACTGTTCTGGATTGCGTTCCGGATGTTCCGGAATACTACTTATATCGCTGCCGACATCACAATGTCATTGAGGCGCTGAAAGCGCTCGATATTTACTGCTGGCCCCATTACCCCTGCAGTCAGACAGGCAAAGCTGATATCCCATTCCGGGTCTACCCAGAACAGGGTACTGCCTGCCCCGTAGTTGCCGAACGTCCCGGGGCTGGCCAGGGTGCCGCCATAAATGGAGGGGCATACGGCATCGCCGCGCAGACCAAATCCCAGACCTATATAGGCAGGGTAGGGTTCCCAGCCATGGTTGATAGCGATTTTTTTGTATAACTCATTCGGTTTTTCGTCGGTCCAGTTGCTGGTGGCCAATTCCAGCATCGCGGGTGACAGGATTCGATTACCCTCCAGGGTGCCGCCCTGACGAAACATTTCGGCAAAACGAAACAGGTCAGGGACGGTAGAAATACCGCCAACCCATGGCATCTCTGCCTTTTCTTCAGCAAAGGCGCCCTGGGGGCCCAGATCACTGCTGCCCAGATGTTCCTGCGGCGGTTTGCCCCGGAAATCGGGAAAGATATGCCGCTCCTTCAGGTCCTTGCGTACGCCTATAGCGGTATCTTTCATCCCTGCCGGTGTTAATACCTCATCCTGGAGTAAGTCCCTGTAACTGCGGCCTTTGGGATCACAACGCCTGACAGCTTCGCCCATGAGCGCATGATGAACCAGCGGTGAGTAATGAACCAGTTCGCCGGGGGGCTGGAGTGGATGGATGTTCTCGCATATGGCTTCGATGATGTCATCGAGCTTGTCGATATACATACCTTCTTGTGGAGTCCACACCGGGGGCAGGCCAGAAGAATGCGTTAACAGATGAAAGAAATTGATCTTCTCGCGGCCATGGCCTTCAAATTCAGGAATGATTTCCACCACCCGGGTGGTCAGGGCAAACTGGCCCAGTTCAATGGCGCGTAATACCAGCGTGTTGGTAAACGCCTTGGTCAGTGAAAACAGCGAGAAGACGGAATCAGTTTGCAGGGGAGTCTTGTGTTCCTGATCTCCCCAGCCAATCGCTTCAAGCATACCCAACTCACCATGACGGGCGACGGCAATGACGGCGCCATGATACTTGTCGGCGGCGATATCTTCTTCAATAACGGTTTTCAGATGGGAAAGGCGATCCTGATTCAGGCCTGATGCTGATTGACTCATGACTATGCTATCTCTTGTTATCTAGTACTGATGTGGCTTAAAAGACTAAGACTAGCAAAAAAAATGCCCGCGGTCAGATGTGATCCAGCCATTGATCAGGCTTAATCTGAACCTGGCAGATTAACACGGGCTATTGGCAGTTTTTGGATGACACGCAGGGATCAAATAGCGATGTAGTAGCGAACGGAAATAGTATCAGTATAGGGCTTGCCGTCGCGAAACAGGGGCCTGAACAGTACGTTTTGCAGATACTGACCCAGTCTGATTTCCATATTGCGTGTGACTTCACCACCCTCTGATAAAAAGCGTACACGTTTGGCCTTGCCATATTTGTCGATTCGAAACGACACGTCATAATAACCAAAATAACTGACCTCTTCGTCGGGATCGATATGAAGTTTTTCACGGCTGTTGGGGGGTGGCAGGTAAGTAGGCAGAATGACCGGAAATTCGGGATAGAGCACGTGCGCGACTTCTGCTGCGAATGCGGGATTTTCCGTGTATAAATCATAGGCTGCCTGATAAGCCCTGGCGGCTACTACCTTGCGTTCAAAAAGCAAATGCCAGTCGGCTGCCTCAAGCATGGCAGTGGCCACCATGGGGTTAGTTCTATCAGGATTATTGGAAATATAGGCAATGGATCTTTCATGGGAAGCGTTGCCCATTTTGTATTCTTCAGATTCCGTTAGTTCAATAGCATTGGTATTTAATCGGGATCCGGTTTTGCTCTTTTTTCGGGTAAGGTAGAAATCCGGTTCGTATAGGATGTTTTCACGATGGATGCTGAGAAAATAGGTTTTCTGCAACATGTTTTCCAATTCCAGAATACGGGGATGGAAGTATTGCTTGTTGGTCACCAGAATATTGATGGACTGTAAAAAGGTTTGCTGTGCCTGATATAAATTGAACAAGGGAGTATCCCTGAGATTACTGCCGCCATCGATGAAGTTCATCGGTTCATTCATAAATTGTACGACGTTCATCCTTTCTACATTGAGCAGGATATTGGAGCGTTCCAGAAATGCATCCATATTCCAGATGCCATAATCCAGCATGGCTGGAATAGTACCGATGCCGTCTTCACCATAGGCCTGCCTGGCAAGGTAGAGAATGTTTTGCTGAATTTTGTCGGCTTCCCCGGGCAGTTTCAGCGCCATATAACTTTCAACCATGGCTTCCATGATGCGCACCTGATCAAGGTTTTCCAGTCCATCATTTATGCGGCTGACCGATTGGGCGCGCTTGAAAAAATCCAGCGCTCTGTCGTGGTCTGATAATTGTTGTGCCAGCAGTCCGGCGGATAACAGGTCTTCTGTCAGCGTCGTGGAGTAGGGACCTTCTTCTGATTCCTCGTCGCCAACGGCCACGATATAGGCCTGAATGGATTCCTCAATACTGCGTCTTTCTTCAGGTGCCAAGCCCTGTTCACCAGCGGCAACAGGAGCCGGCTGATCCGGAATATTAAACGAGACAAGTGGCAGGGCTTCAGCTTCAGTTTCTGGAATAGGCCAGGCTTCAAAAAGCATCCTTGCAGTTTGAATGTCAGGTTGGGCAAGGCTTGGGAAGGACAGGAAGGACAAAAAGGTAAAGGCAAAAGGAAACAAGAAGGGGGCTATCTTGCGCATCATGGTGGGCTTTTCTGAAAAAGGGGCTTTCATGTTTTGTCTCTCAAAGTTTACAGATTCATCAATGTATTGCCTGCCAGGTTTTATAAAGTTTCAAGCGGTTTGACTACTGAAAACGAACATTCCATATAGCAATATACTCTTTTTATACGTGAAATCAGAGTATAAATAAGAAATTTTGGCTGGTTCATGCCTGCAAAAAAATGATAAGAGCAGTGTAAAGAAAAAATCATTAATAAAGCTTAAACCGTTCCGGGTGCGCTATATTGAATTTATAAAGGAACTTATTTATTTAATATTCCAGCGTGATATTACATCCTGTCTGTCGGTATTTTTTGAATGAACACCAAAAGCAGTGGTGGGTTTGGTTTTTTCCATCCCGGGCATGGCGTTGGCCTGACTAATTCCATCAATGATCTGGAAACTGTTTCTGTCGACATTGTGTGGATGACTCTGCGCTTCCTGCAAACTTAAAACCGGAGCAATGCACACATCATGATTTTCAAAATGGGTAATCCATTGCTCCCTGGTTTTTTTCAGGAACATGGTTTCCAGGATGTTTTTTTGGGCAGGCCAGTGTTCCCGTAACCACTGCTCTTCAAAATCAGCTGAGTCCAATTCTGTATGCTCGATAAAGGCGCGATAAAATTGTGGCTCAATACAGGCAAGACTGACCCATTTGTCATCGGCGCAGCGGTAAACATTATAAAACGGCGCGGCACCATCTATGACATTGCTTTCCCGTTCATCATTCCAGGTGCCTGCATTGAAATCACCATAGATCATGTTCATCAGGGAAATGACGCCGTCAGTCATGGCCGCGTCGATTACCTGACCCTGGCCTGTCTTGCGTGCATGATGCAAGGCCGCCAGAATTCCCATGATCAGATACAGACTGCCACCCCCGAAATCAGCGATAAGATTTAATGGGATAGCCGGCTTTTCTGCTGTACCCATGGCATGCAGGGCACCGGTAAGCGAAAGGTAATTAATATCGTGTCCGGCTTTCTGTGCCAACGGGCCACTCTGGCCCCAGCCGGTAATGCGCCCATAAACCAGTGCAGGCTTGGCTTTGTGTAATTCATCCGGTCCCAGACCCAGGCGTTCCATGACGCCGGGACGAAACCCTTCTATCAGTATATCTGCTTCCTTTGCCAGCGCTCTGGCAATGGCAAGGTCATCCTCATTTTTCAGGTCAAGCACAATGGAGTGGCGTCCTCTTGACTCCACATCCTCCGGTGAATAATCAGGTCCTTGAGCGCGATCTATACGCACCACATCAGCACCAAGGTCTGACAGGAGCATGCCGCAAAAGGGTGCCGGACCGATACCGGCAAATTCCAGTACTTTTATGTCGGCAAGGGGGCCTGATGGTTTATTCGTGCTCATAGTTTTATCAACGTTTTTCCAGTTTGTCTGCTTTTAATCGTATTCCCAGCGCTTCCCGATCTACAGTATCAGTGGTAAGTCCCAGTGTGCGCAGGACATGTTTTTCCACTTTCTGTGTCGGGGTTCTGGGTAATTCCTGAATAAAACGAAAATACCTTGGCACCATGAAGTGGGCAAGTCGTTTGCCAAGAAATTCAGTCAAGGCCGGAATATCAACAGGGCGCTTATCGCGGCTGACAAGGATGGCGAGGATTTCATCCTCTCCGCCGTCACCTGTAACAGCCACCACGGCTGCCTCTGTTATTTCCGGATGGGCCAGTAGTTCTTCTTCCACTTCAAAGGAACTGATATTTTCTCCGCGCCTACGAATAGCATCCTTGGCGCGGTCCACAAAATAGTAATTGTCACTGGTATCACGGGTAAATAAATCACCGGTATGAAACCAGCCATCGCGCAAGGCCCGGGCGCTGGCTTGGGGATTATTCAGATAGCCATGGCTGATGCTCCAGGGGTCATCTACCTGCACCAGCAATTCACCAGTTTCGCCGGGAATCACTTCATTGCCCTGGGTGTCCACCAGTTTCAGTTTCACGCCTTTCCGGGGGGTACCACAGGTTCCGCGCGCGGAAGGGTTGGGTCCGCCCCAAAGCGGTACCGATAACTCTGTCATATTAAATTCAGTATGAACCTCAATGCCAAAGCGCTCCCCAAAGGCCAGAGCATCATCACCAAAGGGAGCGATCACCGCTCTTTTGACTGGATGCTTTTTATCTTCTTTTGACGGAGCTTGATCCATCAGGTACTGCACCATGGCCCCCAGCAAACCTACCGAGGTTACCTCCAGTGCTTTTACCGTAGGCCAGAATTTTGACGTACTGAAACGTTCTACAAAAGCGGCGCAGCCACCATGAATCAGGGCAAACCATAAACCCAGGATACCACCCACATGGTACATGGGCAGGGCGACCAGGTTGGTATCGCCTGGCCCCACATGACGAAATTCCATAGCACTGGTGAACAGATGTTGATAGCTGCACAAGACTCCCTTGGAGGGGCCTGTGGTACCGGAGGTATAAATTACCGCCGCCGTATCATGAGGCTTAATGTCCAGGGGCGGCAGTGGGGGGGACGTATTTGTTCGCAGGACATCGGTTCCATATTGTCGAAGGGACTGCTGATCAAGTCGTTCATCACCATCGATGATGAGGGTCTTTAGTTGAGCAAGGTCTATGTCTTTCAGTCTGTCTATTAATCTGCCATCGGCAATCAAGGTAGTGGCTGCGCTATTTTTAAGTACATGGGCAAGCAGGTTACCGCGGTAGGCGGTGTTAAAGGGGACCGCAATGGCGCCAAGATAATTCAGTGCCAGGTAAAGCAGCACACTGAAGGGGCCATTGGGTAGCCAGGACAGGACATAGTCATTTTGCCTGATACCCAAAGCATGGAGATTGGCGGAGAGTAGCCGCACTTCATTCAAGAGTTGCAAAGACGTATAGCGTTCACCGCTGTCGAACTTCAGGAGGATGAGGTCTGGCCACTGTTGGGCATTTTGCTCAAGCAGCCCATGAATGGTACGGGGAGTGTCCTGGCGCGTTTCCAATTTAAGCTGATTCACTACCCAGAATTTCTGCAGCACTTTCATTGTAGTGCTTGATTGACCAGATCAGGATGAGAGCGGAAATGATGCCAAAGACAACAGCAATGACCAGCATGGATTTATTAATGGCCATTGGATCCTTAAACAGGTAATCATTGAGGACGCCGACACTGATGGGACCGATATTGTTATTAATTAAGCCCACCACAAAAATATAGATGGCGATGGCCTGGCCACGATATTGGTTCGGCGTAATGTAATTCACTGCTGCTGGCGCCAGTGCCACCGGCATGCCAAAACAGGCGACGGCCGGACATAGCAAAGCCCAGGCAACGTAGGGGTTGGGAACAATAGCTGCTGAACCGGCAAAGACCATCGCGCCCAATATCGCCCAGATAGCGACCTTGATATAGGCATGCTGATTGCCCTGTTGCAGGAGCTTGTCGGCTACGGCGCCACCCAGAATAATACCCAGTGTGCCCATGACCATAACGATGGTGCCAAAGGTCAGGCCAATCTGAGATGTTTCCCAGCCATGGATACGGTTGAACAGCGGCGTGGTCCAGGCAAAGAAACCAATGGCCATGGAGCCTGCCAGGCCAAAGCCCAGAAACATGATGGCGTAGGCCTTGAAATGTTTCCTGAAGAAGTCCCGCGTGGCGCCAATGCTGCTATCAATTAACTGACCATCACTGGAAACCGTGTCGTGGCGCAGTGGTTCTTTTACCGTCGCCATTAGCGGCACCAGCAAGAGACCAGGAATGCTGACCACGATAAAGGTGACCTGCCAGGCGCTGAGCTCGCCAAGCAGAGGCAGCATGATGACATCACCCGCGTTGGATACCATGCCCACCACCAGGCCGCCAAGGATGAAGGACAGGCCCACCCCCACATAGACACCCATGAAGTACAGCGCAACAGGTTTGCCGCGCTTGTCCTTGGGAAAGTAGTCACTGATCAGGGAGTTCGACGCAGGGGACAGACTGGCTTCGCCAATGCCTACCCCAATTCTGCCGATGAAAAGGTGGGTGAAACTTCTTGCCAGTCCACAGAAGGCGGTCATGATGCTCCAGAGCAACATGCCGATGGTGATGATGACCTTCCGGTTCTTCTTGTCTGCGAGCCTGCCCAGGGGAATGCCGGCAAAGGTATAAAAAACGGTAAAAGCAAAGCCCTGCAGTAAACCGATCTGGGTATCACTGATATCAAGATCGGCTTTTATGGGGTCTACCAGGAGGGAAATAATCTGGCGATCAATATAGGAAACGGTAAAGGCGATAAAGAGGATGACAACCACATACCAGGCATAGGCAGGTTTCGCATAATCCCCATCATTTTGATCAGTGTGCATGAATTCCCCGTTTCAACTTTTTTTGTTTTTGTCAGGCAGGGAGTTTACTGAATAACGCGGGAGGTTTATAGGTTTGACAAGTGGGATAAAAGATAAAGGATAAAGGATAAAGGTGGGCGGGGCAGGGTGGCCGGGGGATTAGAGGCAAGAGACAAGAGACAAGAGACAAGCAACCACTCGCTTGAGCTTTGTTGGTTTTCTGTGGGTCGGATAAGGACCGCAGGGACGCCATCCGACGTGGCGACCTTTGGTCGCCGACTTGAGACTTGAGACTTGAGACTTGAGACTTGAGACTTGAGACTTGAGACTTGAGACTTGAGACTTGAGACTTGAGATCAGTTGCAAGCCTTATACTGCCTACATACCTACCTGGTAATTATTTAACCAACATCCCAGCCATCCCTGGTCACCTTTATCCTTTTTCTTTTATCCTTTATCCTTACTAAATATTTCAATAACAATAGCAGCAAAAAATATGACTACACCGACCCAGTCCCATCATGCCAACACCAAAATCCAGTATGTGGTGAAAGGTGAACATACTATTTTTTATCCGGGTGACCGGGAGAAATCCTATTGGCCTGGGGAGTATCACGATGTTGAAGTGCTTGATATCCATTCCCTTCAGGAGTCGGAAAAGCCCACGGTGGATAAAAACGGCTTTGCGCTTTTGCATCATGATTCTCGCATGACCGATTATTATGATGAGGAGCAGGTAGCAGCGATTTACTATCCGGAAATGTGTGAGTTGGCGAAACAGGTCAACGGGGCGGAAAAGGCCATTGCCTTTGGCCATGTGGCACGCAGTGATAAAGCCGATGCCACCCAGCACTCACAGCCATCCTATGCGGCTCACGTGGATTATGGTAGAAAAACCATTGAGGAATATGCCTATAATATTTTGGGTGAGGAGGCTGAAACCTGGCTGAAAAAGCGTGTTGTACTGATGAATTTCTGGCGCCCGATTAAAACGGTTTACCGTACCCCACTGGCCCTGGTTGATGCGTCCTCTGTGGCGAAAGAAGATCTGAATTTTGCCGAGGTCAGGGGTGGACTGAATGACCCCAATCGTCCTCCCTTATACGGCTGGAACCTGAGTTATAACCCGGGCCATAAGTGGTATTACGCGTTTGAAATGCAGCCGGAAGAAATCTTCGCCTTCAAGCTTTACGATTCCCGCGAAGATGTACCGCAATATACTGGCCATACCGCTATCGACCTGCCATGGACGGATGAAAATACACCGCCGCGGCATAGTATGGAAATTCGTACTATCTCGTTTATCGACGAATAGCGGAAGTTTTCAGGGCTTAACCCCGGTGACTGTTCTGTCGGATGCGGCCTGCGGCCTTATCCGACCTACGGGGTTGGTGGTGCGTTGGGGTTTGCAGGGTTTGCAGGGTTTGTAGTTTGTAGGTCGGATAAGCGCAGCGCATCCGACATAGCGGTCTTATCCTCACACAATAAGATAGCACTTTAGCCATCGCCCAATTCTGGGTAGACTCCCTTTAATAAAAATAATCAGAACAATAAAAAACCAAAGGGGAATATTCCATGTCAGATGCTGCCCTCGCAGAAAATAAACACAAAAGCTGGTTTACCTATGAAAACGGTATTCTGCTACTGCTCGGATTTACTTTCGGCTTAATCTTTTTTGATCGTAATGCGGTGGGGGTACTGACGCCCTATATTGTTGAAGACCTGGGCCTGAGCAATGCACAACTGGGGATGCTGTCCTCAGGCCTGGCGCTGGCGTGGGCCATATCAGCGTATGCCTTCAGTGCGTGGTCGGACCGCAAGGGTTCGCGCAAGCCATTTATCCTGCTCTCTATTATTGTATTTTCATTGTGTTCGGCAAGTTCCGGGCTGGCGGGTTCTTTTGGATTTCTGCTGCTGGCTCGCATCGTGATGGGCCTTGCTGAAGGACCGTTTCTACCAATTTGTCTGTCGGTGATGAACGAGGAAAGTTCACCCCACCGGCGCGGTATGAATGCGGGGCTGATGCAGAATGTGTTTGCCGCGCTGCTGGGGACGACACTGGCGCCGATAATGTTGACGGCTCTGGCACAACAATTTGACTGGCGCATCACTTTTTTTCTGACTGGTATTCCAGGGCTGATTTGCGGATTTCTGGTGTGGAAATTTATGCGCGAACCGACAAAGCATAAAGAGGCTGCGCTGGCAGAGCCCTCAGCACTTGGGGAGCCATCAGCAATTGGAGAGCTGGAAGGGCATAAAGTGTCGGCGGGGGCTCTGGCCATGCTGAAGGAACATAACATTCGCATCTGTGCCCTGATTGCTATTTTCCTGGTGTCCTGGTTTTTGGTGTCACTCACCTTTCTGTTTGTATTTTTTACCAGTTATCGTGGTTTCACACCGGAGCAAACCGGAGGCATTATGTCGGTAATGGGATTTTCCACCATGATATGCGGCTTTCTGGTACCAGCCTGGTCGGATCGGATTGGTCGTAAACCGGTGATGATTCTGTTTACCTTTATTGGTGTGGTTACCCCGTTGGCAGCGTTATATTTTGATGGCCCGATGTGGATGATGGGCCTGCTGCTATTTATAGGCTGGAGCGCCTCGGGTTCTTTCGCCCTGTTTATGGGGGTAGTGCCGGGAGAAACAGTCAGTCCAAAATTGGCCGCCACTTCAATGGGCCTGGTGGTGTGTATCGGGGAACTGGTGGGCGGTTTTGCTTCACCCTGGCTGGCCGGTGTACTGGCGGACCAGAATGGATTGCAGGCGACCATGTACTTCACCCTGATCTGTGCCTTCCTGTCAGGAATAACAGCGCTGTTCCTCAAGGAAACAGCGCCCAGTCAGGTGGGAAAAGCCTCAGTCTAGCAGGTTGAGGCTTTTCTTCAGTCGTCTGTTTTCAGGCGGCAGCCGTCGTCATCGCTGACCACATAGCCGGCTGACGGATCGGCAAAATGTGAGCCAATGATCAGCACGTCCCGGTTGGCATAGTCATCGACAAATTCCTGACGCGTTTGTGCGCCAGCTTCCTGGTCCATGTCAAAGCGCACAATTCTTTTTGGCTCTGCCAGCTGAATCGGATTGTGCATCAGGTCACCGGTAATAACGGCTTTTTCTCCGGCAGATTCGATACAGATACTGACATGGCCCGGGGTATGTCCGGGGGTAGGTCTGAGGCTGATTTCAGGGCAAACCTTGTGTTCAATATCAATCAGATCCACCAGGCCGGCATCCACCACCGGCTGGACAGCATCGGCCATATGATTCAGGTCATGATAGCCCCTGGTTTCCTCCAGCATCTTCCAGTGTTCATATTCTGATTTGCCAAACAGGTAACGGGCATTGGGAAAGGTCGGCACCCACTTGCCGTCTACCAAATGGGTATTCCAGCCCACATGATCAAAATGCAGATGGGTACACAGAACGTAATCCATTTCTTCACGCTTGAAGCCAGCGGCTGCAAGATCTTCCAGAAAGCTGGTCTGCATATTGGTAAAGACATCGAATTCCCGCTGGCGATCAGCCCCGATACAGGTATCCAGCATGATCTGGTATTGCGGTGTGCGCATTACAAAACACTGAAAGCTGATAATCATTTTTCCATCGGGGGTGGCGAAATGTGGCTGTAACCAGGGATATTTCTGTACATCTTCAGGACCGGCATCCGGCCACAGCATGGAAATATCATCTTCCCAGCCATTGACCTCGACGATGCGGGTGATTTCCACCTCACCTATTTTCCAGGTATGCAGATTTTCAATACTCATAGTTTCTCCATCATTTAATTCTGGTAAAAGTTAGTTTCCATGTTTATTCGAAACTGAAAATATCTACCTCGTCTTCAGGCGCCTGCATGCCTTCCTCATGATATTTTTCCCAGATTTCCGCCCACGGTCGACCGAACATATCGGGCACATAGGCT
Source organism: Pseudohongiellaceae bacterium (assembly GCA_965662685.1). Classification (GTDB taxonomy): domain Bacteria; phylum Pseudomonadota; class Gammaproteobacteria; order Pseudomonadales; family Pseudohongiellaceae; genus Eutrophocola. Next base: position 16,362 of record CBFIIQ010000023.1, on the reverse strand, counting down.
TCATAGGTGTCACCGGGATTCATCGGCGTGGCAATGCCGTCTACCGGGAAGATGGTTTGGACACATTCGATATAGGAGTAGGGATCGCCTTCACTGATATCGCTGACTCGGGTCAGGTTACGCACGATGCGCACTGGTTCGCTTAGCGCTTCGGGATCATAAAAAATCGATTCATGGTTCAGCATGGTGATAGCGCCTGCGTCATCACGTACCGGGGTGTAAATTTCCACGGTCTGCATCTTGTTGGAAAATTCAAACTGCGAATGCGCCATCCACGGCTGGATATTGGAGGTCCAGCTAATCAACACCTCTCCATCCCAAAAGCCTATGGTTTCGCCATACCAGCGTGGCACATCCTGTCCCAGACGGGGAATAGCGCCCTCAAGATTAAATTCCCGGCCAATATGTACCTGGGTGATAAAGTTTCGTGCTACCCCGGCTAGAATTTCAAATATATCCGGAGTGACGATGATGGTGTGATTTTGCATCAGGGTAGAGGCAAAGTGCCAGCGCCGCATAAAGCCTTCCGGCCAGCAATACTGGGAAGGCCATTGTGATTGGCCGCGTGACTGGTGATAGGCTTCCTGCACCACCCGTTTCTGGTATTCCGGGGTAAGAAAGGAAAGCACCGTAGGGATCTGGTTCACCATCATGCCGTACCAGGTGCCCTGCAAACCGCCCGGACCCCCTTCATCCCAGAAGTAGCGTCCACTGATATCGCCAGGCACCGTGGCATAGGTATGCTTTGTAGGGCCGCCACGACTTTCAGTTTCAGCCATCAGCGCCTCATAGTGATCCTGTGCCGTGTCAAAAGCATAGGGGCTGACCATGGATTCTCTTGGATAATCCCTGTCACAAAACCCCCAGGCAGCTGTCAGGGGCGGGTTGTCACCACCCATATTGGGACCGGGATAGGCACCGCCCTGGGCTTCCAGGGCAAAACCGGAATTACAACGCCAGTAGCGCGGGTCCATCCAGTAATCCATGTCCTGGTAAAAATCAGTGGTGGTAAAGATGTCTACAGGTAGCGGTTCGACATTATCGGGGACGTCGCCATTTTGTGCAGCGACCGCCTCAAAGCCAAAAAAGTTGATAGGACCCACTATTTCGTAGTCCTGCGCATCGGCAACAGGGGCGCCGCGACCGACACTGTCAAAACCGATATCAGGCATGGCCTGAGCCACAGCCTGTTGTGTAACTAACAGCAGACTAAAAGAAAGTAAAATGAAAGAGAGCAGGGAAAAAGACACTCCCTGTGCTATCAGTCTGGATAAATGTCGCATAGTGATCCTCGGGGTGTTCATTGAACTAACGTGTCTTTTTTCTGGTTTGTTTCGACACTGGGCTTGCAGCAATGGGCTAAGTTATCACAATCGAAAGCTGCTATGGAATGCTGTCTGTTTTTTTGTTCAGCTTAATTCGGTCAGCGCTGCCGGGGCAGGAATGCCCAGGATCATGTCAGCTGCTTTTTCCGCAATAGCAACGACGCTGGCATTGGTATTGGCACCAGGCACACGCGGATAAATTGAGGCATCAGCAACTCTTAATCCTTCCAGCCCGTGGACTTTCAGTTCACCGTTAACCACATCATTTTCACCATTACCCATGCGGCAGGTAGAGCCGGGATGATGCACCGTGGCCAAGGTATCACGAACATATTGCTCCAGCCTGTCGTCATCATTTACTGCTGCGCCCGGCAGGCGTTCACTGGCCTGATAAGGCGTAAACGCATTCATGGTAAAGATCTTCCTTGCCAGATTGAGGCCGCGCTTCAAGGTTTCAATATCTTTACCGGCACTGCCCAGACCAGGGTCAATCAAGGGCGCTGCCTGAGGGTCGTTACTTGCCAGAGTTACCTTGCCCCGGCTTTCCGGGTACAGGCAGACAATACTAATGGCAAAGCCATGCCCCAGGGGAATAGGGAAAGGTTTGGTGTTACGGCGCGCCGGTTGAAATACCACCTGGATGTCGGGGCGATCGAGATCTGGCAGGGAACGGATATAGGCATTGGTTTCAAACAGATTGCTGGCCATTGGGCCGCTACGAAATAAACAGTATTGCAGGAACTGGAGGACATCCCGTGGTAATGCTTTCCAGGAGAGGGCATAAGAGGTGCTGTCCTGCATATCCATGGCGACAAAGCTGGCGGGATGATCATGCAGGTTTTTGCCAACACCTGGCAGGTCATGGACAGCGGCTACCCCCACATCCTCTAAATGTGAGGTCTCGCCGATACCGGAGTTAAGCAAAATATGGGGGGAGTGAAAGGCGCCTGCACAAACGATGACTTCCCGCTCTGCCTTGAATTGAGTGATGCTGCTGTTCTGCATTACTTCAACACCGACGGCTTTTTTGCCTGCAAAGATTATTTTGCGTGTCGCGGTTTCGGTCATCACCACCAGATTGGGGTGTTTTTTCATAACCGGACGCAGGTAAGCACTGGCACTGGACACCCGTTTGCCTTGCCAGATAGTGCCCTGGCGAAAGCCGTAGCCTTCTGGATAGGCGGTATTAAAGTCCTGACAGGCGGGAAAGCCCAGTTCAGCCATGGCACTGTTGAAATCCTTGCAAAGACGATTGGGTTTGGCGAAGAAGCTCACGCCCATAGGGCCATCTATATTGTGGTAGGGCGAGTCTGAGTATTCCGGGTTGTGTTCACTGCGCAGGAAATAGGGCAGCAGGTCGGCATAGCCCCAACCCGGATTACCTTCCAGTGCCCAGTCGTCATAATCCAGGGCCGTGCCCCGATAATAGGCCATGCCATTAATGGAGCCGGAACCGCCGAGGACTTTGCCGCGAGGTAATGGAATCTCCCGATTATTGAGGGCAGGCTGCGGTACGGTTTTCAGTCCCCATCCCAGTTTGGGATTCATAATGGCAGCCCCGACACCGGCTGGAATGGAAATAGTCGGATGCTTTTCCGAGCCGCCGGCTTCAATCAGGCAGACACGGTGAGCCGGATTTTCACTTAATCTGGCGGCGAGTACACAGCCTGCGGTACCGGCACCGATGATGATAAAATCAAAGCTTTGTTGAAACTCTTGAGTAGATTTTGAGGTAGATTCAGGCAAGGGATTTCCGAATATTTTGATTAATGTTATGGTCTGTCCGTTTTTATAAGGACTGTTATTTAGACAGTGATTCTGTGCTTGTATACAAGTCAATGCGCAATATAACAAAAAGGAGTAGTTTTGGAACTTAAGCAGACAATTTCGGCCCGCGGTCACCGCTTTTCATTGGGTGGCCAGTTTCACAGCGAATATCAACCGGTGGTGGATGCCTTCATTGAGAACTTCATGCTGGAAGATGAAATCGGCGCAGCCTGTTCCATCGTGCGTGAAGGTAAAACCGTGGTTGATATCTGGGGCGGCTGGCGCACTGGTGCGATGGATGATCCCTGGGATGCTGAATCTACCGTCTGCATGATGTCGGTGGCGAAAGGCATTACTGCAATCTGTTTCAATATGCTGATGGATCGTGGTCTGATCAATCCGAATGATCCGGTCATCAAATACTGGCCTGAGTATGGGCAAAATGGCAAGCAAGCGACGCTGGTAAAACATTTTCTCGACCATACTGCCGCTGTTCCGGTGTTAACCACCAACCCTCTATGGCCGGGAGCCATGTTTGATCGTGAGGTCATGATTCATGCCCTGGAAGAACAGGAACCGCTATGGGAGATTGGTACAAGGGCAGCTTATCACGTTCACCATCAGGGCTTTTTGTTAGGTGAAATTATGCGTCGGGTCACGGGAATGACAGTAGGCCCTTTCCTGAAGCAGGAAGTCTCCGATCCACTTAAAGCGGAATACTACATCGGCGCTATGAGTGCAGAAGAACAGTCTCATGTGGCAGAAGTGATGCCGAACATGGAGGCTAAACTGTTTGCTGCAAAGGACGGCGGTGATCAGACCTCACTGCGCGCACTGGCATTTAAACAAAATCCCGATGAGCCCTGGGCAGTCACCATGAATAAAAAAGAATGGCGCGAAGTGGAGGTGGCCAGCGGCAGTGGTCACGGCAATGCCCGCGGTGTGGCGCGCATCTATGGCTGCCTGACCAATGGTGGCATGAATGGCGTGACCCTGATGAGTAAGGAGGGGCTGGAAACCATGATTACCGAACAACACAATCAGACCGAAGGTTTACAGGAACGTCCGTATCACCAGGCCCTGGGAGTTTTATTAAATACACCGGAAGCGGTTTACATGGGACCGAATATGCGCAGCTTCGGCCACCATGGCATAGGCGGCTCAATCGGCTTTGGCGACCCGGATGCGAAACTTGGCTTTTCCTATTGCTGTAACAAGATGCATGCAGTCGGCACTAATGGGCCCAGGGCGGCGCGGTTGATTGATGCGATGTATAAAACCTAGTTCCAAGTCTCAAGTTACAAGTTGCAAGAGGCAAGAGACAAGAGGCAAGCAACCCCACTTCCGAGCTTCAATGGTTTTCTGTAGGTTGGATAAGGACCGCAGGGACGCATCCGACGTGGCGACCTTTGGTCGCCGACTTGAGACTTGAGACTTGAGACTTGAGACTTGAGACTTGAGACTTGAGACTTGAGACTTGAGACTTGAGACTTGAGACTCCTATCCCGTTTTAACCAAGGCCCCGCATCACAATGGTCACCTTTATCCTTTTTCCTTAATCCTTTATCCGCTTTTTCAGTTGCAAGCCGAAACCCCGCCATCCACGTTAAAGATTTCGCCATGGACAAAACTGGCTTCCTTGCTTAACAGGAAGGCGATGGCGTTGGAATTATCTTCCTCGGTGCCGTTGCGGCGCAGCGGAATCCAGCCAGCGCGTTTTTCGTATTCTTCCTTGCTGTTAAGCCCAAGTGAACCCGGTGTGGGAACGGAAGCGGGGGAGACGGCATTGACGCGAATATTCTGGGGACCAAATTCAGCGGCCATGGTTTTGGTGAACATGGTGACGGCACCTTTTACGGTGCTGTAAACAGAGGTATTGGGGAAGCCGCGAGTAGCCACCGGAGATGCCAGGTTAATAATGCAGCCGCCACGTTCCTTGTCATAGTGAGTGAGCATGGCCTGGGCAGACCAGAACAAAGCCTTGATACCGATGTCCAGCATGGCAGACAAGGTGTCTTCATCTACATCCTGAACAGGGCTGTAACGCAGCAGCATGGCATTATTAATGATGGCATCGATTCGGCCACCGAGCTTGGCAAAATCTGCCGCCACTGCCATAAACGCTTTGCGGTCTGACATGTCGCCGGAATAGGCTTTAGCCTGGCCACCATTGCCGGTAATTTCACCAGCCACCTCATCAGCGTTGGCAGCATCAATATCGGCAACGCCGATGATGGCGCCACAGGAGGCCAGGTGCAGGGCAGCATGACGGCCGAGGCCGCGGCCGGAACCAGTGATAAGGATGTACAGGTCAGACAAGTCAGGTTTCATAATAATAGGTAATATCCAAAAGTGGTTTATTGGTCTGGTTTATTGGTCGGAGTGGGAGGATTCGAACCTCCGACCCCCTCGTCCCGAACGAGGTGCGCTACCAGGCTGCGCCACACTCCGAATGGAAAATTATCTAACTACAACGCACAGCCTTAGCGTTTAAAAGAGTTATTCTACAGTGTTTTTCAGTGCGATTACCATGCCCCGAACGACTCCGGGTATATTGCCTGATACGATATTTATTGGATATTTTTACTACGACTGTGACAAGGTAACGCGTCTGCTTTTCGATATTTTTTGAGTTTGGATAAATAGTCTCAGAAGAAAAAGAACACTTGGAAATAGACCGCATTGAGCAATGGCGAAAATGGTTGTCTGAAAAATTTGAGAATGAAGAGTGCGTCTGGGTTGTTACCTGCAAACAGCATAATGCTGAGGATTATGTTCAATATGATGCGCTGGTTGATGCCGCCCCTGTGTATTGGCTGGGTTGATTCGATGCAATGCCGCGAGGATAACGAGAGCATATAACTCCATGTTGCTCCCCTCAGTGAAGGTAGTCCCTGGTTTGCTGTAAACAAGAGTCGTGTACAACGATTACTGGAAAATGACTATATGATGCAGCCCGCACTGGACAAAATAGAGGCGGCAAAAAAGGCTGGTTCCTGGCAATTGTTTGATGAGGTCGAAAAAGGGATTAGAGCCGCTGGCTTTTAAACAGGCATTAAAAAGTAACGCTATTGCCAAAAAGTATTGGGGTAAGTTTCCCGCGCAAGTGAAAAAATATTCTCTGGTGGATAAAGCCCGCAGAAAAACTGAAATCCGCAAGCAAAGGATTTAATAGGCCGTGAATGAGGCGGCGTTAAATCGAATGCTAACTCATCTGAACCAGTGATTTCAGAAAGGTGGAACGCCAATCAATACCCGATGCAGGTAGGAAGCAAAAATGCCATAAGCGATAAAACCGCCTACAACAGTTATCACTGTTCCCTTTGCGGTTCCACCTGGATAAGCAGTGCCCGCTAATCTGTCTCGTCGACGCGCTGAAGAAAACCCGACAATTGCCCACACCAGGAAGCAACCAAACAGCAGGGCATCCCCCAGGCGACCATTGGTTATCAAGTGAGAAAAAGCCCAGATCTTGACGCCGGCATACATGGGGTGTCCCAGTCTTGCCTTGAGGTGGTTACCGGGAACATTGGCTGCTGCGAGTAAAATAAAGGCAAGTAGCACCAGCAATGAAGCCAGGTGCCGGGTCCAGGACGGTGGTGTCCAGAGAAAGACCGGATCAGCCCGACTCAAACCATAGCCATAAATGATGAGGAGCAGTCCCGCCAATGAAAGCACGCTATAAATGCCTTTCCAGACATTTTCCCCTTTGATGGTAATGCATCGGGTACGCCAACTGCTGGCGAAAATACGCACCGAGTGAACGCTGAAGAAGATTACCAAGCCTGCAATTAACCAGATCATTTATTACTCCGGGGTAATAGTAAGTCGACTAGAGGAAGGATTGAGCCAGTGTACGTCATCGCCCTGTGTTCCGGTTAGTTTTTCTGCAAACACCAAAAAACCAACCGGAACTATAAGGTGGTAATAAACCCTAACCAGGGCTTTGCTCCTTGTCCCAGTCAGTTTTGCCTTCATCCTGACCTGCTACTGAATACAGCACCTGGGCATTTCGGGTTTTCTGAAAATCATCAAGCGATTCGCCACGCATGGCCGCGTAAATATGTAGATTGGTTGTACCCACTACTGCGCCGAGTTTCTCCAGCATGAAGAAAATAACGCCATAGTGAATCATGGCGCGCCAGTCGAGATTGCGTACCATCTCTTTTTCTTCATCTGTCAGGTCGGACTGCTGGAAAGCGGCTTCCTGATCTTCAAGAAACAATTTCCGATGTTCCGGAATGATCAGTTCGTGAAGGAAATTGTTGAGTCGATAGGCTTTAACACTGCTGCCTATGGTAGTGGGGTAGGTGCCTTCGAGCTTTTCAATGCCTGCCAGTTGATGGTTGATGCGTTTCATATAGTCTTCCTGACTTTCATCGGAGACTTCATCAGAACGCTCTTCCAGAATCATGCTGGCAATAGGCGTCATTGATGGCAGGTAATAGGTCTTGTGAGTGGCTTCCACTTCCCTGGAGAGGGCGCCACGCATGATCAACCACATAATAACTTCTGCCCCTTCCATGCCGCCCAGTTCTGCATATTCGGCAATAGTGATATCCGTCAGGCCTTCAGGGTCTTTCTCAAGACGTTCCATGAATTCCATATCCCAGGGAGTGTTATTAAATCCACAACGTTCTCCATGGACCTGATGGGAAAGCCCCCCGGTACCAGCGATGGCGACCTTGATATCTTCCGGATAGCTCTGAATAGCTTTGCGCAAAGAGCGGCCAATGTTGTAGCAGCGCTTTGCGGTGGGTGTTGGTGCTTGCAGCACACCAATCTGAAACGGCAGTACCTTGCAGGGCCACTCGGTTTCATGCTCAAGCAGGAGAGATAGTGGGGAGAAACAACCGTGGTCCAGCGCCTTTTCCTGAAAATAGGACAAATCGAATTCATCCGCTACCAGCCCTTTGGCGATATGCTCGGCTAAAGCCGGATGACCTTTCAACGGTGGCAGATTACGTGGACCGCCGCCTTCGTCCGCGACAGGAAAATTCTCACCCACACCGAGGGAAAAGTGGGAATAGTGATCGATAAAAAATGAGGTCATATGGTCATTAAATATATAGAAAATGACATCAGGGGCCTGATCTTTCAACCACTGCTGTACCGGTTCATAGCCTTTGAAAATAGGTGCCCATACAGGATCTTCCTGTTTATGTGCATCGAGGGCAAAACCAATGGTGGGGGTATGGGAAGTGGCGATACCGCCGACTATCTTGGCCATAAATAACTCCTGCTCTGGGGTGTTTCTGCTGTTTTCAATTAACGAAGGGCGCCCATTATAGCGAAACATGACAGTGAAAGCGGGAAAATTTTCCCTGCTTTCCAATCCTTTGATAGAGGTCAAAAGTCCTGGTTAACAGGCGCCGGATTAAGAGTGATCCTATGACTCAAGAAAGCGAAATCTGAAGGCCTCCTGATGGCTTTCAACAAAGCCGATGGAAGGAGAAGGGAAGTGGGCCGTTAATATCAGGTTATTGGTCTCGCTCTGGCTTTCCAGAAACTCTTTACGGGTTTGTACGGCTTGTTGGGAGTCAAAGTCAATCCAGTATTCCCAATGCGGATACAGACATTGCAGGGGGCTGTGGATAAGATCGCCACACAGCACTGCTCGTTGTCCTCTGGATTGCAGGTTTACCGACACATGCCCCGGGGTATGACCGAGTGTGGGTTCCAGCCAGACCTGATCATCCAGGGCAAAGCTGGTATCCACGGCCATGACCTGACCGGACTCAATACAGGGCAGAACACTTTCCTGGTAGGTGGGCGTATTTTCAGCAGCCACATGATCCACCTCAGTTTTTGCAATGATGTATTTCGCATTGGGAAAAGTGGGGACCCAGCGTCCGTCGATTAAACGGGTATTCCAGCCACAGTGATCGCCATGCAAATGTGTACAAAAGACATAATCCACCTCGGCAGGATCGATGCCTTTCGCCAACAGGGCATGGTACCAGCCGCTATCGCTACGCTGATGCCAGTCCTTGAAATAGTGATTGGTTTTATCGCATCCCAGGCAGGTGTCCACCAGAATCAGATGTTGCGGGGTACGAATTATCCAGGTCTGGATGGCAATGATCAGCATGCCGGTTTCAGGACACAGGGCAGCGGGTTCCAGCCAGTGGCGATGTTTTTCGATAGCCTCGACAGGAGCGCCGGGAAAGGCATCGGCGGGCAACAGGAAAGGAATCTCCATTTCCAATACGCGATCAATATTAATGTCGCCTATCTTAATAATCATTATCCATTAGCCACTCTTGTAGTAAAAATTATTCTTGCTGGCCTATGGTTCGTCGCAAAAAAGCCAGCGCATTACCCAGATGCTCTTCATCAAAAAAACCTGGACCGCCGTGTACAGCGCCGTGCACCGGATCAAAATTCACATCCAGTCCCGCGGCCTTATAGGCGCCGAACATCTGCAGGCTTTGGTTGATGGGCATCTGCGGGTCACGGTCACCATGAAGCAATAACAGGGGGGGATCATTGGCATCCACCAGAGACACTGGACTGGCCAATCTGGCCAGAGCTTCATTGTCCTGAGGTAGTGAACCCAGGAGTAGTTCAAGGGCTGGTTCACGCACGCTGAGACCAAACGGGGTCGACTGCGACAAAATTGTAGTCAGATCGGTAGCCGCAAAATAACTGAGTATGGCCTGTACTGAAGAGGACGTTTCCAGATGGTTGCCGAGCGTGCCTTCCAATTCACTGTGGCCATTGCTAACACCTGCGACAAGGGCCAGATGAGCTCCCGACGAGGCGCCGGTAATCGCTATCTTTGAGGCATCATAGCCATAGTCAGTGGCATTGGCGCGCAGAAAGCGAATGGCGGCCTTGATGTCGTGGATCATGGCGGGAAAGGGTGCATCGGTGGACTGGCGAAAATCAAGACTGGCCACTGCGTAGCCATGATCGACGAAATCCATGGGCACGCCGCCGGATTTATCACCAAAGCGCCATGCCCCGCCATGGACCTGAACCACAAGGGGAGGTGTATTGGCAGCGTCGGGAATATAGATATCAAGCCCGAGCTCCTGGCCATCAGGACTGGCATAAATGATGTCTTTATATTCGCGTGTTTGTGCCATCAAGGGCAGTGTACTTAGTGAAAAAGTAAATAGTATGGCTGCTATCAGGACATTGTGTTTCATGTTGTTCCCCCGCTGCACAATGGTTCATTATTTTTATACTGGTAATTTTTTAAGATGCAGAACTGGCAGGATAAAGAACAAGTGCGAGAGCATCAAGTGAAAGCCGAAAACCCGGGCTTAAGTTGGAAAAATAAAAAGTATTTATAAAAACCAGGCATCCACAGTGTGATTTGTTAGAGAGTCCCTGCCCCATAACTCACCATAAGCAGAATTAAAAACAGGAAGATGCTGGACATGATGACGGTATCCAGCACTCCCATGGTGTGGTCTTCTTCGAGCAAAGAGGACAGGGTGTAAAAAGTAGGGAATAGAAAAATCAGCAAAAAAATATTGGACAGAGAAAAGTTGAGTGGAAAATCCGGATGTCCGGGATTTATAAATTGCTGATAAAAAGCGATGCTTATCAGCGTAAAAGGAAAAACCATAAACATCACCTGGGTGATGCCACCAAACGCATTGGCCAGCGCGATACCGTATTCTTTCTTCTGGTGTGATTGCCAGAGAATGACGTATTCACTCATACCCGCAAAAACGGCGAGAATCAGCGCTGTGAGGATCGGATTCACAGCCAGTTCCTCCACCATGGCTTCAGCAAACTCAGAGACTTGTTCACCACCAATCACTGCACCGATGACGCCAGTTAGCAACAGGAGTGAGATTCTGCCAATGGAATTTTCTGTCACATCTTCATAAACAATGGCCAGGCGTTTTTTAATATCCTGGCCAGTCATGCCAAGGCTTTCCCTTACCTCATCTTCTTCCTGTGCATAACCGGTAATTAGTTTGTAGGTATAAAAAACAAAAATGGTCAGCAAAAACATACTGATGGTAAATAAATCAATGGGCAGGAAACTGCTTTTTGTGGGTGAGTCAGAAGTAAATGCCATCATTACCAGTCCGAGAATAAGACCCATGGCACCACCACCAATTAGTATCTGGGTGCCGGCTTCGGTAATCGGTAAGGGCATGAGGAATTTTCCCTGTTTATCCTTGGGCAGGAAAAAAGAATAAAAACTGAAAACCAGGGCGTTGTTATAGATGGTAATGAGAGTGATGATAAAGGCGATGAGGGGACTGACAGGAATAATAAAGGCGATAACCACCAGTTCCGGTGTGGTAGAGAGTATTTCTGCCACCGTGCCGGCGACATAATGATTCCAGTGCAAACGCGCGGCCAGTTTTTCTGAGGCTTTCAACAAGGCCTGGCAAGCGACCTGTAAAATAATCAGTCCGATAACCAGGGACAGGGCGGCATGAATAAAATTTCCGGGGAAAAATTCTGCTATCTCCATGGCAATGGAAATAGCCCACAGCACGAGGCCAATAATCAAGCGCTTGATCCATGGTTTCAGCCCCGATGCGCTTACATGAGCCTGCTGTCCAAACTTTATGATGGAAAGTCGGTCCGGATCTATACCGGCTTGCCTTAAGGGCTCTTCAATGCCGGAGTCGGCGCCGGGCAAGCCGGCCTGGGCAATATTATTTTTTGTTTTTGAATGAGGTTTCTTCACCGTTTGTTGGCAAGCCTGATCAGGAAGCTTGATCCTCGTTCAATATGAGCCTGCCCGAGAAGAAGGTCTTGTTTAATTCCTGCAGAAGCAGTTGTTGTGATTCAGATGAAGGTTTTCCAGTAGCGGCTGTTGTGTAGCGGGAGATTACCTCGTCAGGGCTTGCTGCAACAACATCGTTCAAACTGGCGCTAAATTCTTCATCGCTTTCAGTCATCACCTTAATACTGGCGCCTTGCATGGCGGGGTAATTAGCGGTGAGAGCCTCATCAACACATACACTAACAAGCTCAGCTAAAGCCTGGACTGTTTCATTGGCGAAATCCTGATAATGGTCATCATCGAAATTACCGGATAACAAGGCGCTGGCCACATTGAAATGAATGCTCATTCTGGCTTGCAGGATACTGGAAAAAGGTCCTGGGTAATCACAGCCAGGATAATGCGCAGCGGCATAGGGAACGTTAATGATTATGCGAACTATAGACTCTGCTTGCAGCTTATTCTCTGTACTAACTTGCCGGGCCACCTGCGCCGCGGTCTGGGCATAATTACAGGCCGGAACCTGTTTGAAAAACACCTGCAGTATTTCCTCATCTGGCTCACTAAAGGGAAGAACCGGCGGAGAGGGAACCGCCTTGGCAAAGGCTGCAAACAAGCCTGCTTTACCATCAAGAGATCCTTGTGCTGCCAATGCCCCGGCCTGCGCAAGTTGGGCTGCAGTAAGTCCGTTTCTGGCTGCGATGCCTGGATGAAAATACATATCATCACTGCCCCAGGCGGCCCACTCATTCAAGCCGGTAATATAGTTGGCAGCAAAGCCCAGGGCATTGGCCGTTGACTCCGCATCCAGGTCGTTCAATTTCGCTGCGGTGGCAGCGGCGGCAAATGCGCCTATCAAACCAGTGGGGCGAAAGGTTCGGGCAGTTTCTACGTCCATCAACATGGCACCCAGTTTAGCACCGGCCTCGTAACCACAGATCACGGCTTCGAGTAATTGTTTGGCATTGACATGGTGCTGTTCGGCTAATGCCAGTGCTACCGGTATGACGGCAACGCCAAGGTGTGACACGCTGCCTAAATGCATGTCATCGCGGACCAGTGAATGCCCCGCCACTGAATTAACCAATACCGCATCCTGAAGAGACACACGTTGTTGCGTACCGATGAGTGCTGCGCCGCTTTGGCGAGTGGCGTCAACAGGCGCAATGGCTTCAATGCCGGAGTTGTTGAGAGCCACCAGCCGGGCCTGCTCAACCCAGGGAAAATGCTGGCTGGCATAAGCACAGGACAGAAAATCCAGTACACAATAGGCTGCCTTGGTCATGGCCTTGTCGGTATAGGGTTTGTAGCCGATCAGTGAGTCTGCAAACTGGCGACAAAGCATTGAGTGTGAATTAACCCTGGCTGTCTTACTCAAAATGCAGATAACCAACGCGATTATTGGCGGGGTCGGTAAACCAGAGTTTATCGATTAGACGATCCGGTGTCTGGCGGTCGCTGCCAGCACTCAAACCTACCGCCCGGGCTGGCCCATCGGCGATGGGAAATTCAGTGATTTGTCCCGCCGGGGTGACCCGGCCCAGGGTATTGTTCTTGGTGTACCAGATATTCCTGTCAGGTCCTACCGCGATATTGATAGGCGTGGAGCCCTCACTGGGAATCATGAATTCAGTAATCTCGCCTGTCATGGTGATGCGGGCGACACGATTGCCATCGACCGGGGTATTGTCCATATTGCCATTGAGTTCAAGAAACCACATATTGCCATCAGCCCCAGCAGTAATATCGCCGGGACCGGTGTTGGGACGTGGTAGCGTAAATTCAGTGATTTCTCCTTGCGGCGTAATACAGCCGATTTTTCCGGCCTTGAACTCTGAAAACCAGATATTGCCATCGGGGCCGGCAGCCAGTGCCCGTGGACCGCTATCCGCTGTAGGAATGGTAAATTCGGTAACCTCCCCCTGCGGGCTGATGCGACCGATTTTGCTGGCAGCAAACATGCCAATCCAGATATTGCCGTCACTGCCCAGTGCAATGGCGCGCGGTTGGCTGTTTTCGCTCAGCAGGGGAAATTCAGTAATTTCTCCGGTCGGCGTAATTCTGCCCATTTTGTTGCCTTCATGTTCCGAGAACCACATATTGCCATCCGCACCCAGGCTGATAATGCGGGGAGAGCTGTTCGGGGTAGGGATTGGGTATTCAACCATGCCAGAGCCATCTGGACTCATTCTGCCAATGGCATTGGCGGCGCTAAGGGTGTACCAGATATCGCCGTCCGGCGCGATCGAGACAGTGGTCGGTCCGGCATTTTCGGACAGCATGGTAAATGTGCTGACAGCGCCGCTGGCATGCAGGGAAGGGGGAATATTGATTGAAATGGTATCGGTTATTTCGCTGGAGCTGTCTTCCGGCATCTGCTCGCTGCAGGCGGATAGAAAACAGGCAGTGGCTAATAACAAGCCGGGAAATAGTAATCGTGTCATCAGGCTTTCCTTCCAATTAGAGCATGGTTAATCTGGTTTGAAACAATGTTTCAAGCAATGATAGCGGCGCCGGCAAGATGCAGATGGCATGTTATTCCGGTAAAACTTTGGTTTTATGTTTTTTTTATCGGTCCCTGAATACAAATCGGGCAATTGAGACTAGCAGGGAGCGTGACTGAATTCAACGCCGACCCCGGTGTTACTGATGGGGGAGGTATTTGAATAATAAAGGCGGGTAATTGGCACAATAACGGCTTGTTCTGAAATTTGTTCTTATGTATCTTCCCCTCTCCCCGGGTGCCGCTCACATTCAATTATTGAGTGGGCTTAAAATAAATTAATCTGTATAAAAAGTAGTCAAAAATGTCCGACTTTAACCATCCCGAAAACAGTCCGGCCAATAAAATCGGACTGGGCATCGACTTCGGTACGTCCAACAGCACTGCTGCCATTTTTGATGGAAAAAAAGTCACCATGGTGATGCTGGAGCATGACAGCCCGATCATGCCATCTGCCAGTTATATCGACAGGGAGTTTGTCACCAGTACCGGGCAGGAAGCCATTGATACCTACATCGCCAGGAACCAGGGGCGAAAAGTCGAAATGAGCCTTGAGGTTCTGGGGGAAGCCAGAACCAGTACCGGTCAAATGGATATGTCAACCCAGTTGCCTTCCGAGCCAGATACTCAACTGGTCTATGGGCAGGCATTTAATGATGGCAGTCTTCCCGGCAGGTTATTCAGGGGTACCAAGCGGCTGCTAGGTAGTGTGGATACACATCGTGTCATGGTATTTAACCGGCCATTCAGGCTGGTGGCCCTGATCACACCTATTTTGTTGCGCATCAGGCAGAGTGTTGAAAAGTTTGTTCGGCAGATGCCGATTTCGGGTATTCAGATAAATCAGGCCTGCATTGGGCATCCGGTAAATTTTGAAGGGCGCGATAATGATCACAACAAGGTGGCGATGGAGCGTCTGAGCGAGTCCTATCAGCACGCAGGTATTACCCGGCAGTCGTTTTATCCGGAGCCGACTGCCGCTGCCATGAGTTATCTGCAAATTAACCCTGCCGAGCAAAGTGATGTGATTCTCACTGTCGACTTTGGTGGAGGCACGCTGGATTTATGTATTTTGCAGCGCAATGAAGAGCATTTTGATGTCGCTGCCATCCATGGTATTGGCCTGGGCGGGGATCATATCGATCAGTGTATGTTTCGCGAAATCCTGTTTCCGTTACTGGGTAAAGGGGAGCGCTGGGAGAGAGAGGTGGAAGGTAAAACCATTGAAACCCTGTTTCCCTTTGAGGCCTATGCTGACCTGCTGATTAACTGGACAGTTAGTTATATCCTCAATCAAAACGAATACACCACACCTGTGATTGACAAGATGCAGCAGGGCGGGGCTTCGGCGGTGAAGTTTGAGCGTCTGTATGAGTTAATTACGCAGAACTATTCCTACCAGGTATTTCAGGCAATCAAGGATTGTAAAGCGGCCTTGTCAGTGAATGATGAGTGGGTACTGGATATTCCGGAAATTGATGTTGAAGTCACCATTACCAGGGATGAATTTGAGCGCATGATTGCGCCATTATTAGTGCGTTTTGAACAGGCTGTTGATGACACCCTGGACAAAGCCGGACTGGAAAGACATGAAATACAGCTGGTACTGAGAACCGGCGGTTCCTGCCTGATTCCGGCGGTAACAAATATTCTGGAACAGCGTTTTCCTGGCAAAGTAGTTGAACACGATCCTTTTACCAGTGTAGCGGCGGGGTTGGCGTTGGCGGATTATTATGGATATGGGACGAGTTTGGATGAAGGATGAAGGAAAAAGGATAAAGGATAAAGGTGGGCGGGGAAGGGAGGCGGCAGGCGATATTAAAAAAAGAGGCAAGAGAGTAAGAGACAAGAGAGTAAGAGACAAGAGAGTAAGAGACAAGAGGCAAGAGGCAAGAGCCAAGCAACCCCTCTCTCAGGCTTCAATGGTTTTCTGGTGGTCGGATAAGGACCGCAGGGACGCCATCCGACGGGGCGATCTTTGATCGCCCTTTTTGCGACTTGCGACTTGCGACTTGCGACTTGCGACTTGCGACTTGCGACTTGCGACTTGCGACTTGCGACTT
>CBFIIQ010000022.1:0-51538 GCA_965662685.1 Pseudohongiellaceae bacterium | reverse complement strand
TACCTGCCATGATTGTAAGGTCGTTAGCCCTGGACGTGCCGCCCGGATTAACGAGTGCGTTGTCAGTTTGGACACCTGAACCTACGGAATCACCGTAGGTAATTGCTGCAGAAGCTCCCGTACTCACGAAAGCTGCTAGAGCAAAAAGTGCCGTAGCAAAAATTTTCTTATTCATATATCAAGCTCTCCTTGAGCGCGCTCAATAAAAATTAACAGGGTGTTAACCCCAATTTCTGGTTAAAGTTTGGGGAACAACCCCGGTTAATAGCTTCTGTAATAGGCCTACGATGGCGAATAATGCCTACACGCACGCCGCATGTCAACCGTCTTTCTCAAGACTGTGACTTGTCACTCGCTATTTTTCACATTCAGCACAATAAATCAACATAATATTAAAGAAAAACAGCAATTTGTGAGCGAAAGGTAAGGTTATTTGTCAATTTGGGAAAATTTTACAACTTTGGGCAAGTAACTTTCTAAAAAATATCGTTTTTTACGCCATTCATGTGCATATTTCAGGCAAATCTCATTTATCTACCATTTTTAGGATAAATTGGTCTTCTAGATGGCCTGTTTTTGGCCTTAATTATTCATCTAATTTATGGTTCCAGATAACCATGGATTTTATCTGTCATGATAGTTTTCAAATCCTTTTTCAAGTCATCCTGAGTAAAAGTATAAAATCCTTCCGCATGGATGACTTGAGGGCCCAGGGTCAGAGAACGCAAGCTATTCATGGCAATGGCAATATCTATATAACTATTTTCAGCCAACTGACTTTCATAAAGGTCCATAACAGCCTTCTTTGTACTTATATAGGAAGTAATATCCACAAGCGTGTTGACAGGACTCTGTACCAGAATTTCATAACTGACTGGTTTTATTCCAGTTTGCCCGAGGTCTTGCAGTGCCTGCCAGACAATCAATGCTGTCATCCTGTGATCCGGATGTAGCTCAAAAACCCCGGGAAAAAACACTGCTGCGGGATTAATTCGCTGGATTTGTCCCAGCACCCCTTGAATGGTTTCGTTATCAAATTTCAGCTCTCTGTCCCTGTTATTCAGAAAAACCGGTTGTTCCAGCCCGAGCATTGCCGCAGCGTTGCAGGCTTCTACTTTTCTTATATTGGCAAGATTCTCCAGTTCTCCACCCAGCGCACCATCGGTCATAACCACCAGGTGCACCTGGATTCCTGTTTCAGTGGCTTTTGCCAGCGTGCCACCCATGCCAAAACTTTCATCGTCTGCATGAGGTGCAAACACCAGCCAGGGACCCTCTTCAACCGGAAGAGGTACATCGGAATAAGGCACTATCTGATTTTCATCAATCATAAATAGTCAGTATCTCCTGGCATGAACCACCACCTGTTTGTTTGAGTATCTGTTGCAGGCCCTTCAGAACAGGTGTTGGCAGGAATAATAATAGGGAGTTCTTTTTGTTTCGAGCCATGCACAGAAAACAGCTCAGAAAAACTATTACTATGCCAGGTAGATAAGTCCGGGCATTGTTGTTGCGCGGAAATATTCATCACCACTCCAATTATTGACTCTGTATGCAATGGATTACCAAGTATATCCATGAGCATGCATTTATCGCTTTCCTGCTTTAACACAAATAGCGCTTTCGGCTTTCGCGTAATTCTGCTTTCAACCAGATAAAGTGAATAGTGTTTTGATGGATGATTCAGGTAACGCCAGTTAAAATAATCTGCATCTTTTTTACATAGATAATATTGATTAAAGGCTTTCGCAGTTTTTTCCCACAAACTGTTTATTTTTTTCTCAACGCTGGAAAAATTGTTTTTATCCAGCTGAATTATTTTCCCTTTCAGGCATTTGTCAGTTTTCTTTACCTGCCAGCTTGCTTCCCACATTTTGCCAACCGGTGCAAAAAGAGCCAGTTTTTCTGACAAAGCCATTGCTCTGTCACTGGGAAAACCATAAGCCAATAGAAAGGCTTTTTCATAGCCAACAAAACTTTCCAGAAAATATTTTGCAGAGAGATAAAAAGGGCTGGCACTTCTAACCGTATTTCTTGCAGCAGGATCTACCATAAGGTCAGTAATTTGAATCGCCGTGCTTTCTTTACCCGCGAGCAACACCTGCGAACCTACGCCGCCATAATGCGCTACGAGATTGTTATTTTTATAAACGACGATTTCACGACTGTAGGGCCGGTCATATTTCCAGCGCCAATGCTCAGGAGTCATTTCCTGCTGGAATATTTTTTTGAATAAGTTACAAACCGAAGGCGCATCATTCTTATTGGCAATTCGAACTATAAATTCTGATTCCGAATTTATTGATTGTTTTATTGACGCATCAATCACTGTAAAAGCCATCAGTCATTTGTGGATTCCCAACGATGGGGTAATACAACAAAGCCACGCTCCAGGCCTTTTTGCTCTACATGAATTTCTGCAGCACGGCGAACTGTTTCATAAAGATGAAGACCTTTTTCACATAGCAGGGCGATATCCAGATAATAATTTCCCCTGAGAAGAGCCAGTTGTGGAAACACAACGTTGGCGACGCCCTGACCTTTTTCGTTCAGCGACAACACTACACCATCATGCACACTTCCGGTACTTGATAGTATTCGACCGTCGCCACCGGAAAATGCGATTGCCACACTGGCAAGTGGAACGCCTTCGCCGGGATCAAAAACAACGCTTATCTCAAGATCAGATTCACCACTGATCACCTTATGAACATTTCCAACTTTATCGCCGACCCGCACAAGCACATCCACAATGCCCGGAATTGATTTTACGTCGGTTGATTCCACTTCCTGTTGAAAGTTTTCTTTTTCCTCTAAACTGGTTTTATCAAGTGACTCCTCCTTGGGAGAAGCCATTCGAACCAATTCACTGTATTGGGTAATAACATCCACCGGGCTACCCACTTCCCTGATTTTGCCTTTTTCAAGCCAGATTACCCGATCACAAAGTGCTTCAACCTGGTACATTGAATGCGAACAGAAAAGGATTGTCTTGCCCGCATCCTTGAAATCCATAATGCGATCAAAAGACTTTCGGGAAAAGGCGCCATCGCCCACGGAAAGCGCCTCATCGATGATCAGAATCTCAGGATCTATATGTGTGGCAATAGAAAATGCCAGCCGCACAAACATGCCACTAGAATAAGTTTTTACCGGGCGTTCAATAAATTCGCCAATTTCTGCAAAAGCTACAATTTCATCATATATGGCTGCTATTTCTTTTTTACTTAAACCCTGAATAGCACAGCTTAAATATACATTTTCAGATCCTGTCATATCCGGATGAAAACTTGCACCCAGTTCCAGCAGGGCAGCGACACGACCATTAATTTTTATTTCACCAGTAGAAGGGATAATGGTTTTTGCCAGCACTTTTAGTAATGTGCTTTTTCCTGCGCCATTCTGTCCGATCACACCAAGCACTTCGCCTTTCGCAACTTCAAATGAAACCGGTTTAAGTGCATGAATTTTTTGATAGCGCGGATTTCCGCTCAGAATTTCTTTTATGCGATCAATCTCTTTTTCATAGTGTTTATAAAATTTTGATACTTCGCTTAAAGAAATAGCAGCATTCGTCATCACAACACCTCGCGGATATGGGGAATACTGCGACGAAAAACCAGCCAGGATGGGCCCAACAATAAAAGCCAGATGAGAAAAGGACGGCCCAGGTTTAACCAGGAATAATCACTTCCCTGAACCAGCCCATGTATTACTGCCATTAAATCTGAAAACGGATTTAGCCAGATATATTGCCTGAAGCCTTCTGGCAGCATGGTAGGAAAGTACAGAATAGGTGTAAGAAACATAGTGATCATCAGGAGAAACGGAATTGCCTGGGTAAAATCCTTGATAAACAGACCGAGTACCGGCAACAAAAAACAAAGTGGTAATAACCACAGCATTAACATTGGCATTACCAGCAAGGAGAGCATCGCTTTTTCAGGCCCTCCGAGGAGTAAATTCAAAATGAAATAAACTGCCCCAAACACCAGGCAGGGAATTGTCATGATTAGCAGGGGAAGTATTTCCAGTGGGAATGGGTTTCTTCTGTATAAGGGGCTGAATTCCCGGAACATCATGGTAGAACGGGTAAGAATTTCAGCAATGCATAACCAGGGAACCATGCCTGATAATAAATATTCCAGATAATCAGGGCCACGATTGGCCCGCATGGCAAACACAATATCAAAAAGAAACCAGTAACCAAGTACCTGCAGTGTGGGCTGAACCAGAGGCCATAGCTTGCCCAATACAGTACCGGATGTTCTGTTAACAATATCCCGCTTTACCAGAATTGAATACAGGGATCGATTTTGATAAGCCGATCTAAATGGCCTTAAAAGACCATCAACGACATTCCTGAAATACGCTCCGATCAAATTCACTCCAGAAACTCATCATCAATTCTTACTACCGGACGCACGGGTATAGTTTGATAGGGATTCACTTTTAATATTGTCGGCCTTGAGGTGGCAGAAGAAATGGAAACAATTTCAGCAAACCCTGTCGTACTCACATCCACTTCCATCAACTCATCGTCATCAAAAGGGTATTCTTCAGAAACCTGTTTTTTATAGGCGAGTATTGTATAGAAATTACTGGTTCTCCGGGAATTTAACCAGGGCCTGAGTTCAGCCATATTTTCAGCCGGGACAATTAGTGCAATATCGCCATTGCCCCTGAATTCATTATTCTGCCTGAAAGCGAGAATTTCACCAATCAACTGATCATCAAGACCTGGTAGCAACTGCATGGCCTCGACAGTAGCCAGATTCAGATTAATCAACTCTTCATCTGTATACAGTGTAAACGCAGCATCCAGGTCAATATCTGCGAATACTTCATCAAATCCTCTTATATTTAAAATTTCCTCGACTGTTTCCAGCTTGCCATTGCGTGGAATAAAAGGATTATCAAGAGATTCATAATACTCCACTTCCGCACCATTAACCCCGGCATTGTTATTCAGGTCTATCCAGTCGCCCCACGCTGCTATCAGCTCATCAATTTCAGTATCAGCATCTTCTCCCAACAGTTTTTCAAGTAGTGCCCGCATTCTTGGACGACCAATTTCCCGTAAATTAATTTTGCCGGCGTGATCGTAAATTCTTACTGCTATTCCTTCTCTGGCAGGATAATTCAGTTCCAGAGCCTGGCCATTAAACCTGAATAATGGATTTCTGTTAATGTCATCAAGGTCATCCAGACTTTCCGGTGGCCGGGGCATACGCTCCAACATGAGTTCCATTTCCGCCTGATTGATTGCAGAGACAACAGCGGCCCAGTTATCAAGCTCTTCCTGATGATACAAAGCGGCTCTCGAAGAAAGCCTGATCTGTCCAGCAATCACTGTTATAAGGATTGTAAGCAGGATGATTGTCCATAAAGTAACGACAATTACAGACCCGCGTTGTCTTGGTTTAATCATATTGGCGGTATAGTTGGCTGTATATCTTCATGTTTAAACGTTTTAATCGACGCAAGAATTTCTATCGGTACTTCATTACGTGAATCATCAATGGGAGTGAAAATTATATGCACTGCGATTGGCAGGCTTTGCATTTCCTCCCCAATCCATTCTTCTAGCCATTCTTTTTCATCTTCATTTCTTTGCACAAGATAGCGAAATACAGCGGTATGGTTTGGCAGAATTGTAGTTGGTTCAAGCTCTTCAAAACGTACATCCGGGTTGTCACTATAAGCCGGGGACATGGTCAGCTGAATACCTTCCTGCAGATCTGAAACGAGTCGCCAGGCAGTTAACCCTGTTCGACGCTGGGGTGATAGCGTTGAAATCCAGCGCATTTCATTTTCATCACCATAGAAATAGACAAAACGCGCCAGTCTGTCACGGTCAATATAGCTGTGGGGAAATGCGGCAAACAACGCTCTTTCAATCTGCAGTAATACCAGTGATTGATCCAGTGTTTCATCCAGAACCGATGTCTCATTCTGCCAGTCATTTACCACCGAATAGAGTCCCGCGCTCAACATACCCAGTAACATTGCCGTCAATGTCATGGACATCATTATCTCAAGCAGGGTAAATCCGGATTGTTTTTTCGCTTGATGCATAAAAATCTATTCAGGTAATTCCAGTTCGACCCAGTAGGTACCGGATGTAATTAATTCTCCAAACTCATCAATTACTTCATACTGCCTCAGAACCGCGGTGGTGGCCTGGGTCTTTCTGCTCGGAACGGCCAGCTCATAGCCTGAATCAATAAATAAATCTTCATTTTCAAAATTTATATAGACCTCGCCCTGGTCATCATTAAGCTGGGAATAATTGATCAGACTTCTGGCCTGCATGGTTTTGACTAACGCTTCTTCAGCGCGCCATGCGAGTCTCTTATTACCCGCAATCACGCCGAAAAGACTTCCCATTGCCATACCTGTTATGGTCATGGCAACCATCACTTCAAGCAGGGTAAATCCTTTCATGTGACGGTGTGAAAACCTGGCAATTCTTTTAATTTCATAAGCTATAGTCATCTTTACAGCTCTTCCTCGATTTCTTCGCCGGGATAAAAAATACTTACTCTTCCGGTAATAGGATCAACCCGGACACTGCCGTTCAAGTCGGCCATTGAAAAGTTAAGAATACCGCCGGTACTTCCGCCCTGGGGGAAAAATATTACTTCTATGATCTCGGTGACTTCAGGGTCTTCATTGATATCAGCCTGAAAAGATATTTCAGCCTCATATTGTTCCAGTATGGGCACGCCGGCTTTCTGGATAATTTCTCCCCTGATTACGGGGTAGTCAGGATCTTCAGGATCCATCTGGAAAAGTGTGACGACCTGAGGTGACCCTTTAACAATGGCTATTCTACGCGCATAGTTAAACGCCGATGCCGTCTGTCTGATCTGGGCAGCAAGGAGGTTGCTTTCAGTGCCGGTTATGCTGGGAATAATAATCGCTGAAGCAAGCACAATAATGCTCAGGACGATGAGAAGTTCAAGCAGTGTGAACCCTTGTTGTTTCATCGCCCTTGACTGCAGGATTAGAGAATTAACTCCCGATATCGGCGTCATCACCTTCGCCGCCCGGTACGCCATCGGCACCGTAGGAAATCAGCGTGAAATCCCTGCCACCAGCTTCGTAATGATAGGCATTGTCCCAGGGGTCCAGCGGGACTTCATTATCCCTGATATAAGGGCCGTTCCAGCGCTGGCTACCACTGTCATTTTCAACAAGTCCCCTTAAGCTATCAGGATAACTGCCTACATCCAGTCGATAGGTATCCAGAGCAGATTCAAGATTGCTGATTTGAGAAGCTGCTGTTGTTCGTTGTCCTTTACTCAGATTGCCAAACAGGGCTGGCCCAACCAGCGCGGCAAGCATACCCAGAATAGCCATGACGACCAATAGCTCAATAAGGGTAAATCCACTTCGTTTCTTCATGATTTTGCTCCAGATACTTCGCAACTATGTTCCAAATACATTCTAAAATTTTTCTGCCAGGTTATAAGCCAGCTTCATCAAAAAGTGCAGCAACATTATCGAAACTATCCCTGAATTGCTGCATTAACCCGGTATCACGCTCATCACCATTAATAATCTGGGGCCTGAGTATGACAAACAATTCTCGTCTTACAGAACGATTTTGCTGATAGGAAAATAATGCACCCAGCACAGGCACTTTTTGTAGACCAGGTATACCAGTGTTCAGGTCAGTCTCGTCTTCCTGGATCAAGCCACCCAGGGTAATGGTTGATTGGTCCGCGACAACGGCTGTTGTAGTGATCTCCTGGTTGGAAAAAATAGGGTTACCCTGAACACCACCGGCACCATCTTCTATGGAAGAAAGGCTCTGGAAAATTTCCAGGTTGATAAACCCATCGTCATTTATATGCGGCGTGATGGTCAACACTATACCGACATCCCGATAAGCAACATTCGATGTCACTGCACCCTGGCCGGTAATGGTCTGGCCCTGATCAATCGGTACTGATTGACCTACTTTTATCTCTCCTTCCTGGTTATTGGTGGCCAGAATAGTAGGACGAGCCAGCAGTCGAACTTCATTATCCTGGGAGATAGCATTCAAGGTGGCATCAATAATGGAGGTGCCATCGTTAAATGTTCGGGACATCACCAGGCCAGAACCTACCGCTGCTGACCCGTTGCTCTGAATTAATCCGGCAGCTGGAAGAAACCTGGAGCTAACCACTCCAGTATTGGCATTTTCGGAAATGCGCACCCAATCAACCCCGAATTCATTATCATCAGTAAGGGTTACCTGACCGATAACAGCATTGATCAACACCTGGGGCGGAACCGTATCCAGATTATTGATAGTGGTTAACAGCTGGCGGTAATCTCTTGGCGTACTGCGTACAAGCAAACTATTGGTATCCTCGTCCGCAACAATAGTGACGGTAATATTGGCAGAAACAACCCCTTCCTGTGCTGGCCCTGCTGTCTCCTCCGATGCATTGTCAGAATCCGTCTCGTTCTCACTGGCACCTGTGACTGCTTCTGTTTCTGTAGCAACAGCTATTCGTGATTCTTCATTTTGCTGAAATACATTGGTCAAGGTCTGCGCCAGTGTAGTAGCGCTTAGATTTTTAACCTTGTAGAAAAATAACTGTTCCACCTGTTCCTGGCTTTCTGCATCCAGCAGGCGAACCCAGCGCGTTACCTCTTCAAACCCCCGATTGGCAGGCGCCAGTACCAATACAGAATTTATTCTCTCAAGACCGAGAACCTGGTATGACGATTGTTCACCATCAATTAATGCGAGAATATTGGTTAGCTCCAGCGCCACTTCCACGGCTTGCGAATTAAGCAACTCATACAACTGAATACCCTGATTCTGGAACGGATCATCATCAATAATAGCAAGCAGTGCATTAACCCGTTGTAACTGCTGCGGACTACCGCTTAAGCCAATCAGGTTAGCCTGCCCGAGACTGACAATAGTGCCTTCAGGCTGCAGCATGGGTGTTAGCAATTGCACGGCTGTTTCAACAGAAATGTATGTGAGAGGTGTAACCTGAAGAACTTCAGAAGAAGTGGCATCATTGAGCCATGCTGGCAAGACTATTTCTACCGGGATACTTGAATTGTTTTTCATGAAGCGGTAAATATTTCCAGCCTGCTCTATTGTCACGCCCGCATTACTTGCCAGCATGCGCATCAAGGGCCATAGATCTTCATATTGCAAAGGATTGTCAGGCGATGAACGCAAGCTGACCTTGTCATCGATAGTCGGATCGATCACCATATTAATTTGTAATTGATCTCCCAGTTGCTCAAAAACCAGACGCAAATCTTCCTGCTCATAGTTAAGTTCAACCGTAGTGCCTTCGGGCACTTCAACTTGTGGGCGGTCCTCAACAAACCTGCCTAGTTGAATAACCCGACCAGTCCGGTTTATACCGGGGTCACCCTGGTCTCCCGCTTCTCCCTGCGATGAGGCCGAGGTATCAATTGGCATAACATCCTGATTGCCAGATACTGAGTTATCATCCTGCCGCGAAATTCCAGCACGGGAGTCTGAAGCAGAGTCAGAGCCTCGTCTTTCCTGCATCGTGGCACAGGAAGATAAAAGAACGGACAAAACCATCAGAAGGCTTATCTTTCTCAATGAATAAAAATCTGAACAACCTATGTAATTCACTTCTTAACTCCAGTTAAAAATCTACCGTATTCATGCTGAACACTGCTGAGAGCATTACGATAATTATTCCGCCTACGGCGATACCCAGTAACAATATAAGAGCAGGCTGTAATGCACTAACCAACCGTGACACATCGTCTCTTACATTGGCATCAAATGTTTTTGCCAGTTTTTTCAAAATGGGGCCTGTTCTTCCTGACTCTTCTCCAACTGTTACCAGTTGATGCAACAAGACTGGAAACATACCTGTTTTTTCAAGTGATATACCAAGACCGGCACCACTGCGAACATTCTCTTCTACGACCTCAAGGTGATGAATCAGTTCC
Organism: Pseudohongiellaceae bacterium; assembly: GCA_965662685.1. Lineage (GTDB taxonomy): Bacteria > Pseudomonadota > Gammaproteobacteria > Pseudomonadales > Pseudohongiellaceae > Eutrophocola. The sequence continues at coordinate 41,581 of CBFIIQ010000022.1, read as the reverse complement.
TCGTTGCTTATTACTTCACGAGCAACCCTCAGACCCCTGATTAATGGAATGCCTGCTCCCAACAACGCACCAAGGGTTCTGGAAAAAATAGCCACATCGCGATTCAGCAGTAATTTACCCGCAATAGGTAAGCGCAGCATAAAGGCATCTTTTTGCCTTTTTCTTTGTTTATCTGCACTGAGCCAACGCCACCAGTAAACAATCCCGAAAACTACTGGCACAATTAGCCAGCCAAAATTTTGCAAACCCGAACTCAGGTTTAATAAAAATTCTGCAGAAGCAGGTATTTCCGAACCAACATCTTCAAACATGGCAGTAAATTGAGGCACCACATAAACCAATAATAAAACTACCGATATCAATCCGGTGATAAGTAACACCATCGGATAAGTCAGTGCTGAAATAATCTGCTTCTTGGTCTCCTCGGCAGTTTCCAGAAAACTACCCAAATCTGGAAGCAACTGGTCAAGAATACCGCCTGTTTCACCAGCTCTTATGATATTGATATAAAGCTTTGAAAAAACATCAGGCCTTGATTCCATGGCATCTGCGAGGCTTTTTCCTTCTTTTACATCCCGCCTTAATGAAACTACCAGACGCTTCATATGTTCTTTTGCAGTAATGCCTTCCAGTAACTGCAGTGCCTTGTCTATGGGAATACGGGCTTCAATCAGGGTAGTAAGGCCGCTGGTAAAGTCTACAAGGTCAGCAGTACTAATTTTTTTACCGCCCGAACGTTTCAGGTTTTGCCTGGAAGTCGTGTTCAGTTTCACTGGCACAAGCTTTCTGGCTTGCAACATGGCTATGGCTTCACGTTCAGATTCCGCACTGAGCTGTCCACTGGTTATATTTCCCTGGGCATCACAGGCCTGATACTGGTAATAATTAACACTCATATGGCGCGTGTTACCCTGACCACTTCTTCAGGGGTGGTCATTCCGGATCTGAGTTTTTCAAGGGCATCCTCGCGCAGGGTCTTCATTCCCTCCTTGACCCCCTGTTTTCTAATCACATTGGCATCTGCACCACTGGTAATCAAATGCCTGATTTCATCGCTCATTAACAAAAGTTCATATAGACCTACCCGACCCCGATATCCTGTATCGCCACAACGCTCACAGCCGTTACCGCGTTTTATGGAAGGGTAATCTTCTTTTTTAACATCCAGTACATTGGCTTCATCTTCAGTCAATGACGTATCTTCGACGCAATCTGTGCAAATCCTGCGCACCAGACGCTGTGCCTGTATACCCAGTAAACTTGAACTGATGAGATAACTTTCAACCCCCATATCCTGCATTCGGGTAACTGCGCCTGCCGCATCATTAGTATGCAGGGTAGAAAAAACAAGGTGACCGGTAAGAGCAGACTCAATGGCAATTTCTGCCGTTTCATGATCACGGATTTCTCCGATCATGAGAATGTCCGGGTCCTGGCGCACAATGGAACGCAGCCCTGATGCAAAGTCGAGACCGATCTTCGAGTTCACCTGTATCTGGGTGATTCCATCAAGTTGGTATTCCACCGGATCCTCAACGGTAATAATTTTTTGTCTTTCATTGTGAATTTTTTCCAGCGTGCCATAGAGTGTGGTTGTTTTTCCGCTGCCGGTTGGACCGGTAATCAGGATCAGTCCATGGGGCTGGGAAATTACCCGGGAATAGTCCTGCAAAATTTTCTCTGGCATCCCCAACTCGGAAAGCTCAATATTCAGATCGCTCCGGTCAAGGATACGCAGTACTACCGACTCCCCCAACACACCGGGCAAAGTAGAGACTCGCATGTCGAGATCACGATCACCGACGCGATAGTCAATTCGCCCGTCCTGAGGCAAACGTTTTTCACCAATATCCAGTTTAGCCATGAGCTTCAAGCGGGAAGCAACGGCCGACTGAATTTTTATTGGCAGTTTTTCGATGCGAGTCATGATGCCATCGACACGACATCGTACCTCCAGATAATGTTCCGTAGGTTCGAAATGTATGTCACTGGCATTTAAATCCAGCGCTCGGGCGAACAAATGGTTAACCAGGCGGATTATCGGCGCTTCGGAATCCATATCTGAAAATGCATCATCATCTCCAAACCCGGAAACAAAGGCATCATCTGCATCGGCAATCTCCGGGGAAAGTTCCGCACGCCAATGCTTGGTAAGGCGAGCCACTTCATCTGTATTGCCAATGCGGAAAAGTACCTGTTCTCCAATCACGAACCTGACCTTTGCCCGACTCTCAATACTTGGCAATTTATTGCATACCAGTTCCCAGGAATCCTTGAAATTCTGTGCAGGAGCCATCCCTTCCGGTTCCAGAAGCTGGCTAAAAACAGGTAATGTCAGTTGTGTATTTTCCATTTACCTAAACCATTAATTTGCAATAAATATTCATTAGCTATTTATCAAAATCAGCTATCAGGGAATTTTGCTAAAGCCGGTAACCGTTATAGAGCCGGTATACTGTCTTCGATTACGATTGATGCTGAATTCTGTAACATGCAATCGTGGCCTGGAATTTTCCAGTAAATCCAGAAATTGCAAAATAGCGTTCTGCTCAATAACAAAATCCATTTCCTGAGTTATCAATAACCAGCCTTCTGTTTCAGCGATTCGTGGTGTGTTATAGGAGCGGGGCAATACCCCTGCCTCTTCAACTGCCTGGCGTAATTGACGTTGCACGCTGGTACCAATCAAATTTGGGTCCTGGCCGGTAAATGTCCAGCTTACCAGGGCAGCAACCTCTTCCCGCCTTGCTGCTTCGTCGTCTTTAATAAACGGCGCTTCTTCCATCAAGGATCGCATACGGGCAATACGCTGCTCCAGAAACTCAATTTCCTGCTGGTCTTCATTGTAGGATTCCTTTAATAATGGAATGACTCTTACAATAACTACCAGCAGAAATAAAATTGCTGCAAACGCGATCAGTTTTTTATCATTACTCTTCATATTTATATAAATACGGCCTTCATTATTTATCTATCGTCCCTGAGAAATGACCGGATATTTTTCTTCATAGGCGTCAAAATCTGTACTGCTAAGATTCATACGGATTCCAAATTGAGCTCCGCCACCTCGGGTATTGGTACTTTGAGCTACATTGAAAAACTCTTCCCTTTGCGCCAGCAATTCAACCAGGTAGGCCGGATCATCGGTTGATCCGCTAATATCAATCACCCCTTTATTCATGGAGAACGATGTCAGCGAACTTTGAACAACATCGTTCAATGAAATCAAAACCTGCGCTACTTTTTGGTCTGGGTATTCTTCGAGTGCGCCCCATTCTTCATCCATGTCAAAGATAGAGGCCTGCAGGCTCCTCGGTTCAATAGACATTTCTTCAACACGGGCAAGTTCAGCCTGTAAATCTCGTAATGTCATCCAGTTTGCTATGAATGGAGCGAAAAGCATCAGAACAATACCGGCCGCTATGGCCAGGGCAGCTTTACTCTTTCTCGCCAGACTAATCTTCTTTTCTTCTTCAATAGCGCCGGCAGGGAGAAAGCAGTAATCAACAACCGGAGTCACTGTTTGTCGCATTGCGCTCCAGTCATCCAGTGAGTTCATATTTTGTACAGCATCTGCTTTTAACTGATTGGTCTCGATATCCCATTGCTTGGCAAAAACCTCCTGTTCGAGATCTGCCTTGTTAACCGTCAATAAACGCCTGATGGTATTCCCGGTAATTTGTAATAAAGAGACATTACTGCCTTCTTCATCATTAATAATAATGCTTCTGTCTTCATCTTCCGTATTTTCAAGTAATGCCAGTGACCGTGGCATTATGCCGCTGAGGAATATCCCCTGCTCTGCAAAAGCACGAAACAGGCGGTTTACCCGTTTTTCACTAAACCACAAAGCAACTCCTTCGGGGTTACTGGCATTCACAGCAAGCAGGAGTTTCTCGTCATAGGCCGGAATCAGGCTGTGGGACTGTAACTCCAGTGCCGAACGAATCATTTTCTCGCCCATAACCTGCATCTGGTAGGACGTAGCAGCAAATTCAGTAGTAGGTAACATCAACAGAATATGGCGATTATCCTGGTTTGCGGGCAGCAGGCGTCTGGCTGCCCTTGCCAGAGCCTGCTCCTGGGCCTCATCACTGGCGCTCGTAACCTGCTCCGCCCTGCCGTTTTCAGTATTTATCAGCGTATGGTCGAAAAGCAACAGGCTGGCATCCACTCGTTTCAGTGTTTCCGCATGACGCCCGGATGGCAGGAATGACTGTGCTTTCAAGCCCAGTTCCCGTAGCGGGAGTTTTTCAAGCAATGGTATAGCCAGCTTCATAATTTCTACTGAGGGTTATATCTTAGGTATTAATCTAAAACGTTGAATTATAGGTTATTTCGCAGCCCCTCCCTAGTAATTGCTATGCTTCATCGGCAAATCAGGGCTGCGAGCCTGTACTATGACAACAGGGCTTGCTAAAAAGTTTATTCTTTTTATGAATATTTTGCGCTAAGCATCTAAATTTATTCGACATTTATCCAAATTGTGACGCGATCCATGGTTTTATGGCGCGCCTATAAAAAAACGCCCAGGCCGGTTTGGCATGGGCGTCTTGTTTTTTGCGCTGAACCGGGCAATTAACTGCTGGATTTTTCCTTCTGTACCAGAAAATCAACAATCTTTAAAAGTTCGGTCTGAGTGGGAACTGGCCCACCTACAGTTACCAGGTATTTACCGTTAACTACCATGCTTGGGACGCCTCGAACACCATAGTCCCTCATACGTGTACCGGCGCGCTTAACAGCGCTGGAAACTGAAAAGGATTTCCAGGCCTTGTCAAAAGCATCAGGGGCAACGCCTGCACCGACAAACATATCCTTAACCGCTTCTTCCGATTGCAGATAATTGCGACGCTGGTGAATTTCAGAAAAGGCTATCGGATGAATTGTTTCTGATACACCAAGTGCTTCTGCGGCATAATAAATCTGGGCGTGTACTTCCATGGTGCCATTCCACATACCCGGGCTGCGCACGAAAGCCACATCAGAAGGCAACTTTTCTTCCCAACTGGTTATGAGTGGTTCGAATGCATAGCAGTGTGGACAGCCGTACCAGAAGATTTCAGATACTTCGACTTTGTTGGGGTCTGCTGTTCTGACCGGGTCGGCAATGACTTCATAGTGAGTGCCTTCAACGTAAAGAGCTGGCTGAGCTAGGGCGGTAGCAGCTACATTCAGTGCCAGCACAAACATTATCAGTAATTTAATTGGTGACTTCATTGGGTCTCTCTCCCTCGATGTATTCTTGTTTGATCAGTATTTCTAAATAAATTATCAATACTATTAATATTATGAACTTTCAAACCTTACCAGCTTTCTACACATGAATAGTAAAGCTACTTTTTACTGTCTTGCTATCTTTGGTTACTAACTCTACCTCACTTTATTGCACGTTATCCAATATGAGAGCGAGTATGCCATAAGCGCCTTAACTATAGCTTAATTAACGCAATCCAGAGACATATGAAGCCAGAGCAGCAATTTCTTCGTCACTTAAACGAGCAGCAATGCTGCGCATAACTTCAGCATCATCATTATTGCGCATTCCGGACCTGAACGCCTTGAGTTGCAACTCAGTATAGGCTGGGTCCTGTCCGCTCAATGCCGGATAGCCAGCAGATGACAGGCCTTCACCATTTGGCGAATGGCAGGCAGAGCAAGCCGCAGCACCAATTTCAGCAATGCCGGCCTTGTAAAGTGTCTCGCCAAGGGCAACTTTCTCTGGTTCTGCAGCACCTTGCGCCAGGGGCTGGGAAGCATAATAAGCCGCTACATCCGCCATGTCCTGGTCGTTAAGTGCATTCAGCATGCCTGTCATCAAGGGCGCAGCTCTGACGCCAGTCTTGATGTCATGCATTTGTTTTAAAAGGTATTTTTCTGTCTGTCCACCAATTTTAGGGACATTTGGAAGGGTGCTCATATTGCCATCGGAGCCATGACAGGCCAGACACACAGTGATCTTCTCTGCACCAGCGGCAGCATCACCCTGGGCAACAACCTGAACACTGCCCATCAGAGCTAGAAAAACCATGAGGGCTACTGATGTAGTTTTTGATATTAATGTATTTGCAAAGCTGGTGTTGTTTACTGCGCTATTCTTCATTCTTACGTTTCCAGTCGGGATGTTTAATGACTACTGTTTATATTTACTACTTATATTTACTACTTTTTACCGGATTTCGATCAATTCCAGGTTTCAAAAAGTTCAACGGTAAATTATAGGGAAATTGTGGTTTGTCCCGTTGCCAGAACAAGCCATATGGACTGATTACAGCCTGGACCTTATAAATTACTCATTCGTTATTCACTGCTGTTACAATCCACAGCCAATAAAAGCCGCGCGATTATACCTTAAGCCATCACTTAACCCCAAACAGAAAGCCAACCTATGAATGCTGATCCGCAGGCCAACAGACTAGATTTCACCAGCACCCGTTTTTTACAGAGTGCCAGCACCCTGTCCCAGTGCCCGCAAGACAATGTAGATGAAGTAGCTTTCGTAGGACGCTCCAATGCGGGTAAATCCAGCGCAATCAATACATTGACAGACCAAACCAAGCTTGCCAGAACCAGTAAAACCCCGGGGCGAACGCAACTACTCAATTTCTTTCAGGTGGCCGAAGGTAAATTTCTGGTTGATCTACCCGGTTTTGGTTATGCCAAGGTTCCTCCTGCGGTTAAAGCTAAATGGCAAAAGCAACTGGAGGCCTATCTCAGAGAGCGGAAATCATTGCGCGGGCTGGTCTTGCTGATGGATTGCCGACACCCGCTCAAGGATTTTGATCGTATGATGATTGAGTGGTGTGCCCAGGCACCAATGTCAGTGCATATACTGCTGACCAAAAGTGACAAATTGAAATCCGGAGCAAAGCAAAAAGCCCTGCTTGAGACCCGAAGAGCGCTGGCCAGTTATGGCGATATGATCACAATTCAGCTTTTTTCAGCCCTTAATCACGAAGGTGCTGGTGCTCTAAAAGGGCGACTTCAGTCCTGGTTATGCCCTCCTGCCAATGAATCAATTGAAACAGCTAACTGACTAGCTAGCTGAAAAACGGAATATATATAGAGCCGCAAATTAAAAGGGCCCTAACTGTAGGAGAAACAGTTAGGGCCCAACGCGCTCCTATTAACCAGGAGATATATCTTCTTTTAGCAAGAAGGAAAAATCGGGGAGAAAACCCTCTTGCTATACTAATTGACCCGCTGTTTTTCCATTAGTTCAAAAAAGACTAAAAATAAATTAAATATTTTGCTGTTCAGGCAGAGACACAAAAAAACAGGCTGTCTTGAAGATTAATGAGCAGTATTCCAGTCTTTTCCAGACCCCATATCTACCACCAAAGGTACATTGAGTGAGGCAGATGTCACCATGCGGAACCTGACACCCTCAGCCAGTAAATCCAGATCCTCTTCTGCCACTTCAAATACCAGCTCATCATGCACTTGCATAATCATCATGGCATCAAGCCTCGCCACTTTAAGCCAGTGATCTATATCGACCATTGCCTGTTTAATAATATCTGCAGCTGTTCCCTGCATTGGCGCATTGATCGCTGTTCTTTCCGCTGCCTTGCGTAACATGCCATTGCTCGCCTTGATATCCGGCAGATACAGGCGCCTTCCAAACAAGGTCTCTACATAGCCCTGCTCACTGGCCAGCATACGCGTATCATCCATGTATCTGCGTACCCCCGGATAACGTTGAAAATAGCGCTCAACATATTCCTGGGCTTCGGCACGTCCAATGCCCAGTTGCTTGGCAAGGCCAAACGCCGACATCCCGTAAATCAAGCCAAAATTAATCGCTTTTGCACTGCGTCGCTGGTCCGGCTCCACTTTGTCCAGGGCCACCGAGAAAATTTCACTGGCAGTGGCCTGATGGACGTCCAGCCCCCTGGAAAATGCCTCACACAGACCTTCATCCCCGGAGAGATGCGCCATAATTCGCAGTTCAACCTGGGAATAGTCAGCAGCCAGCAGCACTTTACCTTTTTCAGCGATAAACGCTTGCCTGATCCGACGCCCTTCCTCGGTTCTAATGGGGATGTTTTGCAGATTTGGTTCTGTAGAAGACAGTCTGCCGGTAGCAGCTACTGCCTGCTGATAATTACTGTGTATTCGTCCGGTATCGGGGTTAATGTCCCGTGGCAGACGATCCGTATAAGTCGATTTTAATTTGCTCAAACTACGATGCTCGAGAATTATTTCGGGCAAGGGATATTCAAGGGCCAGCTCCTGCAAAACCGGCTCCGCGGTGGAAGGCTGGCCTTTGGCAGTTTTGCTGATGACCCGATAATTCAGTTTTTCGTAAAAAATTTGCTGCAGTTGTTTTGGTGAGCCCAGATTAAATTCTTCCCCGGCAAGTTCGTATGCCTTCTTTTCCAGGGTCAGAAGTTTCTCAGCTATCTCCACACTTTGCTTCGCAAGTGCGTGAGTATCCAGGCTAACGCCAGCGTCTTCCATGCGACTTAACACCGGGACCAGGGCGATTTCAAAATAGCGATATACCTCTGCCAACTGTGTCGTTTGATTTAGCTTACTCTCCAGCACCTGATGCAAGCGAAAACAGAAATCTGCATTTTCCGCAGACCAGGATGTGGCTTTTTCAAGCTCAAGTTCAGCAAAACTGATTTTGGTCCTGCCTTTTCCCAGCAATTCCTCCAGCGTCTTTTTGTCCTGCTCCAGGTAAAGGGACACCAGCCGATCAAAGGTGTGTTTGAAAGCAACCGAATTGAGTACATAGGATTGCAGCATGGTGTCATAACGTCTGCCACGCAGTGAAATGCCATAATTACTCAATATATGAGAAATTAATTTCAGATCATGACCGATTTTAAACAGGTGGTTGTCTTCCAGAATCGGTTTTAACAGGGCAACTACTGAATCTGTTTGCAGTTGAACCGGTACCTCCAGTCCACTATGTGCCAGAGGAATATACATGGCTTTCCCTGGCTCACAGCAAAGGGACAATCCTACAATTTCTGCCTCCTTGTAATGTCCTCCTTCTGTCTCAACACTAATAGCTACTCGTCCTGTTTTACGGCTATCGAAAATAAATTGTTCCAGCAGCTCTTGTTCCAGGATGCACTTGTACTCGAGCGTTTCAGGATTGGGTATGTCGACAATATCGTCCCGCGCATCATCTTCCAGCTCCACGCCCTGTGATTCAGCTGCCTCAACTCCTTCCCCCTCCAGCTCCTTGATCCATGAGCGAAATTCCATTTGTTTGTAGATTGCCAGCAACTCAGGTTTATTCGCTTCCTGATGAACCAGGTCTTTAGGGCCGAAATCAAGTTCGACATCCAGTTTTATAGTGGCCAATTCCCGGGAAAGACCAAGTTGTTCAAGGTTATCACGCAGCTTTTCCCCGATTTTGCCCTTTACCGCCTCAGCATTTTGAATGACGCCCTCAAGAGAGCCATATTCATCCAGCCATTTCACTGCGGTTTTCGGGCCAACACCGGGAACCCCTGGAATGTTGTCAGCCTTGTCACCCATTAAGGCGAGGTAGTCGATGATCTTTTCCGGTGGCAAGCCGAACTTGTTATTTACACCTGCAATATCCAGCGTTTCATTGGTCATGGTATTGAGCAGGGTGACATGTTCATTGACCAGTTGCGCCAAATCCTTGTCGCCGGTGGAAATAAGCGTTGGCATGCTAAGCTCCCACGCCTGCTGAGCCAAGGTTCCAATCACATCATCTGCCTCGACACCGTCAACCACAATCAGCGGTAAACCCATTGCCTTGATAATCAGGTGTATCGGCTCAATCTGGCTACGCAGGTCATCAGGCATGGGCGGGCGGTTAGCCTTGTACTCACTATACATATCGTTACGAAAGGTTTTTCCTTTGGCGTCAAACACAATCGCAACATAGCTGTCCGGGTAGCTATTGATCAGGCTCCTGATCATATTAATGACCCCTTTAACCGCGCCTGTTGGCTGTCCCTTGCTGGTGGTTAAGGGGGGTAAGGCATGAAAGGCCCGAAATAAATAGGAAGAACCATCAACAAGTATCAGTGGATTATTATTGGCCATGCTGCTGTGCTTTCTCTCGAGGTTAGGATTTAAATTTGTTAACCGGCTTGAACTGAAAAATACAGATTCTGTTTAATCGCGGCAGGAAGCAAAACTTGCTGCCAGCTTTTGCATAAACTGAAAATACCCATCCCTGCTTAAAGCAATATCATGGGCAAGCACATCAACGGAAATATAACGCACGCTATCACGCTCAAGTTGATTGTGAAGGTTTCCTGAATTGACAGAAGAATCAATCACAATGCAATTCACATTGTTGGCTTTGAGCACGGATTTTATTTCCATGATACGCCTGATCCCGGGCCGCACTTCCTCATTATCAGTAAAGCTGGTCAGATGAGAAAATCCCAGCTGTTTTTCAAAATATTGATAACCATTGTGATATACAGCAAAGGCAGGAAAGCTGTCGGGATCAAGTATTTTCTCCAGCTCTTGCTCCAGATTCTTCAAGCCCTCCCTGAAGCGGGCAAGGTTTTGCAGATAGCGGTTTTCATTTTCGCGATCGAGTTGAATAAGTTTTGCTGCCAGAGCATCTGCAATAATTCCGGCATTATTGGTATCAAGCCAAATGTGTGGGTCGATACTGGCATTAAGTGGGTGGACTGTGAGCCCGACGAGTTTAATAACCGTCAGTATCTGCGCATCTAGCTCGCCAATTATTGGCTCCATACCCGTTTCAAGTTGCGGCCCAATCCAGAGAAAAATATCCGCCTGATTCATTGCACGACGTTGTGAGGGCCTGAGAGAGGGGTGATGTGGATCCTGTGAACCATCCATCACCAGCTGCGGTTTGGAAATCTCTTCTGTTATGGCTGCGGCAATTAATTGCAATGGTCGAATGCTGGCAACTACAGAATATTGCGCAAAAACCTGAGCATTGAGTCCCGCCAGCAGAAAAAAAGTCAGCAATAATTTGTGCATATTAAAAAGAAAAAACCAGTCAGAAAACTGCTCAGCCAGTAAGCTGTGCATTTAAAAGATGCTATGATATATCACCCTGAATGAATACCACAGGATTGAAGTATTCAGCGTAAAAAATATACTGCACAATCCTGTTATATCATTCTCAAACTTTCTTATCCGGGTTCCCTGTCGTGGAAGAAAATTTCCTTATCAATGCCAGCAACATTTCGCTGGAAATAGAGCAACGGCAAATTCTAAACAATATCTCGCTGCAGGTGGCAAAAGAGCAGATTGTCACTTTGATTGGTCCCAATGGTGCTGGCAAAACCTCCCTGGTAAAAATTGTGCTTGGGCTGATAAAACCCTCCAGTGGCACAGTGACCATGAGAAAAGGCTTGAGAATTGGCTATATGCCGCAGCGCTTACATACAGATCCTGCTATGCCGGTGTCAGTAGACCGTTTCCTCAAACTGGCAGTGAATGCCAACCGCAGTGAAATAAGCGGTGTCCTGAAAGAGGTAGGAGCAAGTGCATTGCTCAACAGCCAGCTCCATTCTCTTTCTGGCGGTGAACTACAACGGGTTTTACTGGCCAGAGCACTGATTCAGGCGCCTCAGTTGCTGGTGCTAGATGAGCCCGTGCAGGGTGTTGATGTTAACGGACAAGCCGAACTTTACCGGCTTATTGAAAATATCAGGAGCCGGCACAAGTGTGGAATTTTACTTGTTTCCCATGATTTACATCTGGTTATGTCAGCTACGGATGAAGTGATCTGTCTTAATCAGCATGTGTGCTGTCATGGTCATCCTGAGCAGGTAAGCAACGACCCTGCCTATCTGGAATTGTTTGGCAAAAAGGATGCGGAGACTCTGGCAGTCTATACTCACCATCACAACCACAGTCATGACCTGGGTGGTGATATCGTAGAGAAAAGTGAAAAATGAAGGCAGGAACCAGGCGACAACTCAATGGCTGATTTTATAGTACGTGCATTGTTAGCCGGCTTGATGGTTGCAATTATTGCAGGTCCACTCGGATGCTTTGTTGTATGGCGCCGGATGTCTTATTTTGGCGATACGCTTGCACATTCGGCTCTATTTGGCATTGCCCTCGGTCTTATTCTCGACATAAGTCTGCAGTTATCGGTCATTTTTGCCTGCATGCTTCTGGCTGTTGCGCTGGTGATGATGGAAAACCGTCGCGGCCTTTCTACAGATACGATCCTTGGAATACTGGCTCACAGTTCTCTTGCACTTGGGCTGGTAATGATCAGCTTTACTGATAACCAGATAAATCTGATGGTCTATCTGTTTGGTGATTTGCTGACCGTATCATGGAACGATCTTATCTGGATTGGTGTCAGCGTTTGTATAGTGCTGGGAGTGTTATTTGCAAACTGGAATCGGCTGTTAACAATAACCCTGCATGAAGAACTTGCCCAGGTTGAAGGTCTCAATGTAACTCGTTTGCGGCTGTTACTGATGTTATTGATTGCTTTGATTGTTGCGGTTTCTATGAAGGTCGTCGGTGTGTTACTTATTACCTCCCTTCTTATTATTCCTCCCGCCTGCGCGAGGGCATTTTCCAAAACCCCTGAATCAATGTCGGTTATAGCGAGTATCGTCGGATCTATTGCGGTTTGCGGTGGTTTAACTGCATCCTGGTTCTGGGATACACCTACCGGTCCAAGCATCGTTGTAACGACAAGCTTGCTGTTTGTATTTTCGAGGGTTGCGGTGAGCGGAGAAAAAAACTGAGGGCCTCATCAGGCGGAATTAATTTTTTGCCCTGTACTTTTTTACAGCACGAAAATTATCAAGCATCAGTTGCGGATCATAAGGTGCCTTGAAGAAACCGACATTATTGCCCTGTGGATCAATCAGCATGATTTCTCCGTTGTGCGTTACCAGGTAATTATCATCATCTACTCGTAAGTAGGAAAATGCCACGTTCATTTTGCGCGCCATCGTATAAAGATTATTGTAGTCCCCGGTTAGTCCAATAAATTCAGGATTGAAGAAACCAACGTATTGTGCAAGTTTTTCCGGTGTATCGCGATTAGGATCAACACTGATCATCGCCACTTGCACATCTGACTCCGCACCATTGTCTTCCAGCAAATCATAAAATTGTTTAATGGCCGCCATGGTTATTGGACAAATATCCGGGCAAAAAGTGTAACCAAAAAACACCAGTGTCCATTTATCTTTTAGCGCGTCACGGGTGAAAAGGTCGTTGTTGTGATCGGTCAGGCTGAATTCATCAATCTTAATGGGGGCATCGTAAACAAAAAAACTGTCATTACGAAGTGACTCAATGGTTATCTGGTTTGCCGCGATAAAAAAATAAATCAGTAAGCCACCGGTAACAACCGAAGTACCGGCCAGCAATGACATGATCAGTTTCAAATACTTTGTATCCATGCTGATTAGTTCAGAATCCTGAATAGTACTGAAGGCAGTATGGGGTCAGGGATTTATAGATAGTGATCTATCAACAACGCAATAAACAGCGCAATCAGATAGACAATCGAGTAGCGAAACGTCGTTAATGCTGCGCGGGGATTGTCGGTAACCAGTAACCTAAGCGAGTGATAAAGAAACCCTCCGCCAAGTAATATGGCCGCTGCCAGATAAAGAGGTCCACTCATGCCGGTAAGGTAAGGCAGTATCGTCACGAGGCACATGATAATCGTGTAAAGCAGGGTATGCAGCTTGGTCAGAGGATCGCCATGGGTGACTGGCAGCATCGGAATATCTGTCTTGGCATAATCACTTTTACGATGAATAGCCAGTGGCCAGAAATGAGGTGGGGTCCAGGCAAAAATAATTAATACCAAAAGCAAACCGTTGGGATCGATAGTGCCAGTAACTGCAGTCCATCCAAGCAACGGCGGCATGGCACCGGAAAGACCACCAATCACAATATTCTGTGGCGTCGCCCGTTTCAAAAAGCCCGTATAAATGATGGCATAGCCAACAAAAGAGGCCAGAGTCAGCCAGGCACTCAGGGGATTAACCAGGAAAATGAGGATGAGCATTCCAAGTAAACAAATGCCTAATGCAAACAGCAAAGCCTGCAAAGGGCTGACTTTACCCTGAGGAATCGGACGCTTGATAGTCCTCTGCATGATGGTGTCGACCTGGTAATCAATCAGATGATTCACCACTGCTCCAGCACTGGCAACCAGTGCAATACCAAGATTTCCCCAGATCAGGATATCCACAGCAACCATTCCCGGCACGGCAAGGAACATACCAATCAGCGACGTCAGGATCATCATCATGACCACGCGGGGCTTACACATTTCGTAGTAATCCCGCCAGTTGGCAGTCTTGTTTCCTGCATCATTGGCAGGTTTAAAAAAGGAGGCTTGGCTCATGATCTAAAAGGTAGACGCTTTATTTAATCGGTAATTGAGGGTGACAAGGGTGAGCAATAGTAAAGCACCCCCGGCGTTGTGTGCAACTGCAACCCATAAGGGCAAGGCAAAAACAATATTGCTTATGCCCAGGCTAACTTGAAGTATAAGCAGGCCCAATAGCACTGAGGCAAGTCTCTTCATCTCACTGCCACCGGCATTCCTGAACAGCTTGAACACAAGAAAACCAATAACCAGGGTTACCAGCATAGCGCCTATACGATGCATCATATGAATAGCCACTCTTGCTTCACCATCCATTTGGCCACCGAGATAGTTGGGACCTATTTCCTGAGTGATATTAAAACCATTGCCCATATCCATTGGTGGCCACCAACGGCCCTGGCAGGCAGGTAGGTCAGGACAGGCCAGTGCGGCATAATTCGAGCTGGTCCAACCCCCCAGGAATATCTGGAAAACCAGTAAAACCAGTGCTATCAAGGCGAGCGGCTTGAGACTTATCCACTGCCTTATCGGAATATTGGGTTGTTGCCAGGGGCGATTGTTAAGTCGCAAACTCAACAGCCAAAGCAGACTGAGGGTGGTGAAACCACCCAGCAAATGGGTCGTTACCACTTGTGGCCATAGTTTTAATGTGACGGTCCACATACCGAAAAGGCCCTGGGCAATGACCATAAATAACAGAAAAACAGGTAACTTAAACGGCTGACCGGGGATCTTCCGGTTTTTCCAGGCTATCACATTGATGATAACAATCAGCAAGCCCAGGGTGCTGGCGAAATAACGATGAATAACTTCCGGCCAGGCCTTTTCAGCTTCAAACGGAGCATCAGGATAAGCTGCTTCTGCCTGGGCAATTTCGGCAGCAGTTTCCGGAACAGTAATAAACCCGTAACACCCCGGCCAGTCAGGACATCCCAGTCCGGCATCTTCCAGTCGGGTCCAGGCGCCGAGTATGACAACTACTACCGCAAAAAAGGTGGCAAATAGAACCAGTGAATAGGATGGCTTTCCGCTTTTCATCAGATTTCTCATTAACTTCAGCTCGGAAGCTGGCTTAACTGTCCTGTATTTTCAGATTTGGAAAATGCTGTTTTTGAGTTTCAAAAACCAGCAGAGATCGGCCCTGCTCTACCAGCCTGCCCTCGGCCTCACTTGCTTCACTCTGATACAGACGAATCAGTAATTTAGCAGCCGGAATCGTCATGGCAATAATGATCAGAAGCGGTATAACGGTCCAGGCAATTTCAGCAGCGGTACTTTTGTGAAAAGAGGCTTCCTGTTTTTTGGTCTTTCTGTATGCGACCAGCGACCAGATTATAGCCCCATAGACAACTGTACCTACGGCAACGAACACCCAAAAGATCATCACGTTCATGTCAATGCCCTGCATGCTTTTCAAGTTTCCGCGTTTTGTCTGAATGGATGCTTTCCCGGCGCATAAAGAGCAGGCAATACCGGGTTTTAAACGCCCTTAATCTAATGTCCAGCTGCCTCGTTAAGGGGCGCGCATTATACCAGCAATTTTTTTGCTTTTACCAACCAGCTTCCCTTGTTTAAAGTTGAAAATTGGAAAATAATCAATTTGCAGGAAACTATTGCTTATTCTTCAGGAAAATCCAATGACAGTACGAAGTTACATGGAATTCAACCCCAAAATTGGCGACCGGGCCTATATCGATAACAGCGCGGTAGTGATTGGTAATGTTGTGCTTGGGGTAGACTCCTCGGTTTGGCCACTCACCGTCATTCGCGGTGACGTCCATAGTATCCGCATTGGTGATCGCACCAATATTCAGGATGGTTCGGTTTTACACTGCACCTCCGCGGAGTCATTCGGCCCTGATGGCTTCCCCTTGTCTATTGGCAGTGATGTGACTATTGGCCACAAGGCCGTTCTTCATGGCTGTAAAATTCAGGATCGGGTGCTGATCGGGATGGGGGCAATTGTTATGGACGGGGCGGTTATAGAATCGGACATCATTCTTGGTGGTGGCAGCGTGGTTTCTCCTGGCAAGACGCTAACCAGTGGTGGACTCTATGTTGGCTCTCCGGCCCAGCGCGTACGTGATTTACGCCAGGAAGAAATCGACTTCCTGTTATACAGCGCTAAACATTATGTAAAACTGAAAGATCTGCACCACAATTCATCCGAAGTATTGAAATAAAACAGTAATGAAATAAATCCGGCTCATAGTCAGCTTGCAGATTGCACAGAAAAGACGCTGACTCCATAGCCCGCGGCCTAACTTGACGACTTCCTCAACAAGGCAATCACCGCCTGTGTTTTTGGCCGCACCCCTCGCCACAGCTTGAATGATTCTGCCGCCTGCTCTACCAGCATACCCAAACCATCCATCACCTTAGTAGCACCTGCTGCCTGAGCCCAGACACCAAATGGTGTCAGCCCACTGGCATACATCAGGTCATAGCACCAGGTATCTGCGCTCACCAGACCTGCTGGCAGTGCCGGCATTTCACCCTGCAGGCTGGCTGAGGTTGCATTGATAACCCAGTCAAAAGGGCCATTGTCCAGATCGCTGAAACCACAGCCCGAGATACTGACCATTGGCTTGCCGCTTTCTTCATCCTTTATGGATAGACTGGTGAAGTAATCTGCCAGTGCTTCTGCCTTGGCGACGGTTCTGTTGGCAATACATATCTCGGTCGGCTGCTGATCAAGCAATGGCTGCAGTATGCCCCGGGTAGCACCCCCTGCGCCCAGAACGAGTATACGCTTGCCAGATAATACTCCCTGGAAATTATCCACCAGATCTGTCACCAGGCCGATGCCATCAGTATTATGACCACACAATTGTTGCCTGCTATTCAGATAAAGGGTGTTCACCGCCCCTGCTCTCTGGGCTTCTTTGGACAAATGCTCTGACAGATCAAAAGCCTCAAGTTTAAAAGGAACAGTAACATTGGCTCCTTTGCCGCCTTCTGCAAAAAAGTCTGTGGCAACCTGCTGAAAGGCACCCTGCTCTGCCAGCAAGGCGTCATATTGAACCGCCTGGCCAGTTTGCAGGGCAAATTGAGTGTGGATCAGAGGCGATTTACTGTGACTGACCGGGTTGCCGATAACAACATAACGATCCAAATAATCATCCTCTTGTTCTGAATATTATAGTGTTGGGGAGTATACCAGCGAGGACTGTCTGTGCTGCTGTCGTTCAGCCCTTCTGCCCTTATTCTGCCAGCAAGGAAACGGAAAGTCAGGCCAGCCAGTCTCTGTCTGTCAGAAATTCTGTGTAAAGGCGTGACTCTTCGGTCCCGGGTTCGGGATGCCAGTTATATTCCCAGCGCACCTGGGGCGGTAATGACATCAGGATCGATTCGGTTCTGCCAACGCCGGAGCGCAGGCCAAACACAGTGCCACGATCGTATACCAGGTTAAATTCTGCATAACGCCCGCGACGGTATTCCTGAAACCATTTTTCACGTTCGCCAAAAGGTGTTTCTTTACGTTTTTCAATAATAGGGATATAGGCATCAAGGTAACTGTTGCCAACAGATTGCATAAAGGCGAAAGATTTTTCAAAACCCCATTCGTTGAGATCATCAAAAAAGAGACCGCCAATCCCGCGCGGCTCCTTTCGATGAGGCATGAAGAAATATTCATCACACCAGGCTTTATAACGCGGATAAACATCATCACCAAAATTGTCGCAGGCTTTCCTGGCAACCTGATGCCAGTGCACACAATCTTCTTCAAACCCGTAATAAGGCGTAAGGTCATAACCACCGCCAAACCACCATACGGGCTCCTTGCCATCCTGCTCAGCAATAAAAAACCTGACATTGGCATGGGATGTCGGCACATAGGGGTTATCCGGATGAATAACCAGAGAAACACCCATTGCCTGGAAAGCACTGCCTGCCAATTCGGGGCGATTAGCTGTAGCGGAAGCCGGCATGGCGTCACCATAAACATGGGAAAAAGCAACACCGCCTTTTTGCAGTACCTCTCCGGTGATAACTCGAGTTCTACCAATTCCCCCCTTGTCACGCTCCCACTTGTCTTCCTTGAAACTGGCACCCCCGTCAGCATCTTCAAGAGCCTGACAAATATTGTCCTGAAGATTCAGTAAAAACTCTTTAACTGCGTCACTGCTTACTGTTGTCACAAACTACTCCGTCTACTACCTAGTCTATTCAAGAGACTACTTATTGTTAATCGCCCAATTGTCTATTAAGCAAAAATCTTTGCCTTTGATCGATATCATGCTTGGGAATATAACCATTTTTTTAGTTACTTTTTGTGGCAGAAAATTTATTTTCACCGGGCCTGATAAAGCCAATAACTTACATTATCAAAAACATCGATCATCAATTGCAGCCGCATTCTCGCACTTTTTCCCAGTAGCGCATAATCAACTCCCTATTAATGTAAAACCATTCTTTTCTCTTTGCACCAAGCCTCTGAGTTCAAGTTCCACCAAAGCCACGCTCACATCCTCAACATTCAATTCGGTTTCAAGAACAATCTGATCTGCAGAAACCGCATCGAAGCCAATAGCCTGTTTTACTTTTAACAATGGCTCGGATAAATACAGTGATGCGCTTTCTTTTTTGGCAGCAGTTTCACTGCTCACACCTGTTTGCTGTTCTGAAAGCAGGAGTTTTTCTTCCAGTATATCTTCAACGCATTGAACCAACTTCGCGCCTTCAGCAATCAATTTATGACATCCGCGTGCCATCGGATTATGAATGGAACCAGGAATGGCAAACACCTCTCTACCTTGTTCAAGGGCAAAACGCGCAGTAATCATGGAGCCACTTTTAACGCCGGCTTCCACCACGAGTACTCCCTGACTCAGGCCACTTATAATGCGATTACGCTGAGGAAAATGCTGTGGGCGTGCCGGTGTTCCAGGATTAAACTCACTAACAAGGGCGCCATTTTCTGCCACTGCGGCAAACATGTCCCGGTTTACCTGCGGATAAATTATATCGATTCCGGTTCCCAAAATGGCAATGGTAGCCACTCCGCCTGCTATCGCCCCCCTGTGACTTTCCAGGTCAATACCCATCGCCAGACCGCTTACGACACCGAGACCATTGGCAGCCAGCTCCCTTGCAAAGCGATTTGCATCTCGCCTTCCTCCGGCACTTGGATTCCTGCTACCCACCATCGCTATCAGTGGCAGGTGCAGGCTCTCGAGCTTCCCTTTTACATAAAGCAGGGGCGGTGGATCAGGAATAGAACTTAACAATGAAGGATAATGGGGCGATTGACAGGTAATCAGGAAGTTGCCCGGGCACTCCAGCCAATGTTGGCATCGGTCCAGTGCAGCGTTTAGCTCACCTGACTGCTGACCCTGGCCAATTTGGCTGATTTCCTGCGCCAAATTATTATTCATGCCGGCAGCTCTCAGGCTCTTGAAATCACAAGCCAGAATATTTTCAGGCGTGGAATACAGTGCCAGCAGGCGGTTAAAAAGTCGCGAGTGCATACCGCTAACATGGCTAACTTTTAACCAGGGCAGCAAGGACTTGATATTATAGTTGGGATAAGAAATTGGATTGCCTTCCGTGGTAACCAATTGTAATTAAATGTATCAGGCCAGCTGCGTTTACCTTGACCAGGCCCCGCACAGCTATGAATCAGATCCAAAAGAGGTCATCCATGACCAATTTCAATAGTTAGTTTAAGGAGTAACGACTTTATCTTCCAGCCGAACTGCTTCTTTAGCGCTAAGAATAATGCCGAGACTGGCGTTCTGGAATACTCTGTAGATTAGTACTGTTGCGTACTTTTCGCCACTGAAGGTTTCAATATTATCATTACTGAAACCAAGAGACTGTTTTACCTGCTGACCAAGAGTAGCTTTACCGATATTGTCTTCAATCTCGATATCCGGTTTCTGTAATGCAAGAAGATTACCAACCCTTAACCTGTTTCTGCTACCACGATTTATCACAATAGTGTCGTAAAGGTTGCCCACTGTACGCCCGGAGCTAATGTCAATAATACTTCCTTCAATGGATGAGGACGGTGGTCGGGGAAAATAATTGGAATCTATTCTGCTACCAGAGCTGGCAATAAAACGATCCCCCTCTCTTATCTCTTCTTCTACATTGGCTGTCAGCAATGTGGCATTATTGCCTTCCCTTTTTACCATTATAGCCGTTCCGATATGCTTGCCTTCCAATCCAACGACTGTGCCAGTATCGGGATCAGTGTATACCTGTCCGCCCCTGATAATGTTGTATTCGCTAATGTCGTTGTCCCAGGCTCCTTTGGCAAACACTTCTTCGTTGTTTTCCGACAAGAGAGTACCTGACCTGTTTCCCAGCAAATAGGGCGAGTTTTCCAGTTCAGTTTCCGAGACGATAATCGTACCCTTGAGGAATGAGCTGATACGATCAAGAGGAATTGCAGGGATAGCGCTATTGATAGGTTCCCTCCTTACCTGCGGAGAGAGACGAATAGTGCGCAGGCCCGTGGATTCGGCGCCGCCACGAGTCAACGTCAGCATTGGTCCATCAGCTGAATAGACCAGGGCAATCACGTCCCCTGGATAAATAAGATGAGGATTTTCAATCTGTGGGTTTAGCTCCCACACCTCGGGCCAGAGCCAGGGATCTTCCAGAAACCTTCCAGAGATATCCCATAAAGTATCCCCAAGAACTACTTCATAGCGATCAGGGGCATCATCACGTATCTGAACCTGATCGGCAGAAAACGCCATAAAAGACACGGCTTGTAAAAGCAAAAAAACCGGGAGAAACTTTTTTAGGGAGTTAGTCATGGTTATCCTCGTCAGGCAGACTAAACAGGCCGGCAAGCACTAATAATTCGGGCAATAGTAACAATAAGTTTCGAGATTTTATACAGTTAGCAAGGTTATTTTAGGTAAATTGTGACGTAGATAGGACTTTCATTCTTTACATTCAGCCCCATTAAATGGGTTAAAACCCAATAAGAGTGCAATACAGATATAAAATTATTGGGAATAATCGCGTATCATTGCTGCCTGCAGAACCAATGTTGAACTAATATTCCGGACTGCTGTGCCCTGACTATACTCTACTGATTATTTACCGTTTATTTATTATGAGCTTGATGACAATACTGGAATTCCCTGACCCAAGGCTGCGTAAAGTGGCGTCACCTGTACAGGTTGTTGATGATTCCATTCGAGAGATTCTCGATAACATGATCGAAACCATGTATGACGCTGAAGGCATCGGACTTGCGGCTACTCAGGTCAATGTTCACAAGCGCATGCTGGTTATGGATATTTCTGAAGACCATAACGATCCGATGATATTCATTAATCCGGAAATTAGTGTGCTGGATGCGGAGCCTATGGGTTATGAGGAAGGCTGCCTGTCTGTGCCCGGGTTTTATGAACTGGTCACCAGGCCCCGCAAGGTAATGATTAATGCCCTGGACAAAAATGGTGACCCCTTTGAGCTTGAGGCTGAAGGAATTCTGGCCGTCTGTATTCAACATGAGATTGATCACCTTGACGGCAAACTTTTTGTTGATTACCTGTCCTCGCTGAAAAGACAACGCATAAAATCCAAGCTGGAGAAAGAACATCGCCAGCAAAAATCGCCTACTCCGGCCTGACCCCCTGATTTATTTATCATGACAGACAAGTCCCTGCGTATTGTTTTCGCCGGTACTCCCGATTTTGCTGCTGGTCATCTGGACGATCTGGTGCAAAAGGGTTTCAACGTTGTTGCTGTTTACAGTCAACCGGACCGTCGTGTTGGACGTGGCAAACATGTACAAGCCACGCCGGTCAAACAGGTCGCCTTGGCCAATAATATTCAGGTCTTGCAACCGGAAAACCTCGATCATGAGGCAGAACAGCTAACGCGCCTTGCCCCCGACGTCATGGTGGTAGTGGCTTATGGGCAGATTCTCGGCGAAGAAATTCTACAAATTCCTCAGTATGGCTGCATAAATGTTCATGCTTCCTTGCTTCCTCGCTGGCGTGGCGCGGCCCCCATTGAAAGAGCCGTCCTCGCTGGAGACACCACTACCGGTGTATCAATTATGCAAATGGAACAAGGTCTGGATACTGGTCCGGTATTAATGCAACTGGATACTCCCATTACTGATCAGGACAATGCTGAAACCCTGGGTAGCCGTTTACTCAGTCTCGGCCAACAAGGTTTGTCATCGGTGCTCAGTGACCTGGTCACTTATAAGGCAAATGCCCGGCTCCAGGAAAACTCGCTGGCTACCTATGCGAAAAAACTTGGCAAGGATGAAGCGTTCATCCATTGGCAGCATTCGGCAAAATCAATATCACACCAGATCCAGGCGTTTTACCCACGCTCACCTGCCTGGTGTCACTATCGAAATGATCGATTACGTATTATTCAGGCCTCAAGCATTAACACCTCTGTTGACGCTTTGGCCGGAACTATTATTGAAAAAACACATGAAAGTATTCATGTTGCTTGCGGGAAAGGCGTGTTGCGAATAGAAAAAGTTCAGTTTCCAGGCAAAGCCCCCACTGCCATCAAAGATGTCTTTAATGGACGTCCCGAGCTTTTCCAGTGCGGAGAAAGCCTGGCGCTAAATAATACCAATGAGTCTACCAAGTGAGCACTAAAAGTAACCGCTTACTTGCAACGAAAGTTCTGAAATCACTGCTTTCTCAAAAGGGATCCCTGTCTTCTCTTCTGGTAGCGCTGGCCCATGAAAACCCGACCGCAAACCTGCCTTTAATTCGTGAATATACCTATGGTGTGTGCCGCTGGTATCAACGTCTGGATTTCATCGCACAGGCATTGATGGATAAGCCTTTGCGTAAAAAGGACAATGATATTTATTGCCTGATCCTGTTGGGGCTATACCAGCTCAAGTTTATGCGAACTCCTGCTCACGCAGCCATCAACGAAACAGTCTCACTCACACGTTTATTAAAGAAAAACTGGGCAAGTAAACTGGTTAACGCTGTCCTGCGCAGGGCGCAACGCGAAGAAGACTCGCTGGAGCTGGCAATACAGACGGACGATAGCGCGATTTATTCTCACCCGCGTTGGCTAATACATGCCTTACAGCAAGACTGGCCTGATTCTTTTGCGCATATATTGGCGCAGAATAACCTGCAGGCACCAATGACATTGCGGGTAAATACTGGTGCTGTAAGCAGTCAAAATTATCTGGAGTTATTAAACCAGGCTGGCATTCATGCCAGTGCCGGTAAGCATGGTAATTCATCGCTAATTCTTGAAAGTCCGGTTGATGTAAGTGAGTTACCCGGCTTTTACGATGGCATGGTCAGCGTTCAGGATGAAGCATCGCAGATTTCAGCTTATCTGCTGGCGCCTGCAGCAGGCTCCAGAGTCCTCGATGCCTGTGCTGCCCCCGGGGGTAAAACCTGTGCTCTACTTGAATATCAGGCAGGCCAGCTTGATTTGATCGCGCTGGACAACAGTGAACAGCGCTTGTTGCGCGTCAATGAAAACCTGAAACGTCTGAACCTTGAGGCCTCGGTCATTTGTGCAGATGCTATTGATACTGACAGCTGGTGGGATGGCAAGCCTTTTGATGCCATACTGCTTGATGCCCCCTGCTCTGGTACCGGCGTCATCCGTCGCCACCCAGATATAAAGTTATTGCGCAACGACACCGATATAGAGCGTCTTTTACAAATTCAACAGCAGTTACTGGATACCTTGTGGCCATGCCTGAAACCGGGAGGAAAATTACTGTATTCCACCTGCTCTGTCTTGCGTCAGGAAAATGAACTGAATATAGACGCGTTTATCGCCAAAACAGGCAATGCCAGAGCCGTTTCGCTAATTAACCACCAGGCTGAAAATTGTCAATTTGGGATACAGTTTTTACCTGGAACCGACAAGCTCGATGGTTTTTACTATGCTTTACTCGAAAAATATTGAACAATTGCGCCCGTTCACAAGTACATTTCAGCCATTTTGCTAATTGTCTATAATCATTCAGAATGTTTATCTGAAGTCGGCAGGAGCTTTCGCCACTCATGAAAATAATAATACTTGGCGCCAATAAGGTAGGGGCAGCGCTGGCCGAAAACCTTGCCAAGGAAGCCAATGACATTACTGTCGTTGACCCCAGCTCGGTTAAACTCAGAGAATTAAAAGATCGGCTCGATATAGCAACTGTTGAAGGCCAGGTATCTTATCCGGAAGTACTTGAAAGTGCCGGTGCTCGTGATGCTGATATGCTCATCGCCATTACCGACAGCGATGAAGTCAATCTCATAGCTTGCCAGATAGCCTTTTCCCTGTTTCGCACCCCAAAAAAGATTTGCCGCTTGCGCTCTAATTCCTATGTTGCTGAACCCAAACTTTTCAGCCCGGAAGCCATTCCTATTGATGTAGTAATCAGTCCGGAGCAGGAAGTTTCCCTATACATACAGAAGTTGATTGACCTTCCTGGAGCCCTGCAGGTACTGGATTTTTCAGATGGCCTGGTGCAACTGGTTGGTGTTAAAGCTACTCAGGGAGGCCTGCTAATCAATCAGGAAATTTCAGCCCTGCGTGAACATATGCCCAATGTAGATACGCGTGTTGCAGCTATTTTCCGCCGTAACCGCCCTATTATCCCGGCTGGAAATACGGTGATTGAAGAAGGTGACGAGGTTTTCTTTATTGCCGCACGGGAAAATATTCGTGATGTGATGAGCGAACTCAGACGGGTAGACAAGCCTTACAAGAAAATCATGATTGCCGGGGGCGGTAACATCGGCGAACGTCTGGCAGCACTGCTGGAAAAAAGCTATCGGGTCAAAGTCATTGAAATGGATTACGAGCGTTGCAAGGACCTCACAGAAAAGCTCAAGTCCACTACCGTACTGCATGGCGATGCTTCGGATATGGACATGCTGGTAGGCGAAAATATTGAAGATACCGATATTTTCCTCGCCCTGACCAATAATGATGATGCCAACATCATGTCTTCTTTACTCGCCAAACGTATGGGGGCAGGTCGCGTCATGACATTGATTGCCAACCCTGCCTATGTGGACTTGATCCAAAGTGGTGAAATTGATATTGCGATTTCTCCTCAGCAGGCCACTATAGGCAGTCTGCTAACCCATGTGCGCAGAGGCGATGTGGTTAATGTGTATTCTCTGCGTCGTGGTGCTGCGGAAGCTATGGAAGCCATTGCCCATGGAGATAAACACACCTCAAAAGTGGTCGGCAAACAGATAGAAGATATCGATTTACCCGAAGGGACAACTATTGGCGCAATCGTCAGGGACAACAAGGTCTATATTGCCCATGATGATATTGTTATTGAAACCGACGACCACGTAATCATGTTCCTGGTAGATAAAAAAAGGATTTCCGAACTGGAGCGCTTATTCCAGGTTGGGCTGACGTTTTTTTAGCAGCAGAAAAGTACACTGAATACTCAGAAAATCAGGGTGTAAAACGGGAATACAATGAATCTGCCGGTTATTTTTCGCATTTTAGGTGTGCTGCTGATGATCTTCAGTTGCGCCCAGATCCCTCCTCTACTGGTTTCCTGGTATTACGATGACGGTGTCATCTACTCTTTCCTGACCACATTCTTTGTCACTTTGTTTTCCGGTTTTGTGCTGTGGGCACCGGTGATGCATAACCATAAAGAACTTAAAACCCGGGACTGCTTTCTGGTGGTCACCCTGTTCTGGACAGTTCTCGGGTCGTTCGGTAGTTTTCCTTTTATATTTACCGATTCCTTGCAAATGTCGGTTACCGATTCATTTTTCGAATCCATATCCGGGCTTACCACCACTGGCGCTACCGTCCTTTCAGGTCTCGACCAGCTTCCCCGCTCTATTTTGTATTATCGTCAGCAACTGCAATGGCTTGGCGGGATGGGAATTATTGCGATCGCAGTTGCTATCCTGCCTATGCTTGGCATAGGTGGAATGCAGTTATATCGTGCGGAAAGCCCGGGACCAGTCAAGGACAATAAGCTTCTGCCTCGTGTAACCGAAACCGCCAAAGCCCTTTTGCTTATATATATAAGCCTTACCATGCTTTGTGCTTTAGCCTATTTCTTTGCAGGAATGAGCCTTTTCGATGCAATTGGGCACAGTTTCGCGACAATAGCCATCGGAGGCTTCTCAACTCACGATACCAGTATTGCCTATTTTGATAGTGCTGTTATTGAAATGATTGCCACAGTATTCATGCTCGTTTCCGGAATAAATTTTGCCTTACACTTTTTTGCCTGGGAACATAAAAGTATCAAGCATTATTTTGATGATTCTGAATTCAAGTTTTATATTGGCATGTTGTTGGTGATTGCCCTGATTTCAGTTCCTTTCCTGTATTTCTCTGGAACTTATGGTTTCGAAGATGCATTTTTCAAAGGAATATTTGAGGTAGTTTCCATCACCACCACTACAGGTTTCAGTACTGCGGACTTCAGTTCCTGGCCAACCTTCCTGCCCTTTTTATTATTTTATATGGCCATTATTGGTTGTTGCGCCGGATCAACCGGTGGTGGCATGAAAGTGATTCGGGTTTTGCTGATCATCAAACAGGGCTTCAGGGAAATTGAAAAACTGATTCATCCAAATGCGGTTATACCCATCAAGTTGGGAAACCAACGTGTTCCGGAACGGGTAATAGAATCAGTGTGGGGATTTTTCTCCGTCTACGTTATGGCTTACATGGCTATGCTACTGGCACTGCTTGCCGTAGATCTTGATATTACGACAGCCTTTACTGCAGTGGGCGCCAGTATAAATAACCTGGGGCCAGGACTTGGCGGTGTTGCGGAAAATTATGGCAGCGTACCCAATGCGGCTAAATGGATTCTTTGTCTTGGCATGTTACTGGGCAGACTGGAAGTATTCACCCTGCTGGTATTACTATCACCCCATTTCTGGCGTAATTAATTTTTCACCTTCATTTCAACCGGCAGATTTTTTCATTTGATCGCGTAACATTTGCCAGACCTGTATTGGTTGAAAAGAATCCATACATGCTGACATTGCACTTGCCTGGCCATAAAACTTACAGCTTCTCTTGTAACATGGGCTACAGGTAAAGTCCGGATTTTCAGCATCAAGGTGTTGTTGTCCAGAGCCATAGGTTCCAATAAGCTGAACACTGGTTGGTCCATACATTGTCACTGATGGCGTTCCGGTGATGGCTGTCAGATGTGCCAGACCTGTATCACAACAAATCGCACCGTCAGCTTTACTGATAATCCCGCCAAGTTCTGATAATGACATTCTGGACAAGGCATAGGCGTTGTCATGTTTGGAAGCAATCAGTTTCGCTCTAGCCAGTTCTTCACTGTTGCCACCGGGCAATACCACGTTGTAGTTTTCTTCTTTTGCCAGCCCAATCAATTCAAACCAGTACTTTTCCGGCCATAATTTTGTAGTCCAACTGGCATTGTGTACCAGAAATAGAAAAGGCGGTTCTACGGCTGTTGTTGGAAACTTAAACGCGTCAGGCCTTATTCCATAATTGACAGGGGTTTCGGGTATTTTATAACCCAGGGCGTTAGCAAAAAGCTCTCGTTGTCTTGCAATGGCATGTTGATTTTTATCTATAAAATGTCGGTATTTATAGGCTAAAAATGCAGGTTGTTCTGCTACGCTTGCACGATCCATCCCATGCACATGACCTTTACGAAGAAAGCTGATAAAAGAACTTTTAACATTATTCTGTGCATCAATAACTACATCATAATCATTTATATTCAAGTCTTTCCAAAAAGCTGAGAACTCACCCTTTTGCCAGGATGATTTAAAATTTTTCTTCCAGCGTCGATGTGCACTGCTATATATATTTCTTACGGCAGGATGCCAGGAAGGTACTTCTGCAAAGGCTTCATCAACTACCCAGTCGAATTCAATCTCTGGATATTGTTCACATGCATCAGTCAAGGCCGGGAGGGCATGCATCAAATCGCCCATAGAGGTCAACTTGATAACAAGTACACGCTTAATGATAGCTCGGCCTCTTTTAATTAATTAAGAAATTTATTCAGGAGTTAATCAAAACTATTCAGATAAATAATCAATCTTCACGAAAGCAATTTTTTAAGTTTTGCCGTCCAGCCATGACGCCTGCCATGTTTGTTTGCTGCTTTATCGTCTTCAACAAAATTAATCTGGATCGACTGCCTGGTACCTTCATAAGCCGGGTAGCCATGCCAACAATTTTCCGTCACCTTAAAAGCAATCATGGCACCTGCATCTGGCGAAATCTCGGCTACATAATCATCCATATTTTCGCTTTCCAGAACCCGAAGTTTTCCGTTTTCTGCAGTCCACGGCTCATTAAAGTAAATCAGAATAGTTGCCATCTTGGATTTTGAATCTGTATGAATTCGTCCATCCTTCGCCCTTGAAACTCCCCGCAGGGTGATCACCATTGGTCTGTCGCGTAAATCCAGTTGCAGCTTTTCTGAAATTATTTCCCTGAAGGCGCTGCCATTAAGTTCTTCTAATAATTCATTGAAACGGGCACCCGGTGTCACTTCACTTAATGCAAAACTACCACCAGAGTTTATCTTCGGAAAGTCATGTAATACCTCTTCCACATATTTATCAAAAACAGAGCGCCCCACTGTAAAAAAAGGGTAGGGGGCTTCATTAATTTTAGCCGCAGCGACTGCGTTAAGATCTAATAGTCTGCTCATTTATATACTCATTTAACTGGATAACAAATTATTCCGCTAGTCGGCCTTTGGTTCAATCACTATTACTAATACTGCTTGCTTTACTCACCCGCCGCGGTTCATCATTCTATCCATAACCACCTGCAGTATTTTTGCCAGTATTTTGCCCGCCCGGGCAAAAAATAGTATAAGGCACAGCCTAGTAAGGTCTTTTTTCGCCTGGTGGCAGACGTTTAAAACGTTTGTATTCCCATTGATACTGTTCCGGAAACTCATTAACCACATTTTCAATACTGGCGTTAAGCCCAACCAATGATTCTGTGATATGCCCGGCATATATATTATTGTCTGGCTCTCTAAAAATTATCTTCCAGCCTGCCTTGTTACCAAACCTGACTCTCACTGCACAACCAATTACAGCGCTTGCGCCGGTTTTTTGTATCAAGCGGGAAACCAGCGACATAGTCAGTACCTGTTTGCCAAAAAAGGGCGCAAAATCACCACCACTCTCCGGAGGGACCTGATCAGGCAAGATTCCCACAATTTCGCCACTTTTAAGCGCTTTTAGCAACATAGCCACACCACGAGTATCTGTGGCAACCAGCTTTGCGCCGACTCTGCTCCGCGCAGAATATATTAATTCGTGCAGCGCCTTGCTTCTGGGCGCCTGATATAACTGGCTGCTCTGTCCACAACCACAGGTATTTAAATACACGCCAAAAACTTCCCAGTTTCCCAAATGGGGGGCGAGCACTACTGACCCTTTTCCTCCGGCTTGAGAGCGTTGTAACAATTCCAGGCCCTCAACTTCAAAAATATGCTCCATAATTTTTTCAGCGGGCCATGACCAGGCAGCACCACATTCTGAAATAGTCTGACAGGTATTTATTATACTGGCTTTACCTAGAAGCTTGCGCTTACTTTGTTCCAGTTCCGGAAAGCACATTGCCAGATTAATGCATGTTGTTTGTGCCATTCTTGAAGACATTAACCAACTAACTTTACCAATTAACGCACCCAGGCTCCTTGCCATACCCAAAGGCAGGAGTGCCAGACTACGCAGGAAAAATTTCAGAATTATTGTCTTCAAATGTCAGGGTCCGAAAGAGTATTCATTTCATATAATTCGCAAAGATCAGAATACAGTTAATTCTCGCTATCAAGGCGGGTTTTTAGCATAATTAGCGCTTTTTAAATCTCGCGCAATTTTATCTGAATTTACTGCTTTCAGGAGCCATTTTTGAATAATTCGGCACCCATTGATGTGTCAACGTTTCAGGGACTCATTCTAGCCCTCCAGCAATTCTGGGCTGATCACGGCTGTGTGATTATCCAGCCCCTGGATATCGAAGTCGGTGCGGGTACCTTTCACCCGGCCACCTTCCTGCGTGCTATTGGGCCGGAAAGCTGGAATAGCGCCTATCTCCAACCCTGCAGAAGACCCACTGACAGTCGCTACGGAGAAAACCCCATGCGCCTTCAGCATTATTACCAGTTTCAGGTAATATTGAAGCCTTCACCTGAGAATATTCAAGATTTGTATCTAAAATCTCTTAAATACCTCGGTATTGACACTAAAATTCACGATGTTCGGTTTGTTGAAGATAATTGGGAATCACCTACATTAGGTGCCTGGGGGCTCGGCTGGGAAGTTTGGCTTAATGGCATGGAAGTCACACAATTCACCTATTTCCAACAGGTCGGTGGTCTTGAGTGTTTTCCGGTCAGCGGCGAAATTACTTATGGCATTGAGAGAATTGCCATGTATTTGCAGGGTGTTGATAGCATATTTGATATTGTCTGGGCAGAAACCCCCAATGGCACTGTAACCTATGGTGATGTATTCCATCAAAATGAGGTGGAAATGTCAGGCTACAATTTTGAGTTCGCCAATGTGGATAACCTGTTCAGGGGTTTCGATGACAGTGAAACCCAGTGTCAGTACCTCATCGATAACATGCTGGTTTTGCCCGCCTATGAAATGGTTCTCAAAGCTTCCCATTATTTCAATTTGCTTGATGCCAGATCAGCAATTTCGGTCACAGAACGGCAACGCTATATATTAAGGGTACGCACATTGGCTCGCAGGGTTGCTCAAGCCTATTTCGACTCTCGGGCCAGGCTCGGATTTCCGCTCGCTCCTGATGAATTAAGACAAAACGCACTAAATGATTTCAATGAGAAGCTGAACAAATAATGAATACTCAGGATTTACTCATAGAAATAGGTACGGAAGAGCTGCCACCCAAGGCATTGTTTTCTCTGTCAAAATCTTTCCAGCAGGAAATTGAGAAAGGGCTAAAAAAACACAACCTGACGTTTTTACAGGGCCCTGCTTATGCAACACCAAGAAGGCTTGCTGTGCTGGTAAAAGATCTTCAAGCCATGCAGGATGATGTGACCATTGAACGTTTTGGACCTGCGCTAAAAGCCTCTTTTGACGAAGAAGGAAATCCCAGTAAGGCTGCTGAAGGTTTCGCCAGATCATGTGGCGTAGAAGTATCCGAATTAGCAGAAAAAGATGATGGCAAAGTCACCAAGCTGTATTTCAAAACAGCCAGAGCAGGGGAGTCTATACAAAAATTATTGCCCGGCATTATTACCGACGCACTGTCAGCTTTGCCCATTCCAAAGCGGATGCGCTGGGGTAGCTCAAGAAACGAATTTGTAAGACCGGTACACTGGGCAGTTGTTCTTTTCGGAAACGAAATTATTCCAGCCTCTATCCTTGGTATCGAATCAGGCAATATTACCCGAGGACACCGATTCCATCATCCCGAAAACCTGACCCTGAATAATCCCGCGGATTATGAAAAACTATTATCAGAAACCGGTTATGTCATTGCTGATTTCAATATCAGAAAAGAAATAATTCGCAACCAGATTCAGGCACAGGCAAAAACCATAAATGCCCGGGTCATCATCGACGAAGAATTACTTAATGAAGTTACAGCCCTGGTTGAATGGCCAGTTGCCTTAACTGGCAGTTTTGATGAACGTTTTTTATCTGTGCCTAAAGAAGCGCTGGTTTCATCGATGAAAAAACACCAGAAATGCTTTTATCTTGAAGATGAGCACGGCAATATCAAACCTAATTTCATAACTGTGAGCAATATTCAAAGTATCAACCCTGAAGTAGTCATCAATGGTAATGAAAGAGTTATTGGACCACGCCTTGCAGATGCAGATTTCTTTTTTGAACAGGATAAGAAGTACCCCCTCGCATCCAGAACCGATGCACTAAAAACCGTGGTGTTTGAAAAGACTCTGGGGACACTCTTTGATAAATCACAGCGAGTTGCCAATCTCGCTTCTTATATAGCCAAAACCATGGGCACAGATCAGGCCAGTGTTATCAGAGCTGCCGGGATTGCTAAATGTGATCTTCTTACCGGTATGGTAGGGGAGTTTGCTGATCTTCAGGGCATTATGGGTTACTACTATGCCACGCATGATGGTGAAACAGAAGACGTCGCCATGGCAATGAATGAACAGTATATGCCACGTTTTGCCGGCGATAAATTACCAGAGACTGCAACAGGAATGGCGCTGGCTCTCGCAGAACGACTAGATACAATTGTAGGACTTTTTGGAATTGGGCAGCCACCTACAGGCTCTAAAGATCCCTATGCTCTCAGACGCGCGGCTCTTGGTATTTTACGAATCATTGTCGAAAAGAAACTTGATCTGGATCTTTCCTCCTGTATTACCAATGCCATTAATCAGTATTCCGTATTAACAGTTACAGATGGCTTACATGAATCTGTTCAGGATTTTATATTCGAACGGTTTCGGGCCTGGTATGCAGATGAAGGAGTTTCAGCTAATCTATTTCAGTCTGTTTATGCTGTCCGTCCAACCGGTCCGCTGGACTTTGATCTAAGAATAAAGGCAGTGAAGGAATTTTCCCTATTAAATGAATCTGCAGCACTATCCATGGCAAACAAGCGTGTCTCCAATATTCTTTCCAAACTTGATCAACAGCCATCCCTGGAAGTAGATGACAAGTTATTGACTGAACCTGCCGAGAAACAACTTGCAGCCAAACTCAGAGAGTTATTAAAAGAAGTGGAACCATTGTTAGAAAACCGGAATTACACTGCAGCACTATCTTCCATGGCAAATCTACAAAAGCACGTCGATGATTTTTTTGACCAGGTTATGGTCAATACGGATAATGAACTGATTAGAAACAATCGGCAATCACTGTTACAACAGTTACGCCACTTGTTTCTTCAGATTGCCGATATTTCCTTTTTGCAAAATACATAGTTGGTCATATTTGCATGAGCCTTAATCTAATAATCCTTGATCGTGATGGAGTGATTAATTATGACTCTGATGACTACATCAAAAATGAAGATGAATGGATTCCACTACCTGGCAGTATAGAAGCAATCTGTAATCTGACCAAATCCGGATTCACAGTCTGTGTAGCTACCAATCAGTCAGGTCTGGCAAGGGGATTGTTTAATGAATTTGATCTGGCAAAAATACACGAAACCATGCGTACGCAAGTTGAAGAACAGGGCGGAAAAATAGAAGCTATTTTTTACTGTCCACATGGTCCTGATGACGGTTGTGAATGTCGTAAGCCAGCAACAGGCATGTTGGAACAAATTGAGTCCCAGTTCTCTCAGTCAGTCACAAACATTTGGTTTATAGGAGATACTGAGAAAGACATTGATGCAGCCATAAGCAAGAATTGTAAGCCTATTCTTGTTCTAACCGGTAAAGGCTCATTAACTAAATCTACAATTAATCCGGAAAAACTTTCTAAAGTCCCGGTTTTTGATGATCTATTTTCTGCGGCAATGTTTGTTATTGCAGACGCAGGCCTGAAAACCTGACATTCTGCTCATTATGCAATATTTTCGCTCCCTTTTATTTTACCTGTTTTTCATAGCCGTTCTCGTACCCCATGCATTAATATGCATCATTATTGGTATATTTCTACCAATGAAGGCACGCTACAATTATTTTCTTTTATGGAATGCTTTTATACTCTGGTGGCTCAAATTATCCTGTAGTATCAAATACGAAATAACAGGTCAGCATAATATTCCTTCTGAAGCCTTTGTCTTAATCTCCAATCATCAGAGTCCCTGGGAAACACTTTATTTTTACTGGGTATTCAGACCCATCTGCGCCACCTTGAAAAAAGAACTTTTAATGATTCCTTTTTTTGGCTGGGCATTAAAATTACTGGACCCAATTGCCATCGATCGAAGTAAAAAGGGCAGGGCACTTCAGCAAGTGTTAGATCAAGGTAAGGTAAAGTTGGATAGCGGAATTTCTGTGTTGATTTTTCCTGAAGGCACACGTGTGGCACCTGGTATGGAAAAGAAATTTTCTGCCGGTGGTGTGCAATTGGCAATTACTTCAGGCAGAAAAATTTTACCGATAGCTCATAATGCAGGGCTTTGTTGGCCAGCTCACAAAATACTGAAAAAGGCTGGAACTATCAGGGTTGTGATTGGAGAGCCAATAGATCCGGCAGGAAGAAACCCTAAAGAACTTATTGGTGAAATAGAAGCCTGGATTCGTAAGGCCATCTAATACTATTTAGACTTTTACCCAATCCTGGCTTACACCTAATTCCCTCTTGTTAAACTGCTGTTTCCTATAACAGTATATTACTCAGACGGATTCTCAGCCTGCCTTATACATCCAGGTTTGCTACATTCAACGCATTTGACTCAATAAATTCACGCCTTGGCTCGACATGATCACCCATCAGTGTTGAAAATAACTGATCCGCACCCATCGCATCATCAATTGTCACTCTCAACATGCGTCGGTAATCGGGATCCATAGTAGTTTCCCAAAGTTGACTTGGATTCATTTCACCAAGGCCTTTATAGCGCTGCAGATATATTCCCTTCATGGCTTCTTTCATTAACCAATCAAGAGCTTCCCGAAAATTCTGAACCGGTAGAGTTTTTTCTCCCCGTTTTACATAAGCGCCTTCTTCAAACAGCCCCGAGAGCTTTTCACGTAAAGCTACAATATCTTTATATTCCTGTGATTTAAATAATTCAGGGCGTAAAGTTGTTTTACGTGAAACGCCATGGATTATCGACTTTACCATGGGCGCATAAATTTGCTCTTCTTCATCATATATAACACTAAACAGATAGGTTGCACTGGTATGGCTGATTTTCGCCACAGCGGCTTCGATTGCATTAGTCCAGCTTTCTACCTTTTCCTTGTCTGCCATATCTTCAAAAGTCAGTGCCGGTTGGTTCATCAACTCATCCATTACTTCACCAGGATACTGATGAGATAATCTTTTTATAATTGAACGAACGTTTCTGTATTCATTAACTATTGATTCAAGCGCATTACTGCTGATTCCTGGCGCATCAGCATTTACATGCAGACTCGCACCTTCCATAGCATTCTGGGTCTGGAACAGTGCCAGTTCATCCTCGTCTTTTAGATACTGTTCCTGCTTACCCTTGCGAATTTTAAAAAGCGGAGGCTGGGCAATAAAAATATGCCCTCTTTCTACCAACTCTCGCATTTGTCTAAAGAAAAAAGTCAGCAGCAGGGTGCGGATGTGGGAACCATCAACATCGGCATCGGTCATGATGATAATGCTATGGTAACGCAGTCTGTCAGGATCAAATTCTTCCGACCCTATGCCACAGCCTAGCGCTTTGATAAGTGTGCCTATTTCAGCTGAACTCAGCATTTTATCAAAGCGAGCTTTCTCTACATTCAGAATCTTGCCTTTGAGAGGGAGAATCGCCTGATTCTTGCGATTCCTGCCCTGTTTTGCCGAACCACCCGCGGAATCACCCTCCACTATGTATATTTCGGAAAGCGCCGGGTCTTTTTCCTGACAATCGGCCAGTTTACCTGGCAAGCCCGCTACATCGAGAGCTCCTTTGCGTCGGGTCATTTCCCTGGCCTTACGGGCAGCTTCCCTGGCTCGGGCAGCATCCAACATTTTATTAACAATACTTTTTGCTTCCAGGGGGTTTTCCATCAAATAATCAGAAAACTGGCGTCCCATTTCTTGTTCTACCGCCGTTTTTACTTCTGATGACACCAATTTATCTTTGGTCTGGGAAGAGAATTTGGGATCAGGAACCTTTACAGAAATTATTGCAGTAAGCCCTTCTCTGGCGTCATCACCAGAAGTGGGCACTTCCTTACCTTTTTTGCTTTCCAGCTCTTTATCAATATAGCCTTTTAACACCCGGGTCAGCGCACCACGAAATCCAGCCAGGTGAGTACCGCCATCTCTTTGGGGTATATTATTGGTGTAGGCGTAAATACTTTCCGCGTAACCATCATTCCACTGTAAGGCAACCTCAATACCAATGTCATCTTGCTCAGTAGAGAAATGGAAGGTTTTGTTAATGGTAGATTTATTCTGGTTTAAGTAATCAACAAAAGCCTTCAGGCCACCCTCATATTTAAAGGTTTCGGTTTTATCCGTGCGCTCATCGCTTAACTCAATAGCGATCCCGGCATTTAGATATGCAAGCTCACGCAACTTTTTAGCCAGAATAGGGTACTCAAATTCGATATTGGTAAACGTATCTACTGAAGGCTTGAAATGGCAGAGTGTGCCGGATTTTTCCGTCTTCCCTGTTACCTTCAACGGCTCTTCCGGAACTCCATGGTGATAAGTCTGTTCAAAGGTTTCACCGTTACGATGAATGGTGAGTTTTAGATAGGAGGAGAGGGCATTAACCACAGAGACGCCCACACCATGCAGGCCACCACTGACTTTATAGCTGTTGTCGTCAAATTTTCCACCGGCATGTAACACCGTCATTATGACTTCTGCAGCTGACACCCCTTCTTCATGAATTTCCGTAGGAATGCCGCGGCCATTATCAGACACACTAACGGTTTCATCGCTATGAATAATGACTTTTATCAAGTCACAGTGACCAGCCAGGGCTTCATCAATTGAATTGTCCACCAACTCAAAAACCATATGATGCAAGCCAGTGCCATCATCTGTATCCCCAATATACATACCTGGTCGTTTCCTGACCGCATCAAGTCCTTTCAGGACCTTGATACTTGAGGAATCATAGGTGTCATTTCCTGCCATTGTAATGCTACCCTCTAAACGTCTAAGCGATTGATATATAAGGCACTTATCATAAACATTATATTTGTTTTACAAGTTGCGAAAAAGGCTCTTATACGGCTTCAATTATACCATGTTTCACGTGAAACAGCTTACAATCATTGGTATCAAAATTACTGTTTTTTACCGTATCCAGCAACTCATTCTGTTCAGTTCCTGTAATGAATACCTGGCCGCCCAGATCACTCAATAGACTGCAGACTTTGGCACGATTTTCCTTATCCAGCTCAGCCGGAAGATCATCAATCAAGTAAAGGCATTGGAGGCCGGACTCTTTCACAAGAAAAGCACCCTGCGCCAGCTTCATCGCACTGACCACCAGTTTCTGTTGCCCCCGTGAAAGAATGTCACACGCATTTTCTGACCCAAGTCTTATTTTTAAATCCGCTCGCTGCGGCCCAGCAACAGTATGGCCAAAAGCAAAATCGCGCTGCAATCCCTGCTCCAGTACAGATTGAATATCCTCCTCATGGTTCCAGCCCCGGGTATAGCGGAAAGTAAGACCTTCGAGTTGAATCAGGCTATTCAGCATGCTTTCTAAAAAGGGTAAAAAAAGTGATAGATAATCGCTGCGGTATTGGTCAATGATATTGGCATGACGAACAAACTCCAGGGTCCAGGGAGTAATTTCAGTAGCGGGTGCTTTACGTTTTAACAGAATGTTCCGGTTTTGAAGGCAGCGTTTAAATTCTCGCCAGTGAACATGAAACTGATGTTTCACGTGGAACACACCCCAATCAATATACTGTCTTCTGGTTTTTGGCCCACCTTCAAGTAATTTGAAGGCCTCAGCATTCAATAGCTGCAAGGGGAGGTGCTTTGCAAGTTCTGCGGGGGATTGGGCCTTATCGCCCCTCAATTTAATCTGAGGGGGGCCATCAAGACTTCTGCTGACTCCCAGCGTAAGGCCGTCAGATAATTCGCCAAATACGGAGCAAGTACGTGAACCATGTTGAATTAATGGGGTTTGCTGGGTATTACGAAAGGAACGCCCAAGGCCAAGGAAATAGATTGCTTCAAGAATACTGGATTTTCCACTACCGTTTTGGCCACATATAAGATTTACACCAGGTACAGGGCTAAGTGTTTCCTGGTCAAGATTTCGGAAGGTATTTACTTGCAGCTTTTGAATGCTGGGCATTTTTTACCCTGCAGCGAGGATAACAATGGCTTACTGCCCACTAGAGCCTCATAGGCATGACCACATAAGTGGCACTGCTATCATCGGAAGACTGTATCAGAGCGCTACTATTAGGGTCTGACACTATAATTTGTACATTATCGGTATCCAGCACACTGAGAACATCCACCAGATAAACCACATTAAAGCCAATTTCCACTGAGTCGCCTTTATACTCTACGGGGACTGTTTCCTCTGCTTCTTCCTGCTCAGGATTGTTGGCAATAATCTTTAGCTCATCATTAGATAGAATCAGGCGTATGCCTCTAAATTTTTCATTAGAGAGAATCGCGGTTCGGTTTAATGAATCACGCAATTGTTCGCGACCGGCAATAACATTCTTATCACCGCCTTTAGGAAGAACACGGTTATAGTCTGGAAATTTACCGTCAACCAGTTTGGAGGTAAAAGTGAAATTAGCCATAGAGACGCGTACATGATTAGTGCCAATGACCACATTAATATCTTCATCGTCGCCATCAGAGAGTAGTCGACTGAGCTCCAAAACGCCCTTGCGTGGGATAATAACCCCTGTCGTTTCGCTAACATCCGATTTCATGGCCTCAGTCTGCATAGCCAGTCGATGCCCATCAGTTGCGACAACACGCAGATAGTCAGGGCTCACTTCAATTAGCATTCCGTTTAAATAATAACGAACATCCTGCTGTGCCATAGCAAAACTGGTATTGTGAAGCATGGCTTTTAAAAGAGTTTTTGATGCTGAAAACTCAAGCGTCCCTGAAGACTCTTCAACACCAGGAAAATCTGTAGCCGGTAAGGTGGAAAGGGAGAAACGACTGCGACCTGACTGAATTTTTAATTTATCGTCATCCAGCTCGAATTTCAGGCTGGCACTATCTGGTAAGGATTTACAAATATCCATAAGCTTTCTGGCCGGCACGGTAATGTCACCATCACTTTTACCTGAATCAACTTCAACGCTACCCATTAATTCAACTTCAAGATCCGTACCCGTGAATGAAAGCTGATTATTGTCGAGAGACAAAAGTACATTGGATAAGACAGGTAATGTTTGCCTTCTCTCCACCACTCCGGTGACCAGCTGCAGGGGTTTAATCAATGCTTCACGGGAAATTTCAAATTGCATGGCTTTAACTAATCCTTTGATTTTAATATGTTTTTAGCTTGATAGAGAGCGTAAAAGGTTTTGATAGTCCTCATTAATATCAGAGGACGATTTGCGTAAATCGTTAATGGTGCGACAGGCATGCATCACCGTGGTGTGATCCCTGCCACCATACATATTGCCGATTTCAGGCAAGCTGTGGTTCGTAAGTTCTTTTGACAGACACATGGCTACCTGGCGCGGTCTGGCAACAGAACGGGTGCGTCTTTTAGAGATCATATCTGCCATCTTTATCTTGTAGTACTCTGCAACAGTGCGCTGAATATTATCAACACTGATGAGTTTGTTCTGTATTGCCAGTAAATCTTTTAAAGCATCTTTTATAAGAGGAATAGTAATTTCAGACCCCATGAAGCGGGTGTGTGCTATTACCTTTTTTAATGCCCCTTCCAGTTCACGCACATTGGAACGTAGTTTTTGTGCCATAAACATGGCTTCTTCATTAGCCAGGTAAACCTGTTCCTGGTTGGCCTTGTTTATCAGGATTGCCGCACGGGTTTCCAACTCTGGTGGCTCTACGGCGACAGACAAACCCCAGCCAAAACGGGATTTGAGTCTTTCTTCCAAGCCATTGATTTCACTATGATATTTGTCGCAAGTCATGATGATTTGGCGACCACCCTCAAAAATGGCATTAAAGGTATGGAAAAATTCTTCCTGTGAACGCTCCTTGTTGGCAAAGAACTGAATATCATCAATAAGCAGGGCATCTACAGAGTGATAATAACGCTTGAACTCATTGATTGCATTTAATTGCAGCGCTGAAACCATGCTGCCAACGAAGGTTTGAGAATGCAGGTATACGACATTGGCATTAGGGTTCTGCTCCATCAGATGATTACCAATGGCATGCATCAAATGCGTTTTTCCAAGACCCACTCCACCATAGATGAACAAAGGGTTGTAGGCACCTCCGGGGTTATCTGCCACTTGTGCAGCAGCAGCTCTGGCAATCTGGTTTGATTTACCTTCAATAAAATTATTAAAAGTATAGTTTCGGTTCAGCTCACCTTTATAACGCTGATGCCTGCTTTTACTACCCAGAGAAGGGCTGGATATATTGTTTCTGGTAATAGAATAGGAGGGCCTACTATGTCTAGTCTCTCTAATCTCGCCAATCTCGCCAATCTCGCCAATTCTTTCTGCCTGGTCCGTAAATAGACCTGAAGCGCCTATGGGTTCTATTATGCGGGGCGATTGAGATGTTTCATGTCTGGACTGATGATGGGATTTCTGCTCCTCACGCAAGTGCGAATTAAAAGCAGAAAACCGGTCATTAGAGTCCTGGTTATCAGAGTCCAGTGAATTATTGAGGTCCGCAGTGCTTAATGCCTGGTTCAGAGAAATATTATCAGGCAGCTTTTCAGCACTGGCAATTTCCAGAACAACATTGACCTGTACAGCGTTTTGATTATGTCTTTCTTCACTTTGCTGGCTTGACTGCTGCTCTTTTTGGATAATTTCCTTAATACGAGCAAGGAAATGTTCTTTAACCCACTCCAGAATAAATTTATTCGGGGCAAGCAGATATAACGTATCATCGCCATCTATAAAGCGTAACGGTCTGATCCAGGTATTAAATTGTTGTGAAGGAAGTTCGTTTTTAAGACAGTAAATACATTTCTGCCAGCTGGCAACAATCACGATTGGCACGACTCCGGTTTTTCTTATTGTTAGATTGTGAAATTTTGATTAATTCTACCCACTGGCACCGTTGTTATCCACACAAAAAGGCTTTTTTTTCATTTTTTTCTTCTTCCTTTTTGTTTTTTATTTTCAAGTAGTTATGTTCGTTTTGCTGGCAGTTGTAGGGTAAAAAAGAGGGGTGATTTTGGCGCTCGAACCCAGCGCGACCTGTGCGCAAGCTGTGGATAACTTGTGGGTTCACAGAGGATGATTTTGCGGACCAAAAACCGTAACAGGCTGGGCCTGATACAGAGTGCCGATTACCCCCATTATCAAATCTGGTTTTTAGCACAAGAGCGAGATTTCACGATTTTTAACACAGCTTTACGCGGAAAACTTAACGCCCGCTTCAATCACCAGAAAATTAGCTAATTCTCTACAGACTTGAAATTGCATTATGCGGGGAAACCCATTAGAATTCGAATCCCTTTTTTAAGGCTCCTAGTCAACGCTACAACCTTGGGGTTTTGGCGGTAAAGCTAACAAATAAATTGTGCGACTTTTCCAGGAATTAAAATGAAAAGAACCTTTCAACCAAGCGT
>CBFIIQ010000021.1:0-51654 GCA_965662685.1 Pseudohongiellaceae bacterium | reverse complement strand
TCACTCGAATCAAAGCTAACATCCCAAAAATAGCGAATAATTGCCCAGCGATTAACACAGCGCTTTCGCCAAACAAAGACTTGATTCTTAAAGCCGTTATTTGCAATCTGCACATCCGAAGATCAATAATAATACACTATTCAATATCTCTAACTTCCACCTGTAGCTTTTCAATTTCATTCTTAAGCTCCCTATATTCTTCTTGCTTTCGTTCTAAAAAGCGCAAAGTCACTTTTGCCTTTTCTTCCATCCCATTTAAAGTCAGGAGATAGGCATAAGCTTTCTTGTTTGGGCTACGGCTAAAATTCCCTACTTTTACAAGCCCTTTGTCAATAAGCGCTTTTAGACAAAAGTTAACTTTGCCCAGACTAAGGCCCAACTCTGCTGCAATCTGCCGCTGGTTCATCTCAGGATTTTCATGGAGGAGTTTCAAAAGCTTGTAACGGTTTTCTTCGCTGATAATAGACATAAGTGTAATTAGGCTAAAAAGCACGCTACCGCCCTACTGTTATAGGGCGGCAGCATAGTCAAGGAGAGATTTTTACTACTTTAAGAAGCTATGTTCACTGAGTGAACGCAAGCAGTATATAGTTTGTTCACAGCATGAACAAGACTTTTTTATTGATGTTCATTTATTGAACAAAAAGAGTTGCTTTGCTATTAAGATGAATAATATCAGCTTTGTGTCACTGCGGGGAAAAAAGATACTAAAAGGCTTGTGAAGAGTGAGTGAGGACGTATTAGTGCGTTGATTTTACTTGATTTAGTGACACTTCGAGCTCCTGCTCTTTACCCAGCAGGTTTAACAGGAGCAGTACCCTGTCCTGGGCGATTTGCTCTTTGATAATAGCCTTTATGCCGCGAAAGCTACCTTCAGTGATCTCGATTTCATCACCCTGACTGAAGACATAGGGCTTTTCCTGGGTGGTATCGATGATATTGTCTTCAGTACACTGGTTGCGAATAAACTCAATCAGGGAATCCGGCACTTTGGCTGGTAATTCGGTAAATCGCACCAGTCCGGCTACTCCTCTGGTGGAACGGATGGTGGCCCAGTTACTCAGGACATCATCCAGTCGAATAAACAGGTAACGGGGGAATAAAGGCTCTAATACGGCAACTTGCTTACCTTTTTTTATAGCCATTTGCCTGAGCATTGGGCGAAACAGCTCATAGCCCTGGTTAAGCAGGTGTTGTTCTGCCCTTTCGTCCTCCCGGGACTTGCTCATCAGTAGATGCCAGTGCTTCATAGTATATTTATTAATTTAATTAGATAGTTATGACGTTTATCTATAATTTACTTTACTTTTATGTTGTTTTATTTTGCAGCCATCGCGGCTTTAATCTGGTCCCCTTCAAAGCCACGCTGGGAGAGAAATCGATAGCACTTCAACCTGAGTTTCTGGTCACTTAATTCAGCTAAAATGAACTTTTTTTCCAGAACTTCCCTGCAATGCTCTGCCCAGTCAATTTCCTGTGCATGGACTGCTAAAGAGACAATATTGTCATTCACGCCTTTCTGGCGTAACTCCATCTCGATTTTAAGAGGGCCTACCCCTCTTGTCCTGCGATAGCGTACATATGAGTCGACGAAGCGCTCATCAGACTGCAGATTCTCGTCACGCAATCTTTCCAGTGCAGGCAATATTATGTCACTGGTATCCAGGTCCGGGTATTTTTGTGTCAGCTTTTGCAGTAATTCATGGAAGGACTGCTCCCGGCGGGCCAGCATGTTCATTGCGGCCCGCCGGACAGTAATTTCAGGTTTTTCATCTGTACGTCGTGACATTTTTAATACTAATACAGACTGTTGAGAGTTTTTTGCTATCTTGGCGAAGCTTTTTCTCTGGACTACTGACTACTTGGCTTCGGCCACTTCGGGTTCAGCGCCCTCTTCCGGCGCGATATCCTCGGCGTCACCTTTCTTTTTTGGCTTGGCGAGTAATTTTTCCCGCAGCGCCAGCTCAATTTCCTGCGCTGCTGCAGGGTTCTCTTCAAGAAAAGCCATGGCATTCTTCTTGCCCTGACCTATTTTTTCGCCCTTGTAGGCATACCAGGCACCGGCTTTCTCAACCAGGTCATGCTGAACGCCCAGGTCAATGACTTCGCCCAGGCGGGAAATGCCTTTGCCGTAAAGGATCTGGAATTCTGTTTGCTTGAATGGTGGTGCTACCTTGTTCTTCACCACTTTCACACGTGTTTCATTGCCCACCACTTCATCGCCGTCTTTAATGGCGCCAATACGACGAATATCAAGTCGCACGGAAGCATAGAACTTAAGCGCATTACCACCGGTAGTGGTCTCCGGAGAGCCGAACATGACACCGATCTTCATACGAATCTGGTTAATAAAGATCACCAGGGTATTCGACGTCTTGATATTACCGGTCATTTTGCGCAGCGCCTGGGACATCAGACGTGCCTGCAGGCCCATATGGGA
Source organism: Pseudohongiellaceae bacterium (assembly GCA_965662685.1). Taxonomy (GTDB): domain Bacteria; phylum Pseudomonadota; class Gammaproteobacteria; order Pseudomonadales; family Pseudohongiellaceae; genus Eutrophocola. The sequence continues at coordinate 49,214 of CBFIIQ010000021.1, read as the reverse complement.
GTCGCCCATATCACCTTCGATTTCTGCTCTTGGGGTCAGTGCTGCCACCGAGTCGATCACCACAACATCTACCGCACTTGAACGTACAATCATGTCGCATATTTCCAGCGCCTGTTCCCCGGTATCTGGCTGACTTACCAGCAGGTTGTCGACATCGACGCCCAGGGCTTCAGCATAGATCGGGTCCAGCGCATGCTCCGCATCAACAAAAGCACAGGTACCACCCAGTTTCTGGGCTTCCGCCACCACCTGCAAGGCCAGCGTGGTCTTTCCGGAAGATTCCGGCCCGTAAATTTCTACCACGCGCCCACGGGGTAAACCACCCACGCCCAGGGCAATATCAAGGCCCAGTGAACCGGTTGAAATGGCAGGCACGGCAATAGTTTCAGAATCTCCAAGACGCATCATGGAGCCTTTGCCGAATTGCTTTTCTATTTGTGAGAGTGCCGCAGAGAGTGCTTTTTCTTTATTTGAATCTTGTTGTTCAGCCATTACCGGTTGGAATCCTTGAGGGTTAGTGTTTAATTAAATTACTAGCAGGAATATTGCCTGTTTTAGCAAAATAACGAAGATGATTTCTTCGGGATCTTGCCAAAATTGCGCGTGCTTCGCATGAATTCATTAAAGCAGATAAAGGGGTTTTATTCAAAATAGAAATCACTTTTTCAGCGGCTTGTTAGTAAAAATAGAGGCAGGAAAAATTGGAGCCTGATTTTTATATAACGTAGAATCAGGCCCTTGTTTTCTTACCCAATCTGCTGACAGTCATTTGAGCAAATCGTCGTCCCAACATACCCCCATGATGCAGCAGTACCTGAAGGTCAAAGCTGAGCATCCTGACGAGCTTGTGTTCTATCGCATGGGCGATTTCTACGAGCTGTTCTACTCCGACGCCCAAAAAGCAGCCAAACTTCTTGAGATTACGCTTACCGCACGCGGCAAATCCGGCGGTACCCCCATTCCCATGTGCGGTATTCCCTACCACGCCGCTGACAGATACCTGGCCAGATTAGTGGACGCCGGCGTCTCGGTAGCCATATGTGAACAAATAGGTGATCCGGCCACCAGCAAAGGGCCAGTGGAACGCAAGGTCGTGCGCCTGATCACTCCCGGCACGCTCAGCGATGAAGCGCTTTTGAAAGAAACGGCAGACAATTTACTGCTCGCCCTGTTTCAACATGATGAGACCTGGGGTGTAGCTACATTGGATATTAGTAGCGGCCGATTCTTTGTCATACAGGTGCCCAATGAAGCCGCCATGCTGAGTGAAATTAACCGCATTAACCCTGCAGAGATTCTTGCCCCGGAAGCCTTGCCGCTGCCTGAGGATATTAAACGACACAGCGGGCTGCGTTTAAGACCCGGCTGGGAGTTTGATCTGGATTCCGCCATTCGTTCCCTGAAGCAACAATTTAATACTGACTCACTGGAAGGCTTTGGCTGCGCCGATCTGGATTGCGCGCTGCAGGCAGCTGGCTGTCTTCTGAATTATGCGCAGGAAACACAGCAAAATGATCTCCCGCATATTCAATCGATTCGTGTGGAAAACAGCGATGACAGCCTGATACTTGACAGCATCAGTCGCCGCAATCTGGAAATCGATCGCAACCTTGCCGGAGGCACTGAGAATACGCTTTTTGGTATTCTCTCCTGCTGCGCCACACCTATGGGCACGCGCATGCTTAACCGCTGGCTGCATCGTCCGGTAAGAAATCACGAGCAGATTCGGCTACGCCAGGAGGCCGTTGCCGCATTCATCAGCGATTATCGCTTTGAGACATTCCACGACTCGCTCAAGCCAGCGGGTGATCTTGAACGCATTCTGTCCCGCGTTGCCCTGCGCAGTGCACGCCCCAGGGATTTGTCCAATCTTAGAGATGCATTGGCGATTCTGCCAGCGCTGCAGACCCAGCTTGGTGAAATAGAGTCACCACAATTAAATCGGCTTTCCGAAAATGTTAAGCCCTACCCTGAACTGAGCACATTACTGCAGGCAGCGATTTTTGAGAATCCACCGGTAGTGATACGTGAAGGCGGAGTCATTGCTGATGGCTTTGATGAAGAGCTGGATGAGTTGCGGCAATTAAGCAGTAATGCCGGGGAATTTCTATCACGCCTCGAAACTGAAGAAAAGCAGCGCAGCGGCATTTCAACACTAAAGGTCGGCTATAACCGCGTCCATGGTTACTACATTGAAATCAGCCGTCTGCAATCCGGAGATGTTCCCGCCGACTATATACGACGTCAGACCCTGAAGAATGCAGAACGTTTTATTACGCCTCAACTCAAGGAGTTTGAAGACAAGGCGCTCAGTGCCCGGGCAAAATCCCTGGCCCGTGAACGCCTCTTATACGATGAACTGCTTGAAACGATCGCTAAAGATTTACCCCCCCTTCAGCAGACTGCTTATGCCTTAAGTGAACTGGACGTGCTGACAAACTTTGCCGAGCGTGCGATAGCCCTGAATTTGACTTGTCCCCGCTTAAGCGAGGAACCCGGCATCAGTATCAGCCAGGGGCGTCATCCGGTTGTAGAGCAGGTACTGGAAGGAAGCTTTGTCGCCAATGACATCAATCTGGGCAGCGACAGCACCATGCTCGTTATCACAGGCCCCAATATGGGCGGTAAATCCACTTACATGCGCCAGACTGCGCTAATTGTTTTACTGGCTCATACAGGTTGTTATATTCCAGCAGAGTCGGCACGAATCGGCCCTATTGATCGTATCTTTACCCGTATTGGCTCATCCGATGATCTCGCCGGTGGACGCTCTACCTTCATGGTGGAAATGACTGAAACCGCTAATATTCTTCACAATGCCAGCGCGCAGAGTCTCGTCCTTATGGATGAAATCGGACGCGGTACCAGCACCTTTGATGGCCTCTCACTGGCCTGGGCCAGCGCCGTGTACATCGCCTCTGAAGTGAAAGCATTGACCCTCTTTGCCACCCACTATTTCGAACTCACCGCCTTGCCAGATCTTTATCCCGGCATCAGCAATGTGCACCTCAATGCCACCGAGCATGACAAGGGAATTGTCTTTCTCCATTCCGTCGAGCCCGGGCCTGCGAATCAGAGCTATGGCCTGCAGGTTGCTCAACTGGCAGGTATCCCCACTTCTGTTATTGACAAAGCACGCAAGAAATTATCCCAGCTGGAGCAGGATGATCGTCAGGCATCATCATTATCAAGCTCTGCGGAAACCAGGCAGGCAGAATTGTTTATGCCGCAGATTCAGCATCCTGCAATGCATTTGCTCGAAGAAATCAATGCCGATGATCTTTCGCCTAAACAGGCCCTGGACATGCTTTACCGGCTGCAGGAACTTCTGAAAAACTGAACCGTATATAGCCCTTCCTTTAATTTACTAATTCCGAATCAATCAGGTAAAATGTCGCCTGTCATGCAAATCAATACCCCTGTTGTTAATCAGAGAATCTGACAATATAGGTAGTAAAGGGAATAAGGAGAATAACAATGACCTTTGTCGTGGGTGAAAACTGTATCAAATGCAAGCACACTGATTGTGTGGAAGTCTGTCCTGTTGACTGTTTTTATGAAGGTCCCAATATGCTGGTCATCAATCCTGATGAATGCATTGACTGTGCCCTTTGCGAACCTGAATGCCCCGTTGATGCCATCTATGCCGATGATGAATTGCCGGACGATCAAAAAGAGTTTCTCGAACTCAATGAAGAGCTGGCCGAGAAGTGGGAAGTTATCTCCGAAATGAAGGAAGCCCTTCCCGACGCAGAAGAATGGGCCGGCAAACCCAACAAACGTGAATATCTGGAAAAAGACTGGCCGTAACAGCTTGGCGAGTTTTCAGTCAGCTACATAATAACTCCAGGTTCAACCCTTCCCTTTCTATCAAGCGCTTTAATTTCTTTAGTGCCTCTATTTGAATCTGTCTGACCCGTTCGCGGGTCAGACCAATTTCTTTCCCCACGTCTTCCAGGGTACTGGATTCAAAACCTCGCAAACCAAAACGTCTGGCGAGAATCTCACTTTGTTTTTCCGGTAATTGATCTATCCAGTGTTCCAGACTCGACTGAAAATCATTTTCCTGCAACTGGATAGCTGGATCACAGGACTCAGAGTCAGGCAGCACATCCATGATTGTCTGTTCCTGATCATTCGCCAAAGGGACATCTGCTGAACTGGTGTGAATATTGTTATGTAGCAGTTTTCGCAACTGTTTTAGGGATTTTCCAGAACGAGCTGAAATTTCCTCTTCACTGGGTATGCGACCCAGCTCCTCAGACAATTCCCGGACAACTTTAAGACAGGCGTTGAGCTCTTTCATGACATGTACTGGCAAACGAATCGTTCTGCACTGATTCATCAGGGCCCGATCAATATTTTGCTTGATCCACCAGGTGGCATAGGTAGAAAAACGGTAACCCAATTCCGGGTCGAACTTCTCAACGGCGCGAATGAGCCCAAGATTTCCCTCTTCTATCAAATCAAGCAAGGACAGGCCCCGGTTCAAATAGCGCTTTGCTATAGTGACAACAAGGCGCAGGTTAGCTTCAATCATCAGGTTTTTGCTTGGCCTGTCTCCAGAGACGACTTTTCTGGCCAGCACAAACTCTTCTTTGGCAGACAATAACTTTCTCTGTCCTATTTCATTGAGATACAGCGTTGTAAAATCAGGGGATCGCGTTGAGTACTTCTGTGATTGATTGATTTCAGAATATTCGCTGTCAGAATACTTGTTTTGCGAGGTGGACGAGCGCCCGGACTGGAAAGTCTTTTGCCCGGCAGGCATAGGCACAGGTAGGGTGTTTGGGGTTTTTTTTCCATTATTCATATTTAAGTCCTTTTAAATACAGGTTTTGGAACTATTGATTTTTTATGCAGTTATTTAGTTATTTTTTCAAAATCTCACCTCATATCACCCACTTTTTCAGTATACACCAAGTCGGTTTTCTGTCGACAAAAAATATCAGGAACGGGAAGGAAGATAAGCAAGTGGATCTACCGGCTTGCCTTCCAGTCGAATTTCAAAATGCAGCATTTCCGTATCCACCCCGGTGGAGCCAAGTTCAGCTATTTTCTGACCACGACTTACTTTGTCACCTTCACTGACCAACATCGCACTGTTGTGTGCATAAGCACTAAGAAAACGATCATTATGCTTGATGATTATCAGGTCGCCATAGCGGAGCAGCCCTCTTCCGGCATAGACGACTTCACCGTCTCCTGCTGCGCTAACCCGGTCACCTGTATTCCCGGCAATGTTGATGCCTTTGGTTTCTACCCCGGTTTCAGAAAAGCGACCAATAATATTACCCTGCGCCGGCCATACCCAATTCACCGGGCCCTGACGCACAACCACTGGATTTACTTTCACTGCGGGCGGCGCTGAAGAAGGATTCGAATTAGAGGCTGAGGCCGCCGGTTGCGTTGAAGTTGAACGTGCTACTTCCCGGGTTCTATTGGTAGCCGCAGACGATCCTGTCTGAGCACTGCGAGTTTGTGGCGAGGCTACAGCGCGGGGATCAACATTCAGGATTTGCCCGGGAAAAATGGTGTAGGGCGAGGAAAGATTGTTAACCCGGGCAATGTGCAAGAAGTCGAGGTCATATATCCAGGCAACAGCGTAAAGGGTTTCACCTGAATTAACTCGATGAATGCGATCTGAGTCGAGAAAGCGTGGCTCATCAATCTCAGACACAGGTGACTGATACGGGCTACTGCAACCAATCATGAACAACAAATTAATGATGAAAATGATAGGTAAGTGAAGCGTTGTTTTACTCATTATCGAATAAACTAGTCTCTATCGGGTTTATCTACTCGAACTATTTTTCAGACTACTTTTTAAAACATTTTTTATAACTGTTTTTTATAACTTCTGTTTATAACTGTTTTTTATGACTATAGTTTCAGGCAATTGTGAGCCATCTATCAGGATTATTCTTCTGGATTATTCCGGATTATCTCTCAGGAAATTTCCGAGTCTGACTTTCCTGCGTCTAGCGAAATAGCCGTTTTCATATTTCCAGCCACAAACTCCAGCAACAGTACCAGCCCCCCCCCTAACAAAAGCAGACCCGTACAAATAATCGGGGAGAATATTGACCCGGTCATCAAGGTGTAAGTGTCTGGCAAGACGTGCTCGTATTGGGTAAAGCTATGATCCCCAATGTTAATTTCATTTGGCAGACGCCAGGGCCAGAGCAAATAAAGAGAACCGGTCAACATACCAGTAAGTGTACTCATGGTGCCATCATGGTGCTGGTGTAATAACCAGGAAAGAATACGCGAAAATAACATGAGGCCAGTTATGCAACCAGTGGCAAAAATTCCGATAATACTGAGATTGAACTGGGTCAATGCCTCCAGTACTGGTGCATAGGCACCAAGGAGGACAAGGATAAATGCACCGGAGATACCGGGCAGGATCATTGCGCATATAGCGATAGCACCACAGAAAAAGTAGTAAAGAGGACTGTTGCTGGCATCAGCCAGGGGCAATATGGCAAGAATAACAGCGATAAAAAAACCGACAAAAAAAGGCATAATCACAGCCGGGACTTTCCAGATCGAGATATTACCTGCAACGAAACGTATTGATGCAAGCACCAGTCCGGCAAAGAAAGCCATCAGATACGGCAGGTAATTTTCCATCAAAGCAATAATTACACTGCCCAGCAATAACAATGAAGTCAGGATTCCTGCGAACAGTGTCAATAGAAAACTACCGTTGGTGTAATGCCAGGCAGCCTTGAACCCTTCATTTTTCCATACCAACAGAGCCTGCCAGCCAAACGACTTGATCGCATCGACCAGTTCAGTATAAATATTGGTAATTAATGCGACGGTGCCCCCGGAGATCCCGGGCACTGAATCCGCTGCCCCCATGGCCATGCCTTTGAAGAACAACAATATTGTTTTTCGTTCTAAACCGTAAGCGCGATCAGTATCCATAACTAATTAGATAACTCCGCATAAAATCAATTTTCCACACCACCGAGCAGAGGGACAAAGCGCACAGGCTCCAGTGTTTCATCGCTAATCTGGCCATCAATTTTGCGGTAAAGTTTAAGTTCCTGCTGCTCTCGTCCCCCGACCGGAATAACCATTACACCGCCTTCCTGGAGTTGCTGCAGCAAAGCCTGAGGCACCTCTGCAGCGGCAGCTGTGGTGATGATGCAATCAAAGGGAGCATGCTGGGGCCAGCCTCGATTGCCATCAGCACACTTCAGGCTGACATTGTTAACTCTCAGGTCGCGCAAACGTTGGCTTGTTCTATCCAGAAGCGGACGAATTCTTTCAATACTGTAAACATGTTTCACATGCTGGGCGAGGATTGCCGTCTGGTAACCACAACCAGTACCAATTTCCAGAATAGTGGCGTCATCAGGTGCTGCATTGAGAATGGTTTCAGTCATGCGCGCCACAATATAGGGCTGACTAATGGTCTGGTTAAAGCCTATCGGCAAAGCCACATCTTCATAGGCGCGGTGAGACAGCGCCTCATCGATAAACAGGTGCCGTGGTGTCGTTCTGATGGACTCAAGCACATCAATACGTTGAATACCCTGCTCTATCAAGCGGTTCACCAAGCGCTCCCTGGTTCTCAGGGATGTCATTCCTATACCTTCACGATTCAGGGTAGCCATAATGCTTTATCCTTCAGCCCTGCCGCCATCAGACACACCGGCACCAGCAATGCTTGCTGAAACCGTTTCGATAGATATCTTATCAAGTTCTGTAAGAGCCGCGCCGTGGGTCATGTCCGAATGAATCGGCGTAATGGAAATATAACCACTGGCGACTTCATGAAAATCCGTGCCTGGTTTATTTTCAACAGGACCGCCAGCTCGGCCTATCCAATAAACTGTTTTACCTCGGGGGTTTTCAGTGCGCACCGGATTTTCACTTTTTAGGCGACGGCCCAGCGTGGTGAATTTAACCCCTTTAATTTTATCGGCAGGCAAGTCAGGGATATTGATATTCAGAACCGTAGCCGGGGGCATTTCGAGGCTTTCGATAAACGCCAGTAGCTGGCGCAGAATACGGGCAGCTGTGTCAAAACTGACATCCGCCTGCACAGATTTACTTGTGACCAGTGATACGGCAATGGCAGGTTTTGAGAGAAAACGACCTTCCATAGCAGCAGCCACAGTACCGGAATACAACACATCATCGCCCATATTAGCGCCATAATTAATACCGGAAATGACTCTCTCGGGTAAATCCCCATAAATTCCTGATGTGCCCAGATGGATACAGTCTGTGGGGGTGCCATCAACCCCAATATAGTTATTGCCAAGCCTTTCAATTTGCAAGGGACGATCCAGGGTCAGGCAATTACTCACGCCTGAACGATCATAGGTAGGCGCTATTACCTGCAGGTCATAGTGCTCGGACAGCACACTGGCAAGTGACGTTAATCCAGGTGCTCGCACACCATCATCATTGGAGATCAATATACTCATAGTCCTGGTGCTGACACCATCTCCCGTAAAACACTGGTTGCAAAAGCGCCTGTAGGCAAGCTGAATTCTACCATCAGTTCCCTCTCTCCAGCAGTGTTGATACGCAGATTTTCGGGTATTAAACGCAGTGAACGACGCTCCTGTTTCAAGCCAGCATCGGACAGCCCACGGGAAAGCACCTCATAGTTATCTATTATCCCCAGCTCCAGGTTTTTAACCTGCCCTGCGCTGGCCAACTCTCCCTTGCCCCACAAAGGCCCTGTTGGATGAATATCCAATGCCGCCAGTCGACCAGCGATAGCCTGATCCTCTTCTTCTGCCTTGAAAACACTGGACGAGCCTGCCAAAGCCATTAATTCACCAGTCAAATATTGGTTCCAGCTGCCATCACTCACCCGTGCTGCCAGCACCTGGTTAAAGAGGAAACTTCTGGCTGCTGACAGAATAATTCCCCGTTGAAAACGCGGCAATTTGACCAGTTTCCCACTAAACAGGCCTTCGGCCCTGGCAATATTATTGCCACCATGGCCAAAGCGCTGAGGGCCGAAATAATTAGGCACGCCCTGTGCTGCCAGGGTGCTACAAACTGATTCAATCCAGGCGCTATCTACACTAATATCTTTCAAGGTAATCCTGAAAGCATTCCCGCGGTGACTGCCTCTGCGCAGCTTCCTTGAGTTTCTTTGACTCTCAAGAAGCTTTATTGTCGGCTCTCCAAAATCTGTTTCATTCAGGTCCGCTGAGCTTTTCACGCTAAACCATTGCCGCGTTACGGCCAGTTTATCCTTGAGGCCGGCATAGCCGATATCCTGTATAGGTGTTGCCGTTTTTTCCGCAATAAAGCGGGCAACATCGATAGTATTTAACCCTGTTTTCTCAATTTTTAGCCAGAGATGCTCACCAGCGCCTGACAACTGAAACCCCAGTACTTCTTCTACCTCAAAATCTTGCGCTGCCTGTCTGAATCCTGCTATTGGTTTCTCATTCAGGTGAGCATGGGGAAAATCTAGCGAATAGTTTGTCATGCAATAAATACGTAAAGACTGGCTTTACCTCTGGGGGAGTAATCATTAATGGGAAATATGATCAAGAAACTTTCTGTAAAAGTACCGTCGCATAAGCGGCTATGCCTTCCCTGCGACCGGTAAAACCCAGGCCTTCACTGGTAGTTGCCTTAACGCTGATTTCAGCCGTAGTGACATCAAGAGCCTGAGCCAGACTGGTACGGATAAGATCTATGTAAGGAAACAATCTGGGGGCTTCTGCCACCAGCGTAATATCCGCATTGACAAGACTCCAGCCCTGTTCTGACATCATTGTTGTCACCTGCGACAGTAACAAAAGGCTACTGATACCTTTATAGCGCTCATCAGTATCTGGAAATAACCTGCCAATATCCCCCAGCGCCAGAGCACCGAGAATGGCATCAATCAGAGCATGAATCAGCACATCACCATCGGAATGTGCCAGCAATGAATAATTGTGGGGAATGGAAACACCCCCCAAAACTATAGCATTGTCGCTTTCTGGCGTACTTGAAAAACGATGTACGTCTATGCCGCTGCCAATACGTATATTACTCATGAATTGCCTGCTTATTCAGAATCTGTTCCGCCAGAAAAATATCTTCAGCTTGCGTAATCTTGATATTTTCACTGTTTCCCTGCACAACCTTTACCGGATGACCTGCATATTCCATGGCGTGGGATTCATCTGTGATGAGGAGGTTCTCTGCCAGGGCCTTTTCCAGCGCATCCTTCAACAAACCATAGCGAAACATCTGTGGTGTTGCTGCAAGCCAATAGTGCTCTCTTGGCACGGTTGCATCGATGGAATAATCCGGGTTCACCCGTTTTAAAGTTTCCCTTACCGGCGCCGCAAGAATCCCGCCTACGGCTTCATGGGAAAAACTACTGACCAGCTTTTCCATATCATCAAGAGAAACACAGGGTCGAACAACATCATGAACCAGAATCCAGTCTTCTGCGCTGGCATGCCCCTGCAAAGACAGTAATCCATTCAACACTGAATCAGCACGTTCAGCCCCCCCTTTTGCTGTCATCACCTCTACTGAAAACTCCAGCTTCAATGATTGCCACCAGCTATCCTGCTTTCCAAGCACCAGAACTATGCCACTGAGACAGGACAATTGGGCTATTCTATCTAAAGTGTGTTCTGTTATTGTGCGCCCGTTCAGCTCAAGATACTGCTTGGGGACGGCAGCCAGGGATACATCTTTTTGCATGCGCCTGCCAACACCAGCAGCGGGTATAAGTGCCCAATACCGTGGCGCCATAGAATTGTCTGGTGTGCCCTTTACCTCCACTGCCTGACCCTTTAATTATTTACTGAAGAGTTTTTGTCTAAACCCTGGCTATATTTTCTGTGATTTTCCTGCCCAAGTGCATTGTGCTCTGTTTGGATGTGACAGAATTAATCCTGAGGCTGCTGGTTTCGGGTTTCATTAGCGCCCTGGTTCTGGCTACTTTGCTCTCGGACAGCCTCCTGATTTCGAGTACTATCCTCAGAATCCAGAATCATATAGAAGGTTTCACCAGTCTTGATTAGTCCCAGCTCCTCGCGCGCCATCTCTTCTATGGCATCAGTACCTGTTTTTAATTCTTCCACTTCACGCAAGAGTTCATTATTACGGTCCTGCAAGACTGTATTTTCGCTTTCCTGTTGAGCTATTGAGTCGTTCAAGCGCGAAATTTCCGCCAGGCTACCAGCCCCGCTCCAGAGCCGCAGTTGCAAACCCAGAATTATCAACACCAGCAGCACTTGTAGAATGCGCATTATTTCTCATCCAGCCAATTTAGACGCCCGGCATAGGTTAGCTTCATTAATCAGAGCTGATAATGAAACGCTTAGCGTGAAAATTCACCCCGGCCCTTGTAGACAGCAGAATTTCCAAGCTCTTCTTCTATCACCAGCAGGCGATTATATTTTGCTACACGGTCAGAGCGACATAGAGAACCTGTTTTAATCTGTCCCGCTGCGGTAGCTACAGCAAGATCAGCAATCGTTGTATCTTCAGTTTCGCCGGAGCGATGGGAAATCACAGCCGTATAGCCGGCAGTTTTCGCCATATTGATGGCTGCCAGGGTTTCACTCAGGGTACCGATCTGGTTGAATTTGATTAGAATGGAATTAGCAATATTTTCCCGGATACCTCTTTCCAGTATCCGGGTGTTGGTAACAAACAGATCATCTCCGACCAGTTGTACCCTGTTCCCCAGTTTCTGCGTCAGATAACCCCAGCCTTCCCAATCACTTTCATCCATACCGTCCTCTATGGACAAAATAGGATACTGGTTACACAGTCCCGCCAGATAATCAGCAAATTCTTCACTACTGAAGGCCCGCCCTTCGCCACTCAAATCATACTTACCATCACGATAAAATTCCGAGGCGGCACAGTCCAGCGCCAGACAAATATCTTTATCCATTTTAAGACCGGTTTTTTCAACGGCCTCAAGAATGGCATCCAGTGCCGCTGCATTAGATGGCAGGTCAGGCGCAAACCCACCCTCATCACCAACTGCCGTATTAAGTCCTTTAGCATTTAATACAGCTTTCAATGCATGGAAAATTTCAGCGCCATAACGCAAGGCTTCATGAAAATTGTCTGCACCAACTGGCTGGATCATAAATTCCTGAATATCTACGTTATTATCAGCATGCTCCCCACCGTTAATGATATTCATCATCGGTACTGGCATGGAGTAGCTTCCAGCAGGATTAGCTTCGGGTAATTCAGCGATATAGGCATAAAGAGGCAAATGCTTGCTCCGGGCTGCTGCTTTGGCTGTAGCCAGGGAGACAGCAAGAATGGCATTAGCACCCAGATTGCCCTTGTTATCGGTTCCATCCAGCTCAATCATGGCATTATCAATAGCCGTTTGATCCAGAGCATTCATTCCTTTAAGGCAGGACTGAATCTCATTGTTTGCTGCGGCTACGGCTTTTAATACACCCTTGCCGTTATAGCGTGCAGGATCCTTGTCTCGCAATTCCAGCGCTTCTCTGGAACCGGTGGAGGCACCGGATGGAGCACAGGCACTCCCGATTTCGCCAGTAGCAAGTTTAACATCTGCCTGAATCGTGGGATTACCCCTTGAATCAAGCACTTCCCGCGCCCTGATTTTTATTATTTCTGCCATTGTTACCCCTTAAAAACCGCCTCGATTAAAAGTTAGTTCATTCAATGTTCAATTTGTGAGATCCATACTTAGGTTAAACCGCTCACACGCCCTGTCAAGGAAGGCCTAGGCGGTATCTATGTCTTCCTGACTTTTAACCAAATCATCAAGCGCTTTTAACTGACCAAGAAATGCCTTTAATGTACTCAGAGGTAAAGCACAGGGGCCATCACACAAGGCCTTTGCGGGATCAGGATGCGCTTCAATAAAAAGTCCGGCAATTTTTTGTGCTATGCCGGATTTGGCCAGCGAAGTGACATCCTTGCGCCGCCCACCGGCACTACTGGATTGGCCACCGGGTAATTGCAGTGAATGGGTGACATCAAAAAATACCGGATAGCCAAAACCTTTCAAGACTGGAAACCCAAGCATGTCTACTACCAGATTGTTATAACCAAAGCTGGAGCCGCGCTCGCAGAGCATTAAGCGGTTGTTCCCGGCTTCAGTAAATTTCTGCAGTATATTGCCCATTTCCGGGGGTGAGAGAAACTGGGCTTTCTTGATATTAATCACCTTGCCGGTCTTTGCCATGGCCTGAACAAGATCGGTCTGGCGCGAGAGGAAGGCTGGCAACTGCAGAATGTCGGCAACCTCGCCAACGGCCTCTGCCTGATAAGGTTCATGCACATCAGTGATAACAGGGACTTTGTAGGTTTCTTTTACCGTAGCAAGCATATCAAGCCCCTTTTCAAGACCAGGTCCTCTGTAGGAATTGATAGAAGAGCGGTTAGCCTTGTCAAAAGATGCCTTGAAGATATAGGGAATGGAAAGTGAATTACAAACCTCGCTAAAGGTTTCAGCAACCTCAAGCGCCAATGACTCACTTTCAAGAACATTTAGCCCGCCAATAAGCACCATTGGCGCATCATTGGCTATAGCTATATCGCCGACTGTAATAGTACTTGTCATGAAGGGCGCGCCTTTCTCGATACGAGTCAGTTGGTGACCACTGTAGGCTGGGACTCAATGCTGCCATGCTCTGCGTCATGATATTTTATCGCGGCATTGACGAAACCGGTAAACAGCGGATGACCATCTCGTGGCGTGGATGTAAATTCCGGGTGAAACTGGCATGCCAGAAACCAGGGATGCTCTGTAATTTCCAGGACTTCCATCAAGTTGCCATCAAGGGATTTCCCGGTAAAGCGCATGCCTTGTGTTTGTAGTTTTTCCACATAATTATTATTTACTTCGTAACGGTGGCGATGTCGCTCAACAATCACATCCTTCTGGTAACAGGTTTTTGCTATGGAGTCATTTTCAAGTCGGCATTCCTGGCCGCCCAAACGCATGGAGCCGCCAAGATCTGAATTTTCATCCCTGATCTCCACATCACCTTTTGCCGTTATCCATTCAGTAATCATCGCAATAACCGGGTGCGCACAATTTTTATCAAATTCTGTGCTATGTGCACCGGACAAACCCAACACGTGGCGTGCGAACTCAATAACTGCAACATGTAATCCAAGACAGATTCCCAGGTAGGGAATATTATTTTCCCGTGCAAATCGGGCGGTAAGAATCATGCCTTCTATACCTCTCTCACCGAAACCGCCTGGAACCACGATGGCATCAACATCAGCAAGGCTTTGGACACTTTCTTCATTGATGCTTTCTGAATCTATATAGCTGATGTTAATCCGGGTTCTGGTTTGTATACCGGCATGCCTGATCGCCTCGTTCAACGATTTGTAGGCATCCAGCAGTTCCATATATTTGCCCACCATCGCTACCTTGACTTCGCGATCAGGATTTAATGTTGCCTCAACGACATGCTCCCATTCCGACAGATCCGCAGACGGGCACTCCAGATGGAAGCGCTTGAGAATAATTTCATCGATCCCTGTGTTGTGGAGCAGGATCGGGGCGGAATAGATAGTGGCGGTGTCTTCCAGTGATACAACCGCAGGTAACTCAACGTTGGTAAACAGCGCAATTTTCTTGCGTGCAGATTCCGGTAATTCATGATCGGAACGGCACACTAGTATATCTGGCTGTATACCAATTGAACGTAAGTCCCTGACACTGTGCTGGGTTGGTTTGGTTTTGGTTTCGCCAGCTGTACTGATATAGGGGACCAGGGTGAGATGAAGGAACATCGCCCTGTCAGAGCCAAGCTCTACTTTCATCTGGCGAACTGCTTCAAGAAAGGGCTGCGACTCAATATCACCAACAGTGCCGCCAATTTCAACCAGAGCGACATCTGCATCACCTGCACCGTCCAGAACCCTGGCTTTGATCTCGTCCGTAATGTGAGGAATCACCTGAATGGTGGCACCGAGATACTCGCCACGACGCTCTTTCTTGATAACTTCTTCGTATATACGACCGGCAGTGAAATTATTTTTCTGTGTCAGGGTTTTACGGATAAAACGCTCGTAGTGACCAAGGTCCAGATCTGTTTCTGCTCCATCCTCGGTAACAAACACTTCACCATGCTGGAATGGGCTCATGGTACCGGGATCAACATTGATATAGGGGTCGAGTTTAAGCATGGTCACGTTAAGACCACGAGCTTCGAGGATTGCTGCGAGAGAGGCGGAAGTAATCCCTTTGCCAAGGGAGGAAACAACACCACCCGTAATGAAAATAAACCGTGTCATTTAGGGTCCATCAGTTGTTATTAGTCTATGATTCTGATGGAAGTGCAGGTTATCAGATAGCCTTAGTAGCCACAATGCAAATCTTCTCTTTGCCACTGAAATTTATATAATTTTTTATTCCTGGTCGAAGCACTTGTCGCCATATATTTATCACAGATAAACAAGTCGGCGACTGCCACCAATTCGTTCTGCCTATAAATCAGGGGTGTACTGGCACGAAGCCAGGGTGGAACCTGATAATCTGGCAATATTTTTTTCAGCGAGCGGGTTTTTCTAGCAAAAGGTTTCGCCTGTTCGCCCCCTTGCTTAAATCTCACTTCAAGGATTTCGCCGGGATCCAGAGCTATACCCTTTTCATTTGTTTCGACCAGTCCAAGTGTGCCCAGCTTCCCGGGCAGCTCTAACAGATTGGCGCTATTCCAGGTCATTGTGTTGGATTTCTGATCTACCGTTTGCGGCAAGACAAAGTAGATATGGGAAGCAAAACGTCGCAGCTCAAAACGCTGGCCAGATTTACCCCAACTGATGAGTGGCATAGCGTCCTGCGCTGCAGGAATCAAAACCTGAAAAACCTGCTCAATGATATTGTAGTCCGGCGCAGGAATCTGGTGATATTCTTCAAGCAACAGGAACCAGGAGCGCAGGATATTTCGCTGTCGCAGGCAACTGAATTCTTTTAATGCTAACAGGTCGAGTTTATGAGAGCCTCTGCTTACACGGGCGAGATCTTGACTACCCAGCTCATTTTGCAAGAGTTCACCTTCTTCGGCAAGCTGCGCAAAACGTTGCCAGTTTTTGTGATAACCAGGCCAACGGGCACCCAGCAAAGGCATGACTTTCTGCCGTAAATAATTGCGATCAAAGTCGACCACGGCATTACTTTCATCATCGATCCATTTCAAATTGTGCTCATTGGCATAGCTGGCCAGTTCCTCGCGGGTGAGGTGAAGCAGAGGCCGAATCATTTTGCCATTGCCCAGTATTCTCTCTACTGCCATGCCGGACATTCCTCGCAAACCAGTTCCCCGCATCAAACGGAACAACAGGGTTTCTACCTGATCATCCAGATGATGAGCTGTCAGCACGCATCCGCCTTCTTTGACTGCTTTGGTAAAGATACCAAGGCGCATATTCCTTGCAGCATCTTCGAGCCCATTGCCCATTTTTTCCACTTTCACGTCGTGATTAATCAATGGCACCTTAAGGGAAACGCAGACGTCATGGCAGTGCCTTGCCCATTTCTCTGCGTTCGGACTCAGCCCATGATTCACATGCAATGCCGTCAAAGCCGCATTGATGTACCCACCCTTTTTAAGCTCACAGAGAGCATGAAGCAAGACATGAGAATCCATGCCACCACTGAAGGCGATATGAAAACTGGTATTCTCGCCAGGGAGAAAAGGAAGAAGCTGTTGCGGGGAAAAGGCCATATTACATGCCTCGGCTGGCATTATTTTATCGCGAGCAATTGTCAATCACAGCTTAACTGCAAGTACTATTGTGAACTGCCATGGCTCATCAGGCGTTTGTAACGTCGCTGAATCAAGGCATCCATATCCATATTCTTGAATTGTTGTATCTGCTCTATAAGGCTTTCCCTGATGGAATCCGCCATCTGCCTTATATCACGATGAGCACCGCCCAGAGGCTCCTTGATGGTTGAGTCCACAATACCGAGCTCTTCCAGACGCTGGGAGGTAACCCCCATCGCTTTAGCCGCATCAGCCTTATGATCTGAGGATTTCCACAGAATTGTGGCACAGCCTTCCGGAGAGATAACAAAATAGGTGGAATACTGCAGCATGTTGAGATGATCACAAACGCCAATGGCAATAGCACCTCCAGAGTTACCCTCCCCTGTAACTGTAGCGATGATAGGCGTTCTCAAGCGCGACATGACAGCAAGGTTTTCGGCAATAGCTTCATTGATGCCACGGGCTTCAGAGTCTATACCGGGATAGGCGCCCGGGGTATCTATAAAGGTCAGCACCGGAAGAGAATAACGTTCAGCCATCAGCATTAGACGTCGGGCTTTTCGATAGCCTTCAGGTTTTGGCATGCCAAAATTACGTTTTACTTTTTCCGTAGTAGTGCGTCCCTTCTGATGGCCAATAATCATAACCGGCATACCATCAAGTCTTGCTACACCGCCAATCAGAGCCTGGTCATCGGCAAAATACCTGTCTCCATGCAATTCATCAAAATCAGTAAAAATGTGTTCTATAAAGTCTTCGGTGTAAGGCCTGAGGGGATGCCTTGCCAATAATGAAATCTGCCAGGGAGTTAATGATGCGAATATTTTCTCTGTCAGTTTATGGCTTTTATCCTGGAGCTTAACAATTTCATCGTTAATGTTGAGTTTGTTGTCTGCACCGACAAGCCTCAGCTCGTTGATCTTCACCTCAAGATCAGCAATCGGTTGTTCAAAATCAAGATAATCAGGATTCATGTTTTCTAAATACCACTATGTAATGAAGTTTTGTAAAAAGGTTTATTTTCAGAAACCTGTTCCATAAGGCCTCTACCTGCCGGTGTTGACCAGATCCCTATTGTACCGGTTTCTTGCCCATTAAATAACAGGTGCCAAGATTACCTAGCGGTAATTTACGTTGATTTGATTTGGGCCGTACTGTTCACGGAGTTTATGCAGCAACTCATCCTCTACGTGAACACGCCACTTTTTGCCGAGCAAGATACTTCCAGTCACGCCCTGCCTGGAATAATTAACAATCACATCGCAGGTATTATCATGGGCGTTATCAGAAACAGCACTATGATTGGCACCATTGTGAAAAGGACTATTTTTAGCATGGGCGGAATGTCCGTATTCAGCAAGGATAGTCTGTAAATTTTGCAGGGATTCTACGGGCATATTCTCCTGGTGCAAGTTCAGGGTAATATTCCTGACATATTGCTGGCGAGCATCCTTGAAAGAGATAAGCTTGCGCGCGCGAATCTGTAACTGACTGTTACCGCTGTATTCATCGATATTCACCACCCCTTCTACAAAGACAACAATATCCTTGCTTAGCAGTTCCCGGCAACTCTCATAGACTTCACCAAAAAGGGACACTTCAATACGGGCACTTCGATCATCAAGAGTAAGTATGGCTATGGTGTCGCCACGTTTACTTTTAATAATTCGCATATCATGAATAAGGCCGATAACCATCTGCGTACTTTTATCCGCTTTCAGGTTAACGATGCGATTTTTTGTCATCAGCTGAATTTCCGGCAGATACTCCTCTATGGGATGTCCTGACAGATAAAGCCCCAGGGAATCCTTTTCCTCCTGCAGGCGTCGTTGTTCACTCCAGGGCCGGACATTTCTGTAATTCGAATAAATATCATCAGCGTCATCATCCGGCACCAGGTCACCAAACATATCTGCGACACCACTTGCTTCAGTGCGATCACTTTGTTCAGCTGTCTTCACGGCCTCACTCATACTTGCAAGAAGAACAGCCCGATCAGCACCGAAGCTGTCCATTGCACCAGAACGAATCAAGGCTTCAATCGCGCGTTTATTAAGCACGGACATATTAATGCGATTACAGAAGTCAAAAAGATTATTAAAGGAACCACTGTCCTCCCTGACCGCTATAATATTTTCGATCGGTCCCTCCCCCAGTCCCTTGATGGCACCCAGGCCATAAATAATTCTGCCCTGATCGTCCACAGTAAAGGAGAAACGGCCACTGTTTACATCAGGTAAAATAATGGGAATCCCCATGCGCCGACATTCTTCGATCAGTATCACGATCTTGTCGGTGTTCTGCATATCTGCTGAAAGCACTGCGGCCATAAAATGCGCAGGATAGTAATACTTGAGCCATGCAGTCTGATATGAGACCAGGGCATAGGCGGCAGAGTGGGATTTATTGAAACCATAATCCGCAAACTTTTCCATAAGATCAAAAATGGTTTCGGCCTGTGTTTTGTCGATCCCCTTATTGGCAGCACCGGCAAGGAAAATCTGTCGTTGTTCCTGCATTTCCTGGGGTTTCTTTTTGCCCATGGCCCGGCGCAACATATCGGCTCCACCCAGCGTGTAATCCGCGAGAACCTGGGCTATTTGCATAACCTGCTCCTGATAGAGAATCACACCATAGGTGTTTTTCAAAACCGGCTCCAGATCCGGATGAGGGTAGCTCACCGACATACGCCCATGCTTTCGATTAATAAAATCATCCACCATGCCCGATCCCAGAGGACCGGGGCGAAACAGGGCAACCAGAGCTATAATGTCTTCAAAATTACTTGGCTTGAGCCGCTTGATCAGATCTTTCATGCCCCGTGATTCAAGCTGAAAAATCGCTGTGGTGTCTCCCTGCTCCAGCATTCTGTAGACAGCCGGATCATCCAGCGGGATGAAATTAATATCTACAACAGACTGACTTTGATGTTCTGTCTTGTCGTGCCCCGGGTTCTCTGTACTGCCCAAGGGACGAATATTGGCCCCGTTAATCATTTTCACTGCCCAATCAATAATGGTCAGTGTGCGCAACCCAAGAAAATCGAATTTTACCAGGCCAGCACTTTCTACATCATTCTTGTCATATTGGGTGACGAGATTGCCTCCGGTTTCGTCACAGTAAAGAGGAGAAAAATCTGTCAGTTTGGTCGGCGCAATAACCACACCACCAGCATGTTTGCCTACATTACGAATCACCCCTTCCAGCTTGAAGGCCATTTCCATGATTTCTTCAGCTTCTTCATCTGTTTCAATCAATTCAACCAACTGCTTTTCCTGTTCCAGAGCTTTTTGCAGCGTCATGCCGACTTCAAATGGAACCAGTTTGGAAAGCTTGTCTGCCAGGCCATAGGACTTGCCCTGTACTCGACCTACATCGCGAATAACGGCTTTCGCCGCCATGGTGCCAAAAGTAATAATTTGGGAAACCGCTTCCTGGCCATAGAGTTCAGCGACATGTTCTATTACCCGGTCCCTGCCTTCCATGCAGAAGTCCACGTCGAAATCAGGCATGGATACACGTTCCGGATTGAGAAAACGCTCAAACAGTAAATCATAAGCCAGTGGGTCAAGATCGGTGATTTTCAATACATAGGCTACCAGTGAGCCGGCACCCGAGCCCCTGCCTGGCCCTACCGGAATGGCATTATTTTTCGCCCATTGGATGAATTCCATCACGATCAGGAAGTAACCCGGAAATCCCATCTGGTTGATAATATCCAGTTCAAAGTCCAGACGAGCCTGGTATTGCTTTGTTATTTCGACAAAATCGTCAGCTTCTTTGTCAAAAGTACTCTCAAGTCGCTCTTTCAGCCCGTTTTCACTTTCCTGACGCATAAACTCAGCTACAGTCAATCCATCAGGAATAGGATAATTGGGCAAATACGGCTTACCCAGCTCAAGGGATAAGGTGCAGCGACGCGCGATTTCTACAGTATTTTCCAATGCCTCCGGTATATCGGTGAACAATTCCTGCATTTCTTCCACAGTTCGCAAATATTGCTCTTCAGAATAGACCCGGGGTCTTCTTGGATCATCGAGGGTTCGACGCTCATTGATACAAACCCTGGCTTCATGAGCTTCAAATTCATCTCTATTGAGAAAGCGGACATCATTGGTTGCCACCACCGGCACATGGAATTTTTCTGCAAGGGCGACAGCCTCCTGAATATATTCTTCCTCGCCCGGCCGATTTGTCCGTTGCAGTTCCAGATAGAAACTGTCGGGGAATATCTCTGTTAATACTGCCAGGGATTGTTCAGCCAGCGCCATATCCTGATTCAGAATTGCCTTGCCAATCTCACCTGCACGCCCTCCAGATAATGCAATAAGGCCGTCAGATTTATCCTTCAGCCAACTACGTTTTATATAGGGATTGCCTCTGAACTGTCCTTCAAGATGCGCACGGGATATCAGTTCAATAAGATTTTTGTAACCGACAAGATTTCTTGCCAGCAACACAAGGATAGAAAAGTTTTCCGGATTATCATCGTCTGCGACCAGAACATCACAACCGCAAATGGGTTTAATTCCAGCCTGGTTGGCGGCAGAATAAAACTTGATCAGGGCATATAGATTGACGTGGTCAGTAATTGCAACAGCAGGCATTCCAAGCTCTGCAGTTTTTGCAGCTAGCGCTTTGACCCGAACCAATCCATCGATAACAGAATATTCGGAATGTACGCGCAGATGAACAAATCCCTCTTCACTCATTGTAAGTTCATATCCCGGTATTAATCCCTATGAGGCGGACCTAGTAGTGTTGTCATGTGTGTTGCTTATTAAGAATCGTTAAAACGTTGTTGAAAGCGCCTGGATCACTTCTTCAATAAAGCCAAATGCTCCGAATGCCCAGTAATATTTCTTTTGGAAAGTTTACCCAGAATAGAACCTGTTTTATACCCTGAGTGGCTTTCCTGCAGATCTAATTGAGTAATTTTGCCACCGGTCCAAATGACTTTCTGTGGATAGGGGTGGGCCCTAGATGTTGAAGCGCTTCCAGATGCGCCTTGGTTGGATAGCCCTTATGCCTGCCCAGTCCATAGCCGGGATAGATTGAATCAAGCGCCTGTATGGCATGATCACGCGTCACCTTGGCCAGTATCGATGCCGCTGCAATGGCAGCAATCCTGCTATCACCTTTGACTATTGCTTCACTGTGATACTGCCATTGAGGACAGCGATTACCATCGACATAAACTAGCTCAGGATAAGTCGAAAGCCCTTGCACCGCTCTTTTCATGGCAAGCAAACTTGCCTGTAAAATATTCAAATTATCTATCTCCTCGACACTGGAACTTGCTATAGAAAAAGCCAGCGCCTGTTGCTTGATAAGAGGAAATAGAGTTTCTCTCTGGCTCTCTGATAATTTTTTTGAATCACCAAGCCCCGTTATCGGGTGATCAGGGTCAAGTATGACTGCTGCTGCAACCACCTCGCCGGCAAGCGGCCCCCTGCCAGCTTCATCAACCCCTGCAATGAACTTTATATGGACATGCTGATCCAGAGATCTGGGAAGGATTATTTTGGGCATAAGGCCAATACAGCTTTTGCCGCAGTGTCGCTGGCATTTCTGCGCAGACTTTCATGAATAGATTTCCAGGTTGAAATTACTTCCTGGCGACTGTCACTTTGTGTCAGCAGTTTGTCTATTTCTATAAACAATAACTCCGGGCGGGCATCTTCCTGCAGGAGTTCCGGAACAAGAGCCTTATCAGCCAGCAGATTAGGCAAGGATATATATCGAGATTTCAGCAGTCGGGAAATTATTGCATAGGATAATGGCGCCATTTTATAAGCTACTACCATGGGCTTTTTCAGGAGCAGGCCTTCCAGTGTTGCCGTTCCCGAGGCCATCAAAACACAATCTGCGGCAGCCATGGCTGTCCTTGATTGTCCCAGGATCAACTTGATTGTTGGTAATCCTGCATTCTCAAGCATTGATGAGATCTGTGTTTTCCGATTTTCGCCGGCACAGGGAATAACAATAGTTAAATCCGGCCACTTTTCAAGACAGCGCCTTGCCGTTTCCAGGAATACCGGGCCCAATCGGGAAACTTCGCCTTGTCGCGAACCTGGCAGAATAGCCAGTATTTTTGCATCCCCGTCTAATGAAAGTGCTTCACGAGCTGCAGTTGCATCTACCTCCAATGGCAGTTCATCAGCCAACGGATGCCCAACACAAGAAACCGGAACATCGTTTTTCAGATAATATTTTTCTTCAAAAGGAAACAACGCAAGCATCAGGTTCACAGCACGCTGTATCTTTTTTATTCGACCCTGGCGCCAGGCCCATACTGAGGGGCTGACATAATGTACTGTGGGGATCCCCAAGGCTTTCAGCTTGATTTCCAGAGCCAGATTGAAGTCTGGCGAATCTATGCCAATAAAAACATCAGGCGGATTATTTTTCAGGTCCTGGTAAATGGCTTTTCTAATACTCAGCAATTCAGGGAGCCGCTTAAGTGGTTCAACCAGCCCCATCACCGCAAGACGTTCCATGGGGACTCTGGAGACAAGGCCCGCTTTTTCCATCTCGGGTCCACCAATGCCTGTAAAAGATATCTCAGGATGAAGTTTACGCAATGAATGCATAAGACCGGCACCGAGCAAATCACCTGATGTTTCTCCAGCGAGAATTCCGACTCGGAGGGCTTTGTTCATGCTAGTAGCCAGTTGTTAAATAAGACGGAGGTTTTCAGGCACTTTTTAAAACGGTAAACAATTGAAGCTAATGCATCATTGTCCTGCATCATTACAAGCGGCCTAGCGAATAATGCCTTTCTGAGAGGCTTTTATTGAATCAATTAACAGCTTTAACTCAGCATGTTTCTCCACAATAGGCTCAAGCTGCTCCAGGGCTTCATCAATTTTTAGTCCCTGGCGATAGATGATTTTATAGGCCTGCCTGATCGCTCTAATTGACTCTTTGGAAAATCCGCGTCGCTCCAGGCCAGTAATATTTATACCTTTTGGTTCCGCCGGGGTCCCCTTGACGATAACAAAAGCAGGAACATCCATATTAATATGTGTAAGGCCACCGACAAAACTATGTGCCCCTATTCTGAGAAACTGGTACACACCAGCATAGCCGCTCAGTATCGCCCAATCTTCCACTATCACATGACCACTGACCGCGGCATTGTTGGAAAAAATAATATGATTACCGAGAATACAGTCATGGGCCACATGGGTATAGGGCATGAACAGATTATCAGAGCCTATGCGAGTAATCCCTCCACCAGACTCAGTACCTCGGTGAAGAGTTGCCCCCTCTCGAACAATATTATTGTCTCCCATTTCGAGCCAGCTGACTTCGCCATGGTATTTTTTATCTGAGGGATCCTCGCCTATAGAGGCAAACTGGAAAATTCGATTATTTTTTCCAAGACGGGTATGACTTTTAATGACTACGTGGGAGGCAATATCACAGCCATCCCCTATTTCAACTTCGGGGCCAATAACTGTCCAGGGCCCAATCGTGACATCCTTGCCTATTTTTGCGGAAGGATCGATTACAGGCTCATTGCCAATCATTATTCCTTCCTTTCAGCACACAGAATTGTGGCCTCGCAGACAGTAGCGCCATCTACCGAAGCACGACATACGAATCTGTAAATGCCTCTGCGAACCGGACCCATTTCTGCTTCAAGAATAAGTTGATCGCCAGGCACTACTGGACGCTTCAGGCGAACCTTGTCAGCACCTACAAAATAATAGAGATAACCATCTTTAGGTTTTTTTTCCTGGGACTTGAATCCGAGAACGCCTGCGGCCTGTGCCAATGCCTCAATGATGAGCACACCTGGCATAATAGGCTTGCTTGGAAAATGGCCTTCGAAAAACTCTTCGTTGGTGGTTACATTTTTGTAAGCCTTGATACGTATACCTAATTCGAGCTCGACCACACGATCGACCATCAGGAATGGGTACCTTTGGGGTAAATACTCTTTGATATCACCAATATCCATCATAAGGAATCCTGCTTTACTCGGGGGTTAATTTGTTCAATACCGCTTTCGCAGGATATTGCTCAAGGCTCATAATTTTATTTTGTTAATTCTTTTTGTTTTTAAAATTTGTAGTGTTTTCGATAATCTTCAAACGACTGTTTAGCTTATCAAGATGACGAAAATGCACAATATTTTTCTTCCACAGTGATGATTCGGACAGCCCGGTCCCGGAAGAATAACACCCTTTACTGGTAATCGACTTGTTTACCAGTGACATGGCAGTCACAGTGACTTCATCGACGATTGTGATGTGATTGATAATCCCAACAGCTCCGGCAATTATACAATTTTTGCCAATGTTTGAGCTACCGGCAACGGCACTACAGCCACAAATAACCGTGTTTTCTCCTACCCTGACATTGTGTGCAATCTGAACCTGGTTATCTATTTTGACGCCATTTTCAATAACAGTATCGTCAAGAGCACCCCGATCAATGGTACTGCCGGCCCCTATTTCAACATCGCTACCAATGCTGACTCCGCCAAGTTGAGCAATTTTTACCTGAATCTTGTCGTCGCGGGCAAAACCAAAACCATCACTGCCAATAACGACACCTGAATGGATGATTGCATTATTACCGACAATCACATCATGATAAAGAGTGACATTCGGATAAACCAGGGCGTTCTCTCCCAAACAACTGTTTTTCCCAATGACGACATTTGCACCAATAATACTATGATTACCAATACGAACATTGGCTTCAATAACGACATTCGCGCCGATAGAAACTTGTTCGCCTATTTCAGCACTGCTATCAATGACAGCGCCTGGATGAATTTGCCCTATGGAGTCAAAGGACGTTTCAAATAAGCGGCTAACTTTGGCATAAGCCAAATATGGATTTTCTGTTAAAAGTTTGTTGGTAGAACAGTCAGGAGATACTGCGGCGGGTAAAATTACCACTGCCGCTTTTGTTGTTTTTAAATCAGAAATGTAGGCGGGGTTGTGATAGAAACTTAATTCACCAGCGTTGGCCCCTGCGAGGGTGGCAATACCTGTTACCTTTACCTCAGAATCCCCTTGCAGGGTAATATCCAGAAGCTCCGCCAGTTCGCCAAGTGTGTATTCTTTTTTTTTCTCTTCCACTCTTTTTTGTAGCCATTACTCGCAGTCAGGCACTTGCCCTGGCATTTATAGATTTCAGCAGTTTCGACTAACAGGAATCACAGTGAATCAGTTCTGTCAGTGTCTCTGTGCTCTATTATTGCTGGTTAAGCTTTTCTGTGACTCTCGCTGTAATGTTGATTGCATTACCATAATGAAGTGCGGCTTCAGCGCGAAACACAATATCATACCCATCTTCTTCAACTACTTCTGTAATAGCCTGAACAAGGTTCGGTGCATAGCTTTGCTGAAATTGCTGCTGCCTTTCATTAATAAGAGTCTGGATCTTTTGCACCAGAAATTGATACTGGTTCTGCAATTCCTGAAGCTCTCCGACAATGCGGCGTTGCTCAGCTTCACTCATAACCTCTCCATCCTGCTGGATCTGCTCCTGTAAAGTCTGAGCCTGCGTTGCCAGGCTTCTTACTTTCTCCTGGTCATCTGCAGTTTCCTGCTGCAGCTCATCATTGACTACTTTTGCCACATCAGAATTCATCAGGGCAGTCGACATATCAAGTACAGCTATTTTTAGCCCACCGGTATCCTGGGCAAATGCACTACTTGCCCCGAGAGCCATTACAACAGTTAATATCAAACTACCAATAACTTTATTCAACATATTTCTCCAAAAATAATAAGTTCGATAATCGATTAGACGCTCGAATGGCGGATTTTATTCCCCGCCAATTAAACTTTTTAACGAGATGACAAATCAGCCTTGCTGGCGGGTATTCTACAGGGTTTTCTTAATAGGTTCGAATAGTTCATTATTTGCAAAAAAACGAGTGTCTCCCGTATTAAAAGGTATTACCCAGCGTAAACTGGAAAATCTCGGTTTCATCAATAATAGAAGTATTGAAAGGTTTGGCGAGGCTGAATGTCATCATTCCAAACGCACCAGAAAACCAGCTTACCGATAGCCCGGCCGAGTAACGTAATTCACCCACATCAAACTCCACGCAGTTGCTTGATATTTCTTGTTCTTCTGTGCAATAGGATGAAAACACGTTGCCGACATCAACAAATACCGCTGAGCGCACCCTGCTACGATCCTCTATAAATGGCAGAGGGAAAATAAGTTCAAGTGACGCGGTAGTCTGAATATTGCCACCAAAAGGTTGTGACCTACCCTGAAACAAACGCTCGGAAGCAAGGGATTCTGCGAGTACCGGCTGACCGGTCACGTCAAATAAAGGTTGTCCGTTTTCATCCAGTACTTGTCTAAGCAGATAAGCAGCATCGGACCTTATATCCAGTACCGGTTGGCCAAACGCATCTGTGGCTATATTGCCATTGGCATCTTTAACAAATTGGGTATTGGCCGTCCTGTAACGTTCCGGAAAAGTAGCCCGCGGTCCCAGAGTATTCCTTTCAAAGCCTCTAACCGTTCCCAGTCCGCCTGCATAGAAATTCTGGAAAAACGGTAGCTGCTCAGTAGAGCCATAACCATCCCCATAACCAAGATTTGCATTTATACGTCCAATCCATTCTCCCCTGATTGGTATATATTTATCAAAAACATACCTGAGACGATAAAAAGAAAGATCGCTACCTGGAATAACCAGTTCGGCTGATAGACTCTGCGCCTGCCCTGCTGTCGGTAACAATCCACGGTTTAAGGTAGATTCACTCCAGGTAATGGAGAGATTCAGGTTATTAAATTTATTCCCGTCACGATCAAGAAATCCCTGGTTTTGGTTGAACGCTGTAGCAGGAAGATCTGTAATGGGCGCGACAACAGCATCCGCTATAGGAAATATTTGTCCGGTAACGGGATCAAAATAGGATTGGCTCCGTGGTGGTGTAACAACGTAATTCACAATACCCGGAATGAGATCAGGACTCGATTTAATTTCCTGTACAGGACCAAACCCTTCATCGATTACAGTGTTGGTAAAGCCGAAATTAAATGATACGCGCTGGGTTTCACCCATGGGATAGCCATAAGTCACACTGGAATTGAATTGGTTGGTACTGTAGGACGCAAGGTTTAATTCGGCAAAATCAGATGTGGTGTAGGAAACACCAAAGCCTCTGCTTACACCGTCAATCGTATAATAAGGGTCAAAATAATTGAATTGATAACTGGTACTAAATGCACTGGTATTGACCCCAACACCAATACTCTTGCCAGTCCCCAGGAAATTGGCTTGTTGCAGGTTGGCCGATAAAACAAGTCCCTGAACCTGTCCAAATCCAAGGCTGCCACCAATTTGCCCTGAAAGCTGCTCTTCAACGGTGTAATCAACGTCAATCTGGTCCGCGGTTCCGGGCACTTCGGAAGTTTCATAGTCTACTGTGGCAAAATAACCGAGCTGCTCCAGACGCACCTTTGATTGTTCCAGGGCAACGTTGGAAGCGGGAGCGCCTTCCATCTGCCGCATTTCCCGACGCAGTACTTCATCAGCCGTATTCGTATTACCGTAAAAACTGATGCGATTTATATAGGTTCTGTTCCCAGGAATAACAAAGAAGGTGACATCTACCGTCTTCTCGTCCTCATCAATGGAAGGAACCCCTTCCACTTCTGCAAAGAAATAGCCCCGGTTACCAAGCAATTGAGTCATAAACTCAGACGTGCTGGTTACCAGTTGCTGCGAAAAAACCTGACCTTTGCGCAACTGAATCATCAATCTGAGAATTTCTTCAGAATCAACCAGGTCACCGGCCAACTCAACTTCATCAATGGTATAGATATCACCTTCGGAAATATTAATAGTGATATAGACCTCATCCTTGGCCGGCGTTACCGAGACTTGAGTCGATGTTATGTCAAAATTAATATAGCCCTGATCCATATAATAGGATGTCAGTCGCTCTATATCACCATTGATTTTTTCTCGGGCGTACTGATCATCTTTACGAATCCAGGAAAGCCAGTTCGACGTTCTCAGCTCAAACAAGCCAAGCAACTCTTCATCATTAAAGACCGTGTTACCAACTATATTAATATGAATGATTTTAGCTGCATCACCCTCATTAATATTGATATTCAAAGCTACCCTGTTTCGCGGCTGTTCTACAATTTCAGTGT
The DNA here is from genome assembly GCA_965662685.1 of Pseudohongiellaceae bacterium. Lineage (GTDB taxonomy): Bacteria > Pseudomonadota > Gammaproteobacteria > Pseudomonadales > Pseudohongiellaceae > Eutrophocola. Next base: position 20,331 of record CBFIIQ010000021.1, on the reverse strand, counting down.
CAACTGTAGCGCCATATCTGCCCTGTCCCACATATTGTTCCTGTAAAGCCAATCGCATGCCATCCAGAGTTGACGGCTGAAACACCTGACCAATGGCAAGGCCGCCACTACTCATATTTTCCAGTAAGGCTTCAGTAGGAATCAGTTTGTTACCTTCAAGCTGGATGTCACTGATAGTTGACCTTTCTTCAAGTCGAATAATCAGCACATTCCCTTCTCTTAGCAGTTCAACGTCAGCAAAATTTTCCGAAGTAGCGATGTCACGAATTATGTTTGCAAAATCTTGTGGAGTAAGCTGGTCGCCGACACTGATATTTAGCAAGGCGAACACATTGGTTGCAGAAATACGCTGCAGGCCTTCAAGGCGTATATCAGAAACAGTAAAAGACTGGGAATTTGACGGAGGAGCTACTTGGGCTGATACCTGGAGAGGTAACAGTAACACCAAAAAAAACCATGACAAAATTGTAGCTTTGTACTTCAGAATCATTATTAGCCTTAAAACAGACGATTGATATCATTGTAGAAGGCAATGAACATGATGCCTGCGATTATAATTAAACCAAAACGCAAGCCCATTTCCTGGACATAGTCGGGCAAGGGCTTGCGACTAATTGCTTCAATGGCATAGTAAAAAAGATGCCCGCCATCCAGAACAGGAATCGGTAGCAGGTTCATTACACCCAGACTGATACTGAGAATAGCGAGAAATCCTATAAAATATTCCAGGCCATCGCTGGCTGAATCGCCAGCGATTTTGGCAATGGTAATAGGTCCACTGATATTATTTACCGACATCAAACCAATTAACATTTTCTTTATAGCGACCAATACGAAAACACTGTTTTCCCAAGTCTCTTTTACCGCTTCAATAAACGCTGTAACAGGGTTGAACTGAATTTCACGAATCATTTCCTGGGGCAAGACCGGAAGTTCTACGCCGGCTCCGATATAGCCTTGGGAATTTCCATTTTCATCCAGCACGAGCTGATTATTTTCGTCACGTCTTTGCGCCGGCATCAGCACTATTTCAATAGTTCGTTGATCACGTTCAATGACTACGTTTAAATTCTGCTCCGGGCTGTTACGAATGAATGCAACCCATTCATCCCAACCATCAACTGCCTGACCATCAACGGACAACACTAAATCGCCACTTTCAAAACCTGCGTCTAACGCCCTGCCGCCCGCTTCCAGTTGTCCGATACGAGGAGGGATATCCATAAATATTGGCGTAATCCCGAGCGAGCCAAGCACATCCGGTTCTGCTGCACCTTGCAACCAATCCTCCAGAGGTATAGTCACGTCTCTACTTTGAGTTGATTCTTCATTGGTCACTGTTAATTGCAAATTACCACTTTCGCCCAGACGATCCAGCAACTGCTTCCTGACCTCCTGCCAGGTACGGGTTTCCTTACCATCGACCCTGATTATTTCATCACCGTACTGCAACCCGGAAAGTTCAGCTGAGGATGCCTCATCTATCTGGCCAACGATGGGTGCAAAATCTCTGATTCCGGACATGAACATGACCCAGTAAAGCAGGATCGCAAGTAAAAAATTAGCTGCTGGACCGGCGGCAACAATGGCTGCCTTTTGTGCAAGGGTTTTATGATTGAAGGCAAACTTTTTTTGATTATCAGGAATATCTACATCCTGCTCCCCAAGCATTTTTACATAGCCTCCCAGAGGGAGAGCTGCAATAACAAACTCAGTGCCCAGTTCGTCATTAAGTGCTTGATCGGAATCAGGGTTCTTTGCAGCAGATACTTTTTTCCCACGCCAGCGTAACAAAGGCTTACCAAAACCAATGGAAAATTTTTCGACCTTGACGCCGCATTTTCTAGCGACCCAAAAATGCCCGTACTCATGAAAAGTAACGAGTATTCCGAGTGTCACCAACATGGCAATCACGTCAAAAATTATACTGCCAGCCATTTCCATATTCAGGAACTACACCAATTATTAACAACTACCTTTGACAACCAATTGGACCCAGATTATCCAGAAAATGTAGATTTTTATCAGTTTTTTATCTGATATTGTCTATCAATATTCCGGAAAAAAAGTCTCCAGGATCGGCGAAGTGAGTTATTAAAGTTTTAAACTCAGTTAATCTGTTTTAACTACAACAAACCGGAAGCTATTTTGCGCGCCTTGCGGTCTTCTTCCAACACATCTTCCAGCGTCAAAACAGCAGTCTCAGCCTGCATTTGCAGCGTACCGTCTATGATAGCAGGAATTTGGTCAAATCTGAGATTGCCAGACAAAAAAGCTGCTACGGCAATTTCATTAGCTGCGTTAAAAATAATGGGTGCTGAATCCCCTGTAGCCGCGACTTTCCTGCCAAGTTTGAGGCACGGAAACCTTTCCAGGTCGGGTCGTAAGAAATCCAGACTCGATATGGTAGCCAAATCCAGCTCTTCTACTCCTGCACTTATCCTTTCAGGCCAAGCTAGTCCGTAAGCGATGGGCGTTCGCATGTCCGGATTTCCCATTTGTGCAAGTACCGAACCATCCCGGTAATAAACCATTGAATGAATAATGCTTTGTGGATGAATCATTATTTCAATCAGGGACTCATCAAGTCCAAAGAGAAAACAGGCCTCTATTAATTCCAACGCCTTGTTTACCATAGTTGCTGAATCTACTGAGATCTTCCTTCCCATTTCCCAGTTCGGATGGGCACAGGCCTGATCCGGCGTTACAGATATCAGGGATTCTGGCTCTGTATTCAGGAAAGGGCCACCGGATCCGGTCAGCACTATTTTACTGAAGCCCTCCCCGGACTTATTACCAAACTGTGCTTTTTTATTTACCGGCAGGCACTGGAACATCGCATTATGCTCACTGTCTATTGGCAGTAACATCGCATTATTCTGCCGGACACTATCCATAAACAGATGACCGGCCATAACAAGAGCTTCCTTGTTAGCCAACAATATTTTTTTTCCTGCGTTAACAGCGGCAAATGTCGGAGCCAAACCGATACCACCTACTATTGCAGCCATAACACAGTCGGTTTCATCATGGCTGGCAATATATTCAAGTCCCTGTATACCGGATAACACTTTTATATTGGTATCTGATAATGCAGAAGCAAGATGTTTAGCTGCATTAGTATCATGCATGACGGCATAATCAGGCAGGTATTCACGGCATTGTTTTTGTAATAGTTCTACATTGGTATTCGCGGAAAGGGCAAATACGCGATAACGGTCGCTGTTTTGACCGATGACACTAAGGGTATTAACGCCTATTGAACCTGTTGATCCCAGTATCGAAACTGACTGAAGCTGTTTCATAGGAATTCGCTACCCAGCAGCATAACCAGTACTACGTATATAGGCGCTGCTGAGGTCAAGCTATCTATGCGATCAAGTATGCCACCATGACCTGGCAGTATTTTTCCGCTGTCTTTCACATTACGAAAACGTTTGATCATACTTTCAAATAAATCACCAACCACGCTAAAGACTGAAATCAATATAGCGCTGACTAGCAATTTCAACCAATGTGTCAGATTTAGACCACTAAGATTTTCTGAAAAAACCAGAGCAGTGATTATTACCAACAGCATACAGGCAAGCATACCGCCAAAAAATCCTTCCCAGGTTTTGTTGGGACTTACCAGCACCGCAAGTTTGTGCTTACCAAATCTGCGGCCGGCAAAATAGGCTCCAATATCAGCCGCAGCTACCAGAAAAAACAGTAAAAGAATGAGGAACTGAAAATGATCCTGACTTCGCAAAAAAGTAAAAGCCAGCCAGCCTGGAATAAACAGCGGGACTCCTGCAAGAATTAAAACCGGATTATTTGCCCAGATTGTTCTCCCTGCCGGGAAAATAAATATGAACAAAAAAGCAATAATCCAGAACAATCCACCCAGCAGGAGTACGATTGTTAAAGGGCTCTGCGATACTCTAATGATTGCCATCAGTATTATCATTACCAGCACATAACATAAGCGGGCAAGCATGGATGAAAATCCTGCCAGAGCGGACCATTCCCAAATGGCTATACCCATGACCAGGCTAATAAATAATACAAAATAAGTTGGTGGAAAATAGAAAACTGCCGAGAGAATCAGAACAAGCAGAACAATAGAGGTAGCGACTCTCTGGGCTAACATGGTTAAGTCGATTCTACCTGGTCACTGATCTTGCCAAAACGGCGTTGCCTGCCAGCGAAATCATCCAGTGCTATATCCAATTCCGTCTCGTCGAAATCAGGCCAGTAAGTTTCGGTGAAATATAATTCCGTATAGGCAAACTGCCACAAAAGAAAGTTACTGATACGTTGCTCGCCACCTGTTCGAATACAGAGGTCCGGCATAGGTAAGTCAGACAAGGCCATATGGGCAGACACTGTTTCTTCATCAATATCCTTGGCATTTAGTTCACCAAGCTCTACTTTTTCAGCAATAATTCTAGCGGCATTTGTCATATCCCAGTGCCCACCATAATCAGCCGCGACCACAACAGTCATGCCGGTATTTTTTTCAGTCAATCTTTCTGCATTTTCCATTAAGGTTAACAATTTGCTGGCAAAGCGATTTCGGCTTCCAATAAATCTTACCTTAATATTTTTTTTGTGCAGTTTGCTGATTTCATTCTTCTGCAACACATTCAAAAAAAGTGCCATCAGGCTATTAACTTCTTTTTTTGGCCGTAACCAGTTTTCGCTACTGAAGACAAATAAAGTGAGAACTTCGATATTTCTATTGAGACAATGTTCAACAAGGTTTCTGGCAGTGATCGCTCCTGCGCGATGACCGGATACCCCGCTTTTATTATGCTGTTTGGACCAGCGATTATTACCATCCATAATCACTGCAATATGACGGGGCAAGTTATTTTTCCGCTTGTTGTCAGCCCTGATTGAAATGCTTTTTGAAGGTGACATATACAGTGGTGACCAGGAATCAGATCGTTAAAAGATCAACTTCCTTCTCATCGTATTTGGCATCAATCTTTGCTATGAAACTGTCCGTGAGCTTCTGTATATCCTGCTCAGCTTTTCTTTCTTCATCTTCGCTGATTGCTTTCTCTTTCAATAACTCTTTAGTCTGACTATTGGCATCACGACGTATATTACGTACGGCAATACGACCATTTTCAGCCTCATGTTTGGCCTGTTTGGTATATTCTTTTCGCGTTTCTTCGGTAAGTGCCGGCATTGGCAGTCTGATAACATCACCATTATTTGAAGGATTAAGTCCAAGATCAGATTTCATTATTGCCTTTTCAACATCGCCCAGGAGATTTTTTTCCCAAGGAGTTACAGCGATAGTTCTGGCATCTTCAATGGTGATATTTGCTACTTGCTGAATAGGCGTTTCAGTGCCGTAATAATTCACCATCACACTATCCAGGATTCCGGGATGTGCACGGCCAGTTCGAATCTTGTTGAATGCTGACTCGAGACTGTGCAGACTCTTCTCCATTCGATCTCTGGCATCTGCAATAATTTCATCAATCATCTTATTCTCCCCTCTCTATCAAGGTTCCTTCGTCCTTACCAACAATAATATTAAAAAGAGCTTCAGCTTTATTCATATCGAATACACGAACCGGCAGGTTATGATCTCTACTCAAACATATGGCGGTAAGATCCATTACACCAAGCTTTTTATCCAGAACCTGATCAAAAGTAAGACGATCATATTTTTCTGCAGTTGGATCTTTAACCGGGTCAGCAGAATATACTCCATCTACTTTAGTTGCCTTGAGAACAAGGTCGGCATTAATCTCAATTCCGCGCAAGCAAGCAGAAGAATCTGTTGTAAAAAATGGATTGCCGGTACCGGCTGAAAAAATAACCACGTCACCATCTTTAAGATGTCTGATCGCAGTGCGTCGATCATAATGCTCAACAACACCACTCATGGGTATAGCTGACATTACTCTGGTAGAGATGCTGGCTCGTTCCAGTGCATCACGCATTGCCAGCGCATTCATCACGGTTGCCAGCATACCCATGTGGTCGCCGGTAACCCTCTCCATTCCTGCAGCACTTAACGCTGCCCCACGGAAAAGATTACCACCACCTATGACAAGTCCAACCTGGACGCCGATTTCAACCAACTGGCCAATTTCCATCGCCATTCGGTCAAGTACTTTTGGATCGATACCAAATTCAGCACTTCCGGTCAGGGCTTCACCACTCAGTTTTAACAGTATCCTGTCGTACTTGCGGATTTTTGTTGCCATTTCTTCAGCCCCAATTGAACTTTTTAAACTGCATCGCAGCCGGTTTTACTCTCTGTCTGACCTGCACGAATTGCTGCTAGTCTTTAGGCTTCAACTGGGCAGCAACTTCAGCAGCAAAATCTTCTTCTTTCTTTTCGATGCCTTCACCAACTTCATAACGGACAAAGGAAATTACTTCAGCACCAGCATCTTTTACCAGGCTGCCCACTTTGACATCAGGATCTTTGACAAAAGCCTGGTCAAGAAGACTGACTTCCTCAACAAACTTTCTAAGCCTACCGCTAACCATTTTTTCAACGATATCAGCTGGCTTGCCACTTTCAGCAGCCTGTGCCGTATAGATTTCACTTTCCTTGCTAAGAACTTCGGCAGGAACATCTTCTGCAGAAACAACCATCGGGTTAACAGCAGCAATATGCATCGCCACGTCTCTGGCAAGATCAGCATCACCACCACGCAAGTTTACAAGTACAGCAATCTTGTTATTGGAGTGCACATAACAACCGACAATGGCCCCTTCCGATTCCTGCATTACCGCTCGGCGCACACTGATGTTTTCACCTATTTTCTGAACCAGAGCCAACCTTGATTGTTCCAGCCCGGATGCCATCAACGCATCAATATCGCTAGTCTTTTTGGAGAATACAGTTTCCACAACGGTATTGGCAAAATCGGCAAAATTATCTTCACGAGCAGCGAAGTCTGTCTCACTGTTAACTTCAACCATTACGCCATAACTGTTGTCATCAGCGATTCGCGTCAGGACAAGACCTTCTGCAGCCGTTCTACCTGCCTTTTTTGCTGCCTTCAGGCCACTTTCCTTGCGCATGTCCTCGATTGCTTTTTCAATATCACCATCTGCAGCCTGCAGGGCTTTTTTGCAATCCATCATGCCCAGGCCGGTACGTTCTCTTAATTCCTTAACTAATGAAGTTGTAATGTCTGCCATATCTGGCCTCCCTCACGTATTCTAAACTTGAGTTTTCCGGGGAGCTGCAACAAGCAGCCCCCGAAAATTATTTGTCGCTGAGTTATTTGAATATTACTCGGCTTTGGCTTTGGCCTTGGCTTTAGCTTTAGTCTTTGCTTTGGCCTTTGGCTCTGCTTTGGCTTTTGGCTCTGCCTTTGCTTTAGCTTTAGCCTTAGCCTTTGCTTTAGGTGCGGCTTTGGCTTTAGCTTTAGGAGCAGCTTTGGCCTTAGTCTCATCCGCCTGCGCAGTGCTTTCTTCTGCAACAGTCTCTTCAGGAGCTTCAGCAACTTCAACTTCAGGCGCAGCCTCTGCTGCAGGTGCTTCCGCTTCAACTTCTTCTACTGCTTCAGTGGCTTCTTCAACATTAGCCTTGGCTTTGGCCTTGGTTTTGACCTTGATTTTTGAATCTGCCGAGTCATCATCAAGCTCAACAAATTCGCCTTTTTTAGCTTCTGCTTCTGAAAGCGCCTTACCATGTCCATCTATACAGGCATCGGCAAGCGCAGCAACATAGAGGTTGATTGCACGAATGGCATCATCGTTACCGGGAATAACTACATCTATGCCGTCAGGGTCACTGTTTGTATCAACAACTCCAATTACAGGAATGCCCAGTTTATTCGCTTCTGTGATAGCAATACGCTCATGATCAACATCAATAACAAAAAGTGCATCAGGCAGTCCGCCCATATCCTTAATTCCGCCGATACTTTTTTCCAGTTTTTCCTGGGCGCGGCGACGCATTAATGCCTCTTTCTTGGTCAATTTTTCAAAAGTGCCATCGGTAGACTGGATTTCCAGGTCTTTGAGCTTTTTAACTGATGCACGGATAGTCTTGTAGTTAGTTAGCATCCCGCCCGGCCAGCGATTATCGACATAGGGCATGGAAGCGCGGATCGCTTCAGTTTTGATGATTTTACTAGCTGCACGCTTGGTACCAACGAAAAGTACTTTTTGCTTGCGCTCGGCCATGCGCTTTACCTGATCCAGAGCCTGGTTGAGTGCAGGGAGTGTGTGTTCGAGATTGATGATATGGATTTTATTGCGGGCCCCGAAAATGTATTGATCCATTTTTGGGTTCCAGTAGCGGCATTGGTGTCCAAAATGCACACCAGCCTGCAACATTTCTTTCATGCTTACAGAAGTCATACTATGTCCTTGGGTTAAGCCTCCATATATCCTCTGAAACCAACCTGCAACCTGTTGATAAAGATCTTTTAGCTTTTTTAACTAATTGATATTTAACAGATTTGTGGCACCCGGTTCAAAGTGCTGATATATGTGTGACAGTTTAAGTTTAGTTAAATTAAATTAATTTTCTTGATTTCGTTCCAGCCCCTTGGGGAAAAACGTGCGGCTTTATACCATAAAGCCGTAGCAACTTAAAGATTATCTTTAGTTATCCGTAAGTTAAGCGTTTCCATCGACTACTTGCCCAAACTCGATAAAACTGCTGGCCTGCCCCGCACGTATGATCCTTGTGAAAGATAAATTCAAAGGTTAATTCCTTTGTGCGCCCAGTTGAAATAAAATAGCGGTCTTTGCTTAGAAAATATCATGGCTGTAACAATCAAAACCCCGAACGAAATTGAGCTGATGCGAACTGCTGGCAGACTGGCGGCTGAAGTTCTCGAAATGATAGAGCCTCATGTGGTTCCAGGTATAAGTACCGGCGAACTGGACAGGATCTGCCATGACTACATAGTCAATGTACAGCAGGCAATCCCTGCCCCGCTTAACTATAACGGCTTTCCAAAATCTATATGTACATCGCCAAACTATGTCATTTGCCATGGCATACCAAGCGACACCCAGCTGTTAAAGCAAGGTGACATCGTCAATATTGATATAACCGTGATTAAAGAGGGTTTTCATGGTGATACCAGCAAGATGTTTCTTGTTGGCGAAGTGCCTCCCCACGCAGCAAAGCTGGTGAAAATAACCCAGGAATGCCTGTATAAGGCAATAGACATTGTCCGCCCCGGGACTACCCTCGGAGATATCGGTAATATTATTCAGCAGTATGCGGAATCCAACCATTACTCTGTAGTGAGAGAATATTGCGGTCATGGCATTGGCCGAGTTTTCCACGAAGAGCCGCAGGTACTTCATTATGGAATCCCCAAAACAGGCTTTGTTATTGAGGAAGGCATGACCTTTACAATAGAACCAATGATCAATGCCGGAACCCGACACACCAAACTTTCCCGCAAGGACGGCTGGACCGTTACAACACGCGACCGACGACTCTCGGCCCAATGGGAACATACTCTTGCAGTGACTTCCGATGGCTGTGAGGTATTAACACGTCGCAAGGAAGAGCAATTCTAACTTGAACATAATTACAGCCAACGTGCCCATTACTAAAAACCGGAAAAAACTTTTCAGTGCCGAGCAATTCAATCAGGCTATAGCAGCTGGCAACTCGACAATCAGCTGTTATCGTAATGCCGTGCAAAATGCTCGCAAGATTCTCGACGAACGTTTTACCCAGAAAAACGATATCGAAAGCATAATCAAGGATGAAACCTGGTTTGTTGACCAGCTGCTCATTAATGCCTGGCAGCAATATGACTGGAAAGATGCTGACGACATAAGCCTGATTGCTGTTGGAGGCTATGGCCGTGCCGAACTGCACCCCCATTCCGACATTGATATCCAGATTCTTTTGACGAAAAGCGACAAGTCTAAATACAAGGAAGATATCGAGCATTTTCTTACTTTTCTCTGGGATATAAACCTGGAAATCGGTCAGAGTGTTCGCTCCATTAAGGAAAACCAGCAAGAAGCGGCCAAAGATATCACCGTCGCAACCGCACTAATTGAGTCAAGGACCCTTTACGGTAACCCGGCATTACTCGATACCGTTATGTCGCAGATAGAAAAGAAAAAAGTCTGGAAACCCAAGCAGTTTTTCCAGGCTAAAAAAGATGAGCAGATAAATCGACATCGCAAGCAAAATGATATTGAGTATGCCCTGGAACCTAACCTGAAAGAGGCACCCGGCGGTTTACGGGATATCCAGACTATTGGCTGGATTTCAAAACGCCATTTTGGTGCCAGTAATTTTCGCGACCTGGTGAAACGAAAATTTCTCGAAGAAAACGAATACCACGACCTCATCAAGGGCAGAAACTTCCTCTGGAAAATCCGTTATGGCCTGCATATGATTAGTGGCCGCAGGGAAGACCGCCTGTTGTTTGAGCACCAGCGAACACTGGCACAGATCTTTGGCTACAAGGATGATAAAAGCAGTCTCGCCATAGAAAAACTGATGAAGGAATATTACCGCTTCGTGCTGACACTGCGCGAACTCAATGATGTACTGTTGCAACTGTTTGATGAAGAAATCATCCGTTCAAAGGAACGGGCAAAAATCATTTCTATCAATAACAGATTCCAAATAAGAAACAATTACATTGAAGTAAAAAATGAGAATGTTTTTGTAAAAACCCCTTTTGCACTGATAGAAATTTTTGTGTTGCTGGCGCAAAACGAAAAAATAGAGGGAATCAGAGCTGCCACTATTCGACTTATCCGAAACAATCGGCACATCATAGATAATGATTATCGTCGTGATATACGTAATATTTCCATGTTCATGGAACTTCTGCGCTCACCACACATGATGGTAGGTCGACTCCGGGAAATGAAACGTTACGGCATCCTTCCGGCTTACCTGCCAGAATTTGGTCGAATTATCGGCCAGATGCAATACGATCTTTTCCATATCTATACCGTTGATGATCACACTCTCCAGGTGATGGAAAATATGCGTCGTTTTCGGCATCCAGAGGCCGCGGAAAAGTTTCCAGTCGCAGCAGCATTATTCCATCGTCTACCCAAAGTCGAACTTCTTTATATCGCCGGCCTTTATCATGATATTGCAAAAGGTCGTGGCGGCGACCATTCGCAACTGGGAAAACGGGACGCAGAATTGTTTTGCCGGCGCCATCGCCTGGGCAAGTGGGACACCGCACTGGTGTCCTGGCTGGTAGAACATCATCTGACAATGTCCAGTGTTGCCCAGCGTGAAGATATTCAAGATCCCGAAGTAGTGAAAAAATTTGCGCTTAATGTAGGGGACCAATGCCGATTGGACTATTTATATGTCCTGACTGTCGCAGACATCAATGGAACCAACACTACTCTGTGGAATACCTGGCGCGCATCACTATTACGCAATCTTTACCAGTTGACAAAACGTGCACTGAGCCAGGGACTGGAAGAAACTGTAGGCAAGGCTGAACTTATCAAGGAAAATCAGGAGAGCGCCATTGCACTTCTGGAAAGCGCCGGACTCACCGGCAAGCAGGTGCGTGATATCTGGAATAATCCGAGTGAAGATTATTTTCTGCGCGAATCGCCGCAGGATATTTCCTGGCAAACCATCGCTATTGCCAAGCACAAAAGCAATGTGACGCCACTAATACTGATCAAAAACAACGCTGAAAACAAAAATGAAGGTGCTACCCAATTTTTCATCTATACACAGAATTCCCATTTTCTGTTTGCCAATATTGCGACAGCACTTGATCGACTAAACCTCAATATTCAGGATGCTCGTATTTATACCACGGATAGCGACTACTCCATGATGAACTTCATGGTGCTGGAGAGCAATGGCAAGCCGATTGGCAAAAACCCGCAACGTCTGGAAGAAATTAACAAAACCCTGCATGTCTATGTAAGTTCTGACAAAGCGCTCAAGCCCACAGAGAAACACCGACCCTCAAGGAAACACCGTCAATTCACGCACAGAACCGAGACAACGCTTAGCAATCATCAGCACACCCCCTACTCTATTCTCGAAGTGCTGTGTAGCGACAGGCCCGGGCTTTTGGCGAAAGTCGCCGGCATCTTTGTAGCGATGGATATCACTTTGCACAATGCAAAAATTACGACACTTGGCGAAAGTGTGGAGGACGTCTTTTTTATTACGGACTCCAGTAACAACCCAATTACCGATGAAATAGCCGGGCAAAAGTTACAGGATGAAATCAAAAAACAACTGGACGCCGAAATCGCACCCTGAATTCACTCCATACCAGAAACCAATTCCAGAGCCAGGCAGAGGTAGCCACGATGACAACACTTTATGGTATCCCCAACTGTGACACCATCAAGAAAGCCAGAAAATGGCTGGACAACAACAATATCAGTTATGAGTTCCATGATTACAAGAAAGTCGGGATCGACACGGACATTCTGAAACACTGGTGCAAGGAATTTGGTTACGCCGCCTTGATCAACAAACGTGGTACCACCTGGCGCAAACTGGACGACAGCATTAAAAACAACATCAATGAAGCAAATGCCATCAAAATCATGAAAGAAAATACCTCTGTTATAAAACGCCCTGTGCTGATTTCAGATAAAACAGTAATTGTTGGCTTTGACGAAGCAGAATATAAATCCCTGCTATAATTCGCATCTTTTACCAGATTTACTTTTCAATCCAGACAATTTTTTAACTTAATAATTACAGGAATATTTCACCATGTTTAGTTTTGCATTGGGTATCGGCACCAAGGATTCTTCAGGAAACTATCTGGAAGTTTACTATCCTGACCCCTGGCTCAATCCTGCAGAGGAGTTAATGTCACCCCTGCTAAAAGCGCTGAATTATCAGGGCGGTAACCTGACAACAGAAATACCTTCCATAAAGGTCTCGTTGCTCGCCTCGCAAATCAACGATAAAGAAGTTTCAAGACTTTTGGGGGTTCTTCAGGAACACCATGAACCACTGGTTGCAGTAATTCTGGAAAACGATGAAAAACCGCAAACCGTACCAGAAGTATATTTGAAGCTGCACCTTCTTTCCCACCGACTGGTAAAACCGCACCAGGTAAACCTGGATGGCATGTTTGGATTACTGCCGAATGTAGCATGGACAAACCGGGGCGCCATGGCGATCGAAGACCTTGCCATACGACAAATGGAGGCCCGCCTGAAGAATGAAACTATTGATGTATTATCTGTCGACAAGTTTCCGAAGATGACAAATTATGTAGTACCAACCGGCGTCCGGATTGCTGATACTGCCAGAGTCAGGCTCGGCGCATATATTGGCGAAGGCACCACCATCATGCACGAAGGATTTGTTAACTTTAATGCCGGCACTGAAGGAACCGCCATGATTGAAGGCCGGATTTCTGCCGGTGTATTTGTCGGAGACCACAGTGATCTTGGCGGTGGCTGCAGTATTATGGGCACGCTGTCAGGCGGTGGAACAGAGGTAATTTCGATCGGCAAAAACTGCCTGATTGGCGCCAATGCCGGGCTTGGCTTTCCGCTTGGCGACCGCTGCACTATTGAATCCGGCTTATACATCACTGCCAATGCCAAGGTTACTGTTATGGATAGCGCACTCAATGCTGTTGAGGTGGTCAAGGCACGTGAACTGGCAAATAAAAATGACCTTTTGTTCATTCGCAACTCGGTGACCGGCGCCATCGAATGCCGCACAAACAAGTCTTCTGTAGAACTTAACAGCGAACTTCATTCACATAACTAGATTGAACCTTTTTCCGGATACCCGTGACATGACTGCAACCCTGGACCTGACCTGCCAACTGATCAGTAGACAATCTGTCAGCCCCGAGGATAAGGGCTGCCAGAAAGTCATGGCAGAGCGTCTGGGAAAAATGGGATTTATCATAGAAAACCTGCCTTTTGGCAAGGTGTCCAATTTTTGGGCGCGTCGTGGCACAGCAGGCCCACTCTTATGTTTTGCCGGACACACTGATGTCGTCCCTGCAGGCGATCTCAAGCAATGGCAATCTGATCCATTCCAGCCGGAAGTCCGCAATGGCCGCTTATTTGGCAGAGGAGCTGCCGACATGAAGGGCTCTATCGCAGCGATGATTACAGCCTGTGAACGTTTTATTGCAGATAACCCGGATTATCCCGGAAGTATTGCTTTCCTCATAACCAGTGATGAAGAAAGTATTGCAGTTGATGGGACACGGCGAGTAGTCGAAACACTACAGGCCAGAAACGAGTCTATTGATTACTGCATAGTTGGAGAACCATCCAGCAAAGAAGTTCTTGGGGATGTCATTCGAAATGGAAGACGAGGCTCACTGAATGGCACGTTGTCAGTTCATGGTAATGAGGGGCATGTTGCCTACCCTGACCTCGCCAGCAATCCTATTCATCATTTTATGCCTGCATTAGCAGAGCTTTGCGCCATAGAGTGGGATCAGGGTAATGATTATTTCCCCCCCACCAGCTTTCAGATCTCCAATATTCATGCCGGAGAAGGCACCAACAATGTTATTCCTGGCGAAATGACAGCCCTGTTTAACTTTCGCTTCTCTACTGAAGTAACCGCTGAGTTATTACAAAAGCAAACTGAAGCTATATTTAATCAGCATTACAGTGACTACAGTATTGAATGGCAACTATCAGGCAATCCCTTCATAACAGAAGAAGGAATACTCACTGATGCTGTGAGACAGGCCATCTTTGCAGTGACCACCGTGGAAACCCAGCTTTCCACAGGCGGTGGAACCAGTGATGGCCGCTTTATTGCGCCAGCTGGTGCGCAGGTGGTGGAAATTGGGCCCTGTAATAACACCATACACAAGGCAAATGAAGAAGTACTTGTGGATGACCTTGAAAGGCTTTCACAAATTTATGAAAGGATTCTGAAAAACATATTGCGCTAATTTATTGAGAGCACAGCACTCCTATCCAGCCCCTTACCCTATTCACTTCTCCAGCAGAATCACTTGATCAGAAAAACCTGGAAGTGGCATGATTTGCCGGGTACCTGAAAGTCAGGTTTGGGGTTTGCCTGCTTACTTTGCTTGCCAGGACGCTTGAGCACCACTCTCTTTCCAGCACAGCCCAGCGCTTTTTCAAGCAGTGATTCGATGTCTTCATTTATTGGCACTATATTTTGCAGCAGTGCCATATCTTTTTTAACTTTTGCCGTTTTTTGTCTGGCCGGAAACATGGGATCCAGATAGATGACATCAGGCTTATCAGCCAAAACTGAACCATCGGCTGTGTCAGTACAACGGTCGGGAATACTCGCAAGTTGATCCCCAGCATCAGCAAAATTTAATGACATTCTGGCCACATGCATTCTAATATCAGGATCTGCTGCTGCCGATGCGCGGGCAAGACCGTCCTCAAGCAATGCGGCGATAACTGCTGACTTCTCAAACAGGGTTACTTCACATCCCATGGCTGCCATGATGTAAGCATCAGTACCCAGTCCGGCTGTCGCATCCATTACCTTTAGTGGCAATGAGTACTTGTCCAGTCCAATCGCCTTGAGCAGGCCTTCTGATCGTTTCGACGTCTGTAAGCGATATTGCAATGACGCGTCGGTGAAATCAACACGCGTCGGCGATACGGCAGGATTTTCAGTTGAACTGAGTGACAGACCGCTCTGGTCCAGGTGCAGGATGTAGCCGTCGAAGTCAGGTGGTAAAACTTCAGTGTCAAGGAACACATCTAAATCCTTGATATTAAAGAGATGATCAAGACTCGAAATGTCTACCAGATCACACTTTTGCACAACTAACTGCATTATTATTACTCTTTGAAGGTATATATTTAATATTTAACTTTAAATTATACTGATAACTCATTGTTAATAAATATTATTAATTAACAGGGCAATAAAGTTCGTGACCATCGAAAAAAACCATAAGACAACCATAAATATATTGCCGCCTTCCTTTGTCGGTGAAAAGCTTGTCTTCAGAGTTTACGATCACGCCTCCCCAATCGGCTACGCCCGACTCAGGAGAAACGTTTCTCCTGAAAAATCAGGCGGCAATACCCGCGATATACCGGATCACGATACGCTTAATTCGTACGAACTGAAAATGATTGAAATCGCCCAGAATTATCGTCAACAAGGTGTCGGGACTTCATTGCTCAAAGAAATTATCAAGTACTGCAAGGCTAGCAATATCAGTAAACTTACCGGTGAAATTAAAGGAGATGATCGTACTCTTCGCCACTGGTACAGCAATAATGGCTTTATGGTCTCCAATGATAACCGTATAGAGCTAATGGCAACTGTTAGATTTTAATAGTTGTTATTTTAAGCTGAGTACCAGCCCAGCCTCCTCAGTTATCCCTTGAATCTCTCGCAGAAACATCTCAGACCGATCTTTATATTTTCTCCACAAGCTCTTACAAAAACCCTTTTCAATCATAGCCTCCTGCCCTGTTAGGCCGCCAAGGTAGCATGCCGGGTTCATCCCATGTCATAACCATCCGTAATTCGACAAGAAATATTTTGTGCTCGTTGTCTATATTCTCCAATCATTACAGGGATGAAGTCGCTCTGTATTCATATTAGTATGGGGCGTAATATTTTATGGAGAGACCATGATGGCGAGTCTGACAATTAACGGAGTTAGCATAGAAGTACAGGCAGCGGATGATACTCCTTTGCTATACGTGCTTACCGATGAATTGCAATTACAGGGCCCCAGATTTGGCTGTGGTCTGGCGCAGTGCGGTTCCTGTTCTGTTCTTGTTGACGGGGTCGAGACACGTGCCTGCGTTACCCCGATTGCCAGTTTAAAAGATAGATCGATTACGACACTGGAAGGAATAACGGCCTATTACGCAGTACAAACGGGGCTTGCGTCGGTTCCCCAAAGCACTCCTTTGCAGGATGCCCTCATTGAAGAGCAGGCATTGCAATGCGGGTATTGTTATAACGGTATGATCATCAAGGCAACGGAACTTCTGCTGAAAAAACCAGCCCCAAGTGACGCTGAAATTCGTTCTGCTATGAACGGTCACCTTTGCCGTTGTGGCACCTATCCAAAAATAATCAGCGCGATAAAGAAAGCGGCCCTGACAATTCAACTTGCCCGAAAATCACCCGATGATAGCGGCACGGAGGAAGTCGCATGAAAAAAATTCTGACGTCAGTCGCGCTGAAGCGCCGCAGCCTTCTCAAAGCTGGTGGCGCCTTGGTTATAAATTTCAACTTCCAGACAGTATCATTTGGACAAAACCAAACACTGGTAGCTGGCCCACCGGATCCCGATCAAATCGATAGCTGGATTGCTATTCATCAGGACAATAGCGCAACGGTTTTTATTGGCTTTGCCGAACTTGGTCAGGGCTGTTCAACCGCACTGTTACAGGTCGCCGCAGAAGAACTTGATTTGTCCATGACTCAAGTTGCCACCATTGGCCTTGATACCCACATTACACCAAATCAGGGGGGTACCTACTCCAGCTCGGCCATGCGGGTGGGCGGCCCCCAGATACAACGTGCCGCGGCAGAGGCCAGACAAGCTCTGCTGCAAATGGCGGCCGAGCAGTTTCAAGTGCAGGCAAGTAGTCTGCAAGTGGAAAACGGCATCATTACCAGCACCCAGAACAATAGTCTTGGCACCAGCTACGGCGAACTCATCGGTAACAGAGAATTCAATCTGTCTTTTTCCGGCAACGCCCCGGTCAAAAATCCTGATGACTACAAACTGGTAGCAACACCCTATCCACGTAACGACTTTCCCCTTAAGGCCAAAGGCACTTACCGTTATATCCAGCATATACGCCTGCCTGACATGCTCCATGGCCGTATTGTCCGCCCCCGTGGTCAGGGCGCCTACAAAGATGGCGTGCAGGTGATACGCATTAACGAAGACTCTATTGCTTCAATTCCTGGCGCCCGGCTATTAAGACAAAATAATTTCGTTGGGGTCATTGCAGAAACGGAATGGGACGCCGTTAAAGCCGCCCGACAACTCGAAGTTGTCTGGGAACAGCCAGACAACCTTCCCGGAAATGATAGTCTGTTCGAACAGATGGAAAAAGGCATGACTAATGAAAGGGTTGCGGTTGAGGAAGGCGATGTAGCTATCTTCAATGAAGCCTTTGCCAGGTCCGAATTTAAAGCCCATGGTCCCTATCAGGCTCACGTGCCTTTTGCTCCGAACTGCGCCGTGGCCGATGTCACTTCAAATTCAGCCCTGGTCATGTGCTCAAGCCAGGATATCTATAATACGAGAACCAGCATTGCCAACCTGCTTGGCATGGATACTGAACAGGTTCGCGTGCAGTTTCATGATGGCGCCGGAACTTTCGGTCACAGCTGCTGGGACGATGTTGCCCAGGCCGCCGCGCTTATGTCGAGCATGGCCGGCCAGCCAGTGCGGGTTCAGTTCATGCGCTGGGATGAACATGGCTGGGATACCTATGGTCCGGCGCATATTGGAAAAACCCGCATCTCGGCAGGCACTGATGGCAAACTGCTCAGTTATGAATATGAAGGCTGGCAGCATCACTGGAGCCTGATAGAAACAAGTGAACAAACCGCCAAGGGAACGCCGGCTGCAGAATGGCCACCCTTCCCTGCCCAGCAAATAAATCCCCGCACCCTGGGTGGCATGTATGATATTCCCAACCGTTATTTACTTAATCACCATGTGCCCGGCCTGGACTACCTGAAGGGCGCCTGGTTACGCTCACCGGTAGACTTGTCCTTTTCCTTTGTTTCTGAACAGGCTATCGATGATCTTGCCTGGCAGCTGGGCATGGATCCCTGGCAATTCCGCCAGCAAAATATTTCTGAATATCACTGGCTCGGGGTTCTTGATGCTGCTGCCAAAGCTGCCAACTGGCAACGCCGCCCTGCTGCAGAAAACCTGTCCAATGACATTATCGTTAGAGGGCGAGGCATTGGTGTCGGCACTCATCTTGCCTCTTATGGCGGCGCAGTGGCAGAGATCGAGGTAAACAAACGCAGTGGCGAAGTCAAAATCCTTCATCTCTATGGCGCAATCGATGCCGGACTGGTGGTGAATACCTCCAATGTAGAGAACCAGATCATCGGACAATTGGTGCAGACAGCGAGCCGTATGCTGCTGGAAGAAGTCACCTTCAACAAAACCAATGTGACCTCTCTGGACTGGGCCTCTTACCCGATCCTGCGCTTCGAACAGTGCCCGGAAATCACACCGGTCATCGTCCAGCGCCTGAATGAGGCGCCGTCAGGTGCAGGCGAAGAAGTGATGGCGGCCGCGGCTGCAGCAATAGCCAATGCCTTTTTCGATGCCACGGGTAAACGCATGAGTATGTATCCATTTACCCGGGAACGGGTATTGGAAACACTGGCGGGATAAGGCCGGGCAAAGGCCAGCAATGCGTCAGGCTAAATCAGGCGCTGAATTGTGGCCAGACAGTCATTGTAATAAGCACTGCCAAACAGGTTTAGATGATTTAGCTGGTGATACAAACGGTAAACCTCGATGCGGCGCTCATATCCCGGCTGGAAAGGCCAGACTTCCTGGTAGGCTGCTTCACATTTTGGCCCGAAGCCGCCGAACAGACGCATCATGCCGAATTCTGCTTCGCGCTGACCGTAATAGCTGGCTGGATCAAAGATCACCGGATTACCCTGCTGATTCGCTGTCGCATTGCCAGACCACAAATCACCATGAAGGAGCACAGCGGGCTCCGGATCACAGGCAAGCACGTTATCAAGCTGAGTCATGAGTTTATCTGCAGCTTTCAGAAGCGGATCCTGAACGGATAACAGCACTTTCAATAAAGTTAATTGAGGATCAATGCGCCGATCGCGCCAGAACCCGATCCAGTCATCCTGCCATTCGTTGGATTGTTTGAAGGTGCCCAGGTAACTGTCCATGTCGAAACCATACTGGCGTTGGCGGGTACTATGGTGCAAAGACGCCAGGCCACGCCCCATCTGCTCCTGCCAGTCCACTGCAGCGGACCCTTCCCTGAAAGCCTCCATCACCAGAAAGTCCTCGTCCTGATAGAGCGGTTTCGGGACTGTTACAGTACTGGAGCGCGACAACAGCTTCAGGGCTTTGAATTCGGCAGCATACATGCCTGCAATGCAATCTCTTCGATGGGTTTTGACAAATATTTCGCGCTGGTCTGTGAGGGTAACCAGATAGGCCTCATTAATACTGCCGCCCATCGCCAGACGCATGCTTGCAACCGGCACAGCCAGTTCCAGGGCTCTATCGAGTAAGTGCTGAATATTTCCAGGATTGATCACTTAATCATTATCGCAATAATTTCAGTCAAAAAAAAACCAGGCAATGCCTGGTTTTTAAATTCCACTTTCAATTATAAAGGCGGAGTTGGATAGCATTTAACCCCATCCCAAAAAAAGTCATAGGATAAACACTC
>CBFIIQ010000020.1:21640-52104 GCA_965662685.1 Pseudohongiellaceae bacterium | reverse complement strand
CTGAAGCCACGTCTGGACCTGTCGTTAACGGCGCCACCAAGATTGTCTACTTCGACATAGCCATCACGTTCGCTGGAAAATAATGTGGTTCTTGATGCCAGCGTATCGCTGAGGCTGAGATTAAAAGCACCATTGAAATTGATCATGGAATAATTGCCAGCGGTTATTTCAGCGAATGCATTCTGCTCATGGGAAGGAGCAACTGTTCGAAGTAATAAGGCACCCGAGGCAGAGTTTTTACCAAACAAGGTACCCTGCGGTCCGCGTAATATTTCGACCGCTTCCAGATCTACCAATTGATTAAATAGTGATGCCTGCCTGGCCCGGTAGACACCATCAATATAAAGGCCCACTGATGACTCCAGGCCGAAATTCTGTGCACCGGTGCCAACCCCCCGGATAGAGAAATTCCCTGTGCCGGAACTCTGGTTAGTACCAACCGTCAGACTGGGCACACTCCACATCAGTTCCTGCACATCCTTGATGGAATTATCTTCAAGATAGGCGCCGCTTAGCGCAGATACAGCTATCGGTACGTCCTGGATATTTTCTTCACGCAATTGTGCGGTAACAACGATTTCTTCCAGTGCCTGGCTGTATGCGAGCTGGCTCAGGAAAAATGCTGAGCTCGACAACAAGGCTGCACGGATTTTCCTGCTTTTAAGCTGAAATGGATTGGTATTCATGAGTGCCCCTAATTTAGTAAAACTGCTTTTTAATGCGAATCTTTTCGTTTCTATAATTATGAAAAACAAAGGTTAAGTTCCAATAGTTCCCTTATGCCTGGAACCTGTTTTACTTTTTTCTTATGCCTGTCTTTTTTTGACCTTTCTAGATGCTGCTCGATATCGCTCGTTTTACCAGCATTTTCATTCCTTCTAACACTGCTGCTTAATCACAAATAGGGGCAAAAAACTGTTATACGCTTCATATTCTAATACTGATTGGATTGAATTGCATTTGCCGTGGAAATTTTATGCCAAGGGAATATTGGCGAATGTTTTGTGGCCCAAACTACTCCTCCATCAGGTCATTAATTTGTCCATCTCTGGACAAAAGAATGGCGATAGAACGAGTTTGTGGCACATGGGAGAAAACAATAGTGGAAATAACGAGAAATGGAACACAGAGAAACATGCCCGGTATTCCCCAGATAAGTCCCCACAATGATAAATTCAGCAAAATCACCAGGGGACTAAGATTAAGTGAATTACCCATTAATCTGGGCTCAAGGATATTGCCGACACAAATCTGGATTGCGGTGACGCCACCGAGGACGACAAAAAACGGGGTATAGGTTTCAAATTGAACAAGAGTAATGAGTGATGGAAATATAGTAGCTACGATAGAGCCAATCGTGGGAATAAAATTAAGCAGAAAAATAAGCACAGCCCAGAACTCTGCAAAATCCACACCGACAACTTTCATGAAAATATAACTGAGCACCCCTGTGGAAGTACTGGTGAGCATTTTGATGCTGATATATTTTTTCACATCCTTGTTTATTTTCTTTATCAGTAACCTGACTCTTCTTTCCTTTTCTTCATTATTTGCCAGCGCAGCAACCTTGTCGCTGAAATTGCCTTGTTCAAGTAACAGAAAAATCACATAAATAAGAATAATACCCATATTGGCTGCCACATTGGTCAGTGATGCAGCCAGCCCTGTTATGAACTGGCCCAGGTCGACAATCTCGGTCAGTTGCGCCAGCGTTGGCTCCTGCTCAATATGGAGAAGTGCAAGAATACTTTCCCAACGTGCTTCAAGATTAGCCTGATAAACCGGAGCCACCCGCACAACACCACCGATATTAATAGCGATAAGTTCCACCAGACCCCAGATAATGGCAAAAAAAGCCAGGAATGAAAGAATATAACGACTAAGCTTATTCAGTGGTTTCTCACCAAGTTTAATCTTTCCAAAACCTTCAGATAGCAGTGTGATCAGATACCAGAAAACTATGGCAATCACCAGGGGCAGCAGAATAGTCTGACCCACCACCAACAGATAAAATATGATGACAACTAAAATGGCTGCCAGCACAAAATTCTGCAGTTTCAGCTTATTATTTTCCAATGCTCATTTTCCTGTTTTTCGGTTTTCGACAAGCAATCTGGTTCTAACTATGCAAGGGCTATTGCAATTGGCCCAATAACAAGTAACTCATTGAACTGACAATTAATGCCCCGATAATATTGAGCACAAAGCCGGTTCTGGCCATCTGACCAATAGTAATTTGTCTGCTGGCAAACACAATGGCATTGGGCGGGGTTGCTACCGGCAACATGAATGCCATAGAGGCAGCCAGTGCGGCAGGTACCATCAGGGTAAAGGGATGCAAATTCATCGTAATCGCCAGAGCACCCATGACCGGAATGAAAAGTGTCGCCGTTGCAGCGTTGGAAGTCATTTCAGTCAGGAATGTCACAAACAGGACCACTACAATAATCAGGACAAAGAAATGCACGCCCTGAAGAATCGTTAATTGACTGGCCAGCCATTGCGTCAAGCCTGACTCACTAAAGCCTGATGCCAGAGCGAACCCGCCTCCCATCAGGATGATTATGTCCCAGGGAATTGTGGCTGCGGTTTTCCAGTCCAGCAAAAAGCCACCCTGCGCTTTACTGGCAGGAATAATGAAAAGCATAAAAGCGCCGCTCATGGCGATGGCGGGATCAGTGACGAAAGCGAGCATTTCGATCGAAAACAAGCCGTTAAGAATCCAGCATACGGCGACCAGAAAAAATACCAGAGCGACTTTCTTTTCTTCGCCTGTCATTACTCCCAGGGCTGCCAGTTCATTTCTTATATGGCTATCTGCACTGGCACTATGAGTATCAGCCGATGTCATCTTGTACATTACCTTGGTAAGAAAAACCCAGGTAATAGCCAGCATGGTAATTGACACTGGTACTCCCAGTTTCATCCAGTCAAAAAAGGCAATTTCGTAGCCATACACAGTATCGATAATACCAATCAAGATGGCATTTGGCGGCGTTCCTACCAGCGTAGCAACACCGCCAATGGAAGCTGAGTAGGCAATACCAAGCATCAGTGCCGTACCAAAACTGAAATCATCTGTCTGCGCCTCACGCGCCCTGTCAAGTCGCGACTGCTCGATCACCGCGATGGCCACTGGTGTCATCATCATGGCTGTAGCGGTATTGCTGATCCACATGGAAAGAAGTGCTGTCGCCAACATAAAGCCAAGCACCAGACGATTAGGACTGCTGCCAACCTTGAGAATCACGTTCAATGCTATACGGCGATGCAATTTCCACTTCTGCATAGCTACAGCAATAAGAAAGCCACCCATAAACAGAAACAGTATCTGGTTGCCATAGGCCTGGGTAACTTGAGGGGTTGGCATAATCCCCAGAACCGGAAACATAAAAATTGGAAGCATGGCAGTAGCCGGGATGGGAACAGTCTCTGCCATCCAGAAACAGGCCATTAACAGGGCGACCGCTGCAACACGGGAAGCTTGGGGCGTCATCCCCTCCGGCAGCGGCAAAAACAACACAAGAAAGAATAGCAAGGGACCCGCAATAAGCCCCGTGAACTGCCGAATTGAAAAAGAGTTATGCATGGACATTGATTCTATTACTTCTCAGCAGCAAAAGGCTATGGTCTCATTTTTAAAAGCAAAAGAGGCAAACCGGATAAAAATCGCAAGAAACGGATTTTCTTTTTAGCCTAAACCGACTAGCTTACCTTTCATGGTAACTGAACCCGATAAAATTTCCGCTAAAAAAGCCACTTATCACAAAATGGAAGCCGCTCTTTATATCCTTGCAGAGAGCCGGCACTGCCCGCCTTCCCTTGCGGAACTCGCCAGTGACTGTGGCTTGAGTGAATTTCATTTTCAAAAAATGTTTAAACGCTGGGTTGGTATTAGTCCTAAACGCTTCAGCCAGTATCTGAGCAAGGAATACATAAAAACGTTGCTCGATAATGGTGTAAAGCCTCTGGAAGCCAGTTATCAGGCCGGACTCTCTGGTCCAGCCCGCTTGCACGACTTATTTATTCACACCCAGGCGATCACTCCAGGTCAATATAAGGCGAAAGGTCAGGGACTGCGAATCCATTATGGATTTCATGAATCCCCCTTTGGCGACTACCTGCTGGCATTAACAGATAAGGGCATTTGCCACCTGGAATTTACTGACAGCAATCCACAGCAAGGCTTATCCGGGTTGCATGAACAATGGCCCTTTTCAGAACTTCAAAGAAATCAATCGGTGACAGAACCCGTACACGAGCGTTTGTTTGGCAACATGTCAAAAACAACCGAGCCAGTCTCCCTGTTACTCAAAGGAACCAATTTTCAGATACAGGTATGGCAAGCTCTGCTAAAAATTCCATATGGTCAACTTTGTAGCTATGAAACACTGGCGCAACTGGCAGAAAAGCCTGCCGCAACCCGAGCCTGTGCTTCAGCCATTGCGCGCAATTCCATTGCATGGCTAATTCCCTGTCATCGTGTTATCAAAAAAATTGGTGAAACTGGCCAGTATCGCTGGGGGGCTGAACGTAAAAAAATCATCCTTGGCTTTGAAGCGTCAACCCGAAGCTGAAATATTACCTTCCGCGACGTCTGATCCCTGCTCTTTCTATGCATAGAATTCATCTATCAAGCTGATAGGGTTAATATATTTCACCTATTCCCGAACTCTCTCTATAGTGGCTCCATTATTTAAAAACAAGTGAATCTCTATAGGAGAAAATTATGACTACAACAGTACCTGAAGTAACTTTCAAAACCCGTGTCCGCGATGAAAGCATCGGTGGTGACAATCCATTTCGCTGGCAGGATGTGACCAGTGATGAAGTATTCAAAGGCAAGCGTGTAGCACTTTTTGCCCTGCCCGGCGCATTTACTCCAACTTGTAGCAGCACCCACTTGCCTGGCTATGAAAAGCATTACGACGAACTGAAAGCACAGGGAATCGACGAAGTTTATTGCCTGAGCGTGAATGATGCCTTTTCCATGTACCAGTGGGGCAAACAGCTTGGCGCGAAAAATGTAAAATTGTTACCTGATGGAAATGGTGATTTCACTCGCGGTATGGATATGCTGGTGAAAAAGGAAAACCTTGGCTTTGGTGATCGCTCATGGCGCTACTCCATCGTAGTAAACGATGGCGTAATCGAAAAGATGTTTAGCGAACCCGGTAAAGTTGATAACTGCCCGGATGATCCGTTTACCTGTTCTGATGTAGAAACAATGCTGGATTATCTGAAAAACGAAGCCAGCTAAAGACTACACCCTCTCCCCTCAATACCCCCTTTGGGCCAGTACCTTGAGACTGGCCCTTTTTTTTGCCTGAAATTCCTGTAATCGCTGAAATCAATAATCTTCTGTTTGGGGTTGCTGAGGTGCGCGAGCTTAATTAAAGTGTTGTTTTCAGAATAAACAAAAATAAAGGATGAACACTATGGCTTCGATAGTTCAGATCAACTTCCCCTATACTGAAACACAGGGAGAAATCGAAACCCATTCAGAAGAAGCAGCCAGTAGATTTACTGGTATTGATGGCCTGATATGGAAAATATGGCTGGTGGATGAAGCTACCAAGATGGCTGGTGGAATATATCTGTTTAGCAACAGAGATCAGGCAGAAGCCTATGCCAGCGGTGAACTGGTAGAGCATCTAATCAACGTAAGGGACAATGTCACAGTCAGTGTTTTCGATACCATTGATGGCGCCGGGCTGGTCACTAATGCTCCAGTAGAACTCATACATTAAGCAAGTTCGCTGTTGCTTTAAGAGAGTCATTGCCTGAGCTTCCAGTCGTCACTCTGAGCTGATACAAATAATGAGAACTATTCAGTTGATAGCAAATGGCAAATACCAATTCACCACTCAGTCAAATGAAAAAACCGGGAGCCAATCGACCCGGTTTTAAATTTGGCTTTCGTTCTCCAATAACACCTGACCAGGGCTTTACTGAAGTACTTCCCTTCAAAAAATCATGGCCGGCAATATTCTTTATTTCAGTATTTCTGTTTTGCTTTAGCATGCCATTATTCTTTATGAATTTCGGTTTCAGTAAAGTTGATGACCTGTTTGATCTCACCGCATTTCTTTTTAACTTGTTCTGGGCTATTGGTTGGTCTGCAGGCATTGTAATACTCGCTCTGATCCTGCTTGCAATGCTCTTCGCCAGGGAAGTAATTGTTGTAGAGCCAGAAAGAATCCGATTACGTCTGGAGCTGTTCAAGCTGGGTATAGAAACCAGCAATCCCCTGAAGCATCTCAGCAACCTGCGCTACGAAGAAAGCCCAACTGAGAAAGGAACAACATGGCGGGGTAAGCATCTGCTCTTTAACTATCGGCACGTCCCAACCAGGTTTGGCTCACAAATATCTGCCAGTCGCGCCAGCGCATTACTACTCAGAATTCAACATACACTAGAGCACCCGATACCCGGATCGCTGTCGACTGAAATGGAACACAGTATTACAAGTCAAGATGCCCTGGCACAGAATACGGCAGCGATGAATTCCGAACCAATGGAATCAGTCACTCCATCAGAGAACAGCGCAACCGGCAAAGCCAGCCTTTATCTGCTGGTTGCCGCCAACCTGATACCAATTGGCGGGGTGATTCTGGCTGGTTGGGACATTGGCGATATCATGCTTTTGTTCTGGCTGGAAAGCGCGATTATTGCGCTTTTTAATATCCTTAAAATGCTGCGAATTTCTGGACCGGTAGCCATTTTTTACAGTATTTTTTTTATCGGACACTTTGGCGCTTTCATGGCGGTCCATCTCATGTTTATCTTTGGCTTGTTTATAGAAAATGAAGGAGCATCAGCATCTATTCCAGAAGTCCTCGCCATTTTTGAATCCATGTGGGTCGCGGTTGTTGCGTTGTTCATCAGTCACGGTTTTTCATTCAAGCAGAATTTTATCAACAAAAAAGAATACCTGAGACTGAATATCAAGGATCAGATGCATAAACCTTATAGCAGGATCATGATAATGCATGTGACGTTAATTATCGGTGGCTTTCTGGTACTGGCGCTTGATTCGCGTTTGCTGGCACTTATGTTATTAATTACGTTAAAAGTGATTGTCGACCTGAAATCTCATATCAGGGAGCACGCATAAATTGTCAAAAGGCACAGGCCTCACAACTCAGGTGAAAATTATTCTTTCTTTTTTCATTAATTGGGAAGCGCCAAAAATAAATATCATCGAATAAAACAACAGCGACATTCCTGCCAGAATAAAGTCGATGATGTCCGGTGTGTCGCCACGCACCACATCAGTCAGCAGCATATGCTGCCCAAGCATCGGCACAAAATTCATCCAGAACTCCCGATCCTGGGTATTAAACATATTGAAAAAAAACGGTGCCATTGGCAGCAGCATGATGAAGGATAAATAAGCCTGGGCGTCCTTGAAAGATTTGGCAAAGATACCGACAAAAATCTGGATTGAAGGGGCAAAAAACGCCAGTGGCAGTGTTGTCACCAGTACCCCGACTGTTTCAAGGCGTCCAAAATTAAACACAATACCAACTTCTTCCAAAGGAACCTGACTGAGACTGAAGAAGTTCAAAATCATCACCAGAACCAATCCAGTGGCCGAAAACAATACAGCGGCCATCCATTTTCCGATAACAATGGTGTAACGTGGTACCGGATTAACCAGTAGTGGCTCCAGTGACTTTCGCTCACGTTCGCCGGCAGTGACATCTACCGCCACCCCCATGCCGCAGACAAAAGCGGCCATAATTACAAAAAACGGCACCATACCGAGAATACTTTGAACCCGCGACTGCTGGCTCGCCACATCAATCCGCACGATGGACACCGGCGCTATAATGTCCGGATTTATTCCACGTACAATTAATCTCAAGGCAGCGGTTTCCCTTGCCCAGGCATCTATAAGGCTACTTATTCTGCTGATTTTTGGCGATGAGGTTGTGCGCGTACTTTCCATGTGCAATTCCACATTACTGCGCCTGGAAGCGCCGATGAGTTCATCAAAGGCAGGGGGGATCACCAGTACATAATCAAAACGTCGCCTCTTGATAGACTGATCAATTTCGTCAAGTTGTGCCTGCGAATAAAAATCACCGACACTGGCAGGACTCGCATTCAATGGCATATTGTCGATATCAATGCCATTTTGCTGGAGATAATCAATCAGATCAGTAGCATATTGAGCACCAACCACAGGCAAGCTGATTTCCTCGGCGTCTTCTGCAATATCGATGAGCATATTGAACATAAAATAGATCATCACCGGCCCTAACAGCGGAAACAATAACAACGCCGCAAGAGCACGCCGATCCCTCAAGGCATCCCGGAGTTCCTTGCGGGTAACCACAGACCACATCAGGCTTGCCTCGTGATTTTCATGAAAGCCTCTTCAAGGTCACTTTCTTTGGTAAGTCGGGCCAGCTCATCCAGGCTGCCCTGCATCAGCACTTTGCCTTCGGCAATGACGATGATTTCATCACAAAGAGCGCTTATCTCCTGCATTATGTGGGAAGAAAGCAAGATGCATTTATTTTCCTGTTTCAGCCTTTGTAAAATAGTTCTGACACTGCGCGTGGTCATCACATCGAGACCATTGGTAGGTTCATCCATGATCAGATTGCGCGGATCATGGACCAGCGAACGCGACAGACAGACTTTCATTTTCTCACCCTGCGAGAAGCCTTCTGCCCGCCGATCTGCAATTTCACCCATATCCAGCTTTTCTATCAGTCCATCAATTCGCTTCTGGATAAGACCTTCTTCCATGCCTCTCAGGCGTGCAAAATATTCGATATGTTCGCGTCCGGTAAGACGGGGATTCAGACCATGGGCATCAGTCATCACGCCAATGCTGGCCTGTACTTTAAGAGAGTCAGTAACAACATCTACACCATCTACCACTGCACTGCCCTGGTCGGCTTTTAACAAGCCATACAGAATGCGCAAGGTTGTGGATTTTCCAGCACCGTTATGACCGAGAAGCCCGGTAATAGCGCCATTACGGGCAGTAAAGCCCACATCATCAACGGCAACTATATCCCTGAAATGTTTGCAAAGGTGCTTCACTTCAATCATTGCTGGTACTACTCCCGCCGCCCGGCGTGATAAAGAAAGGACGTCTCGCGAAGCGGCTGACACACTCGCTATCAAGATCTGCCAGAGTTCCCGCTTCAATAAAGCTGTTCATGATTGTTGCCGTGCATTGGGTAAAGGGCGTGCCATGGGCAAATCCTTCCAGGATTAAATGTCTGGCATCCGGCAAGGCTGCAGCCACCAATTCTCCCCACTGCGGCGGCGTTATCGGATCAAGGGTTCCTGAAAAAATCAGCACCGGTTTGTCCTGGCTGACTGCTTCATAATAGGACTCTGGCAACTCGCGCTTTGGCCAGATGGCACAGGCTTCGTAAACAAAACTGTTAAACATGGAGGATTCAAGCAGATACTCGCTGTCGTTGAGAGCGGCCTGATCTATCAAAGGATAATCTTCATTACAAATAACCGAGAGAAACATTCCCTGATTAATCTGGCTCTCGGAATACTGGGCACTAAGCGAAAACAGTGGTTTGTAATTGCCCAGCCAGGCCTGCTCAATAATTAATGGAATCAGGCGCTGTGCTTCCCGACTGTAAAGTACCTGACGCAGGATATTGAGAAATTCAAAATCCTCGATGCTGGTTTCAATGGCACTAAGGTCTGCATCATTAATGAGGGTCACTGCTTGGGGGGATGCCAGCTTTTCAAGTAATTGGCTGTAGTGCAGCGCCAGATCAGGAAACGTCTGCCTGCATTGATCGTCTCCAGCACAGTCATGGAAAACTTTTTCCAGAGAGGCGCTGGCATCACGTTCACTAAACGAAGGCAAGGCAATGGCTGTTGGGGCAACGGCATCAATAATTACACTTCTGGTGGTTTCCGGATATGCCTGTAAATAAGCCAATGCGGCTCTGCTCCCATAGGAAGCACCCCATAAATTTAATTCGGAATATCCGAGAAAAGCCCTGACAGCATCCAGATCCTGTATCGCTATATCGGTGGTGTAAAACTGCGGACTAGCCTCCATCGTCTCAAGGCAATCCCGCAAAATCTGTAATTGCGCAGCCATGACTTCTTCAAAGTCCGGGTCCTGCGCTACAAATTCTTCTGCCTGTTCTTCATCCATCTGGCAATCAAAAGGACTCAGTTCCCCGGTGCCACGCTGGTCAACCAGAACAATGTCACGATCGGTACGAACACGGGAAAAAACCTGTGCTAATTGCAGCAGATCTGTCGCAGCCTGGCCCGGACCACCGGCAAGCAGAAACAGTGGATCTGGTTCTGGCAGATCACTCAGAGCAGGAATAACCATCACTTTAAGATCAATCTGGCGGGCGTCGGGGACAGAATAATTTTCCGGAACCTTAAATGAGGTGCAAAGACTTTCAGCAACAACAGCAGCCAATACAGTGGTAGCTGTTCTGCTACAGGCTTGAAAGTTCTCCAATGCGTTATTACGTTCAACAAGAAATGCCTGCCGGGCATTAGCCTGCTCAGAGCTTTCATCTGTTTTTACTTCACAGGCTGTGATAAGGATAGTTGCAAGCGCCGCCAGAAGAAATTCAAAGGATGAAAAGCGCTGAATCATTTTCTGGCACCAGTGACTCAAGGTTCCTGCACGGCCAGCTGGCGGGTAAATTCAACCAGGGCCTGCAAATCTTCCGGGGAGAGAAAATAACGCACCATCAGGTTTTCAAAACCCTGAACCTGCTTCGCATCAGGCCTGACTATGGATTCAATAATGTAATCCTCATCCACCACAATAGTTGAACCATCCTTAAGAGTTTCTGTTTTGCCATACATACCCAGCCACGTTGGCCCGATACCTATACCGCCATCCAGGCTATGACAGGCTACGCAGCCGTTACTCTGTGCAAGCTCCAGCCCTCTTTCTGCAAGTGCATTATCCAGCTCAGGGATCTGCATATCACTGTTTACCGTGATAATTATCCAGGTTAAACCCACCACCAGCATGCTGATTAAAATGGTTCCCACCAAAAAGTGCATTTTATTTTTCATGTTTCGAATATCCGACTGCCAAACTGCAAATATCAGGCGATTATACAGGTTGCCAGAATTTTGCCTTAGTTAACTTCACAATTTTTACCTGCATGAATTTACACCGGGAATCATAATGACCCTGACCTGTGAGAATGATAATATTGCCGCCTTAAAAAAGCGGCAATAAAACTGACAGGATTGATCTATCTATGGTGACTGTAGGCGAAATTCTCTGGAAACCTTCCCAGGAGTGGGTTGAAAAAACCAACCTCAATGCCTTTCGGCAATGGCTGAAAGCAAATCGAAATGTTGAATTTGATGATTTGCACCAGATGAGGCGCTGGTCTTTGGATCATCTTGACGATTTCTGGCAAGCCGCATGGGACTATTTTGACATAGAAGCATCATCCCCCCCAAGCGCTGTGCTCGGCAAACGCACCATGCCAGGAGCTCAGTGGTTTCCCGGATCCACTCTTAATTATGCTCAACACATACTGCGCAATGAAAAACCAGGCACCACTGCCCTGCTGTTTGCCAACGAAGATCAGATCCTGAATGAACTGGATTGGTCGGTACTTGCCAATAGTGTCAGGGTTCTGGCTACAGAATTGAGAAAAATGGGGATCAAACCTGGCGACAGGGTTGCTTCCTATATGACTAATATACCTGAAGCAGCGATTGCACTTCTCGCCTGCAGCAGTATCGGCGCCATCTGGTCATCCTGCTCACCGGATTTCGGCACCCACAGCGTTCTTGATCGTCTTTCACAGATAGAACCAAAGGTTCTGTTCTGCGTTGATGGTTATGAATACAAGGGGAAAGCGTTTAACCGCAAAGCCGAGGTCAAGAATATAATAGAGACATTGCCCAGTATTGAAAACGTTATCTATTTACCCTATCTGAACACCCAGGATACTGAACCCCCAGTACAAAATTCAGTTCTTTGGCATGATTTACTCGATAAGGAGCCTGTTGCGGCAGCTGATTTTGAATTTGAACAGGTGCCTTTCGACCATCCGCTCTGGATTCTATTTTCTTCCGGCACTACCGGCCTGCCAAAAGCGATAGTCCATGGCCATGGCGGCATCATTCTGCAACATTATGTCCTCGGCGCCTTGCATTACAACCTGAAGCCACAGGATCGGCTATTCTTTTTCACCACCACTGGCTGGATGATGTGGAACTTCGTCATCAGCTCACTGCTTTACGATGCCTGCCCTATTCTTTATGACGGCAATCCCACCTATCCGGAACCCGATGCTCTCTGGAAAATGTGTGATGATGCCGGTGCTGTCCTGTTTGGTGCCAGTCCTACCCTGCAGCAGATGCAGCAAAATATGGGGCTGGTCCCCAAGGACAAGTTTGCTTTTGAAAAACTTGAATCAATTATGCTGGCCGGTTCAGTAGTTTCAGCAGAATGTACAAAGTGGTTTTACGACAATGTAAAAAGTGATTTGTATGTTGCACCTGGCAGTGGCGGCACTGATATTTGTAATGGTTTCTGTGGACCAATGCCAGGCCTGCCAGTAAAAGCCGGCGTCATTCAGATGCCTCACCTGGGCGTGGATCTGCAGGCTTTTGATGAAAACGGTAATTCCCTGATAAATGAAGTAGGTGAATTTGTTGTAACCCAACCCATGCCTTCCATGCCCCTGTATTTCTGGAATGACGAAGGCAATGTGCGATATCAGGAAACCTATTTTGAAGAGTATCCTGGCATCTGGCGCCAGGGCGATTACTTCATGATTAATGAGGAAGATGGCTGTTTTGTTTTAGGGCGCTCCGATGCCACTTTGAATCGTTACGGAATTCGAATCGGTACAGCCGAAATTTACCGCGCTGTGGATGCTCTCGATGACGTGGAAGACTCAATTATCGTCAATCTGGATCTACCTGGCGAACAGTTTTTTATGCCCCTGTTTGTGAAATTACCCGAAGGAAAGACTTTAAGTGATGATCTTAAACAAAAAATATGCCAGAAATTGAGGAACGACTATACGCCGCGTCATATTCCTGACGAGATTTATCAGGTAGAGGAAATCCCCTACACCCTCACCGGTAAAAAAATGGAAGTGCCTGTGAGAAAAATTCTTATGGGTAAAGATGCAGACAAAGCCGCCAACCGCGATGCCATGAGCAATCCAGGCTCACTGGATTACTTTATTCAATTCCGGGAAGACCACAAGGAAAAACTCGGTTAAGGTAAGCGATAGGAAAGGCAGCAATATAAACTGTATAAAAAAGAGTAACGGTCAAATATGGCCGTTACTCTTTACCCATAAAATTCAGTTTTCTAAATCGTTAAATCCCGTCAAAGGCCAGATGGGTCCGGTGTCATTCAGTCTCTTTTAAATAAATTCCCCACACTCTCAAGCGCCTCACTGGCCTGATTGGAGACATCATCAATTTTGTCCCTGGCATCCTGAACCTGCTCATTAATAGCTTCAGCATTCCCAAGCAGTTCTGTAATGGATTGGGCAAGGGCCTGGGCTGCAGCAGCGCCAACCTGGTTGATCACCGGCGCCATTATTTGTTGCGCCAGCACGCCCGGATCACCTTCCAGATTGTTCAAGCGTACATTTCCCAGACTTACCTCTACCGGCGCAGGCAGTTGATCTGACAGCAAGGTACCCTGGATATTTTCTATCAGCACACTGTCTATCATAATATTGATATTCGCAGAGTCAGTAGCCTGGGGCTGCGTTGCCTCGCCAGCATCAAAGCGTGCACTGACCTTATCAAGATTGGTAACACCGCCACTTGATTCATATAACACATGAGGCGAACGAGCCACGATACTGGTGATATGAACATTTTGCCCATTGGTATTCGGCAAATCGATATCCAGACTAAGTTCATCAAAACTGATCATCTGGGCGTTGCTGTAACCTGTCGGATTGGCAATACTAAAATTGTAAATAGACGCCGAACCTGCGGTGAGGTCAATAGCCACACTGCCCACCTCTACGCGAGAACCAAGGGCACTGCTACCGGCAGTTTCAATACCTGTTTCTACTATTTTATCCAGGTTGCTAAAAAGCAGAAAAACCCCGCCCCCTATCAATACCAAAACTATTACCAGACCTATCAGAACTTTTTTCATGGTGCATTAACCTCAATTCGCGACTACTATTCGTGCTACTTTATGGCTTTGGAAATTTCCTGTTAGCGCCTGCCGGTATCCATCCAGTCTGCCCGGCAGGAACTACTTCAGGGAAAAGCCGTTTTCTGTATTTAGCTTGATTAAAAACAAAACATCAATACCAGCAATAATACAAATTCAGCAATCTGTTGTGTATGATTTGGCTCATAGTTATAAAAACCAGAAATTAAGAAAATAAGGACAGCTGATGCGATTCTATCCCCCGGAATATTTTGACGACAAGAAAAATGGCTATAGCGCCATTAGGACCTTGCCTCTGGCCAGCTCCATGGGCGCGGAAATCCTGGGTGTGGATATTTCAACGATTACTGATGAGCAGTTTGAACAGGTCAAGGATGCCCTGTTTCGTTACAAAATGATCTATTTTCGTGGTCAGACCAATATGACCATTGAAGATCAGGAAGCGTTAACCCTCAAGTTTGGTGACTTTGGCACTGATGCCTATACCAGCGGCATTGAGGGTCATCCGAATGTTCAGCGTCTGATTAAAGAGGCCAGCACGGTGGTGGACTGGGTATTTGGTGATGGCTGGCATACCGATTCTCCTTTCCTGAAACAGCCTCCCTCCATCAGTTTGTTGCAGTCTCTTGATGTCCCGCCTTTTGGCGGTGATACCTGGTGGAGTAACGCCGAACTTGCCTATGACTTGCTCAGCGACAAGATGAAAGAGGTGATCAGTGATTTAAAAGTTCACATGTCCGCTGCCTGGGTTCTGCAAAATGTCAGTAAAGCCAAACCTGAGCTGAATGATCTCAGTGTTGGCGAAATCGAATTAACCATGGATCAGCAAAATATGGTGAAGGGTAGTTTCCACCCTCTGGTGCGCACTCATCCTGTTACCGGCAGGAAAAGTCTCTATTGCGACTGCTCCTACAGCATGGGCATTGAAGGAATGACTCAGGCAGAGTCCAAACCCCTGATTGATTTTCTTGGCTGGCATGCGACCCGCGAGGAATTTAATTGCCGCTTGCGCTGGGAACCCAACATGTTGGTCATATGGGACAATCGCCTGTGCCTGCATAAAGCATTTAACGATTATGACGGTTACCGCAGGGAAATGATTCGCACCATCGTTAATGGTGAAATTCCTGCCTAGAGATTGCTGGCTTTAACCTTATGCAAAAGTATCAGAGCCAGCATAATTCCGGAGATTGGTCACAAGAACAGCGTTTGTTTCCAATAGTTGATCAGCAAAAGTAATTTATCATTACTAATCAAGAATTTCTGCTATTGTGCAGGAATGATACTCTGCTAGAATTTCGCAAACTTTTTCCATCACACAGGCGCCATCCTTGTCCAGCCGAGCCGCATCAGGCCAAACAGTCCCGTCAAAAAAACCTGACCTGCTCCACGACCCTGTAGGCCGGACTCTCTATAAAACATCAGTCCCAACCGTTATTGGCGCCATTGCGACCATTCTTTATTATCTTGCTGATACCTGGTTTGTCAGTCTGCTGGGAACTCGGGAACTTGCTGCACTGGGTTTCACCTTTCCTCCTACCATTATGATTATGTATCTGGGGGTAGGATTGGGTATAGGCACTTCTGCCATGGTTGCCCGGGCGATTGGGGCAAACAATCATGAGAACGCCACAGAGATGACTTTTGCGGCAGTTATTTTTGGTTTGATCATCGGTTTGCTGCTGATTATTCCTGCGCGTTTAAGCATAGAGTCTGTTTTCAGCTTACTGGGTGCAAATGAAGATACCCTGATTCTCATCAGACAGTTTATGGCCGTGTGGTATCTGGGTATTCCCTTTTTGCTGATTCAATTTGCAGGAACAGCTGTGATGCGGGCCAGTGGCAACTCCAGCTTGCAGGGGCGCCTGATGATGCTTGGTGCAGCGTTAAATGCAATCCTGGACCCTATTCTTATATTTGGCCCGGGCCCTATCCCTGCTTTTGGTATTCAGGGCGCAGCCATCGCCACAGTAATAACGTGGATTTTTTCCAATGTGTTTATCTGGTATTTCCTTGCCGTCAGGGAACAGATCTTTAAATTTATCTGGCCTGGTATAGCGAAACTCATTAAGGACTGGACACGCCTGCTGAGCATTGCCTTGCCGGCAGCCCTGGCCAATATGATTACTCCTCTCGCCACAGCTGTATTGACTGCTACCCTCGCCAGTTATGGCGCACAGGCTGTGGCCGGCTTTGGCGTCATTATGCGCATGGAAGCGCTGATCATGATTGTCGTACTGGGCATGTCAATGAGTGTACCCCCATTCCTCAGTCAAAACTTTGGCGCTAATGCCTTTGAGCGGGTCAGACATGGTCTCAAACTTTCATTGCAGTTTGTGCTTGGCCTGCAACTGGGCCTGTATGTCCTGGTGGCACTTACTGCGCCCTGGATTGCCCGTATTTTCTCCCAGGAACAGGGAGTAATAGATATCATTGTTACCGTACTGCGAATTCTTCCTGCCAGTTATGCTTTCCAGGGCATGGTGATTCTCAGTGCCTCCAGCTTTAATGCCCTGCATGCCCCCCGCAATGCCCTGCTCACCAGCTTGTTACGATTTTTTATCTTCTACGTGCCACTGGCATTGCTGGGAGAAAAGATGGCTGGCATCACCGGCATGTTCATTGGCGCTGCAATAGGTAACTTACTCTCTGCTCTGGTCATTACCTGGTGGATACACCGCTATACCCTGTCTCTGGAATCTCAGGCTCTCAACGCCTCCTCCTGATTTAATATTTTCTAATATTTTCAATTAGTTAATTTCTATTTGTTAATGAGTATCATTTAGAATATCATTCTTTTTTGCATCGATTTCTCTGGTTCTCACAAGCCATGTTTAGAAAAGTAATTTTCTGGTCGCACCTCATCAGCGGAGTCTCGGCAGGGCTGGTTATCCTGATGATGTCAGCAACCGGCGTCCTTCTTACCTATGAACGCCAGATACTGGCCTGGGCAGAAAAAAGTCACTATCTAACAACTGAACAAATCACCCAAAAACAGACACTGGAACAGCTTCACTTCATTGCCAGAACCGAACATAGTGAAATTTCTCCAACGGCGATCGTGGTACTAAATGACCCTGGTGCTCCGATCACTTTCAGCGCGGGCAGACGTGGTGGCTTCAGTTTGAATCCGGTCACCGGGAAAGAAATGGCGGCAACCAATGAAGGCCTGGAATCATTTTTCAGTAACGTGACGGGTATTCATCGCTGGTTTAATCTAAGCGGTGAAAGTCGCAATACTGCCCGCGCTATTACCGGCGCCAGCAATCTTGCCTTTCTCTTTCTGGTGCTAAGCGGACTTTATCTTTGGCTGCCAAAAATCTGGAGCTGGAGTGCTATCAGGATTCGAATGCTGTTTCGCAATACAGCAGGTAACGCAAAAGCCAGGGATTTTAACTGGCATCACGTCATGGGTATCTGGTCAGCCATTCCATTGGCAATTGTGGTGGCTACCGCCAGCGTATTTTATTATCCCTGGGCCAATAGCCTTGTCTATCGGCTATATGGCGAAGAAGTCCCTCGCCGCGGTGCTCCTGCGGCTGCGACAGCCAATAATAATGGTGAAACTATTGGTAGTCTTCCCGTCAGTGAAGTTGACTACCTGAGCCTTGATGAAGTATTAGACAATACTGTCGCATACCTGGAGTCAGCAGGTGAAAGCTGGCGTCAGATCAGCATTTCATTACCACAGAAGAGCAGTACTACTGTTGCTGTCGCCATTGACCAGGGCAATGGCGGCCAACCGCAGCGACGTCACAATCTGGTAATCAACAGAGTTAGCGGTAATGTAGAGGCCTGGCAGCCTTTCAGTAGCCAGTCTCCGGGACGCCAGACTCGTTCCATCGTGCGCTTCCTCCACACCGGCGAAGTACTGGGTATATGGGGACAAACCATTGCCGGTCTGGTTTCACTGGCCAGCGTGCTTATGGTGTGGACAGGACTGGCTCTGGCCTGGAGAAGACTGATCAGTCCCCTGCTCAGAAAAAAACCTGTCAGGAACTCTCTGTAATAAGTCGACCAGATAAACACCGCCGGTGGTGTTTTGAACTGCGCTTGATTAACATTGCTGTTTTATAACGTACAGTGACAGAAAATAGATCAGGTAAATACGGTAATGCATCCAGCAATAATTAAAACAGCGTCTGTGAGGATAACTCCTGCTTTGTTCACCCCCAATCTGCCAGAAACTAATTCCCGACCCCTGCTCATCCTGCTGCCTATGTTATTGCTAATTTCCATTAGTGGTATTGCAGCGAAGGTCTATGCGCAGGAACCGATCCTGTTTACCGCGGAACAGGTCGCTAATGGAGAAGCTATTTACAAGGAAACATGCCAGATCTGTCATGGCAATCGTTTGAGTAATGGCCAGTTCGGGACGCCACTGCGCGGCAGTTTTTTTGCCAACAACTGGAAAGGCAAAACACTTGGTGAACTGGTGCAAAATACCTATGAAAAAATGCCACCGGACAACGTCATGTCGATGAGCATGCAGCAATACGCGGAAGTCATTTCATTTATTCTTTCCAGGAATAAAATCGAGCCTGGAGATACTGCCCTTGAAGCCGATATGGATATCTTGAATCAGATTCCATTGCCCTGGCAATAAAGCAGCCCTGTTTCAATACGGCATTTCGTTTTAGCCAATACCATACTGATTCATATCATTGAAGGGCGTAAGTCCTGGTCTCAAGTTAGTCCCAACGCCCAACGATAGAACCATCAGCCTTGATGGCTCCATCAAACTCCCCCATTGGCGAACCGCTGACATGCTGACGCAGTCGAACGCGTACTTCATCACCAGTTCTGAAAGTCGCTGGATTATAGCCCTGACGCATCAGGATATTGGGTATTAGCCATTCCACACTCCATTCCACTTCCTCTCCACTGTCATCCTTCACCATTACCTGGATCCAGGAATGGGGATTCTTGAACTGAAACTCTTTGACCACACCAGCAATCTCTATAGACGTTTCTTCTATCTGCCCAACAGTGGAATGATGGGCAGCGGCTATCTGCCACCCCAGCAGTAAAACTCCGATGATAATTCCCTTGAACCCGTTCTTCATTTAAACGTCCCCCCTGAACCCTGTTTTCTCAATTTACTTTGATGATTTTTTCACAAAAAATTTTCAAAAATTAATAATTAAGTACCTTGCCATCTTCATCAAGAATCAGACTTCGCCCCTGATCATCGACAATAGCCCGGTTATATTCATTGCATTCATAATCAAAAATACGTGTACCTGCCGCATCTTTATAAAAACGTTTTTCAACTACCCAGGGAGCAGTTAAAGCCAGCGGATCTTCCAAAGTGATTTCCACCAGCAACAACTCTTCACCATTTTCCACGGTGCGATGAATACGGGTGCTTGCATGTGCCTGATCACTTAGCACAAGGCCACTGCGATCGAGCACACTATCCCTGTCACGCCATCCTTTTAGGGCCACCGTAGTGAAAACCAACGTATCACCTTCCCAGTGACCTGCCGAATGTCCGTAAAAG
Organism: Pseudohongiellaceae bacterium; assembly: GCA_965662685.1. Taxonomy (GTDB): domain Bacteria; phylum Pseudomonadota; class Gammaproteobacteria; order Pseudomonadales; family Pseudohongiellaceae; genus Eutrophocola. Next base: position 32,446 of record CBFIIQ010000020.1, on the reverse strand, counting down.
TTATGCCAGCGGGCTTCCTCTGGTGGATGTTCAGTACCATCCGTATAAATTCGCATGGTAGCGCGGGTATGTTCCGCCAGTATCCAGGTCTGTTCTGGCCGTACAACAAATTCAACCGGTGCCAGAGCATTAAAAATTCGAGGAAAGCCATGGGAGATGCAGCGGGTTAACGGATCAGGGAAAAGACCTGCATCACGCAGTGCCAGATGTTCCTGATAGACAGCTTCCCACTCCGCATTATAGGGTGGGTGTGCTCTTGTTCCCGGCGCACTGACCCCGGCTCCGGGTTGACCGGGATGGCTGGGAACACCATTGAGTGTCCATGAGCCACTGTCAAAAACAGTGCCTCCACGTCTCGACCAGGTACCACTCCAGTCCGGCAGTGCAGAAAATTCTGGTGATTCAGCGCCATGGGCAAACCAGGCAGTCATTAAAAAAATAAAGGCAGGGAATACCCTGAAAACAGATTTTTTGGTTATCACTACGATACTTTTCATGCCACCCCCGGGATAAAACTCAATTCAGTGGTATTTTTTATTTACCAGCTTTAACTGCAATCATCCTACCTCAATCTTACCGGTCAACTAAAGAAATACAATTTCACAACAAGCCATCTTTAATGGTAAAACGGACCTGATCCTGGGAACCCTGTACTTCTATATTATGTGCAGAGTACCAAAATCGATAATTATAATAATTTAGCAGGGGAAATTTATGGCGACGAAAGAAGTCGGTAAAGCAACCATTTTTGGACTGGCTATTCTTCTTGGGGCAGTTTTAGGGTGTTCCAGCGCAAATGCCCAATGGATAGGCTATCCAACCAAGGATGTACCGCGCAATGCCGATGGCTCGGTGAATATGAATGCACCCGTCCCGCGCATGGCTAATGGTAAACCGGATTTATCTGGAATCTGGATTGCAGATCGAACCCCTGAAGGGGAGAAAACTTCCAGTAGTGTGGACAATATTCAATCATCGCGCCAGATGGCAAATCTTGGTGTTGATATACCCGGAGGCCTGCCCTATCAGGACTGGTTAAGGCCCATCGTCGCCGAACGGACTGCAAACCTGGCATTGGACGATCCACATATTCGCTGTCTGCCTGACAACTTTCTGCGCGCCTATGGTCTGCCCCACTTGCTTAAGTTTGTTCATAGCGAAGATTTACTGGTTGTACTTAATGAGATGAATGCCGGATATCGCCAGGTTTTCACAGATGCCCGAGCGTTACCGGAAGATCCCTCCCCCTCATGGCAAGGATATTCATCGGCAACATGGCAGGGCGATACACTGGTTATTGATACTATCGGCGTACGCGACGATACCTGGATTGACTGGAATGGCAGCGTTCTTACGGAAGCCGGCAAAGTGCGCGAGGAAATCAGGCGCTTTGACTATGGGCATGTGGAAATCAAGATCACCGTGGATGACCCGGGAGCCTATACCGCTCCCTGGACAGTAACCCTTCGCGAACGCATTGTAGTGGATGCTGAATTAATTGATGAAATTTGTCTCGAAAATGAGCAGTTTGTTGAACGCATGAATCTGCAAAATTAAGGATCGATAATGAAAAATACCAATAGAAAAACTACTTTCTTTTTATTGCTGGCAGGTCTCTTTGTTTTTTCTCTTGCAGTGTCAGCGCATCACTCCTTTCCTGCACAGTATGACGCATCAAAAACCGTCACACTGAACGGCAAGGTCACCAAGGTTGAATGGACTAACCCCCATATTTTTATTTATATCGATGTGGCGGATGCAGTATCCGGTGCTACTGAAAACTGGGCGCTTGAACTGGGAGGTCCTAACGCACTGTTACGGGCAGGCTGGAAAAGAAACTCGTTAAAAACAGATGATGTGATTACTGTTGATGGCGCACTTGCCCGAGATGGCAGCAATCTTGTGAATGCAACATCAATTATTCTTGATGCAACTGGCAAACGAATGTTGACAGCTTCCAGTCGCGACAACCAGAATTAACAGGCAGGACCAATAAAAAGCTGCGACAACAATAAATTATTTTATCGATTCCCGAAGATATTTTTAATCTGGTAATACTCGACCAGAATTTAAAATCCCTTTGGGATCCAAAGCCAGTTTGAGACTTTTCATCAGAGCAATTTCCTCCGGGTTTCTGGAATGGTGCAGATATTTGATTTTCTGCACACCAATACCATGCTCCGCAGACACTGAACCATTAAAATCGCCCACCACTTTATAAACCACGTCATACATTGTTTTCACATCATCATGGCTGCCGCTATGACAAAGAAAGTGCAGGTTACTGTCGGCGATATGCCCAAACACCATTATTGTGGCCCCAGGTACTGCCTGCACCACTTCTTTTTCTACCTGCTCCAGAAATGCAGCCATGGAGGATATCGGGACACTAATATCAAAGTTCGCTGAATCCATAATGTAAGCAGATATTTCTCCTACCCCGTCACGAATTTTCCAGAAGCCTTCCCGATCTTTTTCAGAATTGGCTATCAGGGCATCTACCACCAAGCCTTCTTCCATTGCGGAGGCCAGGGTATTTTCAAAAAGCTCCTGGTCTTTTTCCCGATTACTGCCTTCCAGTTCCGTCAGCACATAAAGTGGATAGCGCTGCTCCATCGGCGAATCTATAGTGTCTACATTGTCAGTGATGAAATGAAAATAGCTTTCCCACATCACTTCAAATGCACTCAGGTTACCGCTAAATTCAGCCGTTAGTTTATGCATAAGACTGACAACATCATCAAATTTTTCCAGTGCCAGTAAAGCAGTACAACGACTTCCGGCTTTGGGAAACAGCCTCAAAACGGCCCTGGCAACGATTCCAAGAGTCCCTTCAGTACCAATAAACAAATGTTTCAGATCATAACCGGCATTATTTTTCAGCATCTTATTCATGGATGAAATCACTGTGCCATCGGCCAGCACCGTTTCCAACCCGAGAACCAGGTTGCGCGTCATACCAAAACGTAAAACCTGATTTCCGCCAGCATTGGTAGAAATATTTCCGCCGATATTGCAGGTCCCTCTGGCACCCAAATCGAGGGGAAAAATAAAGCCGGCCGCATCGGCTGCTTCCTGAATAACCTGCAATGGCGTCCCTGCTTTAACGGTCATCGTCATCGCATCACGGTCGAGTTCTTCAATACCCGACATTCGCTCCAGGTTAATGGCAATTTCACCCACCTTGGGAATACCGCCACCAGTCAACCCGGTGAGGCCGCCCTGGACAACGACTGATTGATCAAGCCCATGACACAAGGTGAGAATTTCAGACAGCGCGCTGGTGGTAGCTGGCCTTACCACTGCACCCGGAATGCCCGGAGCATCTGCGGACCAGTCATGTTGATATTTTTCGGAAATGCTATCGCCCAGCAGTACATCGGTGTCCTGCAATTTTTGTAGTTCTGCTATCAATACCTGCATACTCTTTCCACAAAATTATTTAAGTCTTTGACCAATGGTTTGTTTATCTGTCAACTGAAAAATCACATCCGCTTTATCGCCAAGAGTCTCAAGACCATGACGAGTCACGCGCTCATAATGCTGAATGAAACGCCGAAGCTGAATCGGTGACATGATACGGCTATCAATGTCATTACTGGCATTTTCACTTGCATACTTTTCCTGCAGCCGATTTTCCTGATTCTGTCGCCATTCAAACACCTTTGCGAAATCAGGTGCCTTGAGAAATACCAGATAATCCAGCATGGCATAAAGTTCCTGATATTCTGACATTGCATCATTAACATATCGGCGCCAGCTGCCATCAGGATCTTCCAGTGTTTCCAGCTCATTGGCTGGCTGCGCAAGTAGCTCGTCCGGCTGTGCAGCAACTGAAACACACCAGCCTTCCAGCACAATAACATCCACTGGCCCCCTGACATTTTGCCACTGACCTACCGGCATACGATCATCCAGAGCTTTGTCAAAACGCGGTACAGCGGTCTCGGCAGAATTTTGTAAGGAAGTAAGTGTTGTCATGGCCAGATCTACATCATGGGTACCAGGCACCCCCCTGGTAGTCAGGAGAGGATGAGTGGATTTACCCAAAGCTTGTCTTTCCTCATGGGTAAGGTAGAAATCATCAATTGAGAGATTAATACAGCGCAGTCCCAGCATTTTGTCGAGCATCATAACCAGAAGAGACGCCAGTGTTGACTTACCGCTACCCTGGCAACCACTGATACCAATAATATAAGTCCCCTGATGCGATGAAATTTTTTGCAGAATTTCATCAAGCATCGGTAGAAACCACTTTTCAACAGTGCTGAAATATTCAACAGGCAGCTGTTCTTGCTCAATAAAGGATTCTACATGGGGTTTTAATGCGGGATTCATGGCTAAGATCTTAACTCTGACTGCAGGTATTCTTGCCATTGTAGCAGATGTTCTTTATTCTTCTTTCGCCTTCAACAACAATAATATTCTTCATGCCAAACTTACTCTTTACTGCACCCTTTACTGCACTTTTTACTGCGCTGGGGCGCTCATTTTTACTACTCACCCTGGCCTCGGGTGTTTCCTTAAATGCTCTTGCAGCTGAAAATACCGAAGGCACACAGGTTGTCATTCTTGGCACCGGCACCCCCGTTCCCGATGCGCAACGCACCGGACCCGGCGTTGCGATTGTCACTAACGGTGAAGCCTATGTATTCGATGCCGGTGGCGGCATGGTGAAACGAGCTACTCAGGCTTATGAAATTCATGATATTCCTGAATTGTATCCCCAGGACATCAAATACCTGTTCATTACCCACCTGCATAGTGACCATATTCATGATATTGCCGAACTTTCCGGTCACCGCTGGTGGGGACGACAGCAGAAACTTTCCGTGTTTGGACCGAAAGGCTTGTCTGACTATGTGGATAACATGAACGCAATGCTCGCGATTGAAGCCAATATTCGTTTTATTGGGACGCCACCGCAACTGATTACTGACAGGCAAGGTTATCTTGCCAGCGCGACGGAAATCAATGAAGGCATAGTCTTTGCCAATGCAGATATCACGGTAGAAGCCTTTACCGTGCCCCATGGGGAAATCAGGCCCGCATTCGGCTATAAAGTCACCACAGCAGATAAAGTTATTGTGATCTCGGGCGACACTACCTACAGCGAGACCCTGGCTGAAAAAGCCAAAGGGGCAGATCTTCTTATTCATGAAGTCTACAGTGGTGACAAACTCAGCGAGCAATCTGAATTCTGGCAGGATTACCATGGCCATTCTCATACCAGCGCTACACAGGTAGCAGAAATAGCCAATATTGCCCAACCCGGGCTGGTTGTGCTGACCCATATCCTGTTTTTTAACGCCAGCGCTGAAGACATTGTTGCCGAAGTAAAACGAAGTTACTCCGGCGCAGTTGTTCTGGCCAACGATCTGGATAAGTTTTAACAGTTTAATTAATGGACTTATCAGCCCAGCAAGAAGTCACTGCCGCCATTGTCAATTATGGTAACAGCAAGGATACCGCGGCCCTTGTTTCACGTCTGCAGGATCAGGTATATGACACCATCATTATTGATAACAGTAATGAGATTGATGAGGATCAGCCTGAGTTCCAGCATACCCAGGTTATAAAACCTGATCAAAATATCGGTTTTGGCGCAGCGATCAACCTGGCTGCCAAAACCCTGAAAACCCGCTGGCTGTTAATTCTTAATCCCGATGTGCGACTGCAAGGAAATTGTCTGCAACACCTGCTTGAAGCATCAAAACAACTCCATGCACCGCTATGTGGTCCCCGTTTCTTTTGGGACGATGCCTGCACACTGCAACTCCCTCCGGCTTTGGGGCATCCCCTGTGGTTACTCTCTGATAGGCATATTCCGAATCAGGAATTATCCGAAAATCCGGACCTGAGCCAGCTCGCCCAGGCACGCCATGTACGCTTCTGGAAAGAAAAAACACCGTTTAGTGAAGCGGTTTTATCCGGCGCCTGCCTGTTGGTAGACAACCACTGGTTTATGCAGCAAAACATGCCAATTTTTGACGAAGATTTTTTCCTTTATTACGAGGACACGGATTTATGTGGTCGTCTTATACGTAAAGGCGTCATACCAGTATGTGTTGCCCAGGCAAAAGCAGTGCACTACTGGAACCAGTCAGCGGAACCTCCGGAGGGCAAAGCCGCCCTGATGAGTCAAAGTGAGAAAATATTCCTGCAGAAATATTACCCCGGCGGACCACCACCATTACCACAGTCAGAAAGACTCACCGAATTTATGGATCTGGGAAAGCTGGACAGCGCCCCGGTTTTGTCTTTGCCGGGCGATGCCTGTTACATTGATATTGGTGTGCAGGAAGATTTTATTGTTTTTGCCAGAGCAACTCCCAAGGGCGACTCATTCACTTTCAGCAGCAGCATGTGGAATCGTCTGCGCAGTGGACGCTATTATCTGCGTGCAGTGAATGAGAATGGCCAGTTCCTGCAGTTCTGGCAATTTGTGAAAGAGTCACACTAAAGGAGAAGTCTGAGTAATGAACAAAACTTTCGTAATCCTGGGATGCCACCGCAGTGCTTCCAGCCTTGTTGCCAAGGCTCTTCATGAAGCAGGAGTGCATATGGGAGACGATTTGCTATCCGGTCTGCCCGACAATCCTGAGGGGCATTTTGAAGACATGGATTTCCTCAAGAAAAACGTCGAAATTCTGGGAGGAAATATCTGGGATGATGTGGACCGGCCTTTGCACCCGAGCGATACCGAAAGCCTGATAAGGCGGAAGGACAACAAGCCCCTGTGGGGCTGGAAGGACCCTCGAACCACAATGACCATTGAGAAATATTATGATCATCTGGATGACCCGATCATTGTAGCGCTTTTTCGCAAGCCAGAGCATGTGGCAAAAAGTATGGCAAAACGTGGCGATATCAGCGAAGAAAAAGCCCTTTCCCTGGCAAAAGCCTATAATAGAAAAATTATCGACTTCCTCAGTCAGAAATTTCTTTAAGACACACAATTAACTTAACGCGGTATAACTGGTATAAACACAGAATAAATATAAAACTTACGGGAAATAATCACTTATGAACTCTATCTTTGTTTTATTAAAAGTCATGGTAAGACAACCTGCTTTAGTCGGTGCCTTATGCCTGCTGCCCCTGACTTCAGCTCTTGCTCAACGCGATATTCCGTTTAGCGGTCCGTTCCCAACCGCACCTACAGGACTGGAAAACATTCCCATGGGTGAAGGCCCCTGGACCTACCCGACGGCAGAGGGCATGGACATCAAGGTCTCTGTTGTGGCCAAGCTGGAATACCCAATGGCGCTGGAATTTCTGCCGGATGGCAAGTTACTGGTCATTACCCGACGCGGGGAAATATACCTTATTGAAGATGGTGAAATGAAAAATGAGCCGATTATGGGCGGCCCACCGTCTGTGTTTGCCGGAGAGTCCGGAGCCGGCGGCACCTCTCACGGTTATATCGATCTGGTAAAACACCCGGATTTTGAAAACAACCAGTTACTCTACCTCAGCTATACCAAACCAAAACCGGAAGGTACCAACAATATTGCAATAGGCCGTGCGCGCTGGAATGGCAGTTCACTGGAAAATTTCACAGATATTTTTGATCCGGGCCCCGGTGTTTATGGCGTGGCCCGTCTTGCCTTTGGACATGATGGCAAACTTTATGTCACTACCAATGGTAGCGATCCTCAGTCACTGAAAACTCTAAGCGGCAAGGTCCTGCGCCTCAATGATGATGGCAGTGCTCCGATTGACAATCCCTTTGTCGGCAACAGCGAGGCCCGCCCGGAAATATTTTCCTACGGCCATCGAGGCGCGCTGGGTCTGGCTATCCATCCAGAAAGCGGCGAAGTATTCCAGAATGAAAATGGTCCCAACGGTGGAGATGAACTTAACTGGATCAAACCCGGCTATAACTATGGCTGGCCTCTGGTTAGCCTGGGACGAACCTATCCAGGCCCATGGCAAACCAATGATCGCCCTACCCATGCGATTTTTGAACCACCCATCGTTTACTGGACACCGGCTATAGCTGTCTCTGGCATGCTTTTCTATACCGGTGATGCGCTGCCAGCCTGGAAAAACGATATTCTTGTGGGCGCCTTACGCACCGGAGAGATTCCCGGTACCGGCCATCTGCAGCGTATCATGCTTAATCGTGATTATCAGGAAGTACGTCGGGAATCACTGATCACTGACCTGCGCCAGCGCGTGCGGGATATTGAAATGGGCCCCGATGAATTTATTTACCTGGCCACAGAGCAACGTGATGGCGCTATCCTCAAAATAGAACCGGCAGATTAGAAAAACGGAAAAAGGATAAAGGATAAAAGAAAAAGGGGGCTAAATGCCCCCTTTTGTATTAAGTCATTAAGGATTAAAGCTTCTATCACAAAAAAATTGCTATGAATTATCAGCCCACCTGTACCCCTTGCGACTTGTGACTTGCAACTTGCAACTTTTTATTGAACCACTTCGGTCCTTCCCGTCACCGGATTGGCATAGTGATAAGGGGGAAGAAAAGCTTTAGGGTACATTTCAAACTGCATTGTTGGTGGCTCATCTGGCGGATTACTTTCCGTAATTCCCGGGGGGGATGAACGTGAGAGATTAATCCAGCCATCATCAGTACCGGCAAAATAGGTATTGATCTGCTGATCCTTGAACATCATCCACTGACCATTTCGCTTCACAAAAATATTTTCATAAGTCCCGCCCATGAATCGTCCCTGATTACCGAAACTGCCCATCATGCTAAAAGCTCTTGAGCGTAAATTCGCGCTCAGGCCATCATCTGCTACATGGATAACCGGCTGATATTGCATATGGTTATGTAATTCACCGGGCAACTCATCCTGCACTCCATAGAGATTCAGATTTCGACGAATACTGGCTGCTCCGCGATAGACACCACGCATGGCAATCTCGATAGTGCCGTCCGATGCAAAAATTCCGGTAAGCTCATCCCACTGGTTGCGGGCAAGGTAATAGCCATAAATAGTCTGCAAGCGTTCTATATCATTCGCATCTTCCAGTCGACTCAGCCTGTGATCCAGCTCATCCAGCTCGCCCGCAAGAGTCTCTGCTGTGGGAACGGATAACACTTCCACAGAGGTATTGGGGACAAAAGGCGACGTCACCGGATGATCATAATGAAATGGCACAACATAAACCGACGGATAATTTTCATAATCGACGGACGCTGGTCGATCCGGAGGGAATTCGTCACTGGGTTGCGAGCGGGGTAATGCGGTTACATGCCAACCGTCATCAACAGGTGTGCGCATGGTGGAGTAAAGATGTAGCTTGCTGATTTTCCAGACTCCGTCTTCCTTGAGGTATTCATTTTCATAGATGCCCGTACCCCAGAAATGACTGACACCAAATTCTGCCTCTTGTGAAAAATGATGCCAGCGACCCTTTGCTGTTCCGTCAGGACTGACATCGACAACTGGTTGCAATTGCATATGATCATTCAAAATTCCTTCCTGGGGTCCTTCTGCACCCATGTGCTGAAAATATTCAAGTATTCTGGTTTTACCTGCATAGACCCCTGCACCGCCCAGCTCAACCGTTGCATCGTCAGTAAACAGATCCGCCGCCTGGGTCCATTGGTGCTTGTCGATATAAAATCCAAAAATACGCTGCAGGTTTTCCACTTCATTTTCATCTTCCAGCAGCTGAATTTCTATTTCAGCCTGGGCAATATCCGTAGCCAATGACAGCAACACATCATTCTGGGCACTGGCATTCAGTGACGTCAACGATAAACATATCAGGAGTAATAATTTCGGATAATTCATTGGCCTTCTCCTTCACTTGTTGAGTCGGATGGCACATAGCGACCTACCGGATTTTCGAAATGAAAGGGAGGCAGAAAAGTTTCCGGCCAGGAGCCAAAATTATCGGTCTGTGGTTCATCGGGCGGGAAGTCCGGAGAGACATAAATCCCCTGATTGACGTCTTCATTCAGCCCCCAAGCGCCGTTATAAGGCACCAAGATGGTCTGGTACCAGCGCAATTTACTGATTTTCCAAACACCATCCTGCTTTACATATTCATTTTCATAAGGCCCTTCACCCCACAAGGCAGACTCCTGATACTGCCCGGTGAGAATTAATGCACGCCAGCGACCCTGCGCGGACATACCATCGTCAGACAAAGTGATAACCGGCATTAGCTGAAAATGCTCATTCAGCTGTCCCGTTGCCAGTCCTGACCGGTTGTCGCCCAAGCGATAAAGATATTCACGAATACGCTCTTTACCGCGATAGAGACCATCCCTTGCATATTCTACTGTGGCATTATCAGTAAACAGTTCCGTCAGATCATCCCACATGGCCTCATCAAGATAGTAACCATAGGCGCGCTGGAGACGTTTAATCTCTTTTGTGTCCCTGAGTCTTTGGGCTCTTTCCTGCAGGTCATTCAGGCGCTCCTGCAATAACACCAGGTCACTGCCGTCAGCATCCATTTCCCCGGCGCTTGAAACAGTCGAAGAAACCTCTTCACTGCAGGCCGAGATCAACAACAGCAGTGACATTAATCCTGCAAGGATTTTTGGTGTGTACATACTTATTTCCAGTTTTTTTAATAATTCGGGTAAGGGGTCCGCTAAGAGATTTTTATCATATTTTAGCTTCATCCGGATTTAAAACATGAATGTTCTTGCCCTTGATACTCAGCCGAGTATAAAGGAGAGATTATGCAGCAGGTACCCTTTCTGGCTTTTTATCCGCATAAAGTCTACACTTTTTTCTTGAGGGGGTAGCTCAATCATGCCGCAGAAAAGTCATATCAACGCTCAATGCCGCCATTTACTGGCACTTTTATTGT
>CBFIIQ010000020.1:7699-21630 GCA_965662685.1 Pseudohongiellaceae bacterium | reverse complement strand
CGCCCAGCTCAACCGTTGCATCGTCAGTAAACAGATCCGCCGCCTGGGTCCATTGGTGCTTGTCGATATAAAATCCATAAATCCGCTGCAGATTTTCCACTTCATTTTCATCTTCCAGCAACTGAATTTCCATTTCAGTCATGGCGATTTCTCTCGCTAAAGAGAGCATTACATCATCCTGGGCACTGGAATGAATTGAAAAAGAAAGCAGCAATAATCCTATGAAGAGTGTTTGTCTGAAATTAATCATTGGTTTTCTCCTTCACCTGCAGATTCGCTCGGCACATAACGTCCCACCGGATTATCAAAATGAAAGGGGGGTAGAAAAGTTTCCGGCCAGGAACCAAAATCATCAGTCTGAGGTTCATCTGGCGGAAAGTCGGGAGAGACATAGATCCCCTGATTGACGTCTTCATTCAATCCCCACCCCCCGTTATAAGGCACCATCATAGTCTGGTACCAGCGCAATTTACTGATTTTCCAGACCCCATCCTGCTTTACATATTCATTCTCATAAGGACCTTCCCCCCACAGGGCAGATTCCTGATATTGCCCCGCAAGTATCACTGCCCGCCAGCGACCCTTGGCGGACATACCGTCATCCGATAAGGTAACAACCGGCATTAACTGGAAATGCTCATTCAGCTGCCCGGGTGCCAGACCTGATCTGTGGTTTCCCAATCGGTACAGATATTCTCGAATGCGCTCCTTTCCACGATAGAGGCCATCGCGTGCATATTCTACCGAAGCATTATCAGAAAACAGATCTGTCAATTCATCCCACATGGCCTCATCAAGATAATAGCCATAGCTACGCTGCAGGCGTTTGATCTCTTTGCTGTCACGGATTCTTTCGGCTCTTTCCTTCAAGCCATCCAGGCGTGCCTGTAATAACACCAGTTCACTATCGACAGCAGGCATGTCTGCAGCGCTGAATGCTGTCGGCGAAGTCTCTTTACTGCATGACGAGACCAACAACACCAGTGACAATAATCCCGCTAGAATTTTTGCAATGTACATACTTTTTCCCAGTTCTTAATTATTTTGGATAACGGAGCCAGAAAGGCAAGATTTCAACATATGCCAGGTTTATCTGGATTTAACACATGAATGGTCTTGCCCTTATTGTTCAACCGAGTATAAAGGACAGATTATGCAGCAGGTACCCTTTCTGGCTTTTTATCCGCATAAAGTCTACACTTTTTTCTGAAAGGAGTAGTTCAAACATGCAGCAGAAAAACCACATCAAAGCTGAATTTCGCCATGTACTGGGGCTTTTTTTATGCCTGGTATTTTTCTCTGCCCAGGCACAGGATAACCCTTCCCCGGCCCACTTCGGACACTGGGTTATCAATTCCGAACTAAGTGAAAACACTGATAAAAAAGTGGAAGGCGCACTGCGGGCAATGGGAGAAAAAGTCAGTCGCTGCTGGCTCCGATGCGAGGAAGATCGTTTCAGAGGCGGACCAGCTGAGCAGGAACTATATGATCGCATTTCCTATGACAAGACACTGACGACAGAATTCGGCGAAGGACAATATTTGTTCACCTATGATGACAACTACCAACGCCCTGTCTATACCGATGGACGCAGTCAAAGTGTCAGCCTTACCGGTCTGGATACGGTAAAAGACTTTTCCTTTGCGCATTGGGAAGGCACAACTTTATTGGTTGAGGCAAGACCCAGAGATGGCGGTTTTGCCAATGAAACCTACAGTATTATGGATTCTGGCAACCGTCTCAGGGTTGAGATGTATATCCTCCCTGAAGGCTTCACCGAAGCTATCGAGCTTGTTCGTGTTTATGACAGAGTTGCCGACAAGCCCACAGATTAATCCCCTGAAACACCATATATTGGAACTTATGAAATATTGCAAATTTCGACTCATCAGAGTCTCTCTGTTGGTACTTGCGGCCACCCTGAGTACCATGTCCAACCAGGCTTTATCCCAGCTGGATAATACTAATTACGCGCTGGTTGGAGGCCTGCTCATTGATGGCACCGGATCTCAACCCTTGCGCAATAGTGTTGTTCTAATTAGTGGCAACAGGATTGAAGCTGTCGGTACCATTGGCAGACTACCGGTGCCTGAGGATTATCAGCTTATTTCTACTGAAGGGATGACGTTGATGCCGGGATTATGGGATCCCCATGTTCATCTACAGTACAACGGACATCCTGATTTTGCTCACTGGTTTTCCACCTATTCAGATCAGTTTGCCAGTGTCACCATTCCGGCTTCAGCACATCAGTTTTTAATGGCCGGGGTTACCAGTGTGCGTGACCTTGCTGCTAACACCAGGGATATTACCAGCGTCAGGCAACGCATCGAACAGGGCGAATTACCCGGCCCCACCATTTATGCTGCCGGGGCGGCCTTGATGCCTGTCGATGCTCCGCAGACCATGCCGCATATAATACCCGTAGATAATGACAGAAAAGCAATCAATGAAACCAAGCGCCTGATTGCTGATGGGATGGATTTTATTAAAATTCTTGGCGCTGTTCCGGAATCACAGAGCATCGTGAATGCTGTAGTGAGAACCGCTCATGCTCTAGGCGTTCGAGTGACGGCCCATGGCCGCAATGACGATGAAATTCGAGTAGCGCTGATTGCAGGTGTGGATGAAATCCAGCATATCGGTGTTGATACCCCCACCTACCCGGAAGACATTCTTGATTTGGTTGAACAGCGCATCGCCACCGGAACGCCTCTGTACTGGAATCCAACCGTCGGCATGATATTGAATACAGATGAACTGGCTGACGATCCCGAGTGGCTGGATGATCCGAAAAATTTTCTCGATTTACCAACAAATATTGAACTCGATATTCGTCAGGCCATTGCCAGGGCGAATTTCGATGTGCAGCCGCGTTCTGCATCCGACACTATCAAGCGTAAACTGCAAAGTCTGAGTGAACGCGGCGTAATCATGGTGTTTGGCAGCGATGAAGGCAGCTTCGGCCACCCAGCCAGTGAATCCACCTGGCGCGAGCTGGAAACCTGGGTATTTGAACTTGGTATGTCCCCTCTGACGGCCATTAAATGGGCAACCGCGGATGCTGCTGAGTATATGGGGGTAGGCGATGAAGTCGGTACCATTACGCCGGGAAAACTGGCTGACATAATCACCGTCACCGGCAGTCCTTTACGACATTTCAGTACATTGCGGGAACCAGAAATGGTTTTTAAAAATGGGGTCAGAGTAAGATAAAAAGCAATGAACCATAATGAACCATCAGTTCAGGCGCCAAGTCTAATAGATGGGGCTTAAATCAGGACAAACCAGCTAATTGCCGTCTTGTTGACAGCAATACCAACGATATAGACAAAGGTAAAAATCGCCAGGAAAAATGCCGTTACCCTCACATATTTGGTCCCTCCCCGGCTTAGAGCTATTCCCACAAACAACAGATAAAACATCAGCAGAAAAATTTTCATGGTGAGCCAGCCCTGGGCAAATAATCCAATGTTAAGCAAAAAGGCCATACTAAAGCCGCTAAATAAAAATACGGTGTCAATGATATGGGGGGTCACCAGTATTATTTTATGATTAAGCCACTTTGATTCAATAAACATCAGGTAGGAACGAAACAAAAAGCCGGTAAAGCTGATCAGCGCGCAACACATGTGAATGGTTTTAATAGTGAGGAACATTCGCGAATACTACTTCTTTCTGGGAAGCCTGAATTGTAGGGGAAAGCCGGGCTGGAGTCATGGGGGAATTGAGTTACAAGTCTCAAGTCTCAAGTCTCAAGTCTCAAGTCTCAAGAGGCGACCAAAGATCGCCCCGTCGGATGGCGTCCCTGCGCTCCTTAGCAGACCTACAGGTTCCTGCCGCCGCAGCGCTCTGATCACCTTTTTCCTTTATCCTTTTTCTTTTTTCTTGCCCCTTGTAACTTGCGACTAGCCGCAGGCATCGTTTAATCGTCAGAAAAAGTCACATCCTGAAGCTCATCAGACATACCTTGTTCCCAGGTAGACCAACCAGAATTCATGCCGTACGGAACTCTTTCCAGAATTGCCTCAATTTGATGAATCGTGCCGTCATAGACCTTGAATATCTCTGCTATACCCCAGGTCCATGGCTGAACCGGGCCCGCTACTACGTTGCGACCATTCGGCGTAACACCATGTCTGAATTCGCCGCCAGAGTGATCAAAAAAGACAAACGAAAACACCAGTCCCATTTCTTCGTCCACTGCTACAAAACGACGGTCCCTGATGCGGTTTACAAAAAAGATCAGGCCAGATTGGAACTGTTCCATACAACTCCACTGTGCGGAGTAACTGCTGGCATCGGATGGGTCCGGACGAGTCTCGCCTTCTGGCGTTGGCCTGTTGGTCGATTGCATCCCATTTTCAATTCTGTCGCAATCATCGGCAAATGGATAATCCATCATGCCATCATTTTTTTGCATGCCAGTAAAATACATATTGGCAACCTCAAGCATTTCATTGCGCGACATGCGCTGGCTTTCCGTCAGTGGAGTAGTGAATTCAGGCCGCGGGGTTGCCTGCGAAAGCCTTTCTGCAGCACTGGTACTGCGCACAACAAAATGCTCTATTTCACTGATCTGGTTATTTTCAATCCGCAAACGAAGTGAAAGCAGTGCCGGAGTCATCTGCGCAGGGTCCCTGTGTTCTTCAAAAATCGTACCCAAAAACGTTACTTGTTGCGCCGGAACATCAGTGACGAAAATACGATAATCCCCCTTGGCCTGCATGGTCTGCCAGAGACCATCGCGAAGGTTCAGGCGTTGTCCGTTTTCAGTAAAACGCACTTCAGTGCCCATAGGAATTAAAGCGGGATTATTATCAATAAGTGCGTCCAGATATTGATCCACAAAGCCTTCCAGGCATGATCTGTCACACTCCTGAGCCTGAATCGAAAATGGCAAAAAAATCAGTAACAGGCTGGCGAATATGCTTGTTTTTGTTATTCGATTAATTCTACTCATGCAAAAAATTACTCCAGATTTTCTCAACCCAAACTACTCATCCCAGACTACTCGATTTCGTGAAAAAAAGACAGATGGGGAAAAACCAGAGCAGCCACCAGAACCACTGTGAGATTTCCTCAGAGCAATATTTTTGGTCTGAAAGGATGGTTTTGTGATAAATTAGCGCGCTTTGAAATCACTTTGTCTTCCTGGGGAAAATGAATATATGACTAAATCCTGTATGGCGCCAGATCCAGATACCAAAACACCCAATTTCAAATTGCCAGCCAATGCCACTGATGCTCATTGTCATATTTTCGGTCCTGGTGACAAATATCCTTACTCACCTACCCGCAGCTATACCCCTCCGGATGCTGGTCTGGATGATTTCAAGAAACTGCAGAGCATTCTCGGCCTGACCCGCGCTGTACTGGTGAATGCCAGTTGTCACGGAACCAACAACGATCCCATTCTGGATGCCATCGCCCAGAGTGGAGGCGCCTATCGAGGGGTTGCCAACATCAATGATGATTTCACCGAAGCTGATATCGAAAAGCTCAATGAAGGCGGCTGTCGTGGCTGTCGATTTAATTTTGTGCGCCATCTGGGCGGTATTCCAGATATGGATAAATTCCATAGCATTATCAACAAAATCAAGGACTTTGGTTGGCATGTAGTACTTCATTTTGACGCCATTGACCTGGTGGATTTTCAGGATCTGCTGGACAACCTGCCGATCCCTTACATCATTGACCATATGGGTCGGGTTCCAACCAAGGACGGTCTTGATCAGGAACCATTTAAAATTCTAATGGAATTTGCAAAGCGGGATAACTGTTGGGTCAAGGTTTGCGGAGCAGAAAGAATTTCTTCCGCAGGTCCTCCCTTTACGGATGCCATGCCATTTGCCAAGGCAATCATTGAAGTAGCCCCTGACCGGGTATTATGGGGAACTGACTGGCCGCATCCAAATATTAAACTTCATATGCCTAATGACGGCGACCTGGTGGATCTCATTCCCCTGATGGCACCGGATGCCGGGATGCAGCAAAAATTACTTGTTGATAATCCCCATCGTCTCTATGGATTTTCCAACTAATCTATGGATTTTCCAATTAAATAGTTGGCAACAATAGTCAGAACAGCTGTTGGCTAGCTGAAAATTATTTAGACCGGCGATGCACTATTTGCCTGCTGAGACGGATATGCAATTATGATAAAAACAGTTTTTATTACCGGGGCTACGGATGGCCTTGGCAAGGAAGTAGCCCGTCGACTGGCCAGCCAGGGGCATAAGGTACTGCTGCATGGACGCAATCCGGAGAAAGGCCAGGCAGTCCTTTCTGAGCTGGCGTCTGCTACTGGCAACAATTGCCTTGAATACTTTAATGCCGACCTGTCTTCCCTTGCTGAAGTAAATAAACTCGCGGCAGATATACTCAGTTCCCATCAACAGCTCGATGTCCTGGTTAACAATGCCGGCATTGGTCCCAGAACATCCGACGCTACCAGATTATTGAGCAAAGACGGCTATGAAATATTTTTTGCGGTAAATTACCTCGCAGGTTATTTATTGGTCAGAGAATTGTTACCGCTATTAAAATCTTCAGCACCTGCCAGAATAGTCAATGTAGCTTCCATCGCTCAGGCTCCGGTTAATTTCAATGACCCCATGCTGGAAAAGTACTACAGCGATGGTCTGGCCTACAGTCAAAGCAAGCTGGCACAAATTATCCATTCCATGGATCTGGCACAACAACTCGAAGGCTCCGGTGTTACCGCTAATTCATTGCACCCGGCGACTCTGATGAATACTAAAATGGTACTGGACTCCACTGCCCTGCCAGATAGCAGAACAACTATTGATGATGGTGCTAATGCACTGGAAAGGCTGATTCTGGACGCAGATATGGCGTCTATTAGCGGGCACTACTTTGATAGTATGGAAGATGCTGAACCTGATGCCCAGGCTTCTGATGTACAGGCACAGAATCAATTACGTGAATTAAGCGAAAATTTAATAGCTCAAGTTAACTGAATAAAGTACTGGAGAGGAATTCATGAACCGATTTGAACAAGCCGTATATGACTGTATGAATCCTGTAGAGGAATTACTGCAACGAACAGAAAATCCTTTGCACAGAGCGATACTGGAAAACTTTAGACGCCATGTACATCTGGAAGGCTCTGGTCAGTTCGACAAAATCACTGCACCCGACATGATGGTAGATAACCCTGTTTACCGGGTTTCATGGGGAGACCACCCGACGCTAATCGAAGGCAAGGAAGCAGTTATTGGATTTTACAACAGTGTCACAGAAGCCGTGTTATGGAATTCAGATGACCTTATTGCAGTGAATGACTGGGGCATTGCTGATGAACTCACCTTTAACCAGCTCATTAAGGGTAGTGATTTACAAAACCTGGGATATTCAGCTGAATCACCGGATGCCTACTATCATCTTCGCAGCCGCCAGGCCTTTATCTGGCCTTATAACGAAAAGGCCCTGCTGCTGGGTGAGAATCTTTATGAAGACAAAACCAGTGTTGAAATCACCCAGGTAGACGAAAATGAATTGATTACCCCGCAACGGGTTGCTGAAATTCATCGCGAACAACTTGCAAAACTTGAAGCTGAGAAAGGTCCGCATTGGTGGGTTTACAATTAAATACTTATACCGACATAAGTCTGTTTAGCCACAGATTAACCCTGGAAGACAGGCTTAACAAAACAACAATCAAAAAAAACGGCGTTCAATTGAACGCCGTTTTTTTTATTACTGTTTAAAACAGTTTTTACAGATAGTTAATCTGCTATTAATTAATCTAAACTGGCTTTAATTAATCTAAACTGGCACTAATTAATCTAAACTGGTTTTAATTAATCTAAACTGGCACTAATTAATCTAAACTGGTTTTAATTAATCTAAACTGGCACTAATTAATCTAAACTGGCACTAATTAATCTAAAGTTGGTTCCGCAAGTGGATCATCACCGATCTGCACAGAGCCCTCTACAGAATCACAATGCATACCTGGCTCAGGGGGCGTTCGTTCCGGACACTTGAATAAGCCACCCTGTCTGGAGCCAGCATTTTCACCATTACGTAAAGGATGCAGCCCAACACTAAATACTGTCCCCTGGGGAAAAGCATTCACAGAAACTCCCTGACGCGCCATAGCGGCAGAACCCTGCATCTCAACAGACCAGATGATCGGATCGCCGTTTTCATCACGCAGAACATTCGTTCGCTCGTCATTCATAGGCGCAAAGAAAATAGCCAGATGATTGGCAGCGGGATCTACACGAGTAACCACACCAGTGAAAAGCTTTACATTTCTCATGTCATACATGGCAAATGAATGATGCGCCTGCACAGGCAATGCCAGCAAACCGGCCATTATTGACAGCGGCAACGCAATATTTACTAACTTATTGATAAATCTCATATTTTACTCCTTATCCCCCACTGGTAATTCTCAGTATTACTTATCAAAACTTACTAGAAGCTGAATATATCCTCTTCTTCAGGTTTTTCCATATCCTGTTCAAAATTCTTATCCCAGATCTCCGCCCAGGGACGCCCGTACATATCGGGAATCTCGTATTCTATCACGTCCCCATGAGAAACAGGTGTGGCATAACCATCAATCGGGAAGATGGTCTGAACACATTCTACAAAGACATAGGGCGTTGCATCCGGATCGTCAAATTCATTCTGCTTCACATAATTCCTGACAACTCTCACTGGTTCTACCCACACTTCCGGATCATAAAAAATCGCTTCGTGATTAAGCCCAATAAAATTTCCTTCTTCATCATAATTGGGTGAATAGATCTCCACCGTCTGCATCATGTTGGAATGTTCCGGAGCCGAATGATTTTTCCACGCCTGAATATTTGAAGTCCAGGTGATCAAAACATCTTCATCCCAGAAACCAATTGTCTCTCCATACCAACGTGGCACATCTTCACCCAGTCTTGGTACGACACCATCCAGCTTGAACTCCCTGCCAACATGAATATTGGTGATAAAGTTGCGAGCGACTCCGGCAAGAATCTGCACCATGTTCGGCGTCACCATAATGTAATGTTCCCAGACAGCAAACTCATGAAATCTGCGCGTGAATCCTTCTGGCCAGCAATACTGGGACTGCCATTGAGCGGCATTGGTATTGCCGTGATGGAAAGTTTCCTGCACAAAATATTCCTGATACTGCTCAGTGAGCAATGAAAGGATCGTTGGTATCTGGTTATAACGCATCTTGTACCAGTACTGGTTATTGGGTGTCCTTACCGGATGCTGATAAATTCCACTCCATTCCCCGGGTACAGTGGCATAGGTATGCTCCGTAGGACCTCCTCTGGCAGTTGTTTCCTCGAGTAATGCTTCGTAATGCGCCTGTGCTGAAGCAAAGGGATAGGGGCTGACGATGGATTCCCTTGGGTAATCATTCTCACATTTCCCCCAGGGTGCTGTGGCAGGTGGATTATCTCCCATTATCTGGGAACCGGTGGCATTAGCTCCCCACAAATCTTCAATAGCCGCTGAGCTGTTACAACGGTAGTAACGCGGATCCATCCACAATTCACGGTCTTTATAGAAATCATCTGAAGTAAACAGGTCACGCTCCAAAGGTTCAACACCTTCTGGCACCTGTCCGCCCATTGCTCCGCCAAAAAACGTCCTGGCAACACCTGGCTGAAAAAAGCCACCTCTATAGGTAGCACCTGTCACATCATATTGGTTAGCATCTGCAATAAGCGGCCTGCCTCGCCCTACACTCTCAAAATCTATCTGAGCTGTTTGTTGTGGGAACGCTGCTGTGGCAAGCGTCATTGTCAACGCAGCAAGAGATAGTTGGCATTTCGATAAAGCCCGCATGATAAACCTCTGTTTCAAGAATATATTGAATACTTAACTTATTTTTTTATTACCAGTAAATCGCTTGTGACTGGCATCGACTTTCCCGCCTACAAACCTGGAAGTATATGTTCACAAACCCTAAAACACCACTTTGAATCGCCAAGCGGTGATTTCTGAAGTGTAGTCCCTGTCTAATTTTTAAGACGATATCCCGTTTTAAAAATCCAGTGCAATACTACGATACACATACCCAGAAAAAACAAGGTCATCAGGAAACTGACAGTGACTTTAACATCAGAGATTTCGTAAAAGCTCCAGCGAAAACCACTGACCAGATAAACAACCGGGTTAAACAGGGAAACCTTCTGCCAGAATTCCGGCAACATACTGATAGAGTAAAAACTGCCACCAAGAAAAGTCAGAGGCATAACTATCAGCAATGGAATTATATTAAGTTTTTCAAAATTATCCGCCCAGATGCCGATAATGAACCCAAACATGCTGAAGGTCATGGCTGTCATCACAAGGAACAACAACATGGAAAGCGGGTGCATGATGTGCATATCTACGAAAAGTGTTGCTGTCACCAGAATAATTGAACCCACCATAATAGCTTTGGTTGCTGCAGCACCTACGTAGCCAAGCACAATTTCCGTGGGTGAAACAGGCGCAGAAAGCACCTCGTAAATTGTGCCGGTAAAGCGAGGAAAATAGATGCCAAAAGAAGCATTTGAGATACTTTGAGTCAACAGGGACATCATGATCAGGCCCGGCACCAGAAAAGCGCCGTAACTGACACCACCGATATCACTCATCCTAGAGCCAATAGCGCTACCGAACACGACAAAGTATAGCGATGTAGAAACCACTGGAGAAACAATACTCTGAGCAATTGTGCGCCAGGTGCGCGCCATCTCAAATTTATAAATTGCCTTTATTGCGTAAAAATTCATGTTTGTCATTAGTCCGATTATTGCAAGGATTTACTTTTTTACCAGATTTACAAATATGGATTCCAGAGAGTTCTGCATGGTCTCAAGATCCCTGAACTGAATGCCGGCCTTTTCGATGGCATCCAGCAAGGAAGTAATATCTGAACTGTCCTGCTGTACGTCATAGGTATAAACCAGGTTTAAGCCGTCATCCCTGAGAGACAGGTTAAATGGCTCCAATGATTCCGGAATAGATTCGAGCGACTGACTGAGATGCAAAATAAGTCTTTTTTCACCGAGCTTTTGCATCAGTGCCTTCTTGTCCTCAACAAGGATAATTTCTCCCTTGTTGATGATGCCAATGCGATCAGCCATCTCCTCTGCTTCTTCAATATAATGGGTGGTCAAAATAATAGTGACGCCTGACTCTCTTAATTCCCGCACTACTTGCCACATATCCTTGCGCAGCTCAACATCAACTCCTGCGGTAGGCTCATCGAGGAAAAGTATTTCAGGCTCATGTGCAAGGGCCTTGCCAATCATCACTCTGCGTTTCATACCGCCGGAAAGCGTCATAATCTTGTTATCTTTTTTATCCCAAAGTGACAGTGAACGAAGAACTTTCTCCAGATGCACGGGATCAGGCGCCTTACCAAACAAACCACGGGAGAACGCCAGCGTATTCCATACAGTCTCGAAAGTTTCGGTGTGAAGCTCCTGCGGTACCAGCCCAATACTGGCACGGGCCTGCCGGTAATCCTTGACGATATCATGACCATTTACAGTCACCTTCCCGGTACTGGCATTTACGATGCCGCAGACAATACTGATCAGCGTTGTTTTACCGGCACCATTGGGACCAAGCAAAGCAATGATTTCACCATTTTCGATTTCCAGACTGACATTTTTAAGTGCCTCGAATCCGGATTGATAGGTTTTTGAAAGGTTTGAGATGGATATTACAGAGTTCATATAAGCCAAAAATAATAAGAGGTAACAATAAAATGCCCGGACTTATCCGGGCATCAGAGCAACTGATTTCACTAGAAAAACTACTGGAACTGACAGCTGATATCGTCCGGGTTTGACGCACAATACTGTCTGACAAATAGATCCACAACCGTACAACTTCCAGCAGCCATTACAGTATTACCCGCTTGCTCAACCAGTTCGGAAGAGGTGTCCGGGGCGGCTGGTGACATCAAGGTTTCAGGTAACTGCTGCACATTACCGGAGTCAGCAAGCTGGCTCGGGGTTTCGCTTTCTGTATCAGCGACTACGATTTTTGCCTTCGCATTGAGCAGGGATGTTTGCCCTGGTTGATTCACCTGGGCCATAGCAATGGAGCCTGCAAGCAACAGGTAAACAAAGACAGTTTTGCTAATCAGTTTGAGCATGATGTTAATTAGGCTGTTTCAGGATCTGATCAATTGTAAAAGACTACGCCCGAGGTGTCTAAGCCAAAATTTTCCAGGGATTTTGTCCCGGTATGAAAAAAGGCAGGCCCGGGGCCTGCCTTTTTAATCATATTGACTAAATTATCAAGCCGCTGATACGCCCATACCTTCAGCATTTGGTTCGCTTTCAGCTACCGTCAATGGCGTCGGATCGTTGGTGTGTAACTTCAGGAAGAGAAGTACAACTGCAGCAATAGCTGAGCCAGCACCCATTACCAGACCAACAGTTGGCAAGGTTGAGCCAGCATCAAACATTACTCCTGCAAGAATTGGTGAGAGCACAGCCCCTGCCCGGCCAACACCTATCACGAATCCGGTACCGGTTGCGCGAACGTGGGTCGGGAATGAATAGGCAACAATGGAATAAAGTCCGGAAACACCGGCATTACCAAAGAATCCTGCAAAGGCTGCCAGTAATTCCATGGTGCCCAGTTCTGCGGGGGTACGACCGAATAAGGCAACGCCAAGGGTGGTCAGGAACAAAATGCCAATGGTAAGCGGCTTCAAACCAAAGCGGGCGGTGAGCACGCCAAAGGTAATACCGCCAAGCACACCACCAATATTGGCCCATTTTAGCACCCCACCTGCAGCTGCAGCTTCGAAGCCCATATCTGCAACTATTTTTGGCGTCCATTTAAGGATGAAATAGAAAGTTGTGATATGCAGAAAGTAAGCCGCTGTAACCAGGATGGTGATCATTGCCAGGCTCTTCGAGAAAATATCGCCCACTGACTTTTTCTTCTCCTCTTCATTAACCTCTGGTAGTACAGAAATCACGTTATGGCCGAGTTTTCTTAGAGAATAATTGATTTTATCCAATGCATTTTCAGGCTGCTTTCGTGTCAGCCAGTGCACAGATTCAGGAACCAGGAAATAAACCAGCGGAATCAGGCAGGCGGTTACCCCTGAGCCAAAATAGAATACGGAACGCCACTCAAAATTTACCAACAGATATTTTTGCGCAATCTCGCCACCGATTACACCACCAAGGGGATAACCAATAACCATTAGGGATATACACATACTGCGCCAGCGGTTATTGGAGAACTCCGCTACTGTGGCATTGGTACACGAAAGCATGCCGCCAATACCCAGACCGGTCAGTACTCGCCATATCATGAGGATATTGGCAGAAGTTGAAGTGGTGGCAAGTAACATACCTGCCGACATGATTATCAAGCAACCCAGCAGTGTGGTGCGGCGTCCAAATTTATCAGCTACGCCCCCCAGGAGGATGGAACCAAAGGCCATCCCTACCAGCTCAGCCGCCAGAACAAAGCCCAGTGCGGTTTGACTGATACCCCATTCCGCGGAAATGCCGGGGGCTGAAAAACTGATGGCAAGCACATCAAATCCATCCATGGCATTGAGAAAAACAGTAATTCCCACCACAATCATCATTGCGCGAGTCATTCCTGATTGGTCGATTATGTTACGTGGATCGGTAGCATTATTCATGGTCGCTATTGTCCCCTTATAAGAATGAAATCTTTTTCACAAAGTAAGTAATATTTGGGTAAGTGGCGTAATAATCTTATTAGTATATTTATTATTAACCGGTGAAGCATAATCCACCAGTGTGCACATGACAAGGACAGCTTGGACAACAGTTGAAGTGGATTGCAGGATGATCACATGCGGAACGATTGTGGATTGTTAATCGGTGCTAATCTATACTCTGCGATCAATTTTTTCGACATGTTTTAATCAGCAAAGCAATTTTTCAATA
>CBFIIQ010000020.1:0-7689 GCA_965662685.1 Pseudohongiellaceae bacterium | reverse complement strand
AAACCCTATGAGTAAAACTATTTTCTCCTTCCGGCGTTTCCTGGCTACCATGATCAAAGTGAAGAGCAAGGAACTGCGCCCCACTTTAGGCTTGTTGCTGATGCTATTTCTTATGTCAGCAGGCTCTGCCAGCGGCCAGGAACTGACAGCCCGGGACCTGGGTAATTCGCTCACTCTTATTAGCGGAGCAGGTAGTAATATCCTGGTAAAAAAATCCGCCAACGGCGAGGTGCTGGTAATCGATGGTGGTCTTGCAGTGAATGCCCGGCAAACCCTTGCAACCATTTCGGATATCACCGACAGCGGTGCGGTCACCATGCTTGTAAATACCCACTGGCATCCTGAACAAACCGGCCTTAATCAGTTGCTCGGCAGTCAGGGAGCAACCATATTCGCCCACGAAAATACCCGCCAATGGCTGACTTCATCGATTCACCGGCCCTGGGAAAACACGCAATTCGCACCTTTACCCGATTCTGCTCAACCCACTGAAACTTTCTTTCATTACGGTAGCCTGGATCATGGTGGCACCGATGTGCAGTATGGTTATCTGCGTCAGGCCCACACTGACGGGGATTTATACATCTATTTCCCGAATGAAAACGTACTTCATGGTGGTGGTGTGCTGTCTAACGAGACCTGGCCATTGATGGACTGGTGGACCGGTGGCTGGATTGGTGGCCTGGTGGATGGCCTGGAAGTGCTTTTGGAAATCGCCAATGACGACACAGTAATCGTGCCTGCTAACGGCCCGCTAATGAATAAAGCCGATCTGCAGGCGATGCGTGATATGTATGACACCATTTTCCAGCGCATTAGCAGTGGCTTCAGGGCTGCCAATAGTGTTGAAGTGACGCTTTCAGAAGTGCCAACAGCAGAATACAACGAGCGCTGGGGAAACCCTGAGCAGTTTATCCGCAGGGCCCATGAAAGCCTGATACCCCACTACACACCTGATGCCTGATATCATCCGTATAGTAAAGTGGACAGATGCTCAGACCGGCTTGCATAAAGTTTGAATAATTCTGCCTCACTAAATAGTTAAGCTACTGGAAAATATAGTTTTTATTTGATTTCTGATATTTTTGCCAAGGCGCCGGTAAACACATTCACTGGCTCGAATAAGGGTGAAAAACCAGGCATTTTTCAGTAAAATCGTGACTCAGAGTATTAGGTGTTGATGAAACACCACCCGGAATCAACCCAGGAGGTTAATCCAATGTTTATCAGTAAAAAGCATCTATCCAGACGCACCGTATTGAGAGGGCTAGGCACCAGTGTTGCTCTGCCTTTTCTGGATGCTATGGTTCCGGCAGCTACCGCCCTGGCTCAAACTGCAGCCAATATTCAACCTCGCATGGGATTTATCTTCTTCCCCCACGGCGCTGTGATGGAGCGCTGGACCCCTGCCAGCACCGGTTCAGATTTTGTAATTCCTGATATTCTTGCCCCGACAGCGAACCATAAAAGCAAGATGACTATCGTTTCCGGCCTGCGTAACAAACCCGCCGAAAGTAACGATCCTCATGGCATCGTTGCAGGCACATGGCTGCGTTGTGTGGCACCAGGGGACGTCAGTGATCCCACCCGCGGAGTTACTGCGGATCAGATTGCCGCCCAGAAAATGGGCCAGGGAACAACATTCCCTTCTATTGAAGTGGGTACACCCTCGGGCGGCCCTTGTGCGCCGGGATTTTCATGCTCATTTGGCAGTTCCCTGTCATTCCAGACGCCGGAACTGGCTCTGCCAATAGAAAATAATCCGCGCAAACTGTTTTTCCAGTTATTTGGCCAGGGTGACAACTCGGCTGAACGTGCGGCAATTGTTAATGAAACCGGCAGCATCCTCGACTCAATAATGGGTGATGCCACTGCCTTGCAGAAAAAACTGGGCTCGGAAGATATTGCCCGGGTTGATACCTATCTGGAATCCGTACGCGAGATTGAACGCCGTGTAGAGATGATGAAAAGTCAGGATTTAAGCGATGTTGATATTCCTCCGGCACCGGTAGGTATACCCAGTGATTTTGAAGAACATCTGACTATCATGTTTGATCTTATCGCTCTTGCATATCAGATCAATCTGACCAATGTGGCAACTTTCATGATGGAAAAAGAAGTCAGCATGAGAACCTATGCCAACCTTGGCGTCACGGAAGCATTTCACCCCCTTTCCCATCATGGTGATGACCCCAGCAAGAAAGACAGACTGGTTCGTGTTCAGGCATTCCATACCCAGGTCTTTAATGGCTTCCTGGACAAGCTGGATGCCATGAAGGAAGGTGACGGCACAGTACTTGATAACTCCATCATTCTGTTCGGCTCAAACATGAGCAATAGTGACAAACATAATCAGGATCCCCTGCCCAACGCTGTGTTTGGCCATGGCGGCGGCACTATCAAGGGTGGTCAACACTTGCAGTATGCCCAGGATACACCCCATGCGAATCTGCTGCTTACTCTACTAAACAGAGCTGGTGTCGAGCAGGATAGTTTTGGTGATGCCACTGGTGATTTATCAGAAGTGTAATCGGGCAATACTGAAATCACTTACGTCGATTCAAGAGCAGAACAAGGATTACCATTTTATGAAACTGCGCTTCCAGTCAGTCCTGATAATCCTTACCTGGCTGATAAGCTGCTCTTCTCTCTATGCCCAGAGCAATCTGGTTGACATCGTTGCCACGGGTAATCGTGATCAGGCGCTGACCATGATCAGTCAGGGCGCCGATGTAAACGCCCTGCAATCTGATGGCAGTTCTGCCCTGCTCTATGCTATTTACCAGGACGACCTTGAGCTGGTAACAGCTCTGGCGCATGCCGGGGCTGATGTAAACCTGCGAAATGAATATGGTGCCAATACCATGGGTGAAGCTGCCATGTCAGGAAATACAGATATCCTCCGGGTGCTATTGGCTAAGGGGGCAGATGCCAATCTGGTTAATCTTGAAGGTGAGACTCCCCTGATGGTCGTTGCCAGAACCGGCAATGTGGCGGCAGCAGAATTACTGCTGGAATATGGCGCTGACATCAATGCCAGGGAACAATGGGGTGGTCAGACCGCAACCATGTGGGCGGCCTCACAACAGCAACCTGCCATGCTGGAAGCCCTGATTGCCCATGGAGCTGACATAGATATGAAAGGCGCTGCTCGAATCTGGGATCACACCATGATGAATGAGCCTCGCCCAAAAGATATGAACAATGGCGGTTTCTCAGCGCTCCACTATGCTGCCCGCGAAGGCTGTACTGAATGTATCAGAGTCCTGGCCAAAGGCGGCGCAGACCTGAACACTATAGACCCCGATCGTGTCTCTCCGCTTAATCTTGCATTGATTAATATGCATTTTGAAACGGCTGTCGCATTAATCGAGGCCGGAGCCGACATCAATCAGTGGGATATTTTTGGCCGTGCACCGCTTTTCAATGCTATTGATTTACACACCATGCCCACAGGAGGAAGACCAGATATCCCTTCCGATGATGTCACTACTGGTTACGATGTGGCAAAACTGTTACTGGAAAAAGGGGCAAATCCGAATATGCAATTGAAGTTGCGCCCACCCTACCGGAATGCGGTATTTGACCGTGGCGCCGACAACCCACTGTCCAATGGTGCTACACCTTTGCTTAGAGCAGCGCGTTCTGCAGATACAGACTCCGTTAAACTGCTTCTTGAACATGGTGCTCTGGTGGATCTGCCTAATGCCAGTGGCCATACCCCATTACATGCGGTATCAGGGATTCAGTGGGCGGCTGCGCCAACACGAGGACGCTTCAAAACAGAAGAAGATAGTATTGAAACGATTCGTGTTTTACTTGATGCAGGAGCCGATATAAATGCGCTGACCGGCGATCCCTCTGTACGTCCTGACAACAACGTAATACCTGATAGTGCAGCAGGAATGGATCGTTATGGGCGCGGCAGTGTGTTTGCCGATGGGCAAACGGCTCTTCATGCCTCGGCCAAAATGGGCTGGAACAAAATAAGTCAGTACCTGATCGATAATGGTATTGCCCAGGAAATCAGAGACAGTGCCGGTCGCACTCCTTTTGATCTTGCCATGGGAAGATATTCCGCAGGCTTCCTGCAACCACCTCCGGAGCCTTTGCTGGAAACAGCCAAATTGCTTCAGGAAGCGTGCATGAAGGTAGATAACTGTGCCATAAGCGATCCCGTGGATTTCAATAATCCTGGCGCTATTCAGTAATTGCGATAGTAGTACTCCCCCTCCCCCTTTATACCCCAGAATATACAGCGCTTTACCTGATTGCAGTTTCCGTTATCATAAGCCGGAACAACTTTTCAGGAAGGCAACATGCCAATCGTTGAAGTCATAAACCTCGCCAAAAAATATCCCCGACCGGATAAAAAGAATGATTTTTTTTACGCTGTTGATGGTGTTTCCCTTAGCATCAATAAAGGCCAGATTTATGGCATTCTTGGTCCCAATGGTGCCGGCAAGACGACTACACTGGAAATGATAGAAGGCCTCACCGATATTGATGGTGGGCAGGCTCTGGTGGACAATCTTGATGTTGCTACCCAACCCTACCAGGTAAAAAAAATCATTGGTGTTCAGCTGCAGGCCAACGAATATTTTGATCACCTTTCACTGCGCGAGCTGCTGGCACTGTTCAGCCATTTGTATGGCAGAAATGATGCCCCGGAAGAACTGCTGGGCAAAGTCAATCTGCAGGAAAAAGGCAATGCCAAACCGGCCAGCCTTTCCGGCGGCCAGAAACAACGTTTCTCTATTGCCTGCGCCCTGGTCAATGATCCCAAGGTTCTTTTTCTGGACGAACCCACCACCGGCCTGGATCCCCAGGCTAAAAGAAATCTTTGGGATCTGGTACGCCAGCTCAATAAGAACGGCATGACTATTGTTCTCACCACACACAATATGGAAGAAGCTGAGTATTTATGCGACCGCCTTGCGATTATGGATCATGGCAAAATTATTGCTGAAGGCGATCCTCAGCAACTGATTCTCAAACATGCGCCTGAACCGCCAGTAGCTCCGCTACATGGCAATCTGGAAGACGTATTCCTTAGCCTGACCGGCCATGACCTGCGCGAATAGCGTGATTTGCAGAATTTAAAAGGATATCCATGAAAAAAATAATTTATTTCGCCAAGGTGATGCTGAAGATCCATTCACGTGATCGCCAGGCAATATTTTTCTCGGTATTCTTTCCGCTGGTCTTCATGTTTGTGATCAGCTTCGCCAGCAACAATGAAGCTGATCCAATCGAACTCGGCATTGTCAACAATGCCAACAACGCACTGGCAAGCGATTTTATTGCAGCACTTGAAGCCTCACAATTATTTAGTGTTAACCTGGGAGAAGAGGCTGCCCTGCGCGATGAACTAGCTGCAGGTAAAAAATCTGTCGTACTGATACTGCCAGATGGATTTCGGGACAACGGTATTCCTGTTGATCTAACCGTTCTCATTGAC
Source organism: Pseudohongiellaceae bacterium (assembly GCA_965662685.1). Lineage (GTDB taxonomy): Bacteria > Pseudomonadota > Gammaproteobacteria > Pseudomonadales > Pseudohongiellaceae > Eutrophocola. Next base: position 2,228 of record CBFIIQ010000020.1, on the reverse strand, counting down.
GCAGCACAGGTACGCCAGGTCGCAGTCGTCCTGCCCGTGCTTGAACAGGCGCTGGTTACTGTGGAGAGAAATCTGCGGAATATAGATCCCCTGTTTTCTCTGAATATTGAAGATGTTCAGTCGCGCACCCAGAGCTATCTGGATTTTGTTGTGCCTGGACTGCTTGCCTTTAGCATTATGAACATTGGCGTTGCAGGTAGTGGCTTCAATATTGTTGAATACAGACGCAAGGGAATCCTTAAGCGATTATTTGTTACGCCTATTGAGCCACGTGACTTCATTAGTGGCCTGGTGCTTGCTCGACTAACTATCTGCCTGGTTCAAATCAGTGGTTTGATACTGGCGGCAATTTTTCTTTTTAAGGTGATGTTTGTTGGTAATATTGCGTCACTGTACGTGTTTATTGTCTTTGGTACCGTTATTTTTCTAAGCATTGGTTTTTGTCTTGGCAGTCTCGCAAAATCCCAACAGGCAATTATGGCGATTGGAAATCTGGTGACATTCCCACAGATGATTCTTTCCGGTATTTTTTTCCCGATAGAATCCCTGCCGGATCTGGTTCAGCCTGTAGCCAGTTTTTTACCGCTGAGCTTTATCTCTAATGGTTTGCGAGAAATCGCTATCAACGGCGCAACGCTGGCAGATCTGCTTCCGGACATTATAGGCATGATTATCTGGGCGGTTATTGCCATGGTGCTGGCAATTAAATTATTTGTCTGGAAAGAAGTCGCTGCCTGAGCAACAACCATCGCTATAACAGCAAAGCGTTCAAGCCATACTGAATTATAATTTCAGCGGAGTTTTCAATGTCATCAAATAAACCGGCCATTCTTCTTGCCGAAGATAACAAGGCCAACCAGATCATCAGCAAAGCCATGATAGAAGCTACCGGCGCTTCAGTTGAAATAGCAGAAAACGGTCTGGAAGTACTACAGCAACTTCAGGAAAAAGCCTTTGATCTGGTGTTACTGGATTGCCAGATGCCGGTCATGGATGGCTTTGAAGCCGTTGAGAAAATTCGCGCCCTGGAAGATCAAACGCTGGCGTTAATTCCTGTCGTAGCGCTCACAGCGGATGCGCAAAGCGATACCCGTGATGCCTGCCTGGAAAAAGGCATGAATGATTTTCTTACCAAACCATTTACTATAGGCCAGATTGCAGTAATGATCGCTAAGTGGACAGAAGCCCAGTAAACCAGAAATGCCTTCAAGGCTTATCTTAACTATTCTTTAAACTCTTTTTTGTTGATAACTGTTATCGGCATACCAATGTTCCCAGTGGTAATACGTTATCGTTAACCTGGGGGTTGGTGAAAGCAGCTTCACACATTGCCTGCCCCCTGATCACTTCCAGTGATTCAACATTGTGATCAATTTCTGCCTGAAAAATACCATTATCATCGGTCATGGCGATCCCTGTTACGTTCTGGATTAATGCATTACTGATTGGCTCACCTTGCTCATCCACCAAACGCCCTATAGCAATATTTATTACCTCGGAAGACCAGCTCAGATTCACTACATTACCTGGATACATGGTTTCCTTGTATATGCGATTGTCCAGTTCCATGAGAGTATCCCCTACCGCTCGCAGTTCAACTTCGTAGGTAAAATAAGGTGACACAGGAATCAACAGTGTTTCCCCTGCAGCTAATTGACCACGTACAGAGCCGTTGACTACCACATTGAAACGGGCATCAGCATCAATATCACCTTCTACTCGAACAAGGAAAGCACTTTCAGATCTGCGCTTTCCACCAATGCCGGTGTTTTTTCCAGTGGTTGCGAAGCTGCTACTGATTCTTCCACTAAATTCCACCTGGTCCATTACTTCGTTATAGCGACCGGTTATATCGGCAGAGCCCAGCCGGGTATCAGCTTCCATGCGAGCTTCCAGTGAGCTCTGTGAGTCATAATCGCCTCTCAGGGCATAGATATATTCGCTACCATTAGGGTCGCCGCGATACCAGTTGGTTTCATAACTGCCATAAAGCCCAGTGTCTCTGGACGCATCTTCGTTGGCATAGGCCAAGGTTGGTGAATACATAGAGGTCCTGCCACCTTCCTGCATCATCCAGTTGAATGTCCAGAGCGCAAGAACTTCGTCACCATTTTTGGATATCTCAAAATTGCTATTCAAAATACCCGTTGGTAAATCAAGATTTCGGCTCCTGAAACGAATCCCTGTATTAAGATTTTTACCACTGGCAGGTCGTTCTACCTGGCGAT
>CBFIIQ010000019.1:22317-53068 GCA_965662685.1 Pseudohongiellaceae bacterium | reverse complement strand
TACATAAGGAATAAAAGACAATAATCTGCAGTGCCGCCGCCCACTAAATAGTCATAGAAAACGATGGCCGCTAGCAATGGAATTATTGCAGGAATGAATTGGGTATTTGCTGTGTTGCTTTTCAGATTCACATATAAACCATCAAAGTTCATGAGAGCGCTTTGCTCTTCGCCGACTGCAAGCGCATGTCGCTGTAGTGTGCCTTTGTAGTAAGAAAGATAAGCCAGCATCAATAAGCCATTCAGTGCAAAAGCGGTGAACGCCAGCACTATATTTATTGGCTGCTGATCCAGAATTAATGCCCAGTAAAGGGCGCAGGTGCTGATGGGCATCAACGTACAGAGCGCCACCGGCACCATAATGCCAGCCAGGATTAGTGCGCCCGTCACCAATTGAATAGCCATGGCCACATCAAGTAATCGAGAGTTAACCAGGGAGGTCATTAGTTGCGTAGCCAGTGGTTCGCTTCCCATGGGTATAGACCAGAGGGAAAAAAACAGATAATTGGCCCCATTGAGCAGCATCCACGCGCCAAGGACTAAGCGACCAGCAAGCACCAGCTGTTTTCTTTCGCTGATTTCTGCGCGCAGGGTGAACATCGGGCTGTAGCTTTTATAGTAGGCAAGGCAAAGTAAAGAATTACAGAGCAAGACTGAATAACCAAATATGGCGGCTCGGGATCCCCAGCCTTCCAGAGGCGCATCCCAGTAAAAAACGCAGAATGAGACCGGGAGACAAATGAGAAGTGATAGCGAAGTATAGAAGCCAAATAGCAAACCCAGTCCGGCGATCAGCTCAACAGCCTTGACCAGGTCAAACAGGTTGCTGTCCAGCAGTGCGATAATCAATTCCTGACTTAAGGGTTGTGTGCCCATGGGCTGGGGAAAAATTTGAATAAAATGATTCAGCCCTGAGGGAATCATCCACGCGGCGAAAATTAATCTTACAAACCAGACTGGATATTTCATAGAGCCCCCTGCACATTTGCGTATGGAGAGTTGAAACATGAGCTTTTCAACTCTACAAAGCATTGTATCGTTTTTATTATTGAGATGAGCTTAGCATTAGAACGAAGGGTTTGTAAGTGTGTTAACCGGAGTATTACTTGTATTTGATATCGAGACCCCGGGAGAAGTATCTAGAGAGTAAAGGGCTTTTACCTCACATGTCCCTGCAAAGGCAGTATGTTAGTCTTGAAAATCAGCAAAAAAAAACCGGGATTAAATCCCGGTTTTTTCATCAAGTGACAACAGTTTTTAAAACCTTGCGGTCAAGGCGAAGCGGGCATTAATTGGCCTGCCAACTGTTATATTATTGTTGCTATGGGCATCCGGAAAATATTCTTCATCCAGCAGGTTTTCAATATTTAACTGCATCCTGACCTGGGCAGACATATCGAAAAAAATCCCCGCATCTACGCGTGTGTAAGCCGGTACTTCGACGGAGTTGTCCTCCTGAATGTAGAAGCTGTCCTGGTAAGTTGCACCGAGTCCTAGGCTCAATCTTTCGTTAATCTGGAAATTATTCCAGATGGAGAACATGTTTTCAGGTGTTTGTCGGGTTCTGTTACCATCGTTTCCACTGCCATCGGCGCGCTGAATTTCGCCATCAAGATAAGAGTAGCCTGTATTGATAGACCAGCCATCCATCAGGACGCCGCTTAATTGCAGTTCAAAGCCAGAAGTCACTGAGCCTTCCACCAGAATGACCTGTCCCGGGTCTTCAGGGTCAACCGAGGTGTAACTTTCCCGATCCAGAGTAAAGATGGCTGCTGTCAGGCTGAGGTCAGGCTTGATGTCCCATTTCAGTCCGCCTTCTGTATTCTCGAAGAACTGGGGGCGCGCACTCTCTGAATCCAGATTCAGGGTCAGGAACTGTTCGCCGGAACGTGGCAGGAAGGTCTCGCTGTAACTCACGTACAACGACAGGTTTTCCATGGGCTTGAAGATGGCGCCAAGTCTGGGAGTAATTTCCTGATCGCGGCGGTAGAAATTGCCATCGATGGTGTCGCCATCATTGGCTTCAATGATATCCAGGACGTTGATGTCGAATTCATCATAGCGAAAGCCTGCTACCAGTTTTAATTGTTTGGTCAGGTTGAACTGGTCCTGGATATAGAGGGATAGAAAATCGACATCCGAGCTACGATCACGCACCAGCTTGCTGAAACCAAAGGCAGGGATAAGAAGCGGATCAGTAAACGGGATGAAAAGCTGGTCGCTATTGTTATCAGCAAATACATTGTCCCGGCGATTGTTGTCAGTTTTCTGATTACCATACTCGACCCCCAGCAGCATCGTGTGTGAAATCATTCCGGTAGTAAATTCACCTACCAGATTAGCCTGGATAATGGCATTTTCGCGCTGTGTTGCATCGCCATAACCGTCCAGTTCCACCTCGGGAAACATGCCGTTAGTTAATGTAACCGTATCATTGGCATACAGGTTCTGGTACATCTTGTCATAGTCAGCGAACATTGCTGTCACGTTACCGCGTAATCCGCTGGTAAATTCGTGATCAATACGGCCCTTGAGGATGTTAGCCTCAAGTGTCGTAAAGTTGGCGTCAGCTGAGCCAAAGAATGTTTCAGAAAATCCTTCCAGAGGGATTTTTGGACCAGTGGCTACAGCCATTGATGGTACGCCACGATCGATGACCCTGTCGTCCTCAACATACTCATAGGAGAAAACGCCGGTTGTCTCCGGGCTGAAGCTGACTTTCATGGTTGGATTTATGGCGTAACTGTCACCGTCGTAAAAATCCCTGTGGTTATCGTGTGCCTGATAATAGGCGTTAACCCTGAATGCAACATTATCTCCGGCATTGAAATTGGTATCACCCTGGACCGAATAGGCACCGAAGGTGTCGACGGCAGAATTTAGCGAGGAAAAGTTTTCACCTATTATGGCCTGTTTGGACACGCGGTTAATGACACCGCCGCCGCCACCTCGGCCAAACAGCAGGGCATTGGAGCCACGCAGGATTTCAACCTGTTCTACATTATAGAGCGGGCGGTAATATTGCAGATCATCACGCAGACCATCGATGAAAAAATCCGCAGTTGACTGGATGCCGCGGACAATGATGGCATCCCGGTGACCCTCACCCTGACTTATGGAAAGACCAGGTGTGTAGCGCAGAACATCTCCCACGCTTCTAAAAGCCTGCTCTTCAATCTGCAGGCTGCTGATGATGGAAAGGCTTTGCGGAACGTCAATAATGGGAGTCGGTGTTTTTACCGCATTCATTTTGTCGATGGAAAGGTACCTGCCATCAATAATGATTTCCTCGATCTGGCCGCCCGCGTTTTGCGCAGAAACAGCGCAACTTGCGGTTATGGCGAGACAAACCAGGGATGGCTTGGCCCCGAACTTGCTGAATTTCATGCTGTTTCACTCCAAAAGATGCTCTGAATACACCGCGAATGATAATAAGAATGATTCTCAATTGCAACAATAAATCTGCAGAATGAATCAGAAAAGCAGGCAAGTCAGACCAGAGTTGGGAAACACTGTAAATGTGAAAAATAGTGGGTAAGTTGCTGAAAAAACTGCTGCAGGAGTGTTGCTAGTTTCGGCTCAGATCAGGTAACCATTCCATTTAACAGCCAGGCCATAAGTAATACCTGTGGGACAGTTAAAAGGGGAAGAAAAAGGGCTATTTTCCAACTGCTGCTAGTTTCCTTAAGCACCATGATTTCCGTGTAATCAGTGGAGACCCCGGTCATCAGAAAGGCAAAGCCATTGCCGGGGGCATTGGCGCGGGTGAGTAGGTCGGCTGCGATGGGCGTGGAGCCTTCCGAGCAGACTTCCATAACTGTCGCGACCAGCACTGTTAGTCCGAGACCGGCAAGCGTAGGGCCAAAGTAAGTGCCAAAAGTTTCCGGGGACAGGAAAGCGCGTACCAGGCCGGCAAGCATGATACCAAACAGTATCCAGCGCATAACCATGCGCGATTCTTTTATGCCGTCTTTGAGCATTGTGAAAATAAACCCGGGCGTGAAACGGGTTTGCTGGAATCCCTGTCGCGCGTTGTTCCAGAAACGAAAATCCGCTGGCAGGTTTATCTTGCTCGGGTTGTCTGGCAGTGTGCCTTTTTTTACCAGTGCATCAAATATCAGCCCGGTAATAATGGCAATCACCATGGACAGCACTATAAAGCCCATTGTCCACCATAAACCCACCATGGCGATGAGAATCAAAGTGAGCGAAAAAGAATTCCACGGACTGGCAATCAGAAAGGCGGTAACCTGACCAATGCTGGCACCGCGACCATAAAGTTTAGCGCCCACCATGAGAATGCCATGGCTGCAAAGGTCCAGCAGAAGACCCGCGGCCGTAGCCCGCAAAATACCATTGAGACCTTTTTTTGAGCCAAGAATCGACATTACAAATTCGCGTGGTATACGCGACAGCGCAGAGATCATCAGCACGCCCAGCGTGATGCCCCACCACATGGTGTTGACCAGGTCATAAACAGACTCAGCCAGAGTGATGTACCAAAGCGCATAGGCATTGGTGAGTTCAAACAGCGAGAAGTGTAGATATAAAAAGGCAATACAAAACAGTGATCCCCAGAGCAGGAAGTCGATATTCTTTTTCGGCGGATGACAGCAATGATCGGCCATGATCAGTACCAGGCCCGAAGACCCAGGACCAGAGAGGTTTCTTCGTTATCCATACCCGAACTTCGCAATATCTCGGCAGTGTTGCCAAAAGATTTCTCCCAGGCTATGCCAAGATAGGGGGCAATTTCCCGTTTGAACTCGTAGCGCAGACGCAGTCCCAGGTTTGCCTTGTGCAGGCCCTGGCCAATGCCCGCTTCAAGATCTTCGCTAAAGGCATAATTAAGTTCCATGCGCGGTTGCAGGATAAGTCTTTGGGTAAAGCGCAATTCATATTCCGCTTCCAGACGGGCGCTGGTATCACCATCCTCACTGATAAAGGCGGCGGCATCGATTTCAAACCAGTAAGGCGCCAGGCCCATCAGACCAATTACGGCATAATTCCTTGAGTTCTCCTCGGAGTCGTGGCGCCAGCCCGCCTGGAAATCCCAGAATGGTGAAATGGCATGACTCCACAGTGCCTGTAATTCGAATTCCTCGGTGTCATTGCTTTCATTGTTATAGAGACCTTCGGTTTTCAGCCACAATTTGTTCAGGTCATAACCGATCCAGCCCTGGGCTTCCCATATCAGAGCACTGTCACCATCATGCATCTGGTTTTCCAGCCGCTCAGCAATGAGCAGTGAGTTCAGGCTGTCGCCATGCATGTGCTGAACACTTTCGCGCACGGCAGCCATAACGGCGGGATCATAATATTCATCGGCAGCATTTTGCGCTCTGGCCTGGGGGCCGGCTAACAGTAACAGGCAGGGCAGCGCGTAATTCAGAAAGTCTCTCATGACAATTGGTCTCTCACCGAGACCACGCGCATCATGCCTGCTTTCATGTGGTACAGCAGGTGGCAGTGAAAGGCCCAGTCGCCGGGCGCATCCGCGGTAATATCTACCGCCATTTTTTCACCGGGCTTGATCACAATAGTGTGTTTGCGTGGTTTGTGATTGTGCTCATCATTTCCAGTAACTACATCAAAGTACATACCATGCAGGTGAATAGGGTGGGGCATCATGGTGTCGTTGACCATGGTCAGGCGCAAGCGTTCGCCCTGCTGGAAAATGATGGGCGCTTTTACTTCAGAAAACTTCACCCCGTCAAAGGACCACATATAGCGTTCCATATTACTGGTCAGGTGCAGTTCTATCTCACGTCCCGGTGTACGGGTATCAGGATTCGGGGCCAGACTTTCCAGATCGGTGTAGACCAGCACCCGATGGGGGACATTTTCCAGTCCAAGGGGGCGCTCATGCAAGCGGTTGACCGGGTTCATGGCTGTGTTCATGACACCTGGCCCCTGCGGATGGTTATGGGCCTGCATGGCCATGGATTCAGTTGCCATGGAATCCATGTCTGACATGGACATGGTGGCGTTATTTATTTCGCTGTGATTCATGGCACTGTGGTCCATGGCACTGTGATCCATGGGAATAGTCATCTGCTCGTTATCACCGTGTTCCATAGTACTGTGATCCATTGGCATGGCTTCACTGTCACCAGGATTCATTGCGGCGTGATCCATGTTGCTGTGATCCACAGACACCGCTAAATCTTCAATATTCCGATGATTCATGGTGCTATGGTCCATAGTACTGTGATCAGTTGGCATGGCTTCACTGCCACCAGGATTCATTGCGGCGTGATCCATGTTGCTGTGATCCACGGCGTCCATGCCCATATCTTTCATCGTCAAAGTGGGGCGGGGTCGCAGTGGTGGTACTGCTGCACGCATGCCTGCGCGCGGTGCCAGGGTAGCTGCGGCATAGCCATAGCTGTCATTGGTTTCACACATGATGGTGAATGCCTGGTCTGCATTCGGCTGGACTATAACGTCAAAAGTTTCTGCGGTACCGATCTGGAATTCATCAGTTGCGACAGGTTTTACATTGAGACCATCAGCCTGGACCACGGTCATGGGCAGACCGGGTATACGCACGTTAAAAATACTCATGGCCGAGGCATTGATAAAACGCAGTCTCACACGTTCTCCCGGACGAAACAGGCCCAGCCAGTTTTCTGTCGGGCTGTGTCCATTCACCAGATAGGTATAAGTCGCCCCGGTAACATCGGCCAGATCGGTGGGCGTCATGCGCATATCGCCCCACATAAGCCGATCAGCCATAGCTGCATCAAAGCCATCGGACTCCACATCCCTGAAAAATTCCCCCACCGTACGCTGCTGAAAATTGTAGTTCTCGCTCATTTTTTTCAGCTTCGCGAATACCCGTTTGGGATTTTCAAAGGTCCAGTCAGACAGCATGATGACATGTTCACGGTCATAGGCCACCGCATCCGGCTCGGCTGGATCGATAATAATCGGGCCGTAGTGCCCCAACTGTTCCTGTAGCCCGGAATGACTGTGGTACCAATAGGTGCCGGACTGTTTCAGGGGGAAGCGGTAGGTAAACTCATCACCCGCCGCAATACCGGGATAGGATAATCCTGGTACACCGTCCATTTGAAACGGCAATAAAATTCCATGCCAGTGAATCGAGGTAGATTCCCGCAAGCGGTTGATGACCCGAATGTTGAGGTCATCACCTTCGCGCCAGCGTAACAAGGGGGCAGGGAACTGGCCATTCAGAGTGATATGCCGGGCAGACTTGCCCATGATAACGGCTTTTGCATGCTCTACGGTCAATGACAAGTCATTGCCTGCCAGTGAATCCGGCAAACGCAGACTGTCACTGCCTGACTGGGCCCAGGCCGGGAGGTAGCTTTGAAATGCAGCGCCGGCACCGAGCAACAGGCTTTTGGATAGGAAATGACGACGATTGAACGGATTTTTTGAGGTGTGGATTATTTTTTTCATGTCAGATACTATACCCCCATGGGGTATATTTGCAAGGGTCACTAATAATGTTGATAGACAAAGATAATACGATCAAGCGCCTGAATCGGATTGAAGGCCAGGTCCGTGGCATCAAGAAAATGATCGAGGAAGAGCGTTACTGCATTGATGTACTGCAGCAGATGCAGGCCATCAAGGCGGCCTTATCCAAAGTAGAGGATGCCATTCTCAAGGATCACAGCAACACCTGTGTGGCGAGTGCTATTGCCTCGGGAAGTACCGAGGAACGGCAAAAGAAATTCAATGAACTGGTGGACCTGATCGGGCGCTATAAAAGCAGTTGAAGGTTTTCAGCTAAACAGGTTTGGACGCGGCAGTTTAAACAGGAGCATTCACCAGCTCCTGCAGAGGGCCTGGGCCATATAAATCCATGGCCCTATGGCTGATGAAAAAATAAGATGGGTTTAGTTAGTGATTCTGCGTTGTTTAACAGAGTCGGCGAGTTCGGCCAAGAGGCCACGGGTGTCATCCCATGCCATACATGCATCGGTAATACTCTGGCCATAAGTGAGTTCCTGGCCAGTAACTACTTTCTGATTCCCTGCCACAAGATGACTTTCAAGCATTACTCCTTTGATATTCTTTTCACCATTGGCCAATTGATAAGCCACATCACGGCAAACCACAATCTGTCTGCCCGGGTCCTTGTTGGAATTGGCATGACTACAATCAATAATAATATTGGGTCGCAGGCCGGCCTTGCTGAGTTTGTCAGAGACATCCTGAACATTTTCCGGATCATAATTGGTATGTTTGTGACCACCACGCAAAATGATATGACAGTCCTCGTTACCCGTCGTCTGGAAAATAGCCGAATGACCTTTCTTGGTGACAGAGAGGAAATGATGGGGATGCGAGGCGGAGCCAATGGCATCAATAGCAATTTGTACATCGCCGGTAGTACCGTTTTTGAATCCTACCGGGCAGCTCAAGCCACTGGCCAGTTCACGATGACATTGGGATTCCGTGGTGCGCGCTCCGATTGCGCCCCAGGAGATCAGGTCCGCCAGATATTGCGGGCTAATAAGGTCAAGATATTCAGTACCGGCAGGAATGCCCCGGTTGGCCAGTTCCAGTAACAGGTTGCGCGCAGTTCGCAGACCTTCGTTGATCTGGAAGCTGTCGTCCATAAAGGGATCATTGATCAGACCTTTCCAGCCCACCGTGGTACGGGGTTTTTCAAAATAAACCCGCATCACGATCAACAGATCATCCTTCAGGGTCTGCATGGACTCAGCCAGATGATCGGCATATTCCAGCGCGGCTTTGGGATCATGAATAGAGCAGGGGCCGACAATAACCAGGAGTCGGTCATCCTTGCCGCGTAATATATCCTGAATGCCGGAACGGGCATTGAGCACCGTGGCTGATGCTGTTTCGGTCAGCGGATATTCCTGCAACAACTGCTCTGGCGAGAGCAGCTCTTTCATGGCTTTTATTCTGAGATCGTCAGTTGCTTGCAATACCATGGTGATTTCTCTTTGTGTTTCTCTATTTTCGTTTATGGGTTAATTGTTTTTTGAATATCTAATGCAAGGGCGTCGCCTTCGACATCAAAGTTGTGCTCACTGGCAGAATCCTGCTGGGTGAACTTGGTGCACAGTGTTTCTCTGGCAATATAGTCCTTGTGTTTTGCAATGGCCCGGCCCAGTGCATCCCCGGCAGTATAATTAATGCTAATGCGATCAGTCACATTCAGACCAATATCCTTGCGCGTTTTTTGAATGCGGTTGATGACTTCCCTGGCCAGACCTTCATCCACCAGCTCATCATTAAGCTGGCAATCCATATCAATGGAAATAAAACGGTTGGACAGTGCTTCCGTGCCTTCCTTTGCTTCCCGGAACACCAGGATGTCTTCAGTACTGAAGCTTTCTTCGCCCAGAGTAATACTGCCGTTTTCCTGTAAAGCATTGAGCTGGGCTGCATCCAGCTCCTGGATCTGCTGCCGATAGCGATTAAATTCTTTACCCAGACGTTTGCCCAGTACCGGTGAATTGGGCTTGGCAAACAGGGTAATGTACTTATCTTCTTCGCTGGAGTAGGCGATGGCTTTTACATTCAGTTCGGAGCTGATGTAATCCTCCAGACGCGCGATCTCATCCAGCATGTCCTGGCTTTCATGAATAATAGTCAGTTGGGAAAGCGGAATTTTGGTTTTGATCTTGACCTGTTCGCGTTTCTGTCGTCCCAGCAAAATAATATTTTGCATGCGCGCTACTGCCTGTTCCAGAACAGGCTTGATCAGATCCTGATCGGCATTGGGGTAATGACACAAATGGGCGGACTTGTGGCGCGTTGCGCTGTCACCGGCAAAAACAGCCAGTTCCTGGTAGATATGCTCTGCCAGGAAAGGCGCAAACGGCGCCATGCAGACGGTCAGCTCACTAATGGTCGTGTAAAGAGTCTGGTAGGCTGCATGCTTGTCAGCAGTCATTTCTTCCACCCAGAAGCGCGAGCGGTTAAGACGGATATACCAGTTGGTCAGGTCTTCGATGAATTCAAACAGGGCGGGGACTACGTTATAGAGTTTGTACTCGGCCATTTCCCGACTGACATTGACTTTAAGTGACTGCAGGCGCGACAGGATCCACTGGTCAGTAATGTTTTCCGGGACTACGTGGTGGGTGTCAGCTTTCCAGTGATCAATGCCGGCATAGGTCTGCAGGAATTTAAAGGAATTAAACCAGGGCAGCAGCGCCCGTCGCACCATGTCTTTAACACCACTGTCGGTAAAGCGTTGCTCTTCACCTTTTACCAGGCCGGAGTTGATCAGATAAAGACGCAACGCATCAGCACCGTATTCTTCCATAAGGATGTCGGGCGCTGTGTAGTTTTGCAGGCGCTTGGACATCTTCTTGCCGTCTTCCGCCATCACGATGCCGTTAACGATGACGTTCTTGAATGAGGGTTTGTCAAACAGGGCAGTACTTAAAACCAGCAGGGTATAAAACCAGCCACGGGTCTGATCCAGCCCTTCGGCAATGTATTCCGCCGGAAAGCCGGCTTCAAAAAGAGTCTGGTTTTCAAACGGGTAATGTAACTGGGCATAGGGCATGGAGCCGGATTCAAACCAGCAGTCCAATACTTCTTCTACGCGCCGGTAGACGCCTTCTTCGTTGTCAATGGAAAAGGTAAGTTGATCCACATATTCCCGATGCAGATCTTCGACCCGGGTGCCTGAATATTTTTCCAGCTCTTCGATAGAGCCGATGCAGATTCGATTATCGGTCACATCGTTAATCCAGATCGGCAGTGGCGTACCCCAGTAACGATTACGGGAAATACACCAGTCGATGGCATTGTCGAGCCAGTTACCCATGCGGCCGTCGCGGATATGGTCCGGAACCCAGTTGATTTGCTGATTATTGGCAGCAATGCGTTCCTTGATTTGTTCCACTTTCACATACCAGGATGGGATAGTGCGATAGATAATGGGTGTGTCAGAACGCGGGCAGAAGGGATAGCTGTGCTGGTACACTTCCTGGATATACAGTTTTCCTTCTTCCTTGAGTTTGCGAATGATGTCTTTATCCGCATCCTTGACATAGAGTCCGACGAAATCGCTCACTTCTTCGGTGAATTTACCTTCCAGATCAACCGGACAAACCAGTGCGGAAATACCATTGGCTTTCAGGACACGAAAGTCGTCTTCACCAAAAGCAGGAGCCTGGTGAACAATGCCGGTGCCAGCATCGGTAGTAACATAATTATCGGCTACCACGACAAAGGCACCTTCGGCTTCCAGTTCGCTGAAGTAGGACATTAGCGGCTCATACTTCTTACCCACCAGTTCAGTGCCTGCATGTTCGCTAATGACTTCCAGCGATTTATGTTTGCCAATAGCTTCCAGCCGTTCCTGGGCCAGATAAATATGCTTGCCGATTTCCGCATCATGGACTTTTACGTAGGTGATTTTTTCATTTACACACAGCGCCAGATTAGAGGGTAATGTCCATGGCGTAGTAGTCCATGCACTCAGGTAGGCGTCTTCGTCTTTTATTTTGAAAAGAACGGTAACAGCTGGGTCCTGCACGTCCTGGTAATTGGAGCCTGCCTCAAAATTTGAAAGTACCGTGCCCAGGGCAGTGGAAAAAGGGACCACTTTAACCCCGCGGTAGATCAGGTCTTTTTCCCATAACTGCTTCATTACCCACCAGACCGACTCCATAAAAGATGGATCCATGGTTTTGTAGTCATTATCAAAATCCACCCAGCGGCCGATGCGGGTAATGGTCTTGCGCCATTCAGTGGTGTAGCGCTGGACAATGCCACGGCATTCGTCGTTGTAGCCTTTCATGCCGAGCTTTTCCACGGCTTCGCTGGCTGACATGCCCAGCGCTTTGTCGATTTCATGTTCGATCGGCAAACCATGGCAGTCCCAGCCGAAACGACGCTGCACATAATGCCCTTTCATGGTGTAGTAACGGGGAATGATGTCTTTCAGGGTGGAACCAACCAGATGCCCATGATGCGGCAGACCCGTAGCAAACGGAGGGCCATCGTAAAAGATATAGGGAGGGTTATCCTTGCTCTGCTCCAGAGACTGCTGGAAAACGTTTTCCTTTTCCCAAAAGTCGAGCACATCAAGTTCTGCCTTAACGAAGGAAAAACTCTCGTTGGTGGTGTCTTTAGTATCTGTCACTTAAGTAGCCTGAAAGTATCAATTAAAAGTCAGTGTTCTATCTGCCTGGCAGCTAGCCGCTAAAATAAAAAACCCGCCTGGTGGCGGGTTTTTCAAACTTTTTCAAAAAGATCTACTCTTCATCCGCCCGGATCAGCGCCGAATAATAAAAATGAAAATTGAATAGATCACATTGTTTGTCATGGGTGTAGAAGAATAGACTTTTATTCTTATTTGTCAAGTAGTTGGGCGCTTTTTACAGGTTATTGTGCAAATAATTGGGAAAACTATCTGAAGTGCAATCCACGCTCCTATTAATATTTACCAGGTAGTTGTTTTTCAGGGAAACTGGGTTATATTCCAGTGACAAAATATACCGATAACAAAGAGTGTCGGGAAAGTATAAAAATGTTGGGGGAAGTCTTTTCAATGAAAGCCGTATGGTTGTTCCTATTATTGTCTCTATCTCTGGGCACCAGTGTTCAGGCCCAGGAAGGTTTTCCTCTGGATGGCACCTGGCGTGGTTTCTGGGGGGTGCCTGATGGCGAAGAAACGCTTGTTGTCATCGTGATGAACTGGGATGGAGAAAACATCAGTGGTCGTATTAATCCCGGCCGCAATATGATTTTCTTTGAAGAAGCCAGTCTTGATCCCGAAAACTGGTTGTTTCAATTTACCTCAACCTCGAAAGCAGATGAGCCTATAGCCTTTTCAGGCACGCTGGAAAATATCGGTGCTTATGACAGAACCATTACCGGTACCTGGACTATTGGCGGGGTTGAGAATCAACTGGTCTTGACCAGAGAATAAAAAAACAATCTCAAGTAACTGGTTTCAAGTCACAAGTAAAAACAGAAAGAAGTGAAAATAAAATGGGTTTGAAAAATTTTGGCAGTATTGGTTTTGGGGTAGCAGCGCTGTTATTAATAACTGGCTGTGGGGATTCTGGTGCACCATCTGCAGAAATGGTGGAGATGACAGAGATGTCGGCTGCACCTGTTGAGACAGTCAGAGAGACGCCGCGTTTTGATGATGGCATGGTGCGTTTTGATCGCGTCCCTGGAGAGCTGGGCTACTGGAGTAATCCAGGCAAGCCTTCCCTGATAGAAGAGGGGGTTCAGATCAGTATGGATGACGATGGACTGCTGTCTGACATCAACGATGCTGACCAGGTAGCGCCTTTTATGCCCTGGGCCCTGAGTCTTTACAAATACCGACAGGCGAATGCTCTGGCAGATGATCCGGTCAATGCCTGTATTTCACCTGCGGGTCCACGGCATCTTCACTATGAGGGCGGCTTCCGCATAATCCAGGATCGTAACTATGACCGTGTCTATCTTATCTTTGGAGGCGGGAATCGAGGTTGGCGTCTGATTAATATGGATGGCAGGCAGGCACCTGACCCTGAGGAGGTCGCCGGCACCTACTATGGGCATTCGGCGGGCCATTGGGAAGGTGACACACTGGTAGTGGAATCAAGTGGCTTCAATGATCGTTTCTGGTTTTCCAATGGCGGACTTCCCCATTCGCCAGCGCTGTCTCTGGTTGAGCGTTTTAGTCGACCGGATTATGAAACTCTGGAGTATGAAGTGGAAATTACTGATCCGCGAACTTATACCAGACCCTGGACCGCTTCATGGACTCTGGATTGGGTTGACGGCGAAATAAGGGAAACTTTTTGTGAGCAGATCGAAGCGATTGATCAGTACACAGGGAATAATTAAAAGGTCGGAAAAAGGAAAAAGGAAAAAGGAAAAAGGATAAAAGTAGTGCAGGTAGGAAATGCGTGCAGAGCTTTTATTTGACAGAAGGTTAAAGCCAAAGCTTAAAAGCTGATAGCTTCGAATGAACGAGTTAAGTAAAGAGGATTTCAAGATGAATAAATTTATTAAACAGGGGCTTGGTCTGCTTGCCTGCTCCTTGCTTCTTGTCGCTTTTCAGTCTCAGGCGCATCACTCATTTGCAGCGCAATACGATGCCAGCAAACCAGTTACCTTGCAGGGCTATGTCACTAAAGTGGAATGGTATAACCCGCATGTTTACTTCTATATTGATGTGGAAAACCCTGACACCGGTGAAATAGAAAATTGGGGTGTTGAAATGGGGCCTCCCCATATGCTGCAAAATCGTGGCTGGAAAAAGAATGATATGCAGATTGGCGATGAATTGCTGGTTGAAGCCACGCGCGCCAGAGATGGCAGCACGACGTCCAATGCCCGCTCGGTCAAGATGGTTGGCTCTGGCAAAATATTAGGTGCAGCCTCCAGTGAGGATCAGACCCTGACAGGTGGCGGCAACTAGTTGGATAAAAGAAAAAGGATAAAGGAAAAAGATAAAGAAATGAGACAGTTCTGGAGCAACACTATGATTAGGCGATTCATCAGGTTTCCATACAAAGTGATCAGTGTGTCACTTTTATCCTTCATGCTTTTTCCTTTATCCGCCCTGCCCCAGGATGAGGAAGCTGAATCAATGCCGCTTCCCAGAAATGAATTCGGTCACCCAAGTTTTGCTGGAACACCGGAGCGGGTAGGTAACTGGCAGGGTTTGCTCGGCACGCTGGCACACCGGGGTGAAGAGCCAAGTGAATACAATATTCCTGAGGCGCTTTTCTATAGTGAGGTTCCTTTTCAGCCATGGGCGGCTGAGCTGCATGCGGAGCGTCGTGCCAAAGGGGGAGCATATGATCCTCATACACGTTGCAAACCGTCAGGCGTGGCAAGAATGTTCCATACACCCTATGGCATGGAGTTTCTCGATCTTGGTGAAGAAATGCTTTTTATCAATGTTGGTGCACCGCATTCCTGGCGCCGCATATGGGTTGATGGCCGGACTTTTCCGGAAGATATTGAACCAGGTTGGTACGGCTATTCTATCGGTCACTGGGAAGACGATACCCTGGTTGTTGAAACCCGTGGCTTTAACACCGGTTTCTGGATGAGTCGTGGTGGCTATCCCCACACAGAACAACTGAAAACCATTGAGAAATTTTCCCGCCCATCCTGGGATCGCCTGCGTTATGAAGTCACTATTGATGATCCGGGTGCTTACACTAAACCCTGGACCGGTGGCTGGTTTCTGACCTGGGGCGATGGCGTTGAACCGTTTGATTATCTTTGCCAGGAAAATAACCTGGATCCTGACAGAATGCTGGGTATTGATCAGTAAACCGAGTGCTGACGAGCTATTAAGAAATGAGTGCCTGCTTGCAGTTTTAAGATTTAAGTAGCAAAAAAATCACCGATCATTTGCTGATGAATGCCATCTTTCAGGTAGATGGCATAAAAATTAATCTGCGGCAGGCCTTTCAGTTTTTCTATCTTCAATACACCGCTGTTAACATCCTCCTGTATCCCTACCTCCGGGATAATTACCAGTCCCTGACCAGAGTTGGCAAAAAACCTGAGTAGTGAAATGTCATCTGTTTCCATGCGTGAACTTACCTCAAGTTTCATTTTCTTGTAGAGAATGTCCTTGATCACATCACCTTTGTATGGGAATTTGAAGTTAAATACATCTACGGGTTTTTCTGCTGATTGTGGTTTTGATTTGTTTTTGGCTTTTTGGCTCGCGTCGAGTATTTTTGATTTGCCGGCCAGGCATAAAGGGCTGGTTCCGATTTTGCTGTAGCCAAAAGTGCTGAGGTCTTTCTTCTGTGGTATTTCTATTGAAATGATTAAATCAAGCTCATAGGTTCTCAGTAAATACATCAGTTCTTCGTAGGCACCACTAATCACATCAATTGATAGTTCATCATTATCCTTGATGATGCTGGACAGACTTCTGAATACAAAGTTTCTTGAAATGCCTCCCACCATGCCGACATTCAGATTTTTTGGAGCACCGGCAATCTGCTTGTTTTTAATAACCTGATTAATCTCACGGCTCTGCTTGAAAATATTATCTGCATATTTCATCAGCATGGTCCCGGTCTGGGTAAGTTTTACCGAGCGCGTTGTGCGGTCAAAAAGTTTTTCATCGAAGTAATGTTCGAGTTGGGAAATATGTTCACTAACGGCGGATTGCGAAACATACATTTGATCTGCGGCATGTTTAAAGCCGCCATGTTTGCAAACCATCCAGAAGGCATAAAGATGTCTAAAGTTGATCCACTCCAAAAGTCTCTCCTTTAATATATCTATAAAAACGATAAATAAGATACATATTATATATTTTACTGATCTATTGTCATAGCTTTAAACTACGCTCCGTTGAATGATTGAACAGGCCGGTAATGTTAGAAGCCGGACTAAAAATTAATTATCAGGATTGCGGAGAATATATGACTAGCAAGATAACAGTGGCATATGGTGATGGAATCGGCCCGGAAATAATGGACGCATGTCTGAAAATTATGGAAGCTGCCGGAGCGGACCTGACCTATGATGTGATCGAGATTGGTGAAAAGTGTTATCTCGAAGGTCATACTTCTGGAATCCGTCCCCAGGATTGGGAAAAGATAGTCACTAACAAGATTTTCTTCAAAGCACCGATTACTACTCCGCAGGGTGGTGGATATAAGAGTCTTAATGTCACCATTCGAAAAACTCTTGGTCTTTTTTCCAATATTCGCCCGGTACAGTCGTTCCATCCTTTCGTAAAAACCAAACATTCCGAGCTCGATCTGGTAGTCATTAGAGAAAATGAAGAAGATCTGTACGCGGGAATAGAGCATCGTCAGACTCAGGAAGTTTATCAGTGTCTAAAACTGATGAGCCGTTCTGGTTGTGAAAGAATTATTCGCTACGCCTTTGAATATGCGCACCATATGGGTCGCAAGAAAGTTACCTGCATGACCAAAGACAATATCATGAAGATGACCGATGGTCTTTTTCGTAAAGTGTTTAATGAAATTCGGGCAGAATACCCGGAAATTGAATCAGACCACCTGATTATTGATATCGGTGCAGCCAGATTGGCCGATACTCCTGAAAATTTTGACGTTATCGTTTTGCCCAACCTTTACGGCGACATTGTCAGTGACATTATTGCCCAGATATCCGGCTCTGTAGGATTAGCTGGGTCATGTAATGCCGGAAAAGAGTCAGCAATGTTTGAAGCGATCCATGGATCAGCGCCAGATATTGCCGGTCAGGATAAAGCAAATCCAAGTGGCCTGTTGATGGCCGGTGTCATGATGCTGAATTATCTGGGGCAGGTTGAGGTCGCTAACTCAATCAAAAATGCCTGGCTGAAAACTATCGAAGACGGTATTGCCACACCCGATATATTCTCGGAATCATCAACGAGCAAAGTCGGGACCATGGGCTTTGTTGATGAGGTCATCAGACGTCTTGGTCAGCAGCCTGAGCATTTGCCTGCGGCAACGACACAGCAAACAGACAGTGTCTGGAATCTCACTGAGGCACCATTGACTATTCAGGAGAGAAAGCTGGAAGGCATAGACGTGTTTCTCTATGAGGAAAACCGCGATCCGGAATTCATTGGTAACAAGCTTGTTGAACTTGGTCAGGACAATGATCTTGTTTTGCAGATGGTCACCAACAGAGGGATTAAAGTGTTCCCGAATGGCAACCCGCAAACCTATTGCACCGATCATTGGCGCTGTCGTTTCAAACCAGGTAATGCCAATGGTTCACTTTCCCAGAAACAGCTGATGTCCCTGCTGACAAATCTGACAGAGAACAACTTCGATATTATTAAAACAGAAATGCTTTATTCATTTGATGGGGAGCTGGGTTATTCATTAGCCCAGGGCCAGTAACTTTAATAAGTTAATCACCTAATAAGAGACCGGAGAGAATTATGTTTAAAACTACACTACCAAAGCAGCTTGCTGGCCCCAAAACGTTTGAATTTGAATATCAGAATCTTTTTGATACTGTAAAAGTGGAAATCAAGATTCCTGACGTAGAAAATAATGAGTGTGAGCTCAGTGGTGAATGGGGTCCTCATTACAAGATCCACCTGAATCGATCCCAGATGGTGCGTATTGGTTATAAATCACCAAAACAGCATGATTTTTCTACTTATATGCTATTTCCTTCTTACCTGCAGATTGAATCTCCCATTCTGCATGCAGATCGACTTAAAACACCTTTTGTCTATGTGATTAATGATGACGTTAACAACCTGCGTTTTGAAATTTGTCTCGACAGCAAGGGATGCATAATCAAGGCTAAAACCACCGTCCTTGGTGGCTTTGAAAAGCTTAGAATGAAGGCGCCAAAACTTGGCGTAGTCTAAGGGCTATTAATTATCGTGATCGTAATATGAGTTTAGCAATTTTCTGCTGAACCACATTGCCTCTATAAATAGCTGGAAAAAAAGGGCGCTTGTTTGATAAAACAAGCGCCCTTTTTTATATCAGATCAGCTATATGTCGAGATAACGCAAATCCAGCGTGTAGGGACGTTCCTCATGGGGCTGTTCTTCCCTGATATTCATTTCCCCCTGTGTATGTCCGAATGAGTTGAAGCGGGCAACGCGCCTTGCTTCAGCTTCATTGGCATTGACCGGGAAAGTTTCATAATTACGTCCACCGGGATGCGAGACATGATACTCACAACCACCCAGTGAGCGATTATTATTGGTATCCACCACATCGATAATCAGGGGAGTGTGTACTTTGATAGTAGGATGCAGGGCTGAATAAGGATCCCATGCCTTGTAGCGAATGCCGGCAACAAATTCACCTTCCTGACCAGTTGCCTGCATCGGCAGTTTTCTGCCGTTGCAGCAAATTGCCAGACGATTACCTGTCATCCCCTGTATCTGTACCTGGATTCTTTCCACTGATGAATCCACGTATCGTGCTGTCCCGCCGCCACTCATTTCTTCACCCAGGACATGCCAGGGTTCTATAGCGCCATGGATATCCATCTGGAGTCCAGCTACATGAAAGCGTCCATAATGGGGAAAACGGAATTCCTGAAATGGCAGGAACCAGTCAAGATCTATCGGATAACCGGCGTCGTTCAGATCGCGAATCACCCAGGACAGGTCGTCCCAGATATAGTGAGGGAGCATGAAACGATCATGCAGTTGGCTACCCCAGCGAATCAGGTCTTCGCTATAGGGGTTTTTCCAGAACCACGACACCATGCTGCGAATCAACAACATCTGCACGGCGCTCATTTGCCAATGCGGTGGCATTTCGAAGCCTCTGAATTCCACCAGACCAAGCCTTCCTGTGGATGAGTCCGGGGAATACAGTTTATCAATGCAGAATTCTGATCGGTGGGTATTGCCAGTAAGGTCCACCAGGAAATTGCGCAGGATTCTGTCAATCATCCAGGGCTTGTTATTGCCGGCTTTTGGTAGCTGTTGCATGGCAATTTCAAGTTCATACATATTATCATCACGCGCTTCATCAACACGCGGGGCCTGACTGGTAGGCCCGATGAATTGCCCGGAAAACAGATAGGAGAGGCTGGGGTGGTTTTGCCAATAGCGCAACATGCTGGAGAGCAGGTGGGGCTGTCTGAGGAAAGGACTGTCTTCTGCCTTGGCTGCGCCAAGCGTGACATGGTTGCCTCCGCCAGTACCGGTATGTTTACCATCGAGCATGAATTTTTCAGTACCCAGGCGACATTCTCTGGCCTGTTCATAAAGCCCTGAGATCGTCTTTATCAGATCATTCCAGCTTTTAGCAGGATGAATGTTCACTTCAATGACGCCCGGATCCGGTGTAATCATCAACTTGGTCAGGCGCGGGTCCTTGGGCGGTTCGTAGCCTTCGAATATCAAGGGTAATTTTTCTCTGGTGGCTATTTTTTCAATAGCGCTGAGTAATTCCAGATAGGATTCCAGTCGTTTCACTGGCGGCATAAATATATACAGCTTGTCATCCCTGACCTGGGCACAAAGCGCGGTATGGATAACTTTCTGCTTAACCTTCTGCTTGCCCTTGAGACTGCGTGAAGATTTCAGTTTTTCTCCGGTTTTTGGGTTTACCGGATGGGGTAATGGTTCCCACTCAGAAAACGGGTCCTTGTCAAAATCAACTTCACGCTCAATTTCCCAGGGCAGACTGTCCAGTGGTAAACGCAGTCCCATGGGGGAGTCGCCAGGAACCAGAAACATTTTCCTGCGTCTGAATTTCCAGGCACTGGTTTGCCAGCCGTCATTTTTTGATGTCTCAGATGGCGCAATGGGCAGGGCAAAACCTGTTTGCGTGGTGAGTCCGTCATCAAAAACTTTTCGAATTCGTGCCCGTTCCTGGGCATCCTTGATTTTGCTATCAGCTACACTGACGTTCTTTGGCAGTGCGCCTTCCCTGTCCAGATAGTACTCCTTATCTTCATATCCCGGCACTATATAATTGTCCGGCAGACCCAGTTCATGGCAAAGACTTTTAAGAAATTTTTTCGCCGCTGTTCTGGGTATTTTGGTCGCATCCCCTGGTGTGGCCAGTAGTGCTGGATCGTGCCATAAGGGCTTTTTATCACTGCGCCAGAATATGCCCAGTGCCCATCGGGGCAACTGTTCACCGGGGTACCATTTTCCCTGGCCATGGTGAATAAAACCTTGTGGTGCATAGTGTGACTTGAGTCGTTGCAGCAGCTTTTCAGAGAGTTCGAGTTTCTTCTCACCCAGGGCATCAGTATTCCATTCCGCTCCGTCCATATCGTCGACGGAAACAAAGGTGGGTTCGCCGCCCATGGTTAATTTTACTTTTTCCCTGTTTAGTTTCTTGTCGACTTCCTTACCCAACGCATTGATGGTGCGCCACTGCGCAGAGGAGTAGGGTTTGGTGACGCGGGGGTCTTCATGAATGCGTGTGACCCTGTTGAAAAATCCGAATTCTACTTCACAGGGACCTGTTGATCCGGTGATAGGGGCTGCACTGAAAGGGTCTGGAGTACAGGCGAGAGGAATATGGCCTTCGCCGGCAAATAATCCGGAGGTGGCGTCCATTCCCACCCAGCCAGCACCTGGTATATAGACTTCGGCCCAGGCATGCAGATCGGTAAAGTCCTGTTCGGTGCCGGAAGGTCCATCCAGTGCTTTTACATCAGCCTTGAGCTGGACCAGGTATCCGGAAACAAAACGCGCGGCCATCCCCAGATGACGCAGTATCTGAACCAGCAACCAGGCATAATCACGACAGGAGCCCTGCCTGATGGTGAGGGTTTCTTCACAAGTCTGTACTCCGGGATCCATTCTGATCAGGTAATTAAGCTCACTCATCAGCCTGCTGTTAAGTGACACGAGGAAATCGATAGTAGGGGTTTTGCTGCGATCAACTTTAGTAAGCCACTCCATTAAAAGCGGACCTTTATCAGTTATCTGCAGATAAGGGGCCAGGTCTTTTTTTAATTGTTGGTCGTATCGAAATGGACAAAAATCGTATTTTTCATCAAGAAAAAAATCAAAGGGGTTGATCACCGTCATGTCGGCAATGACTTCCACATCAAGAACCAGCTTGCGTGCTGGTTCTGGAAAAACCAGGCGCGCAAGATGATTGGAAAACGGGTCCTGTTGCCAGTTAATAAAATGATTTTCCGGTTGAACTTTTAATGAATAGGATTCAATTGGTGTTCGACAGTGTGGTGCTGGACGCAGTCTCACTACATGTGGCATGATCGACGTCAGACGGTCAAATCTGTATTCGGTATGGTGTTTAATAGCAATTTTGATTGCCATATGTTTACAATACTCCTACCTAAAAATTAACAAATTCTTTATGAAAATAGACTGGAAATCATACCATCACGATGACTTTTACGATGAAATAATTAGTTCATCAGGTCGTCCCCAGCCTGGAGCAAGCACCTTAACAAAGTATCTTGCTTCCATGAAACCCGAAGAATTAAAACAGCGGAAGGATTCCGTAGCAGATGCCATCAAGACAATGGGCATCTCATTCACAGTGTACAGTGATGCTGGAAATATAGACAGGGAATGGCCTTTCGATATTATTCCCAGAATCATCAGGGCCAGGGAGTGGTCTGCCACAAGTAAAGGCCTGGAGCAGCGCTTACGGGCACTTAACTGTTTTATCAATGATCTATATAACGACAGGAAAATTCTTAAAGACAAAGTCGTTCCTGCAGACCTGATTAATAACTCCGGTAACTACAGAAAAGAGTGCGAGGGTATCAAGCCTTTGCATGGGGTCTGGGCACATGTCTGTGGCACAGACCTGATCAGGGGCGCTGATGGGGAGTTCTTTGTTCTGGAAGATAACCTGCGTGTGCCTTCCGGTGTATCCTATATGCTGGAGAACCGTAACTTAACCAAACGAGTATTTCCCGAGCTGTTTGAAAATTATAATATCCAGCCTATTACGGAATACCCAAGTCAGTTGTTTGATACCCTGGCTGATATTTCACCGACGCCAAAAGACTATCCTGAAGTTGTAGTTCTAACGCCGGGTATTTATAACTCTGCGTATTTTGAGCACTCTTTTCTGGCACAACGCATGGGTGCCGAGCTCGTGCAGGGCAGCGATCTGGTCGTTGAAAAAGATCATGTTTTCATGAAAACCATCAATGGCCTGTCACCTGTAGATGTGATTTACCGACGCATTGATGATTTGTTTATTGACCCAACAGTATTCAATCCGGAATCAACCCTTGGTGTGAAAGGTCTTATGGGCGCATGGTTGAAAGGTAATGTGGGTCTGGCCAATGCACCGGGCGCGGGTGTGGCGGATGACAAGATTATTTACACCTATGTTCCCCAGATCATCAAGTATTATCTCGATGAGGAACCTATATTACCGAATGTACCCAGTTACATTTGTAGTGATAAAGTCCAGATGCAACATGTATTGCAGAACCTCGATAAACTTGTAGTCAAACCAGCCAATGAGTCCGGCGGCTATGGCATGTTAATGGGGCCACAGGCCAGTAAAAAAGAACGGGAAGAATTTGCAAGGAAAATAAGGGCTAATCCGCGCAATTACATGGCCCAGCCATTGATCTCATTGTCCACTGCACCAATCCTTGGTGACAATGGAGTAGAACCCCGCCATCTTGATTTACGCCCTTTCGTTCTTCAGGGCTGCAAAACTTATGTTACGGCAGGCGGCTTGACCCGTGTAGCCATGGTGAAAGGATCCTATGTCGTAAATTCATCCCAGGGCGGCGGTAGCAAGGATACCTGGGTCGTGGAAGATACGAAGTAAAAAGCAAAAGTAAGTTGCAAGTAACGTTACTGTCGTAAGCAATTTTAAAAACATCGGGAATAAAAAACCAAAATGCTTTCAAGTGTTGCAGAAAGAGTTTACTGGCTAGGCAGATACCTGGAGCGTATTGAGAATTCAGCTCGGCTAATGGATGTCTATTCATCCATGCTTTTTGATTTACCCGGGACCACCGATATTGGCTGGGGGGTATTGCTGGATATCACAGGAGAACGCGAGAATTATGCGGCTAAAGAAGGCCGCATTGATGAATTGCCGGTATTAAAATTCCTGATTTCAGATCAGAGTAACTCATCTTCAATTTTCAGCTGTATGAAACTGCTCAGGGAGAATGCCAGGACTACCCGGGAAGTAATTCCTGCTGAAGCCTGGGAACAAATCAACGATTTATACCTCGATACGAAGGCCTCCATTGGTTCCAGTATGGGCCGGCAGGCAAGAAGAAACCTTTACGATACGATAATTTCTGATTGTCAGCGTCTGGGTGGCTTGCTGTCCAGTTGTATGAGTCATAACACGGCTTATACCTTTATCCAGATAGGGCGCGGAATTGAGCGTGCTGATATGACAACCCGTATAGTCGATGTAGGCTCAATTTCACTACTTCCGGCCTTTAAGAAATATGGCCAGGTTGGTCACTATATGGAGCCTTTCGAAAATGTTGTGTGGATGAACATACTGCGTTGTCTGAGTGCCTACCAGGCTTACCGTCAACATATTCATAACCGTGTAAAAGGCGCTGAAGTAGTGCGCTTCCTTCTGCAGGATAAGGAATTTCCCAGGGCAGTAAACTACAGCCTGTCGGCCTTGAGCAGCTATCTGGAGCAATTACCGAATCATGAAGAAGTGCAGCGTGCAGTGCTCAGGGTAAAACGTATCACCTGTGACGCGAAGGTCTATACTCTGCTGGAAAAAGGCTTGCTGGATTTTATTGATGAATTACAGATATCGATTGCAGATATTCATGATGAATTGAGTAAAACCTGGTTCGGGCCAGTTGAAGAGCTGGAAGAGATAGAGCCAGTAGTGACTCAGAAAGTCAGTAAAAAACCGGTGGCAACTAAAACAGTGCCAAAAAAACCGGCTACAGTGAAAGCCAGGCCAAAAATAAACGCAAAGCCGAAAGCAAAATCGAAAGCACCGGCAAAAGCCAAAGCGATTCCTAAAGCCAGACCTGAATCAAAAGCGCCGGCAAAAGCCAAAACAAGTCCGAAAGCCAAGGCTAAATCTAAATCAATGTCAAAAACACCAGCTAAAAAAGTAGCCAGGAAAAAGTAAGTCAGATTTGTTTTGAAGTGGATTCTGGTGGTAAATCGAAGGCGCCAGCTGGAAGGCTGGCCCAAAGACTTGACGCTAAAGGATCGTAAGTAACAAGCTTGTTTTTTTAGTAAACGCCACTATTGCTGTCAGCAATCTTGTTCCAATTGTTAGCCCATGCCAGGGGTGGCAATTGATGGAAGGCTTCCTTAAGTCGGCTATCCCAGCTTTTTTTCAGCTCTCTCAAATACTCATCATCTTCTTCAAAGCGATGGTAGTTTTTCAGGTTATAACTGTCTGATTGATAGACGATCATTTCGATGGGCGGGCCGACGGTAAGATTACTGTTCATGGTGGAATCCATGGACACCAGTGCGCATAAGGCAGCTGTTTCCAGAGTAGTATCCAGTCTTATAATGCGGTCCAGAATGGGCTTGCCGTATTTGCTTTCTCCAATCTGCAAGTAAGGCGTATCCTTGGAACTGGTAATGTGATTGCCTTCCGGATAAATCATTACAACACGATGATGAGAGCCTCCGATCTGTCCCCCCAGTATAAAACTGGCTTCAAAGTTCGGGTTGGTAGTTCCGTGTTTTTCCTGCTGAGCTCTGCTGACTTCACCAATATAATCAGCTGCCTCGCCAATGGTGGTAACCGTGGCAAGATTGAGATCTGAATTTTGGCGAATATCTTTTTTCATTTGGGCCAGAGTAGCCTGGGTAGTTGCAAGATTGCCTGCCCCAAGCACAACAAACTGACGATCGTTACCGAGCTCGAAGGTAAACATTTTGCTATAGGTGCTAACCTGATCGACACCCGCATTGGTTCGGGAGTCAGAACAGAAAATAATGCCAGCAGTGACGGAAATTGCGCAACAATAGGTCATAATAGACTGATTTTTATAAGTATTTATGGTTTGCAGGACGGGCTTGTTAGGGACACAGCTTACACTGCAGGATTGAGTATATTACCCCAAAAGTGGGAATTAACCAGAATTAATTTCAGGTTTTTCAGCGTCGGTTTGCAAATCGCCTTTGCAGAAATAGCAAGCGTTCTTTTTGGTGTTCAGGCAGGGGTTTTTCTTCAATAATTTCTTTATCGGTCAGGCCTATAAATTCATGGGGAAAAACCAGCCATTGGGTAGTCTCATGGAGATAGAAATCCGGATCAAAACCGGTTTCATTATTCACGGGTTTATAGAAGGGGGTAGCAATTCTGAATTCCGGCGGATTGCCAACATAGAGCTTGTTGAGTTCCTTGATAATTGCTCCCATGCTGAGCCCGGTATCGAAGACATCATCTACCAACAGTAACTTCTGGCTGGCATCCAGATTACGTTTAATGTAATCAAGACCCTCGAGATCAACCGTACCATGTTCTCCGATTCCGCTGTAGGAAATACTCCTGATAGCGATGTGGTCATTACTAAACCCGAGAAAAGAAAAGACTTCCTTGATTGCTATGGCAACTGGTGAGCCACCGCGCCAGACACCCACGATAAGATCCGGTTGAAAACCGCTGTCGATAATCCTGAAAGCCAGCTCAATGGAATCTGCCAGCAATTGATCTGCACTGATGTATTTCTTTTCCAAAACAATCCTTATGAAATTCAGTTTCTCTATTATTGCGCTAATACATTTAAAAAGATAATCCACCGCCCTGGCAGAAGCTTGTGCTAATTATTACCGGCGTGAAAATGAGAAGATGGTTGAAAGGTTATTTCAAGCTATGAAAGTAATATATGAAAGTAATAACAGAGCTTGTTGGATATTAAGGTGTTGAAAATATTCAAAAAGTGCTTTCATGACAAGACAGGTTGAGTCGCCGCTTTAACCTGGAGGAATCTGACCTGGGTTTACTATTCTTCTGTTGCAGGTGGCACAGTTTGAGTGCCAGGATCGCCAAGCACTCCCAGACTAATGACATTCAAGAATGATCTTTTGCGCTCTGTCTCAGGCAAAGCAAAGCCTTCCTGTCCTTCGACCCTGATGGGACGGCCTGATGGAGCCAGTGGTGCATCTTTCTTGTTAGACCCCAGTAAGCCAAAAGTCATTGAATACAGCATGTCCGGGTCGGTGATTTGGGCGGAGACGATGAAATTGCCTTCCGGAGTAAGCTGCGGGCTATCTGGATAATTCAGCTTCAGGATTTCAAGGGAAGCATCAGCCAGGTCATTCAGACCCAGACGCAGATACATTTCAATCATGATTTCCAGTGCTCTTGGAATTGCAGGAGCACCCTGATAATTCTCTACTACATAACGTGCACGATTCAAGGAGGACAGGTATGCCTGTCGCTTGATATAAAACTCTGCCACATGGACTTCATAAGCTGCCAACAGATTTTTCAGATAGACCATCCTTGCCCTGGCATCACCAGCATAATCACTATTGGGGTAAATATTCAGTAACTGAGCAAAATCTGCAAATGACTCTCTGGCTTTGCCTGGATCCCTCTTGCTGGGATCCGTGGGTAAGTAACGACCCATGATACGAGAATCCTCACTATAATAGGCCATGCCCTTCATGTAGTAGGCGTAGTCAAGACTTTCGCTGTCAGGATATAAACGAATAAAACGATCGGCTGCAGCACGTGCAGCTTCCGGCTCGCTATTGCGATAGTAGGCGTAGATCAATTCAAGCTGGGATTGTTCTGCATACTGACCGAAAGGAAACTGGGCTTCCAATTGCTGAAAAATGGTGATTGCCCGGTCCCAGTTGCTTATGTTGATGGACCTGACGCCCTCGGTATATAGAAAATCTTCACCGGAATTGCCGAAATTCTCATCAGACGAGCATCCGCTGAGCAGGGCAAGGGTAAAAACTAAAAAGGGAAAAATATGCTTTTTCACAACAGCTATAGAGAAATTCTTATTCTGGTTTATTGGTTTAGTTAAGTAGCGCTGACTAATTCAGGCACGCAGTGTACTATTAATAAAGGTGATTATGAAATGGAAACAGTCACCAGGCAGTTTTATACCCTCCATTACCTTCATAAATAACTATAGACATTGAGATGACAGAAAAGTTTTCAGAATCGCTAAAGCCAGAATCGGACAGCGAGAGCGATGAAATGGCAATTGTCGATGCTGAGGTGCCCCTTGAAGTAGCCGGTCAGCGACTGGATCAGGTTGCACCGCAACTGTTTCCGGATTTTTCCCGTTCTCGCCTGCAGAGTTGGATAAAACTGGGAAATCTTCAGGTCGATGGCAAATCTGCCCGCGGTAAAGACAAGCTGAACGGCGGTGAAACCCTTACTCTGGCAGCCGTTCTGGAACAACAGAATCACTGGCAGCCAGAGCCGATTCCCTTTGCTATCGTCTATGAAGACGAGTCATTGATCGTGATTAATAAACAGGCAGGACTGGTTGTGCATCCGGCCGCCGGTAATCGAAGCGGTACCTTGCTCAATGGTCTGTTACATCACTGTCCCGAGCTTGGCCAGATTCCTCGTGCCGGGATTGTGCATCGCCTGGATAAGGAAACCAGTGGCTTGATGGTGGTGGCCAAAACCCTGGAGAGTCACCTTGCCCTGGTGCAGCAATTACGGGATAAGGAAGTCAGTCGCATCTATCAGGCGGTCGTGTGTGGTCTGGTGACCGCAGGCGGTAAAATAGATGAGCCGCTTGGCCGACACCCGGTGCATCGAACCAAGCGTGCCGTAAGTCATGGGGCGGATGCAAGACAGGCTGTTTCCCATTATCGCGTGTTACAAAAATTCCGTAGTCATACGCTGGTTCAGGTTACCCTTGAAACCGGGCGTACCCACCAGATTCGCGTGCATATGACACATCTAGGTTTTCCTTTGGTTGGTGATCCTGTGTATGGCGGGCGGCCGCGAATTCCGAAAGGCTCTTCACCTGAGTTGATCTCCTATCTGGAAAAATTCAAACGCCAGGCATTGCATGCCTGGCAACTCGGACTTACTCATCCGCAGACCGGTGAAGCCATGTCCTGGCAGGCTGATATTCCTGAAGATATGCAGGTGCTGCTTGAATTACTGGAAACTGACAATGTCTGATTTGTTGATTGTGCCAAGCTGGCCCAAACCATGGAATGTAAATGCCTTGATTACAACGCGTCGGGGGGGTGTCAGTGCTACTCCTTATGATTCACTGAATCTTGCTTTGCATGTCGGTGATAGTGAAGAGGCTGTTTTACAAAATCGAAAGCTCATGGCTAACGCCATCGGAGAGGATATTGATTACCAATGGTTGTCCCAGGTTCATGGTAATAAGGTGCTGACCCTGGATCAGGGGCTGGTTGATGAAAGCACTCAGGCAGATGCCATCTATACCAGAGAAAACAATATCGCTTGCGGAGTGCTGACGGCTGACTGCCTGTCGGTTTTCTTTTGTGATGAGGCGGGAGAAGAAATAGCGGTTGCCCACGCCGGTTGGCGCGGACTGGCTTCGGGCGTACTGGAAAAAACTCTGGACAATTTTCAGGCCGAGCCGGGAACCCTGCTTGCCTATCTCGCGCCGGTTATTGGCCCTTGCCATTTTGAGGTAGGGGAGGAAGTCAGGGAAGCTTTTCTGGATATTGATAATGATGAGATCAGTGATCAGGCTTCCATATTATTTCTGGAAAGCGACAAGCCCGGTAAATGGATGGCGGATCTGTATGCCATTGCAAAAATTATTCTGGCGTCTCGTGGCGTAAAAAATATCTATGGCGAGCCACTTTGTACCTATTGTGAATTTGACCAGTTTTATTCTTTTCGACGTGATGGTGAAACCGGACGCTTTGCCAGTCTTATCTGGAAGGAATAACGAACAGTCCGAAATTTGCCAAATTGGTCCTCTTGCTTTTTGATTTCGATCAACTTCTCTTAACTCAGCTCACCCTCTTGACTTGAATCATTACTGAACACCCCCACATTGATAGCATGATAGTTAGTACTCCGGCTAAACAGGGAGTAAATATACGATGGGAGTTCAGTTTTCATGCGAATGGATAAATTAACCAGCAAGTTACAGGTAGCGCTTTCCGATGCCCAGTCTCTGGCTGTTGGCAAGGATCATAATTATATTGAGCCGGTTCATCTTGTTTCAGTTCTGGTGGATCAGAAGGGTGGTTCCATCCGCCCCCTGTTAATGCAGACCGGATTTGATATTCCGGGCTTGCGTAATGGCCTGCAAAAAATTATCAATGAACTGCCTGTAGTTAAGGATCATGGCGGCGATGTGATGATGTCTCCCGATCTGGCCAAGCTGCTCAATATGGCTGATAAAATTAGCCAGAATAGCGGTGATCAGTATATTTCCAGTGAATATGTTTTTCTGGCGGCGATGGATGACAAGGGTGCTTTAGGCAAATTACTACAGTCCTTTACGGTGACCAAACAGGCCCTGGAAAATGCCATTAAAAATCTGCGTGGCGGAGCCAGTGTGGACAATCCCGATGCAGAAGAAAATTATCAGGCTTTGGAAAAATTTACCGTTGATGTCACGCAAAAAGCAGAACAGGGAAAGCTTGATCCGGTCATTGGGCGTGATGATGAAATCCGCCGAACCATTCAGGTTCTTCAGCGCCGTACCAAAAATAACCCGGTGTTAATCGGTGAACCCGGTGTCGGTAAAACTGCCATCGTTGATGGTCTCGCCCAGCGTATTGTGAATGGAGAGGTACCGGAAGGGCTGAAAGATAAACGCATTTTGTCACTGGATATGGGCGCACTGATAGCCGGTGCAAAATTTCGCGGTGAGTTTGAAGAGCGCCTGAAAGCAGTGTTAAACGAATTGTCCAAACAGGAAGGCCAGGTCATCCTGTTTATCGACGAAATTCATACCATGGTGGGCGCCGGCAAGGCAGAAGGGGCGATGGATGCTGGCAATATGCTGAAGCCCGCACTTGCTCGTGGAGAGTTGCATTGTGTAGGCGCGACTACCCTGGATGAATATCGCCAATATATTGAAAAAGATGCAGCTCTGGAACGACGTTTCCAGAAAGTACTGGTTGACGAGCCGACGGTGGAAGATACCGTGGCTATTTTACGTGGCTTGAAAGAGCGTTATGAAGTTCATCACGGTGTCACGATTACAGATGCAGCGATTATTTCTGCTGCCAAATTGTCTCAGCGCTATATCACCGACCGTCAGTTACCAGACAAGGCAATAGACCTGATTGACGAGGCAGCCAGTCTGATTCGAATGGAAATAGATTCCAAGCCTGAAGAGATGGATCGTCTCGAACGTCGAATGATTCAGCTCAAAATGGAGCGCGAGGCAGTTAAAAAAGAGACTGATGAGGCTTCCAAAAAACGGCTACAGAAACTGGAAGACGAAATTAA
>CBFIIQ010000019.1:5150-22307 GCA_965662685.1 Pseudohongiellaceae bacterium | reverse complement strand
GTTTTCTGACCTTGACGAGATACTGAAATCAGAAAAAGCGTCTCTCTATGGTTCTGCAAAAATTAAAAGTGATCTGGAGCAGGCCCGTATTGATCTTGAAGCAGCGCGCAGAGCATCCGATCTTACGCGGATGTCCGAGTTGCAGTATGGCGTCATTCCGGAACTGGAAAAGAAAATGGAGGAGAGCGAAGACGCTGATACCGCTGACTTGAAACTCCTGCGTGACAAGGTGACCGAGGAAGAAATTGCCGAGGTGGTTGCACGTGCTACGGGAATTCCGGTATCGAAAATGCTGGAAGGGGAGAAGCAAAAACTCCTGCGTATGGAAGAAGAGTTGCATAAACGTGTCATTGGGCAGGCTGAGGCAGTTGATGCTGTTGCCAATGCGGTGCGGCGTTCGCGCTCTGGCTTGTCAGACCCTAACCGGCCTAATGGTTCCTTTCTGTTTCTTGGACCTACAGGAGTGGGTAAAACCGAATTGTGCAAATCACTGGCCCAGTTTCTGTTCGATACAGAAGAATCAATGGTGCGAATTGATATGTCGGAATTCATGGAGCAGCATTCTGTTGCCCGGCTTATAGGGGCACCGCCAGGCTATGTTGGCTATGAAGAGGGCGGCTACCTGACAGAAGCGGTACGCCGCCGACCTTACTCTGTGCTGCTGCTGGATGAAATTGAAAAAGCCCATCCGGATGTTTTCAATATTCTTTTACAGGTACTTGATGATGGTCGTCTCACCGACGGTCATGGCAGGACAGTGGATTTCCGTAACACTGTCGTGGTGATGACCTCCAACCTTGGTTCGGACAAGATTCAGGAAATGATGAATGCGGATTCTGCCTATGATTCCTCTTACGGCTCTGTGAAAAATGCAGTACTGGACGTGGTGGGCAAACATTTCCGACCTGAATTTCTTAACCGCATAGACGAAGTGGTGGTTTTCCATCCACTGGCGGCAGATCAGGTTCGGGGTATTGCCGATATTCAAATTCAGATGCTGCAGAAACGGCTGGATGATCTCGATCTGCATCTGCACCTGGGTGAGGGTGTCCTGGACAAGATAGCCCATCTTGGCTTTGATCCGGTGTACGGCGCTCGTCCACTGAAACGGGCGATCCAGCAAAAGCTGGAAAATCCGCTGGCGCAGAAGGTACTGGGTGGCAACTATCCGCCCGGTGCGGCAATCAACGTCGATCTGGAAGATGGCGAGATTGTGTTCACATGATGCGGGATATTGTCGGCTACTGAAAAAAAGGCGCCAGAGATGGCGCCTTTTTTACTTTGCATTTCGCTTTATTGTGAACTGTTATTTTCCACGACAAGCAAACGTCTATTCAAGTGCGGCTCTGGCTTTGTTAACAAGATCGCCAGCAAAATTCATGATATGAAAAATCACGTTCTGTTCTATTGAGCCACTAACCAGATGTGCCCCCGGGCCAACAGCATAAATACCCACGTCTTCCCCTCCATGGGTTTCTGCGGCTGTGCCGGTAAGGCTCTCCTGATGATAACCGGGAGCCTGGGTGTTTACAGTGTTCAGGTCATGTCTGCCTGGGGCTGGCGGACCACTGCGGGCATCTGCATTGGTTTGTGCGCCATTGTCATCAAAACCGGCACCATTGGCATAACTGAGCGTGGTATAGGGGAGTCCTTCCCGATCCTGACCAGCAATACCGAGGATGGGATTGCCACGTTCCGGATAGCCAGCCATGGTCATGACATGGCTGTGATCAGCGGTCACAATGATCAGTGTTTCATTGGTGTCGACAGCATTGATGGCGGCTTCTACTGCGCGTGAAAGCTCAACCGTTTCGTTCAGGGCATTGAAGGCGTTATTGGCATGATGGGCGTGATCGATACGCCCGGCTTCCACCATTAAAAAAAATCCGTCCTCATCGTTGGCCAGCAGTTCAATAGCTTTTAGCGTCATTTCAGTCAGTGAAGGTTCACCGTCTATGTCTTCGTGGCGATTGGCCTCATAGCGCATATGGGAATCCTCAAACAGGCCCAGTATGTTCTCCTCGGAATTAGAGTCGAGGTTGTTAAAGCCTGCTTGATCCATAACATAACGTCCGCCTTGCTGAATCCAGTCCTGGATCAGGTTGCGGCCATCATCCCGGTTACTCTTATTGACAGTTTCAGCAGGGCCGGACAGTGAGGCGGGGTCTGCGCTGTAAAATCCACTGCGTCCGCCACCAAAAACGACATCAATACCATCAATAACAGGCACATTTTTGCCGCTGGCAACCTTGTTTTGCAGGCGTGTTTTAAAATCCACCAGCTGGCTGGCGATATCAGTGCATCCCAGAGTTTTGGCTTCTGCAGGCAGATTACTGCTGCTTTCCCAGTTGCGGTCGGGTGAATTTGCGTAGGTGGCTGCCGGAGTCGCATGAGTAATACGGGCTGTGGAAACGATGCCGGTTGCCTTACCTGCAATTTCTGCTATTTCCAGGGCTGAGATCAGGGTTGCACCGTCAGTATCCAGATAGCTTTGGCAAGAGCCCCTCAAGGGACGGCCATCAATGCCAATGACACCGGAACGGGTTTTGACACCGGACATGATGGCGGTCATGGTGCCAGCTGAATCAGCAACCTGGGCATCGGTATTGTAGGTTTTTACCAGGCCTACCCAGGGAAAGTGTTCAAAACTCAGGGCATATTCCTCCCCGGTAAGTCCCTGTTGCTGGCCTGCATAGATGCGGGCAGCCGTCACTGTCGAGGGGCCCATACCATCACCCAGAAAAAGAATGATGTTTTTTGCCGCTCCGGGAGTATTTACATAGCCCCTGCGACTGGCCTGCTCAACACTATTCTGACCATTGTCGTACCAGTTATTGTCATTACTGGAGATTTGCGCAGAGAGGCTGGAAGGTAGCATGGTTATGACACAGGAAAGTGCCAGAACAAAGCAAACAGTAGAGATTGAAAACGGCTTGAACACTGGAATATACCCTCTGATTTTTGATTGTTCTTATTATAGGTATCATTACCCGATATTTATATTAAGAAAAACAACAGGAAACATTTATACTGGCTCACAAACCTGATTGATCAGAGATTCCTGAAATTTATCTCTGCCTCTGACAAGAGTTTGCAGGCGCTCACACTTTTGTTGTACCAGTAAATAATTAGCGACTGAGTTTCACCATCTTATGAATCTGGATTCTCCCTATTTTGCTGCTGTAGACCTTGGCTCTAACAGTTTTCATATGCTTATTGCCCGGCTTCAGGATGGCAAGATCGAGATTGTCGACAGGGAAAAAGAAATGGTTCAGCTTGCCAGAGGGATCAAGTCGGATGGACATTTGTCTGTGGATGCCCAGGCCCGCGCTCTGGATTGCCTGAAACGTTTTGCAGAAAGGTTGCGCGATATTCCCGCAGAACAAATCAGAGCAGTGGGTACTAAATCCTTAAGAAGTGCCAAGCAGTCTTCCATGTTTATTCGTAAGGCAGAGAAGATTCTCGGCACCTCCATTCAGATTATTTCAGGTTACGAAGAAGCACGTCTGGTTTATGTAGGTCTTTCTCATTCCATCCTGAATGATCAGAATCATCGACTGGTAGTGGATATCGGGGGAGGTAGTACGGAATTTATTATTGGCAAGGATTTTGAACCAATAATTATGGAAAGTCTTAGCCTGGGCTGTGTGACATCCACCGGGCGTTGGGTGAAGAAGCCGGCAAAACCTACCAAAAAGGAGCTGGAAAAAGTATATCTGGCGGCCTGTGCCGAAATCGAAGGAATCAGACAGGTATATCTGCGAATGGGATGGCGGATTGTTTATGGAACATCCGGTACTGCCAGAGCGATTGCTGATCTCACCGCGGATAAAGATGGCGGGGCAGTTATCAGTAAAGCCTCACTAAACTGGCTGGCAGAAGAGATACTTGGCAATAAAAGTATTCTGGCGAGTGTACCCTCGCCACGCTCATCAGTACTCCCTGCAGGTATTGCGATCCTCAGAGCCATATTTGACCAGCTAAAGGTTGATGTAATGCACGTGGGCGATTATGCGCTTAAGGAAGGTTTGCTTTACGACACCATTGGGCGGCTTAGTGATCAGGATTCTCGCGCCCGTACCGTCAAGAAATTACAGGAGCAGTACAAGGTCGATATAGATCATGCTACCCGGGTTTCTGAAACTGCACTGGCTTTATGGAAGCAAATTGATGGGCCATTGCTACCCGGTGTGTCACGTTCAAAGATCCTGCGCTGGGCGGCACAACTGCATGAAATCGGACTCAGTATTTCACATTCCAGTCATCATCAGCATGGCTACTATCTGCTTCGGTACAGTGATATTGCCGGTTTTGGCCGTTACGAACAGTATATTCTGGCAAACCTTGTGCGCTCTCATCGTAAAGGCCTTTATGTGGATAAATTTGGCGATATGGATGAGACCGCCATAGCCGCTTTTATTCCGTTACTGGTTTGCTTGCGGCTGGCGGTGGTACTACACCGACGACGTGAAGAGATACCACAAAAGGAATTACCTGAGCTTAGTATTTCCGGAAATACCTATATGCTCAAATTCGGCCGTGGCTGGTTACACAAACATCCACTCACACTGGCAAGTCTGGAAGTTGAGCGCGAACAGTATGATCGGATTGGGGTAGGGCTGGAATTTCACTAAAGACATAGTTGCAAGTTCCAAGAAAAATAGATAAAGGAAAAAGGATAAAGGATAAAGGATAAAGGAAAAAGGTGGGCGGTGCAGGTAGGCGGCAGGGAAAATAAGAGACAGGAGACAAGAGGAAAGCAACCCTTCTCTCAGGCTTTAATGGTTTATGCAGGTCGGATAAGGACCGCAGGGACGCATCCAACAAGGCGACCAATAGGTCGCCTTTTTTGTGACTTGTGACTTGTGACTCCAACTTGCAACTGCCTTTACTCATTTTCGGTTTTCACTTCCAGTGACAGATAGCCCTGCATATCGAAACTCACAGACATTTCGATTGGTCGGCAACATACCTGGCAATCTTCTATATATTCCTGTTCCGGCTCAGAGTCGTCAACAAGTATCGTTATCGATTCATTGCAGTACGGACAAAGGATGGACTGTTCCAGTAACTCAGGCATTTTCAGTGTCAGTTATTGTCGCTGTAATAAAAGCGAATGAAGTAAATATGCAAGCCGGTACCATGCTGTGCTGTTTTTAACAATTCTTCCACTCCCGAGAAACCGGATTTGATTGCCATGGTTTCGGAAATATCGTTAAAGCCAATCTCGCGAATGGACGTAACAATGACTTCTCCCGGATCCAGTCGATAGTGACCACCACTCATTACCTGAGGCGTTTTCCAGAACCTCACAGAACTGGTGACCTCTCCATTTTGGACCCTGTCACGCAGGGATTTTGAAAATTGCATGCTTGTCAGGTTCTTTGCAACTAGCGGTTGTTGTGGGGCACAAGAGTATACCTGAAGAGCCACTAAACCGCGTCTTCAGGACTAAAAAGGAGAGATGAAAAGTCATTTTCTTTGCAAATTCCGCACTGGTATTGATGTTTAAAGATCATATAATGCTTTGGCTTGTTAATTTTTACATGGTCTATTTATAGATTGTGCGGGGGGGGGGAATAATGAAATTCAAAATTACTTTTGTTGCCTGTCTTTTTCTGGCAGCCATGTCCACATCCTGGTCGGTCTCAGGCCATCACAGCTTTGGCGCGGAGTTCACAGAAGAGCCGGGAGAAATCTCGGGTGTGGTAACCCGTGCCAGTTACAGAAATCCACATCCACGCTACCAGGTGGAAGTCACGAATGCTGACGGCTCGAAAGAAAGCTGGGAGTTGCAGGCAGCAGCGGTCACCGGTTTACGCAATGCCGGCTGGGACAGGGATTTTGTTCAGGTAGGCGATGTGGTTACTGTGCAGGGTTCGCTGGGACGAAATGGCTCGAAAAAACTTTTCATTCGCGGACTCACAAAGGCAAATGGCGATAGTTATCCGCAGCGTACAGCGGCCGCATCTGATCGTAATAGCGTCAATGCGACCTATGGAAAAAATTACGGTTATGCCAAGCTTAACCCGGATGCCCCATTTGATATTAGTGGGCCATGGCGCAATTCCTATCGCTTTCAGGTGACTGTCAATGATCTGGAGCCAAAACCAACCCCCTTCACACCTGAAGCAGCAGAAATTTACGCCAGCACTGTGCATTACGATGATTATTCCCTGCGCTGTGTCGCACCGGCATTGCCAAGAATTTTTGGCGCTCCCTATGATATGGATATTGTTGATGCCGGTTCCCACTACCAGATTGTTTATATAGAACACAACACGCCGCGCCGAATTTACATGGATGGCCGCCAGGTACCGGAAAATTATCCGGATCGTCCGATGGGATATTCAGTTGGACACTGGGAAGGTGAAGAGTTGGTGATTGAAACTACCAATCTGGCCGAAGGATTCTGGCTTGATGGTTCCGGTCTGCCGATGTCCGGTGGTGACGGTACCCGTATCGTTGAGCGTTACACCATGGCTGATGACCAGCTTTCCTTGGCGAGAGTTATGACCGTATACGATGATTACTATACCGAGCCTTTGGTTCGCAGACGCTGGTCAGCAAGGGATGACAACCTGTTAATTGTTGAACATGATAGTTGCGATCCTTCCAGCTATTATTCGGATATTCTCGAGGATGGTTCATTGGAAAGTCGACTCGACGAGCTGTTATAAGAATAGAAATCCGGGCCAGAAAGTTTTGTCCCGGGTTTTCATTTACTTTCTTCTATGCTGAATTGATTGTGCAAATACTGTGGAATATAAGTATTTTTTGGCGTAATTTTCCTTTTGACCACTCTCATATGAGGGTAATGTCCACGACTACCTTATAATTGCGTATTATAAAATCGTGCTCCTGGAATCACTAATGCAGTTGTTTTCTTTTCTTCATGTCCTTGCCAGTTTCTTCAGGCGCAGCCAGCTCCGATTAGTCTTCTTCACAGTATTCACCCTGATCATTTTTCTGCCGTTATCCGTTTCCGCGCAGCTAACGGCGGGAAGTGATGGTGGCAAAACGATAGTAATTCCCAAACTGGACGCCGAGGTCCGTATTGATGGGGTGCTAGATGATGACGCCTGGTCACAAGCCCTGCTAATTGACGACTTTCATCAGTATGAACCTGTTGAGTATGCAGAGCCTTCCCAGAAAACTGAAGTGTGGATTTTTTACACCAGTGATGCGCTCTACATAGCAAGTCGCTTTTGGGAAACCGATCCTGATCTGATCAGCGCCAATATTCTGCGCCAGGGGCAGAGTCTTCAGGCAGATGATCTGCTGGCGGTGATTCTTGATCCCTACCTGGATCGTCGCAATGGTTATCGATTCGAGGTTAATGCCAATGGTGTGCGCTGGGAAGGACTGTTTCAGAATATTACCGATATAGAAAGCAGCTGGGACGGCATCTGGCAGACCAATGCTACGCGTGATGAAACTGGCTGGTACAGTGAAATGCGTATTCCGTTCCAGACCATTTCATTCAATCCCGATTCCGACTCCTGGGGCATCAATTTTCGCCGGGCAATTCGCCGCAATAACGAAAGTATTGGCTGGGTTTCGCGTAATCGCCAGGTTAATCCCAGTATTGCCGGGACCATTACCGGTCTGGAGGGGCTCGAGCAGGGCAAGGGGCTGGATATTGTGCCTTCCATGGTACTCAGACAGGATCGGGTGATGGGACCAGCCGGTTTCACTGAACAGAATTTTGAGCCTCAGCTTGATGTGTTTTACAAAGTTACCCCGCAGTTGAATGCTGCTCTGACTATAAATACCGACTTTTCTGCCGCTGAAGTCGATTCCAGACAGGTTAATCTGACGCGCTTCAGTCTGTTTTTTCCGGAAAGGCGTGATTTCTTTATTCGCGATTCCGATATTTTCGAATTTGGACAAATCGGAACCGGGGGGTTTAACCAGGGTGCCGGTAGTGGTAACCCGGCGGTTCCAAATGCCTCTGCTCAAAACGCCCGGCCTTTTTTCTCACGTCGAATTGGACTGAGTACATCCGGTGCCCCAGTGGATATTAATGCCGGCGCCAAACTCAGCGGGCGGGTAGGAGACTGGAATGTTGGCACACTGATCATTAGTCAGGGCGAAGATGTAAACAGCGGGGTAGATGCCTCTGAAATTTTTGTTGGTCGCGCTGCCCTGAATGTATTGCAGGAGTCCCAACTCGGGGTTTTGGCTACCAGTGGTGACCCCCAGTCCAATCTTGATAATAATCTTGTTGGCGTAGATTTTCGTTACCGTAATTCCCGTCTACCCGGCGGCAGGGTGCTTCAGGGCGTGGCTTTTTACCAGCAATCTGATACCGAGGGTAAGACCGGCGATGATGCTTCCTATGGATTTGGTATCAGTTACCCGAATAATCAGGGCTGGCGTGGGGGCTATGATTACAAGCGGGTAGAGAAAAACTTTGATCCGGCAGTAGGCTTTGTTGCCCTGAGTGATATGGAAGACCATGCCCTGAATGTTGGCTATCGGCATTTCTTTCGTCCCGGCGGCTATATGCGCTCTTTCTATGCCGGTTGGGATGCATACGAATCACGTGATCTTGGCGATGGTGAGGTGATTTCATCGAATATGGGGTTGCGCCTTACGACCAACAATAATTCAGGTGAAAGCGCCTTTGCCCGCATCATGCAAAGTCGGGAAGTGTTGCGAACGAACTTCACCATTAATCGCGCATCCGATGGCAGTCGTGAGATTGTTATTCCTGCGGGCGATTATTCCTTTGATGAATATCTGCTGGGTTTGCAGATAGGCAACCAACGTGCTGTATCCGGACGAATTAGCACGCGTTTCGGCGATTATTACAGTGGCACGCGCTGGCAGCGCGGTGCCGGCCTGAACTGGCGTCCTACGCGCAATTACGATATTGGCGTTAATTACACGGAGACCGAAATCAACCTGCCGGAGGGTGATTTTACGGTGCGTTTGTTTACCCTTGATACCAAGATAGCCTTTAGTTCCAAATTATCCTGGAGCAATTTAATCCAGTATGACAATGTATCGGAAGTGATGGGATTCAATTCCCGCCTGAACTGGATTCCTGAAGCCGGACGCCAGGCCTTTGTTGTTTTCAATTATGGTCTTGCTGATCTGGACAAGGATAATACCTTCCAGTCTACCGGTTCTGATTTGTCTCTCAAGTTTAATTACACCTTCAGATTTTAAAACTTAATTACTCTGTAATTAGTCTTGCTGCTTTAACTTTTAGCAGGCACTACTACTTTTTCTTCCTGATTTTCATTGTCCGGAGAGCAGCCTGGGAGTAATTTTTTTCTGTGCTTGTAATTACTCTTATTTTAATTAGTGTGGGAGTGGTTTATATTTGAACCAGCTACTGCATTCAGACCGTACTACTATGGTCTGATCTTCTTTGCAAACAGGCATGAAATTCATATGCACACTAATCTGATATTCATCAGGATTTTCTTTTTTCGCTCTCGCAACATGGGTGGGGCGCTCACAATTTCCCTGGCAACTCTATTGGTTAGCTGCGGTCTTTTGCTGGGCCAATTCGCTTTTGCCCAGGGCTCCATGACAATTAATCCGGGTCTTGCCGGTAATACCCAGGCGGATCGTGATGGTTCAGAATTCCAGTTTGCCAGACTGCAGTATAGCGGGAATAACCTTGGCGGTCGGGGTGGCTGGGGACGTGGATCCTGGACCACTGACTGGCCAGAAGCGGAACACTTCCTCACTGAAGGAATTTCCAGGTTAACCAATGTAGATGTTACCCAGGTAGCGCTTTATAACGGTGAGGGTGGAGAACGAATTAATCTGGCTGAAGATACTATTTTTGATTTTCCCTGGCTCTATGCCGTGGAAGTAGGGCGTTGGGCTTTTAATGCGCTGGAAGCGGAAAAAATGCGTGAATATCTGCTACGTGGTGGTTTCCTGATGGTAGATGACTTCCACGGTAGTTATGAATGGAGTCAGTTTGAGTTAGGCATGAAGCAGGTTTTTCCAAACCGTCCGATCAGGGATATTCCTGATAATGATGAAGTGTTTCATGTGCTTTATGACCTGGATGCGAAAATCCAGATTCCAGGCCTGGGTGCATTTTATCGTGGGGTAACCTACGAACAGGATGGTTATGATCCGCACTGGCGTGGAATCTATGATGATCATGGCAGACTGATAGTCGCCATTAATCATAATATGGATCTTGGCGATGCCTGGGAGCATGCTGATACACCCGGCTATCCTGAACCAATGACGGCATTGGCTTATCGATTTGCCGTGAATTACGTAATTTACTCAATGACCCACTGAAATCTATTACATTTGCAGTCTCTTCGTTAAAAAACAGACTCAGACAGTAATGACCAATAAAGGACATTGCTTTTGTGTTCCGGTTTTTTCCTCGACCCCTGCGTTCATTAAGATTTTATACAACCCTTTAGAACAGGTGCAATATGACTTTACTCCGTAATATCCAAGCCATTCTCTTTACACTATTGACCCTTTGCACGTTTACTTCTTTTGCTGCCAGTGAAGATGACCTGGTAGCCCGTGCCCGGGTTATTCATGACAATGTGATGGCTTTGGACACTCATGTAGATATCCCGTTGAACTTTGCCACAAGTGACCATGATCCGGCCAATGCCGATGCCCAGGTTACGCTGGACTCCATGCGCTCCGGAGGACTGGATGCCGCTTTTTTTATCGTCTACATGGGGCAGCAGGAGAGGATCGAAGAAAACTACCGTAAAGCCAGAGCCGATGCCGTGGCAAAATTCGATGCTATCCATCGTATGACCGAATATATGTATCCGGATCAGATAGGTCTGGCTGACACGGCTGCTGAAGCAAGAGCTTTATTTACGGAAGGTAAACTGGTTGCCCTGATTGGTATAGAAAATGGCTTTGCTATTGGCAAGGATTTATCCCTTCTCGAGGATTACAGAGAACGCGGTGCCCGCTATATGACCCTGGTTCACAATGGCCATAACGATATCGGTGACTCTGCCCAACCGCGCCCCCAGTTGGGTGATATGGATACCGAACATGGTGGCCTCAGTGACTTTGGATATGAAGTGGTCGAAGAATTGAACCGGCTGGGAATCCTTGTGGATATTAGCCATGTCAGCCGACAGACCATGCTGGATGCAACGCGTGCGTCGAAAGCGCCGGTAATTGCTTCCCATTCAAGCGTTACGTCACTTACTGATCATCCCCGCAACATGAATGATGAACAGATGCTGGCCTTGAAAGAAAATGGCGGCGTAATGCAGATAGTGGCCTTCAATCCGTATGTCAGGGAAGGTGGCAACGCTACTCTCGAACTATTCGTTGACCATATTGATTATGCGGTAAACCTGATTGGAATTGACCATGTGGGTATTTCTTCTGATTTTGGTGGCGGTGGCGGTATCAGCGGATGGAGCAATGCCACTGAAACTTTTAACGTCACTCTGGAGCTGGTTCGGCGCGGATATTCGGAAGAGAGTGTTCGCAAGATTTGGGGTGGCAATGTATTGCGCATCCTCGAGCAGGCTGAGCAGATCGCGGAATATTAACCAGGTTTATCGTTGCTGAGTTTTTGTGATGCATCCCCCGATTTCAGTTACAAGCTGTTTTGATCAAGGTCTTGCCAATCTCAAGGCAAATTTCTGGGCTTACATTCTTGTTGTCATAATCCTGGGTATTCTTGACTCCATAGGTAATGGACCGGGTTTTTCGCAAAGCATGGGCGTTCATTTCTGGTTCGATTCTGAATCTTCCGGCAATGGATTGCTAAGTTTACTGGTTGGCGTTTTTATCAAACCTGTATTTGATTTTGGCGCCAACCTGCTTTTTCTCAGAGGTCATCGCGGGCAGGATGTTGAGGTCAAAACTATTGCAGATGGCTTCACTGCAAGACAACGCTATATCGACATCATAGTGACTAATCTCATGGTCTTTTTGATGCTTATTGCCGGCTTTATTTGCCTGGTTTTGCCAGGAATCTATATTGCCTGCCGCACCATACTTACCAGTTACCTGGTCA
Source organism: Pseudohongiellaceae bacterium (assembly GCA_965662685.1). Taxonomy (GTDB): domain Bacteria; phylum Pseudomonadota; class Gammaproteobacteria; order Pseudomonadales; family Pseudohongiellaceae; genus Eutrophocola. Next base: position 10,309 of record CBFIIQ010000019.1, on the reverse strand, counting down.
TGGACAAGGGGCTTGCACCGCGTCAGGCAATCAGTGCCAGTTGGGAATTGATGCGTGATTACTGGCTACAGGGACTTCTATTGTTCCTGATCAGTGGCCTGATTCTGTGCGTCGGACTGCTCCTGCTGGTGGTGGGATTAATCCCTGCCTTTGCTCTGGTCAAAGCCATGTTTGCTGCGTTTTACCAGAAAATCATTGATGTTCATGAAGAAGAATTCCTGCGCTCACTTGACATAGCCTCCTAGATTCCCATAATGTGCGGCATTCTGAGTGCATTAGCTGGCCTTATGGTCAGTTGTTGTATTCATTTTGGTGGACGGACTGACAGGAGATCCCTTGTTCAGTCGCCAGGACCAATCGATCCTAAATGGATGTTGGTTGACCCCCAGAGATCAGCTTTAACTGAGCAACTAAACTTGGAACGGGTTTAGAAAAGGTTAAGCTCCCCGGCACCTATCTTGTGCTGGGCCTCTAAAGGTTCAACCAGAGCCTGGCTTGAAAAGCAGATGCAGAATACAACATGCAGGAAACCAGTTACCAAACAGCTGTTTCGTGCTTTGCGTTTTTCTGTGCCATGCGTATGACTAAACATTTTTTGAACTGAAGATTTCTGGAATTGCCGGGAATTAATTATTTAGAGGACAGAACTGTGGAAATGCTCTCCGGTGGAGATATGCTGATTCGTGCCCTGCATGATGAAGGTGTTGATTTGATATTCGGCTACCCTGGTGGTGCCGCCTTGCACATCTATGATGCGATTTTTAATCAGGACAAGGTGGAACACATCCTGGTACGACATGAACAGGCAGCTACCCATGCTGCCGATGGTTATGCCAGATCCACCGGCAAACCTGGTGTCGTGCTTGTAACTTCCGGTCCAGGGGCTACCAATGCCATTACCGGGATTGCCACTGCCTATATGGATTCCATCCCCATGGTAGTTATTTCCGGACAGGTTACCCGCGATTCCATCGGCTCAGATGCGTTTCAGGAAACTGACATGATTGGTGTTTCCCGACCTGTCGTGAAGCACAGTTTTATGGTGCAGCATGCTGCTGATATTCCGTCCATCGTAAAACAGGCTTTTCACATTGCCACTACCGGTAGACCCGGTCCTGTCGTTATTGATATTCCCAAGGATGTGACTGACCCCGGTGAGACCTTTCCCTATGAATACCCGGAAAGCATCAAGATTCGTTCCTATGCGCCACCAACAAAGGGTCATTCCGGGCAGATAAAAAAAGCTGTCGAAATCCTGATGAGTGCCAGACAGCCGGTTTTGTATACCGGTGGCGGTGTAGTGCTCGGTGATGGTTCCGAATTATTGACACAACTGGCAAGAACTCTTGGTTATCCGATTACCAACACGCTGATGGGACTGGGTGCTTATCCTGCAACGGATCCACAGTTTCTTGGCATGCTGGGAATGCATGGCACTTATGAGGCCAATATGGCCATGAGTGAGGCTGATGTCATTCTTGCGATTGGCGCACGCTTTGATGACCGTGTGACTAATTCCGATGTTTCCAAGTTCTGCCCGAATGCGACTATTCTTCATGTTGATATTGACCCGGCTTCAATTTCAAAAACAGTGACAGCCCATGTCCCGATTGTTGGCCCGGTGATCCCTGTTCTTGAAGAAATGCTGGAGCAGGTCAAGGCTTCGAAGATCAAGATTGATGCAGAAGCACTCGCGCAGTGGTGGAAAAAAATTGATCACTGGCGTGAGCGTGACTCCCTGGGTGTAACGCCTGCAGAAGGCGAAATGATAAAACCCCAGCAGGTCATTCAGGCGCTATACAAAATAACCAATGGTGAGGCTTATGTAACGTCCGATGTGGGACAGCACCAGATGTTTGCCGCCCAGTATTATCATTTTGATCTGCCAAGGCGCTGGATCAACTCTGGTGGGCTCGGCACTATGGGCTTCGGTTTGCCTGCGGCCATGGGTGTGCAGCTGGCTTTTCCTGATGCCATAGTCGCCTGCGTTACCGGTGAGGGCAGTATTCAGATGAATATCCAGGAACTGGCTACCTGCAAGCAATGCGCCTTGCCAATAAAAATCGTTAACCTCAATAATGAAGCGCTGGGCATGGTAAAACAGTGGCAGGACATGCAATACAGTGGCCGTTATTCACAAAGTACCTATGCCGATTCACTTCCTGACTTTATAGCTCTGGCAAAGTCCTACGGGCATGAAGGTGTGCGTATTGAAAAATTAAGTGAGCTGGAAACTAAAATGAAAGAAGCCTTCGCCATGAAAGACAAGCTGGTCTTCATTGATGTTGCTGTTGATCCGAATGAGCATGTCTATCCGATGGCGATCAGGAATGGCGCCATGAGTGAAATGTTCTTAAGCAAGACAGAGAGGACTTAAGATGAGACGTATTATATCTATTCTTATGGAAAACCAGCCTGGTGCCTTGTCGCGGGTGGTCGGTCTTTTTTCGCAACGCAGCTACAACATTAATTCACTGACGGTTGCACCCACAGATGATCCAACGCTGTCTCGGCTGACAGTCACCACGATTGGTGACGATCGCAAGATAGAACAAATCATTAAACACCTGAACAAGGTGGTGGATGTCGCGAAACTGGTTGACCTGACTGAGGGCAGTCATATTGAGCGTGAGCTGATGCTGATCAAGGTCAAGGCAACAGGTGCCCAGCGTGCCGAAGTCAAACGAGTTGCGGATATTTTCCGTGGTGACGTAGTTGATATAACACCGACAATGTATACGATTCAGCTTACTGGTACAGAAGAAAAACTGGATGGATTCATCCAGGCTCTGGCGGGAACCACTATTCTTGAAGTGGCTCGTACCGGGGTGTCGGGTGTTGCCAGAGGCGAGAAGATACTTAGCCTCTAGGCAGTCGCAAGTTTCAAGTCACAAAAATGGGGCTGCAGGCGTGATTTGATACTGAACCATGATGACTTGTTTTGTATCGGCCTAATTTCCTGTTCGCCTTGCGCTTATTCGGTTTGATGCCATCTTGTCACATTGGGCAAGATGGCCCTGCCGGATGATGAACTATGCAGCGGCGGTGAGCAGTATTACGCCATGGAGCAGGTTGAAAGGGGAATTAAATAAAAAACCCTGTGCTGCGCTTCAGTTTTTCCCGCTAGCCAGGCAGTTTTTAACACCGGTGACACAAGCATCCATGATGCCAAGCAAGATAGTTACCGTTATCATCCAGCCACCTCCTGTAAAATCCGTTTCCAAGCATATTGCGATAGTTCTAGGGTAACTTTTCCCGCTTTATCAATGTTTCTACGGATGGTTTTCATACCGGGTTCATGGATTACTGGGTATGAATAACTAGGTATACATGAGGGCTTGCTAATCCAGTCATTGCGACTCATTTGATCGTCAGATAAACAGAGAGGTTTTTTCTCGGCTTCCTGACAAACTATATTGTTTCATCCTTGTAAAAGTCAATTCGTCCCGCAGTGTGGCAAGAACTGGTCAGGAAGCTTAACTGACCCGCCAGGACCGGCGGTAATCCTCTGACAACCTAAACCATAAAGTCCGGGAAGATTGTATGGAGAATGGTAGGTTACCACCTGTATTAAGAATTATTTACTGCAAGCCAGGCATTGCCTGGCTTGCAGTATTTGTGTCTGGACTTTCTTTCTGGCTACTAGTGGGCTGCAGCATAGGGAGGATAAGTTATTTGCCAGAGTATTATTATAAGTGTGATATACCGCAGTGGTTTATCCAGCTGGCAGATGACAAGGTAGTTGTAAATGAATTGGAATGGAAAGAATATAACAAGGTGGCTTACCTGCATGGCGCACCTAATTCGATCGCTTTTGTTCAGGGATGGGTTATATGGATGAAAGCGGGGCTAAGCGAGAAACAAAGAACAGATACCTTGTATCATGAAGTCGCTCATATCTTTGATCATTATAATCAGGTCCAGGATGTCCATCATTACAGCAAGTGCTGGAGTACCTCCAAGCCGAAAGACTATGATGAAACGACAATTTATAAAATGATGGATTTCAGGCGTGTCAGGAATACCCGGTCTGCAAAAAAGCAGGAAATATCGTTGCATAGCATGGTCAGTTTAGCAGGGTGAATTTATTGCCCCGCCTTGCGCTATGGTTCTGTCATCCATGCATCTTTCCTGGTCTTTCCCCTATTTCACCACGGCCATTGCTGTGCCCATTGCCAAACGTGCACTCATGCGTAGTCTGCCCTTGTTCCGGAGTTTGAGAAGCCAGCTTTGCTTTAATCTGATAGACAAACAGGCTGGTGATTGGCCCTTTATTGTGGGAAAGTAAAAAGGCCAGTTCAGGTATGTAAGTCAGAATATAAGTCATATTGGCACCTGCCACGCGATAGGGAGATACCTTGAAAATACACATCAGTCTGTTTACCGGTGCCTGCTTTCTTGCCAGTAGCGTGTTGGGCCATCATGGTTTTGGACGTTTCGACATGAATGCCGAACAGCAATGGGCGGGCATCCTTGGCGGAATTGAGTTTGTTAACCCTCACTCCTATGTCAATTTCGGCATGACGCTCGCCGATGGCAGTATTCGCCACATGGGATGCGAGATGCGTGCTGCGACGGTACTGCGCCGTTCCGGCTGGTCAAGGGCAATGTTTGTTGAAGGGGCCTATATCAGGATTAGTGGTCGCCCCCACCGGGATGACGCGGCATCCTGTTACGTGGAAACCATTGCCATCGGTGATGCACCGGCCCTTGAGCGCTACCAGCAGTTAACTGACAACAGTATCAATCATGAAAACAGACCCATGCGCCTGGCATCCGGGGAGCCTAACATCAGCGGAGACTGGGCCCAGGAGCAATATCTGCTGGGAACCCTGCCCAATGGCAGAAGTGCCGGTCTTGTGCCTAAAAGTATGCTGGCAGGCATTGAGTCGGGAGAATTACAGCGCTCCGATGCCCCGGATCCGGGCTGGGGACCAAGGCCTGTCATCCTGACTGAAAGCGGTGAAGCTGCCGCAGAAGTCCTCCGCAATGAAGCGCCGGAAGCCAACCCCCGTATTGCCTGCGAAATCACCAGTATTGTTTTTGATTGGGTATTTGACGGCCCAATCAACCGCATTAGCCAGGAAGACGATACCATCACTCTCGAATACGGCCGGGACCTGACTCGTACTGTTCACATGGATGATATCCCTCCCCGC
>CBFIIQ010000019.1:0-5141 GCA_965662685.1 Pseudohongiellaceae bacterium | reverse complement strand
CAGGAAGACGATACCATCACTCTCGAATACGGCCGGGACCTGACTCGTACTGTTCACATGGATGATATCCCTCCCCGCAATATCACCCCAAGCCGAGGGGGATTTTCCTTGGGCCACTGGGAAGGGGATACCCTAGTTGTTGAAAGTGTTAATTTTCTGGAAGGGCGCCTGTCAGGCGCTGTTCCTCATAGCGACCAGCTCAAAGTGACCGAGCGTTTTACCCTGCAGCGGGACTGGCAGAACCGAATTGAGCTATTAAGGGAGTTTGTAGCGGAAGATTCAGTGTATTTCCAGGACCAATATACTGGCTCAGACCGGGTGTTGCTTGCCGATGCCCCTTTTGCCATCGATCAGTGCAAGGAACTGGCTTTCGAATACAGCCAGGAATGACAGTGGATTTCTTTCAACAACATCACTATCTCCTGGTTTTTTAACATTAATCTGACAGGATTGAAAAACAAAAAAAACCGGGCATTGCCCGGTTTTTTTACTTGAGAATATGCCTTGGCATTTTCTAGACAACTTTTTTCATGGCTGTCATATAACCGCGCAACACGCCACCCACAGACTCGATGGGATGATTGCGAATTGCGGCATTCACTTCAATAAGTGCACGGTCATCAACCCCGTTGTCCTTGACGGAAACGCCTTTGCCGATAATATCCGTATCAACCGTTTTCATGAAATCTTCCAGCATGGGCACAGCTGCATGCGAAAATAGATAGCAGCCATACTCTGCAGTATCTGAAATCACGGCATTCATTTCATAGAGTTTCTTTCGGCCAATCAGGTTGGCAATCAGAGGTACTTCATGCAGTGATTCGTAATAGGCAGACTCGGCAATGACGCCTGCCGCGGTCAGTGTTTCAAAGCACAGTTCAACACCGGCCTTGATCATGGCGACCATCAAAATACCATGATCATAGTATTCCTGTTCACTGATATCCGGAGCGCCTTCCGTGCTGGACTGCTCAAACGCGGTTTTACCGGTGTCCTCACGCCAGCCCAGCAATTTGGCATCATCATTGGCCCAGTCTTCCATCATGCCTGAAGAGAAATTACCTTCCATGATGTCGTCCATATGTTTTTCGAATAATGGGCGCAAGATAGATTTAAGGGATTCACTGACCTCGAAAGCTTTCAATTTCGCAGGATTGGACAGGCGGTCCATCATATTGGTTATGCCACCCTGTTTAAGTCCTTCTGAAACGGTCTCCCAGCCAAACTGAATGAGCTTGGAGGCATAGGCTGAATCGATACCCTTTTCCACCATTTTTTCATAGGCAATTATGGAGCCGGCCTGCAGCATGCCGCAGAGTATAGTCTGTTCGCCCATCAGGTCGGATTTTACTTCTGCAATGAATGAGGATTCCAGAACGCCAGCCCTGTGCCCGCCAGTAGCTGCTGCGTAGGCTTTTGCAATCTCAAGACCATCACCGTTGGGATCATTCTCCCGATGCACAGCAATCAGGGTAGGTACCCCGAAGCCACGCTTGTACTCTTCCCGCACTTCGGTGCCAGGACATTTGGGAGCAACCATGATCACAGTCAGGTCATCACGGATCTGCATGCCTTCCTCAACAATATTAAAACCATGGGAGTAAGCCAGACAGGCTCCTTGCTTCATCAATGGCATCACGCCCTTAATGACCGGAGTATGCTGTTTGTCTGGTGTCAGGTTAAGGACCAGGTCGGCAGCAGGAACCAGCTCTTCGATAGTGCCTACGTTGAAGCTGTTTTCAGAAGCGTTCACCCAGGACTGTCTTTTTTCCTTGATGGCTGCCTCGCGTAAGGCATAGGAAATATCCAGGCCACTGTCACGCATGTTCAGCCCCTGATTCAGGCCCTGTGCACCACAACCCAGGATGACGACTTTCTTGCCTTTCAGCTTTTCCACACCGCCTGCGAATTCCTGTGAATCCATGAAGCGACACTTCCCGAGTTCTTCTAGCTGCAGTCGCAGGGGAAGGGTGTTGAAATAATTCATTGATAACTCCGGTGGTTTTTAGTAGTTGTATAAATCAGGGCGGCAATATTAAGCAAAAATGCCCTGTTGGTAAATTAAAACTCCCCTGAATTCCCTTTCTTTTCCAGATTGTCGCCGTGTATTTGCCCAATTAGGCAGATTTAGCGCGTATAATCGCAAATCTTGCTAATTTTACAGGATTTTCAACATCCCATGAGTGACGAAAAAGAATCAGCTTCTATCGAGGAAAATTACACAGAAAACAGTGAATCAATCCTTCTGATTGATGATCATGAAGAAGTAGTCTCTGAAGATGGGCGCAAAGTTCGTCGCCGAGGGATTTATCTGCTTCCCAATCTGCTGACGACCGGGGCCATGTTTGCCGGATTCTATGCAGTGATAGCAGGCATGCAGAACGATTTTCGCAATGCCTGTGTTGCCATCATCGTTGCCATGTTTCTGGATGGTCTTGATGGTCGTGTGGCACGTCTCACCAATACGCAAAGCGCCTTTGGAGCTGAATATGATTCACTGTCTGATCTCATTGCTTTCGGTATGGCGCCGGCACTGATCTGTTTTAGTTGGGCGCTTTCAGGCCTGGGCAAGGCTGGCTGGACCATCTGTTTCATCTATGTGGCCTGTGCGGCCTTGCGACTTGCTCGTTTCAATGTCCAGCTAGGTACCACAGACAAGCGCTTCTTTGTCGGCCTTGCCAGTCCTGCCGCCGCCGGATTAGTGGTTTTCATGGTCTGGGCATGCTTTGAATATAACGTTGAAGTAACGCGCTTTGTGGCCATGCTGGCGGCACTGGTCACATTCATTGCAGGAGCCTTGATGGTGCTGAATATTCGTTATTACAGTTTTAAGGATCTGGATATGAAAAACCGGGTTCCTTTTATTGTGATGATCCTGATTGTGCTGATTTTCGTCATAGTGTCGTGGGATCCTCCCATTGTGCTATTTTCCATGGCTATCATTTATGCCTTATCCGGGCCTGGAATGGCAATTTATTCCCAGCGCGAAAAATGGGCTGGTAAATCGCAGACAGCAACCTTCGCCTCGGATGATGCTGGTGAGATGAGTGATGGGAGTGATGGGAGTGATGGGAGTGAGGTGCAAAATGCTATGCCTGCCGACGAAGCTACAGTTGCCAACAATGATTCGGCTCCGGAAAGTGAAGAGATCCCGGATACTGAAAAATAAATTGTTTGGAAAATTTTTTATAATATACCGGTCACAACAGGTATCAGACAGAATTAACAGCGCAAGCTGAAACAGGCAAGAAAAAAAAGTACCCGGAATACAAAAAAATCACAGGAGTAATGGCCAGATGATCATCAAAACCAGGAAAGAGATTCCTTCTTCAGAGATAACCCCTGAAGCTGTTTATCGTGATCGCCGAAAATTCCTGAAAACAGGCGTTGCTCTGGGGGCAGGTGGTTCTGGACTGCTGACCTCAGCCCTCAACGCCCAGACCGGGGATGCCCTGTTTGCCAGAGCGCCAGCCGAAATAAACCTGGCTTCCAAGCCGGACTGGCTGGTAGAGAAAGCCGCTGCACGCACTGATGCACCGGCAACTGGCCCTTTTAATACCGATGAAGAACTTACGCCGTTTGATGATGTGTCTACCTATAATAACTTCTATGAATTTGGCACTGGAAAAGACGATCCGGCGCGAAATGCCAGGGATTTCAGTATAGAGCCATGGACAGTGACTGTAGAAGGTGAATGTGCCAAGCCGGGTTCTTATAATCTGGAAGATATTCTCAAACCACATACCTTTGAGGAAAGAGTGTTTCGACTTCGCTGTGTTGAAGCCTGGTCAATGGTGATTCCCTGGGTTGGTTTTTCACTGGGTGATTTGCTGAAACGTTTTGAACCTACCGGTGATGCGAAATATGTTCAGTTCGATACCCTGGTGGACTCTGAACAGATGCCTGCCCAGCGCTCCAGATTTGCCACCATTGACTGGCCTTATCAGGAAGGTCTGCGCATGGATGAAGCCATGAATCCTCTGGCAACAATAGCAACGGGTCTTTACAACGATATTTTGCCAGCTCAGAACGGTGCACCACTGCGTCTGGTCGTGCCCTGGAAATATGGCTTCAAAAGTATCAAATCCATAGTCGCTATTCGCTTTACCAAAACTATGCCAAACAATACCTGGAGAGATCTGCAAGCCAGTGAGTATGGTTTTTACGCTAATGTGAACCCTCAGGTCAGTCATCCACGATGGAGTCAGGCCAGTGAGCGGCGCCTGCCAACCAGCCTGTTCATGCCACGCCGCATTGATACCATGATGTTCAATGGCTATGCAGATGAGGTAGCGAGTCTTTATAACGGCATGGATTTACGCAGATTCTATTAAATTACCGATCCCGGCAGAGCCGCACTAATGACTACTCTGGCTAAACCTGCCATTTTCCTGCTTTGCCTGGCGCCGGGAGCTTATCTGGCATATGCCGTTTACCTGGCATTCACTGGTGGTGAGAATCTGCTTGGCCCGGATCCGGCCCAGTACCTTTCTTTACAGACGGGAGAATGGGCTATTCGTTTGCTTATATTATCCCTGGCAATAACACCGCTGAGATACCTGCTTAATTGGCCGGTGTTATTTCGCTTTCGGCGCATGATTGGTTTATTTGCCTACTTCTATGTGTGCATGCATCTGCTTGTATTTTTGATGTTCCTGCTGCAGTGGCAATGGGGAGAAATCGGTACTGAAATTGCGGAAAGACCTTTTATCACTATTGGTTTTGCTGCCTTCATAATTCTTACGCCACTGGCCGCGACCTCACTTAATATCGCCCAGCGTAAACTGGGCAGGAATTGGAAGCGGTTGCACAGGCTAACCTACGCAGCATCAATTCTGGGTGCTTTGCACGTTATCTGGATAGTCAGATCGAGCTATTTTGATGCCGTGTTATACGGTGGACTGGTTGCCCTTTTACTCCTATATCGCCTGCTAAGGAAGTACAGCCAGTCAGTAAGGCAGTTCAGCCTGATAAAGTGATGTGTGCTTTTTAAATCAAAGCACTTGTCTGGCTAGGCGTAATAAGTATAATGCGCCTTCTCTTTTTCTGAGAGCGCGCGAAAGGAAAATTGGGTCTGTAGCTCAGTTGGTTAGAGCGCACCCCAGGCACTTGTAAAGAGTAGGGTGAGGTCGGTGCAGGTA
>CBFIIQ010000018.1:11619-54410 GCA_965662685.1 Pseudohongiellaceae bacterium | reverse complement strand
GAACCTCTGGTGTTCGGGTTGTGTCGCCAGACGCATTGCCCGGTAGCTATGTTCGGCAAGGATAACCGCTGAAAGCATCTAAGCGGGAAGCCTCCTTCAAGATTAGATCTCCCTGGAGCTTTAAGCTCCCTAAAGTGCCGTTCAAGACTAGGACGTTGATAGGCTGGGTGTGTAAGCACAGTGATGTGTTGAGCTAACCAGTACTAATTGCACGTGAGGCTTGACCATATAATCGCAGGCTTTTAGACCTGACTGCAGAGCAGTCAGGAGCTCAGATAAAAGTAACCTATAAGATTCAACCAGGGCGAGTTTTCGCAGTGGTTAAATTGCTAAAGCAGGTATTTTATCGAAGCCACTTAAAAACAAGGTTATATGTCAAAGCAACAACCAATAGACACAACAAGCACAATGTACGCGCCTGTTGCTGGATATAATTAATATATTAAGTAACAGATGTACTTCGCTGATTTTAGATTTTCCGATTTGTTAACAGTTTTGCCTGACGAAGATAGCGAGTGTGAACCACCTGATCCCATCCCGAACTCAGAAGTGAAACCACTCAGCGCCGATGGTAGTGTGGGGCTTCCCCATGTGAGAGTAGGACATCGTCAGGCTTTAAATACTAAACCCCCAATTGCCTTGCAGTTGGGGGTTTTTTTATTTGAAGTGTCCAATTTAAATGATACGGATACTCACAATGTTTTCTTATTAGTATGCCGGTGATGCAAATAAATATAGATTCTATAGTAAGGCCATCAAGTTCGTTTAGAGATGGAAATACGTAACCTGTTGCGTGCTTGCTTCCTATTCTTTATGTTAAAAATTTAGTATCATGCCGCACCGATTTTTTACCAACCAGACACTTTAACTCAAGAGCAGCACAATGACTGATTTATCAAAATATAGAAATATAGGTATTTTCGCCCACGTTGATGCAGGTAAAACAACAACCACAGAGCGTATTCTTAAACTCACCGGTAAAATTCATAAAACCGGTGAAGTGCATGATGGTGCTGCCACTACTGACTTTATGGCTCAGGAGCAGGAACGTGGTATTACTATTCAGTCAGCTGCCACCACGTGTTTCTGGAAAGATCACCGTTTAAACATTATTGATACCCCTGGGCACGTTGACTTCACAGTTGAAGTTTATCGTTCACTCAAAGTGTTGGACGGCGGTGTTGGTGTGTTTTGTGGCTCTGGCGGTGTAGAACCTCAGTCTGAAACCAACTGGCGTTATGCCAATGAATCAGAAGTTTCCCGTATTATCTTTATCAACAAACTTGACCGTATTGGTGCAGATTTTCTTAGAGTCGTCGGACAGGTAGAAACAATTCTGGCAGCTAATCCTCTGGTCATGGTGTTACCAATTGGTCGTGAAGAAGGATTTATCGGTGTTGTTGATCTTCTGACACGTAAATCACATGTATGGCCTGATCCAGGTAACCCCGAAAAATTTGAAATCGGTGATGTACCGGAAGACATGGTAGATCTGGTTGAAGAGTGGCGTGAAAAACTGATTGAAACTGCTGTGGAACAGGATGACGATGTCATGGAAGCCTATCTGGACGGGACTGAACCTTCTATTGAGGATATCAAGCGTTGCATCCGTAAAGGCACCATAGCACTGGATTTCTTCCCAACATACTGTGGTTCTGCTTTTAAAGACAAAGGTATTCAGATGGTTCTGGATGCAGTAGTAGACTATTTACCAAGCCCAACTGAAGTAGATCCTCAGGATCTGACCACCGAAGAAGGTGAGCCTACTGGTGAAGTTGCTCTGGTATCTGTGACTGAACCGCTACGTGCATTGGCTTTCAAGATTATGGACGATCGTTTCGGAGCTTTGACCTTTACTCGAATATATTCCGGTGTACTGAATAAAGGTGACACGATCCTTAATTCATTCACAGGAAAAACCGAACGTATTGGACGAATGGTTGAAATGCATGCCAATGACCGCAATGAAATTGAAAGTGCGCAGGCAGGTGACATTATCGCTATCGTTGGTATGAAAAACGTACAAACCGGCCACACACTTTGTGACCCCAAACATCCATGTACTTTGGAAGCGATGGTTTTCCCTGACCCTGTTATTTCCCTGGCTGTTGCTCCTAAAGACAAGAGCAGTGTTGAAAAAATGAGTATTGCCATTGGTAAAATGGTGGCTGAAGATCCTTCTTTCCGTGTAGAGACAGACGAAGATTCAGGCGAAACCATTCTTAAGGGAATGGGTGAGCTACATCTGGATATTAAAGTGGATATCCTGAAACGTACCTATGGTGTTGAACTGGATGTAGGTGCACCTCAAGTGGCTTACCGTGAAACGATCACACAGGAAATCGAAGATTCCTATACTCATAAGAAACAATCCGGTGGTTCCGGTCAGTTCGGTAAGATCGATTATCGTATCAAGCCCGGTGAACCAGGTACTGGTTATGTATTTTCCTCATCAGTTGTGGGCGGTAACGTTCCAAAGGAATTCTTTCCAGCTATTGAGAAAGGCTTCTTGGGCATGATGACGGAAGGTCCGGTAGCAGGCTTCCCGGTTCTTGATGTTGAGATTGAATTATATGATGGTGGTTTTCACTCAGTGGATTCATCTGCTGTAGCATTCGAACTGGCAGCCAGAGGCGCTTATCGCCAATCCATGCCTAAAGCTGGACCGCAGTTAATCGAGCCAATCATGAAAGTTGACGTGTTTACGCCCGAGGATCACGTGGGTGACGTGATTGGAGATTTGAACCGTCGCAGGGGAATGATCAAGGATCAGGACGCTGGTCCAACAGGAGTACGTATAAAAGCAGATGTGCCACTTTCAGAGATGTTTGGCTACATTGGTAGTTTGCGTACCATGACTTCTGGACGTGGACAATTCTCAATGGAATTTGCTCACTACCTGCCGTGTCCGGCTACAGTTTCTGAAGAGGTTGTTCAGGCTGAACTGGAAAGAAAGGCGGCTAATGCCAAGAAGTAAACATAAGAAGTAAAATCAAGAAATAAAATATAGTGTTATAAAAAAGCCCCGATAATGAAAGTTATCGGGGCTTTTTATTTGCAGGTAATTAAATTGCAGGAAAAATTTGAACTGGTGTTTTTAGGTTTGAACAGAGCCGCGGTTATCTTAATGATAAATCCTGTAGCAAGTCCGCTGTTTCTTCTCTGACTTCACCGCTGACTCCGCGACCCGTACCCCTGGATCTTTCACCCATTGCATAATTAAATGCGGTCAATCCACCGGCATCTTCTGCTTCAAGATCTGCGCCCCCTTTTGCCAGAAATTCAACCGCCTCATTCCAGCCCCAGCTTGCAGCACCATGCAGAGCAGTTCGACCATAGCGATCTTTCTGGTTGATGTTTGCACCTTGCTCGAGCAACACTTTAATAGTATCCCTGGCATACTGATCTGCAAAGGGAGTCAGGTAATCACCACGAGTATCAATTGAATTGGCACCCAAACCTGCTGCGGCCATTAACGGTGTTATTCCGTCGCGATTAGGTAAGTCGATATGCGCACCAAATTCTGTGAGTAACTTGATTGCTGCGACATCATGACCTTTCGCGGCTCGTAGTAGAGGTGTAGCACCATCTACCAGCATGGTGTCAGCACCACGGTCATCCTTGAGATGCCGATAAGTGGGTTGAAGTTTAATCTGTAAATTCGGGTTGGCTCCTGCTTCCAGCAATATCTGAATCATGTCCAGACTGCTTGTTTCAGTAGTAGCAGGCCTGTCCGGATAACCACCATGGGGCAGTGTATTGACATCAACGGCTGAGTAGATTGGGTTTTCACCACGCCAGCTCCATTTGTTCACATTTGCGCCACTTTGCACGAGAAATTTGGCAGTATCAAAACGCAGGTTCATTACTGCCAAAAGCAGGGGTGTAACATTTTCAGCATCACCCTGATCCATGTCGGCACCCGCCTCGACCAATATTTCAGCGCAGGCAAGGCAGCCTTCACGAGCTGCATACCCCAGTGCGGTAATCCCTCCAGCGGGACGCCACTGGAAACGTCGTTCGGCACTGATCTGACGATCGCGTTGATTTGGTAGAGATCTGGAATCTGGGTTTGCACCAGCCTCAAGTAACAGTTTCAACATCTCTGGCTGAGATTGTGCCGCTGCCCATATCACCGCATTCTGTCCCTGCCATTTTTCAACAGCATTTACATTGGCACCATGCTCAAGCAATAACCTGGCGGTATCTATATTGGCTGAACGTGCAACAATCATCAGTGCTGTCTGGTTATCTGCGTTAGGCGAGTCAGGGTCTGCACCGGCTTCCAACAAGGCCCTCATAATTTCATAGTCACCTAACAACGCGGCTTCAGAAACGGGACTGGCGCCATAGTTATTCTCGGTGTTGACTTCGGCACCTGCTGCAAGCAGTGCCTTTACCAGCTCAAGGTCACCATGATGAACGGCCCAGTGTAAGGCAGTAGTGCCATTGGATTCGGGGGTGGAAACGTCGGTACCGGCCTTGGCCAGTTTTAAAGCCTGGTCAAAACTTCCGGCATGGATACTGTCCAGCAAAGGTGACCCCAGCACCGGGCCGGATATCATCCCCATTACCAGGGTAGCTAAAACGAGTCTTTTCATCTTATATCTTCCACCTGACACCATTTTTGTTAATTTCTGCATCGACAATACCTTCTGCTGAAATACTCTGGTTTTAAACTTCAGCAAAGGTGCCGTTGCTATCACCATGAGATTCAATGGGGATGCCTGCACGCTGAAGCAGGGTAAGGTGAAGGTTGGCGATTGGTGTGTGATCTTCAACTTTTAAATGCTGATTACCCTTGATGGTTCCAGCGCCTTTGCCAATGACCGCCATAGGCAGTGGGAAATTGTTGTGGGCATTACTATTACTCATGTTACTGCCATAAGTAAGGATGGCGTTGTCCAGCAGTGAGTTTTCACCATCAGGAATGTCCTTCAGTTTGCCGACAAATTTTGCCAAAACATCGCTATGCCATGTTTGTAACTGTGACAGTTTTTGCAGACTCGCCGGGTTGTTATTGTGATGTGACAGTGGGTGGAAGGCATCGGGTATGCCGATATGCGGATAGGCCTGCTGGCTGACTTCTGCTGCGAGCATGAATGAGACCACACGCGTCATACCTGCCTGATAGGCCAGGGTAATCATATCCAGCATCAATTCAATGTGTTCATCAAAATTCGGAATGCCTACTGGCATCTCCGGCATTTCATACTGGGTCATGTCCTGATTCTCGAGTTTCTCAACCCGCCGCTCGATTTCACGTACGCTGGTGAGATAGTTATCGAGCATGGCTTTATCTGACGCACCCAGGTTTTTCTTCAGTGAGTTGGTTTCTTCTGCAACCATATCCAGCAGGCTCTTGTAATCATTGGCGATTATTGAGCGCTCTTCGTCTGTGTCACCTTCGCCAAATAACTTGGTCAGAAACTTTTTCGGGTTATATTCCATTGGTAATGGCGTGGTGGGGCTGCTAAAGGAGATAGTCGTACCTATGGTGCAGCCGTAAGTGCCATCACATGCTGATGCACCACCTTTTTCTTCGGTAGCGACTTCAATAGAAGGCAGTGGAGTATCCTGGCCTATATATTTGGCAGCAATCTGGTCTGCTGAAATGCCAACAGAAGGAGCATGGCTACGACGGGGAGCGGCACAGGTAAGCCAGGTGCCTGGTGTAATGGCATGAACTGCTGAACTTTGGGCTGGCTTGTTATCGAGTCCGGAAACGATGGTCAGGTAATCACGATAAGCTTCAAATGGTTTGAGAATTGGTTTTAATTCAAAATCACTACCAGCAGCGTCTGGAGTCCAATCACTCATAATGGCGCCATGGGGTAAATAAAAATAACCCATCAATGGTTTGGGCGCGGCTGCGGTTTGGGCAAGAGCCGTCGCTGCCGGTACCATAGCGTCCAGAAAAGGCAGGGCAATTGATGTTCCCAGGCCTCTTAATACTTTGCGTCTTGATAAATATTTTTTGGTAATAAACATGGTTATTACTCCACTCTCAATCTATAAGAGATCTTTGCAGATCCTATTCATTAATGGCGACTGTTTCAGCGCCGTGTTCTTCAGTGGGTAGCGACTTCATGCGGAAAGCATTGCTCTCCACAATACCCTGCACAATGTTTTCAAATTGATAATTATTCGCTGCAGCCTGCTTTACAATCCTGCGCACAGTGGGCATATCAAAGTGTTCTACTGTGCGTCCCAGGGCAAAAGTCATTAACTTTTCAGTAATAGCTTGTACAAACTGATCTGGCCGGTCAAGTAGAGCTTCGCGCAGGTCATTGGGTCCGGTTACTGGTTGCCCGCTGGCAAGACGTCCATTGGCATCAATGGGGGATTGGGCAAAGCGATCTATATCACGCCACTGGCCAATAGCATTGAAGTTTTCCAGGGCAAGACCAAGCGGGTCAATAACGCCATGACACTGGTTGCAGGAAGGTTGTTCGCGATGACTTTCCAGTCTTGACCTGATCGTGGTGACCTGTGAACCCGCATCAAGCGTGTCCAGATCCGTTTCTACTCCCGGTGGGGGTGCAGATGGAGGAGTACCTATTAGCGTTTCCAGAATATAGGCACCGCGTACCACAGGTGAGGTTCGGTTCGGATACGACGTTAACATTAACAGACCGCCTTTTCCCAGGAGTCCCCAGCGACGCTGGTCATTTAGTTCAATGCGGCGAAACTGTGAGCCGCGAACATCATGAATGCCATAATGGCGGGCCAGGCGTTCATCGGCATAAGTGTGTTTTGCATCCAGCAGATCGATAACCGGCCGACCGCTACGCAGGATACTATCCACAAAAAGAGCTAATTCCTGTTTAAAGGCATCTCTTAGATCGTCATCAAAATCAGGAAAAACACGAGGGTCAGGATCGATATCATCCACACCATCAATATTAAGCCACTGAAAAGCAAAGTTTTCAGTTAATGAACTGGCGCGTGGATCACCCAGCATGCGCCGAACCTGGGCACGGAGAATTTCAGGTTTTCTCAATTCGCCCTGTTCTGCCACTGACAGTAATTCGTCATCCGGGTTACTACTCCAGAGGAAAAATGACAGCCTTGACGCAAGTTCCAGATCAGACACCGGAAATGCTTCACCTGGTTTGGCATCATCGGGAAGGGGTTCTGCCCGGTAAAGAAATTTTGTAGAAGCCAGCATCGCCATAATGCCTTTCTGAATTCCGGTTTCAAAGCCCCCTTCACTTAGTCCATTTTCATAGAACGCCATCAAGGGCGACAAGTCTTCTTCATTGACCGGGCGTCTGTACGCCAAACGGGCAAGGTCGCTGAAGATTTGCTCTGCACAGCCACGTTCTTCATCATTATTGGCGGGATAACAGGAAAATATTTTTTCTCTGCTCGGAACATCTGGCATGCCGGTAGCATTGAATGGTCCGAGAGCTTTCAAACTGACTACTATGGGAATATTGTCAAAACCTTCGCCGGGGCTTAAATGGTCAATGATGCGATCTGATTCGGCAAAGGTGCGCGCGACAAAACCAACACCAATCTTGTGCAAGCCAGCTGCGACCGGCACATTGATATTCCTGAAACGATTTTGTATCGCAGTGATGGCTGGTGTTTGCTGACGATCTACCGCCTCGGCATCCTCATATCCTCCAAGCTTGGTAGTATAAACTTCTTCACCATCTACAGTAAGGATGAAGCGATGCTCATCCTCAAGCCACCAGGTAGGATAGGAGCGCTGCAAAGAACCCTCCTGAGAGGCGATTTCAATATTAAATTCATATTCACCCGCTGCCGGGAAATACTGCTCGGCGACAAAACCGCCACGGGTACCCAATGGCAAGCCGTCAACATGACGGTATTGTGTTGCCAAACTGGGGGCTTCAAAGGAAGCTAGTTCAGGAGCAGGGTTTTCCTTGCCGACAGCAAGCAAGCTTACCGAGCGAGCAGCTGACATGTATTGCTGCAAAAATGACGGTGATACCTGAAGCACATTGGCTACATTGTCAAAACCATCGCTTACTGAGTCGGGTGGAAGCAGTGCTTCAGCATCGACCTGTACGGCCAGTATTTCTTCAATGGCATTGGCATATTCTTTTCGGTTTAAACGATGAATCGCGACATGTCCCGGATTGGGACCTGCGTCTTCAGAAATCGAATCCAGATAGTTTTCCATTTCTGTAATGAATTCATCCAGCTTTGCTTCACTGGGACGTTCATTACCAGGAGGGGGCATAAGTCGACCGCGCATCTTGCGAACAGCTTTCTCAAATATATCGGTATTTTCATGAATGGATTCGGGAGAAAGTGTGTCGAAGGCCAGACTGCCTGCCCAATCTTCAAAATTATGACAGCCGACACAATATTCATTGAGCAGAGCCCATTGTTGTTCAATGGTTTCAAGTGCCTGTGAATGGGCTTCCTCTGCGGCAGATAACGCCACAGGAGTAAAAGCCAGTGAACAAAGCAAAGTGAGTATTTTTGGTTTCATAGATTCTAATTGCATTTAAATAAATCCGCCCATATCTCGAGAATGGGCCCACATGCCCCGGTAAGTTTCCAGTATAAACTCCTCAGGATCGCCCCAGGACGCGTCGTAACCTTGAGTAACATTCGCTTCCAGCATGTTCTGTGCACTATATCCCTGACGCGCGAGGGTTTTCATTTTTTCATAAAGATCAGCCAGCATAGCGTGTTGGGAGGCAAGGTCGGCTTTGGTTTTTGTACTCCCTTTGTCTGGAATAATGATGGTATTGTCATTAACCAGGTCGAGCATGGCTTCATTAGCCTTGATCAATCCACCAATCCAGCCACCAGTAGCTATATCAGGAGTTGGATAACTGCCATCACTGAGCAAACCACCAGCGATCATAATATCGCTATCAGGAAAATACAGCGCAATATCCCCATCGGTATGGGCCTGTTCATAATGATGGTACTGCACTATTTCCCCACCAAGATCCTTGCTGCCGGAAAAATAGAAAGTTTCATCGGGCAGGGCGGCTACCGGGCGAGGCCTGTGTGTCCAGTTGCGCCATTCAACGTCAAAATCAGCACCTAGCCAGAGCCGTGTATTTTCGTGGGCAATGATATTCACCCCATGGGAATGAAATATCTCATTACCTCCCGTGTGGTCATTATGCCAGTGGGTATTAAACAGGTTTATGATTGGGCTTGAGTCAGCCAGTTTAATTATATAAGAGAGCAGGCTCGAAGCGTGTTCAGGAGTACCGCTATCAACAAGGCTTATTCCCTCGTCACCGAGATACAGCACAACATTGCCACCAGCTCCGCTGACTCTAATTATACGCTCAGTAAGTTGTTCACTCGCCAGCGAGCCTTCTGCAGAATAAGCAGGTATTGACCAGCCTATTACCGGCAGAGAGCCTGAAACTGCAAGGGCTTGCAGAAAACGGCGACGACATGTGATGTTATTTTTCATAGGTTAATTCTAGCATTTTTTCGCATTTCGAAGAAAAAAACATATCAAATTTCACAATTACTGCACAAGAATAGATGCAGTGAGCAAGCGCCCTGCGCATTGCAGGGCGGCAGGCAGAAATAAGGATTTCACCTGGATTAAAACCACGATCTGCCAGAAATATTTTTTTCTCTAAGGTTGTACGTGGGGGAGAGGAAGAGGGATTTCAATCAGTCGAGTGATCTGTTTCGATGACTTCGTGTTGCCCTGGGGTCATGGTCTGGATTTTTTTCTGAATTCCGGCTGTTATCTGCGGGTTTGTGACCACTTCGTAAAATTTTTCATCAATGCTATGAGGCTGAATAGATTCATCTTTCCAGAGTCCCACACGCCCCTCACGAATGACCAGATTACGTTTTTTGCTTTCTCTATCAAGGTATTCACCGAAATAAAATACGGTTGTTTGACCCTCGACTTGTCCGGACAGACGCGTCATTTCGATTTCGTTTTGAAGTTTTTTAAAACCTGCGTTATCC
Organism: Pseudohongiellaceae bacterium; assembly: GCA_965662685.1. Lineage (GTDB taxonomy): Bacteria > Pseudomonadota > Gammaproteobacteria > Pseudomonadales > Pseudohongiellaceae > Eutrophocola. Next base: position 44,474 of record CBFIIQ010000018.1, on the reverse strand, counting down.
AATAGAATGCCATTCACATTATAGCGAATTTGTTTTTGTCCTTTTTCCCCGCGCGAATGGTCATCTCTTGCAATCTCAAGCACTTCGACATTAAAAGGATGCTTCTGGATGGCATCACGCAGTTTCCAGGTACAGGAGGACATGCGATCAGCATCGCCAATGGCAGAGGAAATCATGATGGGCTGATCATCATCATATAGATAACGGGGTGCATAATCTGCGTAACAAATACCGATGCCCAGTTCCAGTGGTGGTAGGCCCATTTCTCTGGAATATTTATTATTGGCGCTTACAACAGAAAGCATGGCCTTGGCCATGCCGCAGGCATGTGCTACACAATGCCAGTTCTGAGGGTCATTTTCGTATTCAAGAAAACTTAAAATAACGGCGTCGCCCTCAATAAACACTTTGTTGGCACCGTAAAGTTGCAAAACCTTGTTAATGGGGCTGAAAAAACGCAGGCTAAAATAGGAGGCGGGATTTAGACCCTTTTTCTCAAGTTCGTCAGTGACTGTGGTTGAACCGCGAACATCCGCTTTCAAAATAGAATGATGAACAATGCGTTTTTCATCATTAATGACCTCACTGGCCATTGGTAATTGATATAGCGTGCCTGCCTGGCTGGATAAACGCAGATTCTCTTCCTCGCTCTGGATACTGATGCGGTTAAAAACGCGATGAGCAAAACGGTAATATTTTAAATGCAGTCGATATTGTGCAAAGACTGATAAAAAATTAATCAGAATATCGGTTGAGTGCTTGCTTACTTCATCTTTGACGTCTTTGGCTGCCTGTTTCATGGATTTAACTTCGGCAGATGAAAAATTATATTCTCTGTTAAGACGTTTCTCGAAATCCTTGAAAGGCAGTTCGCCAGAAAGATAGCGGCAGAGTGTTAATTGGTCCATGATCTGGGCCAGATGTCTGCTCCACATTTTACGGGTGTGCTGTGATGCTGTTATCTGAACTAATAAGTTTTCTTTTTCCAGAAACTTCTGTAGTTGCTTAAGAAGTTTGTTAATTCGTTTAATATTTCCTTTGATTTTCCAGCCGGCCTTGAATCCATTTTCCTTCTTAACAGTTCTAACAAGCTCATCCAGGTTTTTCTGGTTAAACAAATATTCAAAATTATCCGGATTATCCAGACAGGAAAAACTTTCCGAAATAATATTCTTCATATCTTTCGAGGGGCCAAGCAAATGTTTTGCCGCCGCAAGCCCCTCCAGTTCGTCGTATATTTCCAGTTGAGCAGAATTTCCTTTTTCTTCATATAAAGGCGGAAAATCCAGTTCTGTCAGCAGTTCACGAAACATTGATTCAACTGCAGTATTAATTTCCGGAAAGTCTGATTCGTCTCTGCTTTTGTTCCATAGAAGATAACGTTCAATGAGGAAGTTACCGGAATCCAGGTTGGCACTGCGAAGCATTGGGTTAAAAAATATCTCGAGAAAAATGCTGTCTTTGCCACCAAGATACTGTCTTCTAAGAGCATGCAGATTTTTAGATTCAACCTGCTTTAATAGTACGAAGAAATGTCTGTAGATGGCATACAGGATCATTGTGTAATGTTTTTTGAGCCAGAACAGATGTTCCTGAATAGCCAGTGTTTTACCGGAGCCACTTGTACGTAATTCTGAAAGTTTGTCGCGATAAGCCTTGATATGTTTATCAAGGGCGTTTTTGGTGTTTTCGAGAATGAAGCGGTAGATGGCAAATTGCAGGAAATTTATCTGCTCAGGATTTAAATCGGTTTTTACCCTGTTTATCAGCACAGTCATCATGTCGATATAACAGTTCCGAAATTCTTCAACCTGTTTGTCATTTTTAAGTCGCTGAGGTTTTTCGGATGTTTCCAGGGCGAGGTAGTCTGCCAGAAGCTTCTTGAATTCAGTACAAAACTTTGGGCTAAGTTTGACATCGATATGATAATTATCGATACCTCGCGGCATAGCTGAGATATTGAGCAATACCTGCTCAGGTGAGGTCAATCCAGCAAGATAGTCTTCAAACATCCATTCTATTTCCGAATCAAAAGCCAGTTAGAAGAATGTCCTAACCGGAAGTGTTCCCTGCTAACCAATACCTGGTCTTCAATTGTTTTCGGCATTGTATAAATGCTGTAGATCAGATATTTGCTATCGTTTTGATCAGTAAAGACAGTATTGTTCCCTGATTGTACAAAGTCATGGTCTGTGGGACAAAGCCCTACTATACTTTTATTCCGGGGATAATAAAAAGGCAAAAACTCATGAATAGCAGCTCATTCAAATTTTTAAGGATTCTGGTGTTTATATGCATGTCATCTCTTTATGAAACTGGCTTGGGGCAAGGGCAGGAGCATTACACTATTGATTCGGCCTGGGCATTGAATAGCGGTGAAAGCTGGGACGGGTCTACTTCATGGATTGCCGCTGATGGCAAGGGTAATATCCTGGTAATGGTTCGTAGTGCCCCATATTTCCGGCTCTATAATAGGGACGGGGAATTTATAAGATCCTGGGGCGATACCCCGGTTATGAATAATGCCCACAGCGTCAGTTTTGATGATGCAGGAAATGTCTGGGCAACGGATGCTGCCAGGCATGTTATTTACAAGTACAGTATTCACGGTGATTTGCTGTTGACGCTTGGTCGGGCAGATGAGGCTGGAGATAATTCTGACACAACACTGTTTAACCAGGCTAATCATGTGTTTGTTTCAAACATTGGCGATATTTATGTATCTGATGGCTATACCAATTCACGAGTAATCCAGTTCACTGCTACGGGTGATTTTGTGCGTATTATTGGCGGAGAGCAGGGAGCCGGTGATGGACAACTCGATCTGCCTCATGGCGTGGCGCTTGATTCCCATGGCAGGATTCTGGTTAATGACAGTGGTAACCAACGCGTGTCTGTATTTGGAACTGATGGCAGTTTTATCGAAAGCTGGTCTGTTCCTTCTCGTGGTGGAATAGTTGTTATGGCTGATGATACGGTCTATGTTAGTGACGTTAATGCGGGTGCTGTAAATATTTTGAAGGATGGTCAATTGCTGGATACGATCAAGGTTGATGTGCGTCCTCACGGCTTGGGCGTGGATGTAGATGGGGCGGTTTATATCACTGATGCCAGGGCTCGTATTGTTATGAAAATTTCAAAATCCGGGAATTGAATGTTCCTGCTGGAGCAATGAAATAATTCTGGATTATTGAGAGTTGAGTCCAAGAATCTTATTCACCATCTGTCCAGCAATCTCTGCGGTCAGATTGGGGTGGGAGGTCATCGGGACTTCGCCCCAATTACCCTCGCCACCGCTAATGATGTTACCAACCAATAGACTGATATTATCATCAGTAGCACTGTATTTTTCAGCAATAGCCTGAAAAGAAGGACCCACGAGGCTTTCATCAATACGATGACAAATCATACAGTCACTGTCGGTAAATAATTCAGGTTGTGACAGCCCTTGCTGGCTCATTAATTTATGCTGCAATTGAAGAGCGTTTTCCAGGGTCTGGTCAGGCTCGATTTTCAGCAACACACCATCCTTATGGTCCGTAAGTAGATAGAGTAATCCGTCAGGTCCCTCTACCACATAGCGAATACGCTGACCAAGTTCCTCCAACATGGACTCTCGTCTTACTTCTCCATTTTCATTAAAGACGATTCGTTCCAGGTGTCCGGTTCCGGGAATCCTGCCTACCATCATCGACGTTACAAATAAATTATTCTTCCAGCCGGGGAATTTATCTCCGCTATAAAAAGTCATGCCGGCAACGGTAATGGCTGGAACCCAGAAAACTTCCGGAAGTGCTGTGTCTTCAACCCAGGGCCTGTCATTGAAACGGGTGCCATCATAATCCCGGCCAAAAGTAGCCAGTGGCCAGCCATAATTAGATCCCGGCCTCAGAATATTTACTTCGTCGCCCCCCTGAGGGCCATTTTCAAGCTCCCATATTCCCCCGGTCTCGGGATGCACTGCAAAGTCCATGACAGAGCGATTACCCCAGGTAAAAATCTCGGGTAGGGCGCCCTCAACAGCAAAAAAAGGATTGTTGGCAGGGGCGCTGCCATCATCATTGATCCGAAGCGTCTTTCCGATATGAGTGTCGAGGCTTTGTGGTGCCTTTCGCTCAATGCGATGAGACACTCCAAAAATAAATGTTCCATCAGGCAGGAAGTGTCCGCGTGAAGAAGCTCCACCAGGGTGTGCGGCCCAAGCATCGGCTTCAAAAATTTCTTCCAGATTTACGATCTCCTGCCCATCCCAGCGTCCGCGCGCAACAGCGGTGGTAAACCACAAACCGTTCAAACCGTCGGGATTTTCTCCGCTCTTGATCCAGACGAAATAGAGCAGGCCATTCTCTTCAAAGCGGGGGTGCAGATTAATATCAAACAGTTGTAGTAAGGGGAAATGATCCTTGAAACTTGCTACCGGTGTAGCCTGCAGCTTTCCATTGCGCAATAAGCGAACATTACCGGTAGTTCGTTCAGTGACCAGAATGTCACCCAATGGGTTGGCTTCAGTTTGTGTGCCTGGCACAAATACCATGCCATAGGGGGTATCAATGCCTCGACTTACTACTGAGACACGAAGGTTTTCCTGCTCGAAAGTATCAAAGTTCCAGGGACCGCTACCTATTGGTGGTGGCGCGAATTGAGCATGAAGCATTGCTGAATAAGGCAAAAAAAACAACACTGAAAGATAGCGAAGAACTCCTTGTATGACTGCCAGGCGTTTCAAATCATGTGCCTCCTGTAATTTTTTATTGAAGGTTGCCCGTACTTGAAAATCAGCCGCAGCAGGCAGTCCAGTCAGTCGGTTAGTTCGATATTTGCCTCAGTGACCTGACGCACCAGTGTATCCAGAAAAATTTGCTCAAATTCTTCTACGTGGGTTTTATATCCTTCAGGGTCATAGAAGGGGTTTGGTTCGCCTGGCTGCCAGTTTTTTAATTTTTCGTATTTTTCATTGAGTCCGTAAAAAACTCCATGAGAGCTGACCCAGACTTCTGCAGGTATTTCTTTCGCTTTTTTATAGGTTTGCAGAATATCACTGGCAATCTCTGGATAGTCTTTATTGTCTACATAGCGCAGGAATTGCCCGTTGAGACTGCATTCAATAAAACCATTATAACGACGACCATTTTCTTCCAGGTCGAGGCTCCACGCCAGACAGCCCTGGGTATGCCCCGCCTGAACATGAGCAGTGAGAGTGGTGCCTCCCAGTGAAATAGTATCTCCTTCATCGACAATGACATCGACAGGCTGCTGTTTGCCTCCAGGAGTCTTAAAACCTTGGTGATAAGGAAGTTCGAGCCGGCCAACAACAACATCTGCATTAGTCATTTCCTTAACCAGCGCATCGCCTTCGATATGGTCCGGGTGAGCGTGCCCGCTAATAAGAATCTTGATATCGTCAAAATCAAAGCCGAGCTGCTCTACTGCGGCTTTAATTACCGGCACTGAGGTTTCGTAGTTGCTGCTGTGCAGGATATGCCCTTCTGGCGTTGTAATTAGAAAGGAGCTTAATTGTGAGGTACCAACATAATAAAGATTATCCATTACCTTGTGTGGTGGAAATGGATCATTCCAACCGGGAGGTTGTGCTATCAGGGCAGGGCATAGGCTCATCATGATGAAACTGAGCAATACCCTGACACACTGTTTGCCTGATAAGAATTTCATAATGGGGTCTCGCAAGAAGGCCGGTGTTATTAACTAAACTCCTGCTTAATTAGTCGCGGCGACTTCCGCCCAATTCCAGCGTGCGGCCATCAGGGAATTCGATGCCTCTGGAGTTCATTCGCAGTGAGCCATCTTTTGCCTGAAAGCCGGTAACTCTGATACGGGTGCCCGGAGGCAGTGAATCCCGGTTCCAGCCCAGTCGCATGAGTACATTGGGCGAGCCACCTTCCACTTGCCAGTTTTCGACAACCCCTTCTTCATTTTCCACGGCAAAGCTGAGCCATGAATGCGGGTTAACCCAGTGCATTTCAACAACTTCACCTTCCAGAGATACTTCCTTATTGGGATCGAACTCAGCGTAAAAAGAATGGTGGGCCAGCGCGGGGATCGCGACAAGGCCAAGTATGCCGGCCAGGAAAAGATTCAGTTTCATTTCAGCGTCCTCTTGTGATTCTTATAAAGTTTTATGTCTCACGACGAATTCCAGAATCATTTTATTGTATTGCTGCCAGTCGATTCAGAAACGTAATTGTTTTATATCAGTGAGTTGATATTACCTTTTATTAATATAGTTAATTATTGAGCTGGATCATCAAGACCGAGTAAATCCCAGTAAAGTAATTTGTCCGCAAAGGGTACACATTTGTGTTCAAGTGTCTGCGCATTGTCTTCAATAAGCCGATAAAGGGGCATCTCAATTGTCCAGGGTTCGGAGAAAGTCTGAGGATCTTCCAGTGTGGCTTCATACCAGAGATGGTCTGCTCCAAGTTTGCTGAAACGTTCTGTGACTACAAGCTGATTGCTGTAGTGATTACCGGCACGATCTAGCCAGGTCATGCCATTCTGGTTCAGGGTAGTGATCACCAGAGTGTCTCCTTCCCAACGCCCGTTTGATTTTCCCATCCAGGCATCCAGTGGCAACCCGCCGGTTTCATTCATGTAAATAACCCGTTGTGATGCGGCAAACGGATATACCATGATCAGGTCATCATCTCTGCCACCCTGAAATATGGAAAAGGGTAAGTCGTGATAAGTGGCGCGTGGAATACCGAGCATATAGCATTTGGCTTCCGGGTCATTGATCGGCCAGCTGGCGCGATTTTCATCACGTTGTGCAAGTGCAGCAGGCAGGTATGGAATGGCCCCGCCATCACTTAAGACGCTTTTTCCGGCCGGAATAGCCGCAATAGCCCCCATCTGCCAGAAGTCATCAAGTGCCTCTGCTGAATGGGCTTCGATATTCCAGTTGGCGCTATTAATAGCTTTCCAGACGCCATTTAAATTTGGACGGCCATCCAACAAGGAGGCATCTTCCGCATTGCTGGAACCAGCCCCGGTCTGTACTGGTTGTTGTTGTCGGGATTCCTGACTACAGCCAGTGGCGAACATAGCTCCCAGAAAAGCTAATGCGATGAATCGATTTTGCATCAATCCACTCCTTTTAAAATTATTGATTTTGAATGGACGCAATGAGAGTAGCATACTCGCCCGGATAGTGGGAACAGAGCAGGTTTTAGATTATCCTGAAAAAGCCCAAAATTATACGTGTGACTATGCCATGCAATTAAACGGGAAAATGTTGTACGATAGTATTGCTCGAAGAAAATAATTACAAAAGTTATCCAGGGAGCCCACATGAAAAGCCGGATTCTGCTACTAAGCAGCACAATTTTTGCCATCGGTCTGTCTATGCTATTGGTTAATCCGTCGGCACTTGCTGCGGATGATGCTGCTACCGATTATGTGCAGCCAATGACGCCATGGGGTGAGCCGGATTTACGTGGTACCTGGCCAATAAATCATCTTATAGGTGTCCCTCTGGTAAGGCCGGCTGAGTTTGGTGAACAGGCATTTTTGTCTGATGAAGAATTTGCCGAAAAGCAGGCCAGTGTTGCCGCCCGTGATGATCGTTTTCAATCAGGGGCGATACCATTAGCTGATGCAGCCGGCAGAGCCATACGGCAAACCTCTTTAATTGTCGATCCGCCGAATGGTCAATATCCAGAGCTGACTGAATACGGGAAACAGCTGCAGGCTAATATGCGTGGCTCTTATCACCCAACACAAACTGTCTTCGATAGCATTGAGGATTTTAGTGCCTGGGATCGCTGTATTACTCGTGGCATGCCGGTATCCATGCAGGCACGAAACTACAATAATGGGATTCGTATTTTTCAATCACCCGGTTATGTCGTTATACAACTGGAGATGGCACATGAAGCACGTATTATTCCTACGACAGATATCCCTCCACTTGATTCAAACATCAAGCAATGGCTGGGTGAGTCGCGCGGACATTGGGAAGGCAATACTCTTGTTGTAGAAACCACTAATTTCAATGGCAAGACTGGAAAAACCAGTGCGGGTAATCCGGGTTCTCCGAGGCCTCTGCAGCCAACTACTACCAATCAGCGCATTATTGAGCGTTTTACTCGCGTTGCGGATGACACAATTGAATTTGAAATGGTGATTGAGGATCCAGAAGTATTGGCCACAGGTTCCTATACTGTCGCCTATCCTACTTATCTGGATAATGATTACGATATTTATGAATATGCCTGTCACGAAGGCAATACAACGGTACGTTATTATATTGAAACGTCACGTTTTGAAAGACAGCAAGCGCAAAATTAATTACAGCTTGCTCTAATCTACATGGAATGATCTGTAACAAATTTATTGTAGGACTCTGTGACCTGATTCATTTCTGCCAGCAATTCATCTCTTTTTTCAGGTTGCTCCATCTCAATTTGAAGCAGGCCAAATGCGTTTACCAGTGCCTCACGAATGTCTTTTAAGTTGCCACTGATTTCCCTTAGTTTCATGTCGTTCGGCACGGTATAGAAATCCAGTTGCGGTACCTCAATGGTTTCGCACATTTGTGTTACCGAGCCATTTGCCAGGCGCACAAAAAAGCAGCGTGTAGTGGTGGTGGAACGTTCTCGACCAGGTGTCTGGTATTCGGTGAGCGGACGATCATATATCTGCTGCGCCAGTATCATTTTCAATCGTGCTTCGCCCAAATATAAAGCGGCCAAATTGAGATTATTTCCTGCAAGAGGCATGGTCTGAAGCAGATCAATTTCCTTTTGATAGGATTCAATTGCACTGCCCAGAGCATTGGAATATTCACTCAGTAAATTTTCACTTTCAGCTTTCAATTTCCAATTACCCATTTGTTGCAAAGCCGCGAGACGTCTTTCATCGCCAACGTCAAAACTTTTACGCGCTACGTAATACATCAGGTGTGAGTATAAATCTGCGCCTTCCCAATCGGCTCTGGCGAGATTGCTATTATAAAGCTCCTGCAACATAGGTAGTTGAAGTGGACTGTTGAGTCCATCACTTATCCTCACGGATTGAAGCGCTTTGTCAAAGGCCTCTGTGGCTGCATCATGTTGCTCAAGAGTCTGCAGTGTTAGCCCCAGACCCATATAGGCCTGGCTTAATTCTGTCCGGTAAGCATCGTTACCTGCGTCCAGTTCAAGTTGGTTTATAAGTTGAGTATATCGCTCACGATTTAACAGGGATTGCTGAATCCTTTCCTGCTGCTCGGCAGTAAGCGGTACAACAGTCTCTGCATCAGGAGATAAAGAGGTGACTTCAGCTTCTTCTGCCGTTTCTGCTTCCGCTAGCACATTTTCGTCTTCAGCAATATTTTCAGCTGCGATAAGACCAAAAGGAAGAGCGGCCAGCGTCAGCAGGAATAGGCCGGCAATGACCGTATTGAAAGATACGGCATGTTTGCCTTGAAGGTCTGAACTGATTTTCATGATAATAGAGTTCACCATGACCATAACTATTTAGACAAAGCTTTATCAGCAGAGAGTTATAAAATATTTTCTATTGACAGAATAATATAGCATATCCCTATTTCGCGAAAAGCCGTATCCCGTTGCAATGAGTGTTAGTATCCTGACCCTCTTCAGGGAGTATTTATTCCAAAAATAATAGATGGAGTTTGAATTATGACTAAAAATATTGCCCTTATCGGTGCCAGTGGCAACATTGGAACCAAGATAACTCAGGAATTATTAAGCAGAGGCTACAACGTCACAGCCATTGCCCGTAATCCCGAAAAAGTAACTGCCAACGAAGGTGTGACTGCAGTAGCGGGAGATATATTGCAGCCTCAGCAGCTTGCTGAAACCCTGAAAGGGCATGATGCCGTTATTTGTGCTGCCAGTTTCATTCCCAATGAATCGGAAAAATTACTGGAAGCGATTCGTCTCTCGGGTGTGAATCGTTACCTGATGGTTGGTGGCGCAGCATCATTGTTTAATAAAGATGGTGTAAAAGTCTGGGAAACCCTTGAAGGTTTGCCGGAAGGAGTTATGTCATATATTCATGAGGGTATGCGGGCCTTGGACCTTCTCAAGCAAGCAGACGATTTTGACTGGACGTTTTTATCGCCAGCAGTGGTAATCGGGCCCGGTGAGCGCACCGGTAAATTTCGTCTTGGTAAAGACAATGTAGTAGCCGATGAAAATGGCGAAAGTAAAATTTCTTATGATGATTATGCCATTGCTCTGGTGGATGAACTGGAACAGGGCAACAATATCAAAGCACGTTTTACTCTGGGCTATTAGTTGCCTCTTGGCATAAAGGGATTTTTAATCGTCGATAGAGGCCCAGCATTCCAATTCAACGCGTGCTCCCAGGGCCAGACCATTAGCCCCCAGAGCTGATCTTGCCGGTTTTGGCCCAGGAAAATAACTTGAGTAAATGACATTGAAGGCTGGCCATTCAGCGATATCCGCAATCATGACAGTGCATTTAACGATGTCTGCCAGAGTGGCGTTCTTGCGCGCGAGTATTGTTGACATGTTACTAAAAACCTGGTGTGTTTCATTTTCAATTCCACCATTGACCAAGGTGAAAGTAGCCGGGTTTACTCCCAACTGACCTGACATAATGAGGGTATCGCCAAACACTACCGCATCTGAAAAGGGTAAATTCAGTTTGGCGTTTTCGTCGCTAACGATATATTCCACATCATCTGCCATGCTGGCCTGGAAGGTAGTGGTTAATAACAGTGCGATAAATACGTTGTGGAATTTTCGAGCAGTTCTCATTTAAGGTTTCCCATGATTGTAGTTTTAAGCCAGGCTCAGCCAGATTAAGCAGCTTTACTTTCAGGCTTTAATAAGTGCAGAAACCATGCCAGTCATTGCTTTCAAATACATAATAAAAAATTATTAAAATTCATAGGCTTGCAAATATGCCCGTTAAATTATTCGCACCAGCTTCGTGCGCCAACGGGGTTTTTGCTTCAATTTCGGGAAGGATAATATTGGAAATTTTTTTTATTAAAATTTTTGGGCGGCTTGATTGAATAGGCTTTGTTGGTCATTCCGGCTTGTGAAGCAGGATAGATTAAAATCAGTATTAAGAGAAAAATAATTGAAAATCTGTCGATAAATCACCAATAGAAATTAATAAGCAATAAAAAATAATACAAAAGGAAATTGCGAAAAGAGGGTGGGTAAATGGCCATCAGAAATTATCAGCCCTGACTCTTGCACCGTATTTCGTATACCCGTCTTTCGGAAAATCAAATTGATCTAAAACAGTCAGAAGGCTGAAGACTTGGCAGGGTCGAACTTGTGATTTAAATAAGCCTCAACTTTTTTCTAAAAAAGGATGTGCACAAGCAAGTTCTTTTTTTTGACAGGTTTTTTAAATTGACGGCCAAAAACCTTACATTAAATATGGTTTATTTTGACAATAATTCTCCTTACTAATTGATTTATAAGGGAAAGTTATATTGGGGCGGCATTCCTGCAGTGTGAAAAATTCCCACAAATTAGCGGGTGATACTAGCCTTGTTTATCGCTAATATAAAATACTTCCATTCACATTTATTCCTTGTTACCTTCCCATTTCCGGACCCTTGTGGAACCGGATATTTTCTTTTATATATAAAAAACCAAAGGGGGTTTCCCATAATGCGCAAACAAAATCTGCGTAAGAAAAACCTTGCACTCATCGTTTCAGCTGTATCAACCATGCTGGCCGGCGGCGCAAGTGTTAATGTTAATGCACAAGAGTTGGAAGAGATTACTGTTACTGGTTCGCGTATCGTTAGACGTGACCTCGATGCAGCAAGTCCTATTGTTACTATCGGCAGTGAGACGTTTGATAACTCAGCGACGACTTCTGTTGAATCTGTACTTAACCAATTGCCACAGTTTGTTCCCGGTGGAACTCAATTTAACTCCAGCGTTCAAAACAGTGCTACCAGTACACCTGGTGCAGCTACACTGAACCTCAGGGGTATGGGTGCCAACCGTAACCTGGTATTGATTGACGGCAAACGTGCTCAGCCGGTTAACGCTACTATGGTTGTTGACATCAATACCATTCCAGCGGCAGCCATTCAGAACGTGGAAGTGATTACCGGTGGTGCTTCAGCGGTATATGGTCCTGATGCCATGGCCGGTGTTGTTAACTTTATCCTCAAGGATGATTTCGAAGGCGTCGAGTTTGATTTTCAGCGTGGTGAAACCGCTGAAGGTGATGGTCAGGAAGAACGCTTCAGCATGCTGATGGGTATGAACTCAGCGGATGGTCGCGGCAACCTGATGGTTGGTATTGACTGGACCAAGCGTGGCGAAGTACTGCAACGTGACCGTGATTTCTACATCAATGGCTGGAATGATACCGGTAACCCAGGTGGTGACTTTGTTGTTCCTGCTGCTTTTGCCGGTAACGCCAATCCAAACCCAGCCTCCCAGGCAGCGATTGATGCTTTATTCCCGCAGGTTGCTCCCGGGACTATCGGTAATGCCTCTGACATCTACTTCAACGCTGATGGCAGTCCTTTTGTTGTGCAGGGTGGTCTCGGTTATAACGGTCCGTTCAACTGTCTTGATTGCGGTGATTACACTTTGATCAAGCAATTGGATAATGGCAATCTGGACCAGCGTGGTCGATCCATCGATCTGTTCCTGTCTACGCCAATGGAAAGACATTCTGTATTCGTTCGAGGCAACTACGAAATCACAGATAATGTAAGAGCATTCACGCAAGTGAATTACACCAATGTGAATGTTACCCAGCGCGGCAATACGCCTCCAGCCATTACAGTCTGGTCGGCTCCTGGCGTTCCCCGAGACGGTCGTGCCTTGCCACCAGTACTGGACACCCTGCTGGACTCTCGTGCTGACCCTGATGGGGTATGGCCACTGTTTCACGTACTGGACTACAACGGCAATATCAATGGCGAAAACGATAACAATGTCTGGCAGTTTATGGTCGGCCTTGAAGGTGACCTGAGAGACGGCGACTGGACCTGGGAAGCCTATGGTTCACGCGGTGAAACTGATATTCAGGCGGTCTATAATAACCTGCCTTCCCTGCAGCGTTATCAGGAACTGGTTTATGCTCCTAACTTCGGCCAGGTATCCGGTTACACTCCGGGCGCCGTCAATGGTGTAGGTACCGGACGTGGATACGTGTTGACCTGTACTTCAGGTTTACCAGTATTTGAGAAGTTCGAAGTTAGTGAAGACTGTCTCACCAGCATTGACAGCCAGCTTGTTAACCGCAGCGTGTTGACCCAGGAAATTCTGGAATTCAATATGCAGGGTGGTCTGGGCGACTGGTTTGAACTGCCTGCCGGCGAAGTGCGTTTCGCTGCCGGTGGTACTTACCGCGCCAATGGTTATTCATTTAACCCTGGCAACCCGGTACAGCAGCTTCGTGACAACCCTGTTGGTGTATTCGCCAATAATGCAACGGGCGGCAAGATCAACGTTCGTGAGTACTATGTTGAGGCATTAGTGCCAGTACTTGATACTCTGACCGCTGAATTGGGTTATCGCTATTCGGACTTTAACACTGCTGGTGGTGTAGATACCTATAAGGCTATGTTTACCTGGAATGCGCTGGATAATGTTACCTTCCGTGGTGGTTTTCAGTTAGCAACCCGTGCCCCTAATATTGCCGAGCTGTTTACTGCGCCAACCCAGGAAGTGGTAGGTCATCCGGATCAGGATAACTGTTCCGTAACTACTCTTGCTCCTCATGGTAACGTTGCGTCCAATCCGGATCGTCAGCAGGTAATTGACCTGTGTCGTGCCATCATTGGTAACGATACCTCCGGTTTTGATACCCAGACCTACTCCATTACCGGTATTCCCGGACCAGAAGGTTTCCACAGGCAGAACCCTCCGTTCTTCCCATTGGAAATTGCACTGCGTCAGGGTAATCCGAATGTTGGCGCTGAAGAAGGCGAAACCATTACCTTTGGTGCTGTAATCTCCGATCCGTTTGGCCTTGAAGGTTTAAGTCTGACAGTGGACTACTATGATATTTCACTGACTGATACCATTAACCCATTGAACGTACAGACCGTTTACGATGCCTGTTTCAATGCCAATGGTTCTTCAAACCCAACCTATGATGTGAATAACCCAAGATGTCAGCAGATTCGACGTAATCCCTTCACTGGTGACCGTGAAGAAGTCGATACTCCGTTTGATAACCTGGGTACGCTGGAAACTCAGGGTATTGACCTGACAGTTAACTACAATATGGACATTGGTCCTGGTAGTCTGGCCATCAACAGCACCATGAACTTCCTGGAAAGCTTTGAGTATCAGTTGGCTCCTGGTGACAGGGTTGTTGATGCCTCAGGTACGCTGGATCAGGGCGGTCTTTATGACTTCCAGGCTTTGACTCGCTTCAATTACTTCTGGGGTGACTTCAATGTAGGTATGTCCTGGCGTCATCTTGCCAGTGCTGATTCTGCGGCAGCGTCTCTGAGCCCGAATACTACTATTCAGGGCCCAGGGTCTTACGATGTCTTTAATCTTAACGGTGGTTATAACTTCGGTGAAAACTACAGCTTGAGATTTGGTATCGATAACCTGTTCGATGAAGATGCCGAGCTCACCAACGCAAACCCTGCGGGCGGTGATACCAATAGCGATCAGACTAACGCAGCTCTTTACGATCTGCTGGGACGTCGCTACTTTGTTGGTCTGAGAGTTTCTTTCTAAGTCTCTGAAAGCAACGATCAAAAAAAACCCCGTCTTATGACGGGGTTTTTTTTTGCTTAAACTAATATGGAATTAGAGTCCGGGAAATATCTGGTGAAGAAATATAAAAAATTAATGGAAAATAGTAAATATTGTTAAAGTTGAATATATTTAACTTCCCGGTTGCGTATAAACTGCGAAATAATCCATTTTTCACCAGAGCTTGTCGGTCGTCCGGCATGTTTCGAGCGCAGGTCTGAAGATCCATCTGGCAGAGCATTGACGAAAAACATCCCGTCACCGGTATTGCCCTTGTAGCTCAAGTCAAGTTCAGTAAATACCGTCTCTCCACCCTCATAGTCATCATTCAAATAAATAAGAAAAGTGATAATGCGTTGACCATTATCCCTGATTTCCTGTTCATAATTCGCCATTGATGGATTCACAAAATCGAAATGATCAGATATCTCTTCACCTGGTTGGTAATTAAGAATGGCGGTGCCTTCCATTTGCACCATGGGTATGCCACATGCAGCACTCATTTTTTGTTGTATGAGAAAATGAAGTAGCTCATTTTCTACCAGATTAAATTCCGCGATAGAGTTGGTTCGTGTTTCGGATTGGTAATTCTGGCGCTGTGTCGCATCATAAACCAGGGCCGGTTTTAAACGACTGGCTGAAAGTTTTATTAACCATCGGCATATTGGAGCTGACAATAAAGCAGGGAATACCTTGACCCGGGGTTCATCGTTAATTAATTGTCCAACCGGCTCATTTATCCACTGCCCCAGATCAATAACCGATGCCAGACTTTGCCAATGCTCAGCTTCATTATTAGCTATTAAGGTTGGCTTTAACGCAGGGTCCCCGGAATTGGATAACAGGACCAGTTGTTCCCGTGCTAATTCTGAACCCAGGATTGCAGCATGAGTCAGTGTATTGATTGCCTGCGACCAGTTCTTTTCCTGAAAAACACCTGTAGCCTGAAAGACAGCTATGACAGAAACTGCTTCGGGAACGCCAGCCTGGGCGGCTTCCATGATAAATGAGGCGCCTTCCCTGGGGAGATAGGGAGAGCGGTCACCCACCAACAAGCGCTTGCCCAGGATGGTCTTGGCAAGCTCATCACCATTCTGGGTTGCCGCTGCCAGAACATCGATAGCATCATCATGTTTACCCTGGGCATCCAGAGCATCGACCTGTTTTATTAGTGAGCTTGATTCTTTATTCTTCATAAGTTGGTTATTTACTTCTTTAAACGATAAGAACTCTTATTCAATACCCAGTGTAGAATGCTTGCAGGGAGTCAGTCCAATAAATACGTCTATTTAGGCTAATTTCCCTTATGGATGCTTGTCCTGTTTTTGCCTTTCCTTTACTCTTGTCATCCTTGGTTACAGGAGGGCTATCAATGTTTAAATCCCTGGTTAAATTTTTTCTGGGCATCATATTAATTTCATTTAATTATTCCTCTTTCGCGCAAGAGGTGCAGAGCTTTTTGGATTGCGCTGAGATATCTGACAGAGTGGAGCGGGTACTTTGTCTGGAAACTGCTCTGGAACAATCAGTTTCGCAGGAGGATGAGCTATCACAGGATATGACTGAGGCTGGTAGAGATGCATCAGCAAATGCCGACAATGCTCAGGAGCTGGAGGATTTTGGCAGGAATCAGCCATCCAGTGACGAAATTATTGCTAATGAAGAAGCCGATAAAAGAGGTTTTAAACTGCCTGTAATTGGCAACCTGTTCCGAAGAAATCGTGAAGAGGTGCAGGAAGTTTCGGTGAACGAAGAACCTGTGTCTGATCGTCTGGAAAATTTTGGTCGGGGTTCAACCAGCAAGGTCATTGAAAATGCCGAGGGGCAGGAAGAGCTGATAGATGTAGTGACTGAACTAACACAGGCAAAACCGAATATGTGGCTTATTCGGCTGGCAAGTGGTCAGGTTTGGCGTCAGACGCATTCAAGACGCTACAACCTGAGAAAAGGAGATGAAGTAAGAATTTATCCTACCCAGTGGGGTGAGAATTATCGGCTGGAAACTGAACGATTAAGCGGTTTTATCCAGATGTTAAGAGTCGAATAATATTTCCATCGATGCTTATGGGTTTCAGGTACTTCTAACTCTACTCAGGCGATCCTGTTTGGCTTTTTCTTTTACCCACCCATTGGCCTGGTTCAGTCCGACAAAATAAGCACAACCCATTGCAAATATACAAATGTAGCCTATTGTATTATGCAGGGTGAACAGACTGTTCCATTCCCAAAGATGATAGTTGATCATCTTGAATGAATCCGTATGGTTATTTCCGGTCATGCCATAACCGATAGCCGAGATATCCTTGTTATACCAGGGTGTAAATATATCCATAAAAGCGGCTGCCCCGATAGCAAGAAAACCCTAGCGCAGGCTGCCTTTATAAAGCTGCGTACTCTTTCCCATATAAAAAATTACGATAAGCAGTGTGGCTAGTACCAGCCCCATCGCATCTCCGCCAACCGTAATAAGCATATCTGCGGTATTTTCTGAAATTATCAGGGTGCCATAAATCTGAAGCAGGAAAATAATGCTTACCGGAATAAGCCAGGCAGGTTTTTTATTCACCAGGGCATAGCGAGTCAGCATAAATAATGCTGCCAGCACCGCTACCGATGAAATATAACCGCGTTCTCCCGAACTGACCGTGACCCATAAGGAAGGAATTGAGTTGAATCCACACAGCCATCCAGTAACAGCATGCCCCATTTCATGAACCGGCATACCGAAAACGATGCGCTGCATGCTCGCCAAAAAGCCAGTGATTTGTACCAGCATGGCTACTCCGAGCATTGCGGGTAGAGCGAACAGGCAGAGGTTTTTTTCATAATCCGGATCCCTGACCGGGATCAGGCTTTTATTATCTTCAACAAATGAGTCCGAGGACTCCTCGCTGCTCTCTGGGACTATTGAGGCTGCTTTTCCTTTGCTTTTTATAGCCTCTGCTTTTGCGTAATCAGCGCCACATTCGGGACAAATCAATCCATACTGTTTCGGAGCATCACACCAGGCACAGGTATTCAATGGTAAATTCGGATCACTATTCAAAACTGAAAATATCTTCCTGTTCCGGTCGGGTCATGTCCTGCTCAAAGTAATTTTCCCATAGATGATTCCAGGGGCGACCATACATATCAGGAATTTCATACTCAATGACTTCTCCAGGATTTACCGGAGTGGCAACACCATCGATCGGGAAAATTGACTGAATGCATTCAACAAAAACATAGGGGGTGGCATCTTCGTCATCAAATTCATTTTGCTTGGTATAGTTTCGGATTATGCGAATGGGTTCCACCAGCGCATCCGGGTCGTAAAATACTGCTTCATGATTCAGACCGATAAAGTTTCCATTCTCATCCCTGTTAGGGGTGTAGATTTCTATGGTCTGTAATAAGTTTGAAAAATCAGGAGCGGCATGAACTTTCCAGCCTTGAATATTGGAAGTCCATGTAATAAGAACATCATTGTCCCAGAAACCAATAGTTTCTCCATACCAGCGCGGCACATCTTCTCCCAGTCTGGGTACCAGACCATCCATTTTAAATTCACGTCCAATATGAATATTGGTAATAAAGTTGCGTGCCACACCGGCCAGTATCTGGACCATGTTTGGCGTAACCATGATGTAATTTTCCCAGATTGCCGCTTCATGCCAGCGCCGCATAAAACCCTCAGGCCAGCAGTATTGAGACGGCCATTGTGCGGCATTGGTATTGGCGTGGTGGTAGGCTTCCTGCACGAAGCGAGTCTGGTATTCATCGGTGAGCAGGGAAAGAATGGTGGGAATCTGGTTATGACGCATACGATACCAGTAGTAATTTTCGGGTGTGCGCCCAGGATGAGCATAAATACCGGACCACTCTCCTGGCACTGTTGCATAGGAGTGTTGGGTTGGACCGCCGCGCTCACGTGTTTCCTCCATCAGCGCCTCATAGTGTTCCTGGGCACTGCTAAATTGGTATGGGCTGACGATAGCTTCTCTTGGATAATCCCGATCACAATATCCCCAGGCGGCAGTAGCAGGTGGATTTTCACCAACCAGTGGTCTGCGATTGCCGCCCCAGATATCTTCAAGAGCAGCGGAGGTGTTGCAGCGAAAATAGCGAGGGTCAGTCCAAAGATCGCGATCGGCATAAAAATCATCGGAGGTAAATAAATCACGTTCCAGTGGCGTTATGCCTTCAGGGGTCTGTCCAGGTTCTGCGCTGCCGGTAAAACGCCTTGGTCGTTGTTCAAAAGGGCCAACTGCACCCATTACGCGCATTGTCGCCCCGGTAAATGGATATTCATTAATATCCACGGCAAGCGGTGCGCCACGACCAAGACTGGTAAAACCAATATCTGCCGTCTTTTGTCCGAATACAACATTGGTCATTAAAAGAACCGATGCCAAAACAAGCATTTTCTTTCCAGTCATTCTTCTGTCCCCCTCAGAATGCGGATTAATACTTTAATATTTAACTGCATAACACCTTATCAATGTTTTTTTAGCACAACTGGAATGCTCATTTTTCAAAGAAAAAAAAGCGGGGTAATAACCCCGCTGGTATTGCCATTGCCAGTATTAGTCGGCGCCAGTCACTCTGCCTATTTCCTCTCCATCAGGAGTTCGTAATGCCGTGACGTATCCGCCATCATTGCCATTGCGCATGGGGGCAATTCGAATGGTGACAGTATCTCCTTCAGTGAACATGTCGGGCATCAGACCCTGTCGACGCATGTTGTTGCGACTATGGCCTTCAAATTCTATATCACGTGTGCCACGAGCATCATCTGTAACCTCCAGAACCAGACGCATATGCGGATTGGCAAAACGTGCTTCCATCACCTTGCCTTCCACCAGTACGGTATTTCTGAAGTCGAATTGTGCTGCTGAATGATGGGCATACAGAGAAACACTGAATAACAATGTTGAAACCAGAATTACTGAATAATTAAAAAATGTTTTCACTTTATTTCCTCGTCGATAATATAGGCAATTTTATTATTTATTCCTGGACCATTTCCAAACCGGCTTCTTTGTATAACTGTTCCATTTCATCAAGCCACAAGGGTTCGCTGCATTCGTACGTTAGCACATGATAATCGGCAAGTTCCTGCCAGCGTTTGGTCGTAACAAAGGGCTCTTCCAGCCAGAGTGGGTCGATCATGGTAAGTTCCGCTGCCAGTACCCGGGTACCGTCTTCAAGCGGAGTGTCAAAGTAATATTCTTCCCGAATGCTGGCCTGGTTGCTGTGTGGATAACGGGAATCAACCTGGTTTTTCAAACGACTGGTTTCTACTATCAGCCTGTCACCTTCCCAATACGCAATCGAGTAGCCATTGCGCTCAGGGAAAAAAGTCGAGGGATCTTCAGCTTCATCGCCAATATATATGCGGCGTATTTCGTTATGTGCCTCATAAATTGAAAATAGTTGTTCCGGTCTTTGGATAAGCTCCATGGGATAACCACCGGAGCCCAGCACGGAGGCAGGCATGCCATAACCAACACAGGAGTTGCCTGCGCCATGATTCGTGCCTTCTGTAACAGAAATAAAATCCTGGCGCGCTTTCATAGCTTCAGCGGTAAGTTTTAATTCACCTGGAGGCGAGGCAAAAGCCCCGGCTCCGCCATTTCCCCTGTAAGTAGTCCAGGATCCTGAAAAATCCGGCTTTTCTGCAGCACAAACAGGTAAAGAAAAAAACAGAATAGCTAGAATTGTTCCAAGACAGGTGCTGACTCGAAACTGGGAAAATTTTTGTTGCATGGTCTCTCCGGTAATTTTTCAAATTCTGATCAATAGCGATTCGCTATTATAGACATAGATTGAGGTTTTGCTAAAAGCTGTAATCGGGTTGTATATGAAAAATATATCAAAACCTGCCCTGCACAGCATACTCATATACAGGGTGGTTCTGAATATATTCTAGCTACCTTCGGGCCAAACAAAGTCAGGACGAAGCCCCTCAAATGCCGGGCGGCCATCGCTGGGTTCAGGTTCTCCGGATGCGGGGTCATAAAATGCATGGTAGCTGGCCTGGGGAAAATCTGCTGAGTACCCCATAAGATTAGGTACCACAACACGAATTCGGCCTTGCTTGTCATCAAGCATGATAGGAGTACCGCAATCACTACAGACACATAGCTCAAGGGGCCCATCCGGATTCTGGTCATTAAACGGTATTCTGTTTAAGCCATCTGCATTGTCGACGGTCAGGTCGTTATGGTTAAAAAATACAACATGAGTTGTATCCTGTCCTGTAACCCGCTTACAAACGGAACAGTGACAAGTGTGATTGTCTATTGGATCATTGTCTGACTGTGTGTGTACGTGTTCGCATCCACCTGCGTATTTGGACATTTTTTATCCCCCCGGGAATTGAATGAAATTATATTTATTGTTATTGCCCGGCTGAGTATAAAAACCCTTGGCACTGCGTGGCAATACTATTTTGGGTGTATCGAGAAATAGTTTTGCTCAAGGGGTCAGGGATCACTGATTAATGGAGCATTTTGAGAGAATAACTCTATATTTATTCTTGGGTTGCAGATGTGTCACTGCTCCAGTGTTGGGTACAGCCATTATCTACTCAAAACAAAGTATGAATCACTGGACGATGATCAGCTGGGTGTTTATGCTTGCGCATCATTTTTTAGTCCGAACGGGAATGCCAGATGAAATCATTATTACAACTAACAACTACTGTATTTGCACTGACCGTATCATTGACACTTTTTGCTGCGGAGCCTGAATATGTCAGTATCGAAATGGAAATAGATATTAACAGGTCCGCCGAAGAAGTTTGGGATGCGGTTGGCGGTTATTGTGATATCGCAGAATGGGGTGGACTGGATTGTGCCGTCACTTCCGGTGATGGTGGAATGGGAACAGTACGTGATCTGCTTGGTGGGCGCATTATCGAAATCCTGGTTGCACAAACAGAGCTTTCCTATGGTTATACCCAGCCGGTTCAGGATGGTCAGTTTTACAATCTGTATCATGGTTTTATGGAGGCAAGGCCGGTCAGCAGTAATAGCTCAAAAATGATCTATACCCTGGTTTATGATGTCTCCAATCTTGAAAACCAGGAAGCCAAGGATGCCGATATGGCAAGGCGACGCGGTATGTTCGAGGGTATGCTCGTCAACATGAAAAATATCGCAGAGTCAAAATAGCGCGTCTGATATTTAAGTCGGCAATTGAATAAATGTTTTAAGAAAATAGAGTGGAAATTACTGCTCTATTTTTATGCATTGCCTGGTGTCCACTGCTCAGATTATTCCAGCGACTGGACTGCGTGAATAAGGCAATATATGCTTTTCATCCAGATTTATTATAGATAGTTATGCATTTTCCAGGGGGAAATATGATCCGCACTCGTTTAGTCCCGTTTTTACTGTTGTTAGCAGGATTGGCAGGCTGCTCTCCGGCTGATAATGAAACATCCCAGTCATCCATGCAAGGCGATGCTGCTACCAATTCAAGTGCAGAAACGGTTGTATCAGGTACTGCCGCCAACGTTTCCCGGCAACGATTACTTGATGCTGAAAATGAGCCAGGTCAATGGATGATGGTCGGTGGGACATATGATGAAAAGCATTACAGTCCTCTCGATGAAATTAATCGGGACAATGTCAGTGAGCTTAATCTGGCATGGTTCGCGGACTACGATATAAATCTGAGTCAGCAAGGCACACCCCTTTATATTGATGGCGTTATCTATGTCTCTACCGCGTGGAGCATGGTTAATGCTTTTGATGCCAGAACAGGCGAATTGCTCTGGCACTATGATCCCCAGACCAACCGGGAAATAGTGACTAAAGTTTGTTGCGGTATTGTGAATCGGGGCATCGCCGCGTATGAGGGGAAAATTTATCTGGGTACGCTTGACGGCTATATCGTCGCCATTAATGCCGATACCGGTGAAGAAGAATGGCGCAAGCTTACTGTAGATCCTGATGCTCAATACACCATTACCAGTGCTCCCCGCATTATCAAGGGACAGGTCCTGATCGGTAATTCCGGTAGTGAAAAAACCGCACGCGGTTACCTTGGCGCCTACGACGCAGAAACCGGTGAAGATCTTTGGCGCGTGTATACCGTGCCGGGCAATCCGGAACTGGGTTTTGAAACACCACAAATGGAAATGGCGGCAGCTACCTGGAGTGGACAATGGTGGGAGCTTGGTGGTGGCGGCACAGTCTGGGATGCCATCGTCTATGATGAGCTGAATGATTTGGTGATTTTCGGAACGGGTAACGGTACGCCCTGGGATCAGCGTGCACGTGATCCTGAAGGGGGGGACAACCTGTTTGTTGCCTCTATTCTGGCCGTCGATGCTGATACTGGTGAGTATGCATGGCACTATCAGACCACCCCTGGGGATACCTGGGATTATGATGCCATGAGTCCAATGATGCTGCTGGATCTTGAAGTGGATGGAGTAGAGCGTCATGTTGTGGCGCAGCCAAACAAGAACGGTTTCTTTTACATGCTGGATGCCGGCACCGGGGAATTACTGCGCGGTTATCCGTTTACTGAAGTGAACTGGGCCACTGGCATTGATATGGTGACAGGTCGCCCTATAGAAGTGCCTGAAGCGCGCTATGATTTCGAAAACATCTATAATCTTGCACCGGGAGTGCAGGGAGGCCATGGCTGGCATGCCAATGCCTGGAATCCTGAAACCGGCTATATCTATATTGCTACCCAGCGCGCTTATTTTGCCATGCAAAGTGACGCAAATTTCACACCAAACCCAACGGGTAATAATCTGGCCATTAATATGGGAGCCAATTTCACCTATTATCGAGATAACCCCGATGCCCCGAGAGAATTTGTTGGCTACGTTTCCGCCTGGGATCCGGTGACAGGGGAAGAAGTCTGGCGCGGTGAGGAAAATGAGGGGCCAACCGGGGGCGTACTCAGCACTGGAGGTGGACTGGTATTCTCCGGTGGCGGCAATAACACCAACGAATTCCGTGCCTACGATACCGTAACAGGTGAAAAACTCTGGTCGTTTGATACCCAAACCGGGATGGTGGCCGCACCAATCACCTATGAACTGGACGGCAAACAATATATCGCGGCCAGTGTCGGGATCAATCAGGCAGGTAATTATTTTGCGCCAAATTACTCAAGGTTGCTGGTTTTCGGTCTGGGTGGCGAAGCACAATTGCCACAGCCTTTGACCTATACCCCCAGGGAGCTTAACCCACCGGCATTGACTGCGTCTCAGGGTGTGGTTGCCACTGGCGGTGAGCTTTACGGTCAATACTGCTCTGTTTGTCATGGTATTGGTGGTCAGCAACGTGGCGCTAATTTTCCCAACCTGATGGTGTCGCCCATGCTGCACAGTCAGGATGCCTTTGATCAGGTGGTCCTGGAAGGCATTAGAGCGGATAAGGGGATGGTATCTTTTGCAGATCAGTTCGGTAATGAGGAAAGTGAAGCCATTCGCTGGTTTATCGTGGCGCAGGCAATAGAGGCTGTCAATGCCACGCCACTTGCTCCGCCCGAAGATGTGGATGTACCTGAAGACCTGCATACAGACGAAGAGTAGAAAGAGTAAAATCTGCAACCAACTCAGAAAACCACCGGCCCAGGAAACGAAAGCCGGTGTTTTTTTATTTGTAACAGACCCCCTTTGAATTTGATCCAGGGCAACTGAAACAAGGCAATAATGGCCTAAAATAACTCTCTGGAATAACCTTTGGGGGGAGCGGTTATGGTGGACAATGCTCCGCTTCTCCCTCAAAATTCGAGGTTAGGGGAAATATCCACATTTCTTTTGAATTTTGCTAATAGAATTAGTCCTATACCCATAACCATGGCAACTTGAGTATGTTTACGAATCTGCGCAGCGTCTTTTTACCTGTTTTATTTACTTCCGGGCTTTTTGTTCCAGTGGCAGCCTTGTCCGCAAGCGTTTCTGACCAGTGGCAGGTCATTGAGGAATTTTGTTACAAGTGTCATAACGATGAAGACTGGGCGGGCAGTGTGGCCTTTAATCTTATGTCTTCGGGTGAAGTTTCCCATGAAGCAGAAATATTTGAAGAAGCCATCAGGCGTGTGAAAGGCGGCCATATGCCACCTCCAGGAGCAGATCGACCGAAAGAAACAGAGCTTCATAAGTTGGTATCCTGGCTTGAGGATACGCTGGATTCAGCGGCGCCAACGACGGTAGCCGGTAATGTTCCATTACGACGTTTGAATCGTCGCGAATATGAAAACGCTATACGTGATTTGCTGGGCATGGAGATCGATGCGACGGCCCTGTTACCGGCAGATGATATTGAAGGAGGTTTTGATAATAATGCCGAAGCCCTTCAGGTTTCCCCGGCATTTATTGACCAGTATCTGAATGCGGCAAGAACGGTTGCCCATAATGCTATTGGTGATCGTCGCCCGATTCCTATTATGGAAACCTTTGGTAGCGAGGCAGATATGATTATTTCCCTGCCTGCCAGAGGAACGCCTGGTACAGGTGTCCAGCAGAATCATATGGCAGGAATGCCGTTTGGCACTCGCGGCGGGATGAGTGTTCGTTACAACTTCATGGCTGACGGTGAGTATGAGCTGAATATTGGCGACCTCGCCCTGGGCAGGGAAGTGCCTAACATGGAATTCAAAAATACCGTGGTAGCGTTGCTCGATGGAAAAGAATTTTTCCGCACGGAGCTTGGCGGAGATGAAGACCATGAAGCTATTGATCAGGAACAGGCTGATGCGGTATCGAGAATCAATCTGCGCCTGAAGGGGATCCGCTTTAATGCCACGGCAGGACAACACATCATTTCCGTGGCTTTTCTACATCGCAGTTTTGCTGAAAGTGATGAGAGAACGCCTGCATTGGCCATGGAGGGAGGGCAGAGCAGGATCCATAAACTGCATGCATTACAGGTTCGAGGACCGCTGAAAGTGACCGGCATGAGCGAGTCTGAATCGCGAAAGCGGATTTTTGTTTGCTACCCGAGAGAAACCGCTGATGAGAAAGCCTGCGCTACAGAAATCATAACCAATCTGGCAGAGCGTGCGTTTCGCCGTCCGCTGGAACAGGAAGACCTGGATAGCCTGGTAGCTTTCTTTGAAAGCAGCAGACAGTCGCAGGATTTTGAAGCCAGCATAAAGGAAGCCGTTAGCGCCATATTGGTCAGCCCTCATTTCATTTATCGAGCTGAAGTGGGGACGCAGGAGGGAGGCAGAATCTTATTAACTGATCTGGAGCTTGCTTCACGTCTGTCTTTTTTCCTCTGGAGTAGTTTGCCCGATGAAGAATTACTTACCCTGGCAAGTGAAAACAGGCTGAGTGAACCTGATGTGCTTGATAGCCAGATTTCAAGAATGCTTGCTGATGACAGAGCTAAAACGCTGATAGATGATTTTGCTTTCCAGTGGCTGAATCTTGCCAAACTGGATGAAATTTCGCCTAACGGTCGCCTGTTTCGCTATGCCAGCCGTTTTCTTGATCCCAGACCAATGTTTAGACAGGAACTGAGTCTGTTTATTGATAGCGTGTTACGCAGTGACCAGTCTGTAGTAAGGCTGCTGGATGCCGATTACACTTACCTCAATGAGCGCCTGGCCGCTCATTACGGCATAGAAGACGTGAAAGGTAGTACATTTCGCAAAGTAACTCTTGAAGATGAATATCGTAAAGGCCTGCTTGGTAAAGGCGCTATCCTAATGCTTACCGCTAACCCAAACAGGACTTCGCCTGTTTTAAGGGGAGCCTGGATTCTGGAGAGAATTTTGGCTTCGCCGCCACCACCACCACCACCCAACGTGGAAACCGATTTATCTCAAAAACCGGGTCAGGTTCCTCAGACTCTGAGGGCAAGACTGGAGCAGCATCGTGCAAATCCAAGTTGTTATTCCTGCCATGGTGTACTTGATCCGCTTGGTTTTGCACTGGAGAATTTTAATACCGTCGGGCAGTTCCAGGAATATGATCTGGATACACTTTCAATGATTGATGCCTCTGGAGTACTTCCCGATGGCACTAAAATCACTAATACTGAAGATTTGGTTACTGCACTGGTAAACCGTTCTGATGAGTTTGTACAGTCGCTGACTGAACATTTGATGACCTATGCTCTGGGTAGACTGGTGGATTACCGGGATATGCCTACTGTCAGAAAAATTGTACGGGCATCGGAAAAAGATGATTATAGTTTTCAATCTATTGTGTTTAACATCGTCAACAGTGATGCCTTTCGCATGCGTGAGAGTGGGTTGAGTGCAAATGAGTCTGAAAACTTGCAACAGGTATCACTTTAATAAATTTCTAAATTTAACAGCAACAGGAAAAGACCATGTTTATCAGCAAAAAACATCTTTCACGTAGAACATTCTTGAGAGGGACAGGGGCTTCTATCGCTCTGCCAATGCTGGATGCCATGACGCCTGCCCTGGCTCAACCAGCAAGTGGTTTTCCACGTCTGGGATTTATTTATTTTCCCCATGGTGCGGTTGAGCATGAATGGGCGCCGAAACAGACTGGTACCGATTTCGAGTACTCTAAAATTCTCCAGCCTCTGGAGTCGCTGCATGAATATGTCACTGTAGTAAGTGGTTTACGTAACAAGAGTGCCGAAGGCGGACCTGCTCCCCATTCCATTACGGAACAAACCTGGTTGTCCTGTGTGGCTCCTGGCGATCGGGACAGGACTCCGGGAAGTATAAAAGGTATGACTGCTGATCAGATTGCAGCACGCATTATCGGTGAGACTACACCACTGCCTTCACTGGAATTGTGTGGTGAGCCAGGTGGTGCAATTAATTACCGAACTCCACAGCAATCTCTGCCCTTGGAGAGCAATCCGCGTAAAGTCTTCTACACCATGTTTGGCCAGGGTGATACCTATGACGAACGTATCCAGATTCTTGATCAGTCCCGCAGCTTGCTGGATTATGTTCGGGAATCTACTGCCAGCCTGAATCGTAAATTGAGTGCAGCCGATCAGATTCGTGTATCTGACTACCTTGATTCAGTGCGAGAAGTGGAATCCAGGATTCAGAAACTGGAAGAGGGAGCCCGAGAACTTACCGGACTGCCTGATGCGCCACTGGGGCCGCCAGATGACTTCACCGAGTTGCTGGACATCCAGTTTGAAATGATTGCCCTGGCGTTCCAGAACGACCAGACCCGAGTTGCCTCCATGCGCATGATAAAGGAAGCGAGCATGCGGGTATTTGATAATCTTGGCATCGCTGAATCCTTTCATCCCCTTTCTCATCACCAGGAAGACCCCGTTAAGTGGGAAATGTTGGTGCGTATTCAACGCCATCAGACCGAACGAGCAGCCAGGTTTGTCCAGCGTCTAAAAGAAATGGAAGATGCCGAAGGCAATATCCTCGACAACTCCATCATTCTGTTTGGCAGCAATATGGGCAATAGTGATGTGCATGGTGCAGATCATTTGCCTTCTGTTTTGCTTGGTCATGGAGGGGGTATCAAGGGTGGTCAGCACCTGCACTATCCTCAGGACACACCCCATGCTCGTCTCATGCATACCATGTTGGACAGGGTAGGGGTTCAATTAGATGAATTTGCTGATAGTACCGGTCCTTTCGCGGAAGTTTGATATGACGTTATTTCGATTTGCCGGTACCACTGCTGTCATCGTATTTGCGTTGGCCGGGGTAAGCTTATCCAGTGCACAAAATTTTGTTCCATTGGAAGTGCCAGATCCGTTGGGAGATATAGTTCGTAATCTCGACGTCAATGAGCGTGGACCTGATGGGAGTACGCCCCTGCAATGGGCTGTTTATGATCAGGATGTAAAAAAAGTACGTGAACTGATTCGAGCCGGGGCTGACGTCAATGCGGTAAACAATTTCGGCGCCAATGCCATGCAGCTTGCTGCTGAAGTAGCCCATGGTGAAATTATGGATTTGCTACTTGATGCTGGTGCCGACGTGGATTCTCCCAATCCGGAAGGCCAGACTGCACTGATGCTTGTGGCGCGCACTGGTGATGTAGCTGCAGCAAAATTACTGGTCAAGAATGATGCCACCATTGATGCACGCGAAAACTGGGGTCAGCAAACAGCATTGATGTGGGCTGCAGCCCGCCGCCATCCGGCGATGATGGATTTGCTGATTGGTGAAGGCGCGGATATCAACGCTATCTCGGCTGTACGTGATTATAACAGTCATGTGACGGCGGAAGGTCGTGCCAAACGTCTCGACAGCGGTGGACTCACGCCACTTATGTTTGCCGTACGGGAAAACTGCAAGAGCTGTGTAGAACTCCTGATTAAAAACAATGTAGACCTGGATCTTACCGATCCTGATGGTGTCTCCCCGTTATTGATGGCGATACTGAATGCCAACTGGGATATCGCCCGTGAATTGATAGAAGCGGGTGCAGATGTGCAGCAGTGGGACAAGTTTGGTCAGGCACCTTTGTTTGCTGTTACAGGTAATCGTGATGATGCCGGCCTGAAAGTGGACGGGA
The DNA here is from genome assembly GCA_965662685.1 of Pseudohongiellaceae bacterium. Taxonomy (GTDB): domain Bacteria; phylum Pseudomonadota; class Gammaproteobacteria; order Pseudomonadales; family Pseudohongiellaceae; genus Eutrophocola. Next base: position 15,338 of record CBFIIQ010000018.1, on the reverse strand, counting down.
TCCTTAACGAAACCGATGGTCTCACAATTGCCAGAATGTTGCTGGATGCTGGCGCCAATCCTAATATGCAACTGTTTTATAGACCTGCCAAGGCTCGGGGTGGTCCGCTCTCCAGAGGGACTACTCCCTTGATTCGTGCTGCCAGTCGTGGTGATGTTGAGTTAATGAAATTATTACTTGAATACGGTGCTCAGGCCGATCTGCCACAGGCGGACCTGCAAACACCTGTTTCTGCACTAGCCGGTGCCCGGGGTAATCAGGAGGCTCTGCTTGAGGGGGTGGCACTTCTGGTAGAAGGCGGTGCCGAGCTGAGTTTACGAGCAGTTCCTCATCATCTGCAAAGAGCCCGTGGAGGAACACCATTACATTATGCTGTTCGCGCCAGAAATGACCTGGTAGCAAAAGCGCTGGTAGAGGCCGGAGCGGATATAGACGGTAAAGATATTGATGGACTCACTGCGCTGGATTATGCCGAGTCCCGTGGACAAATTACTTTTACCGCTACACGCCAGCCCGCGAATAAAAAAATGGCTGATTTATTACGTAGCCTTGGCGCTAAAGACGAGCTGGATGTAACCCCTTTCTGGCCCAATGTTGGACCACCGTTCTTTTATCCCTGGAATATCTTTCCTCTGGATCCGGAGGTAGAGCGTCATGCTCTGGTACCTGGCTCCTTTGATCATCAATAGTAAAATAAAAATGAAACCAGATTATTCTCGCAGGAATTTCCTCAACCAAGGCGCTCGAGCCCTGGGTGCTGCCACTGTTGGCGGTGTTCTGTCACCTCTGTCTACTGGTGTTATAGCCCAGCCTGTTGAAACAGAAATTACCCAGGTTGAACTGGGTTATGCCTGGGTATTGCAAGGGGCCGGTTGTAATGTGTTTGCCATTCCTGGGATGAATGAAAACGGCGCCCTGATGATCGACGGGGGGCTTGCACAGCATTCTGATGCCTTGCTGAATGCTGTTTATAACACCATTGGTCAGGATCGAATACATACGCTTATCAATACCCACTGGCATCCTGAACAGACAGGTTCTAATGAACGCCTGGGTACAGAGGGCGCTGAAATAATAGCTCACGAGAAAACAGAAATGTTTCTCAAAAATTCAGTCATGTCCTCATTATATGAAGGACGTTATGGTCCAATGGCTGATGCAGGCCTCCCCACCAAAACTATTCGTAATACCGGCACCATGAAATTTGCCGGTCAGGAAATTATTTACGGTTATTTACCAGCGGCTCACTCTGATTCTGATATTTTTCTATATTTCCCGATGCTGGATACTTTGGTAGCTGGTGGTCCAGTCACTTCAGGGCAGTGGCCGATTCTGGATATTCGCCATGGCTCATGGATGGGTGGCTTATTGAAGGCTTACGAAACGTTAAGCTCCGTCGTCAGTTCAGACACGGTAGTGGTACCTGCCCATGGACCAATCATTAGTGGCACAGAAATTCTCCGCATGCGCGCGATGTATACCAATTTGCATCTGGATCTGGCCGAGCAACTGAATTTAGGCATGGGGCCAAAAGATATCGTGAACATGGGGCTGCTTGATCCATATATTAACGATTTTGGTGATCCCACTGAATTCCTCGATCGTGCTCATCGAAGCCTGCAACAGGCTTATGTTCCTGATTGAGCAAGCTTATAAAACACTGGCAGTTTCTTCCTTGAATTATTGTTTTATAACTATTCATCCTTTCTAGCCCCCCCCCGGAGATGTGAGCTTCTTCACATTTATTATAAATTCTCTTGTGGCAATGCTCATTATGAAGAGCTGATCACGCCATTCAATACATAACTGGAATACCCTGCTGGGTGACAGTAACTCATTGTTATTTAATGAAAAATTCTGCTTTATACGGAGCGGTCCAAGATTGCTGGCTTGATATTGAACCTGAGTATAGTTTTCCCGGGATTAAAACAGGAATTTTTCAGGTTGAAGGGTGTAAACTAGATGCAATAATGCATACTAATAGTCCCTAACAAGTTACTGTAATAAATAGGTTTTTATGAAATCAATGTTGGTTAATTTATCCAGCCAGAAGGGTGTCACCTTACTGGAGCTGATGATAGCGACAGCTATCCTGGCCATTGTCATTACTGTGGCTGTCCCGAGCTTTTCTGATGCCGGGGATTCACAGCGGCTGATTGGCGCTGCAGAGCAGGTATATAGCCATATTCAGCAAGCCCGATCGGAATCTGTTTCGGGCAACACGGTAGCCTATGTCAATTTCAATGCCCCGGTTTCACCAACGGCTGCATCGGCGACCTGGCAATACGGAGTGAGTACTGGCAACAGCCTTTGTGCTCTGACAGCAATAAGCCCCACGACGGCCAATGCCTGCGTTATTGTGGTAAGTGATGGAGATGCCAATCTGGATCCCGGCGATGGCACGGTGGATACTGACGATCTGATACTTATGCGCTATACCAATGCAGACTGGGCTGGCGTGAGTATGCAAATTGATTCTTTTTCCAGTGGCAATACGCAAATTGTGTTTAATCCGGTTCGTGGAACGTCCACTGATGGAGAAATAAATCTGGTAAGTGGTCTGGGTAAGTTGCTCAGGATTGAAATAAGCCTTCTTGGCAGGCCGACTATTTGTTCACCGGATGGGTCGATACCCAATTACAAAGTATGTTGATACTCAAGAAGATGAAAACTGCTTCATTCCAAAACGGATTTACGCTGACTGAGCTGCTTGTAACACTGGCACTGGGTATGAGTGTTATCTCTTCTGTGTTGATTGGCTATCTTGCAACCTATACCAGTTCAATGAACACATTGGCCGCAAGTAAAATGAATCAGGATCTAAACGCCGTTATGAATCTGATGATTACCGAATTCCGCCGTGCCGGATACTCCGGTGATGCGGCAACCATCGCCTCTCCAACAGCGAATATTTTCAACCAGGTAGATGATACGACGCTGGAAGTTTACGACACCATGGCAGTTAACACGCAGCTGGTTCCTGCAGGAGATGGCAGCTGGACCAATAATTTTGGCGGCACGCCAACCGCAACTGAAGGCAGTTGTATTGTTTATGCGTATGACCTGGATGAAGATGGCGTGGTTGATGCGAACGAACTTGGCGGTTTCCGCCTGAATAACGGCGCCGTGGAAATGCGTACTCTGGGAAATGTTGCAGACCCGGATACCTGCTCGAGCACCAGCAATACCTGGAATGCACTGACTGATACCGATTTTCTGACGGTCTCTGGACTGGTTTTTAACCTGGATAACTCCCGCTGTATTAATACCCGTGAGCCAGATGGCATTAATAACGATCCGGGGGAAGATGCAACTATTGATGAGGCGGATGAAGCGGACTGCTACGATAATTTACCTGTTGCCGCCAGCGGGGATATCACTGTTGAGACTCGGCAGATATCCATTACTTTAACGGGGAATCTCACGAGTGACTCTTTTGTCCGAATTTCAATGAACCAGGAAGTTCGTGTACGTAATGATCTGGTGAGGATACATTAATGAATGACCTGCAGATTTTTAAAACCCAAGGTATAGCAAAACAGCATGGAGCGCTGACGCTGGCTGTTTCCATGACGATACTCATGTTGAGTACGCTGGTGACATTTAATGTCTCCAGAGCAATTCTGATGGAACAAAAAATTACTAATAATGATACCCGTGCCAAGTATGCCTTTGAAGCTGCCGAGGCAGGTATGAATGCTGCAGTCGATTACATAACC
>CBFIIQ010000018.1:10455-11610 GCA_965662685.1 Pseudohongiellaceae bacterium | reverse complement strand
GCTAATAATGATACCCGTGCCAAGTATGCCTTTGAAGCTGCCGAGGCAGGTATGAATGCTGCAGTCGATTACATAACCACTGATCCTGATCGTAATGGTGACGGCGTTCTCGATCCTCTTGTTTTTGACCTGGTCTCTGATGCCGATAATCTTGGTGACAGTAATACAACCACCGTTGGTTCGAGTACGGTAACAGTGACTCTGACGGATATTTCGGGAAACATGACCCAGGTCAGGATCGTTTCTGTGGGCCTCAGTGATGACCGCAGTGCTTCCCGCACAGTTACTCAAACTCTGGTAACTATCAATCCCCTGCCGAACGCACCGGACAACCCGGTGATTACCCGTGGCAGCATGATTATCGGTGGGGCGGCAACGGTTCATAATCAGGAAGGTCACAGTACCATATGGACTGGCAGTGAAATCGATATGGGATCAAATGCCAGTACCGCGACTGAAGTGCCTGATGTTGGTGGTGCGGGATATCCGACCTGCATGGATATTCCGGGAACCTGCTCCCTGGTGGAAGCCTCTGACAATTCTATTAAAGGCCTTGATGTTATTGAAAATGATGCGAGTCTTAGCGCGCTATCCGGAGATGACTTTTTTGAAAATTTCTTCGGAGCCAGTCCTTCTTCCTACCGGGCATCCATGGTGACCATGGACACTACCGCTGCCAGTGCCAATACAGCTATAGATCTGGCCTCCCATGAAGTTATCTGGATTGAAGGCAATACAAATTTCTCCGGTGTCACTGTTGGCTGTGAAACAGCCGTGACCGGAAGTAATACCTGCCCAAGTGCCAATACCAAACCTTCAATAGTGATTGTTAATGGCGATGCATCATTCAGTGGCGGTAATCAATTTTATGGCATTTTGTTTGTTAGAGGTGGAGTAAATATCTCAGGAAATACCACAATCAGAGGAGCAGTGGTTACTGCCGGAGATGCAGTGAGTTCCACTGGTGGCAGCTTAGATATCTGGTACAACTCCTCAATTCTCGCAGGAACCTCATTGGCCGGCGCCTCTACAGGTAGCGCCGGTACTTGGAAGGATTTTTAAATCCGGGAGCATATGATGAAAATTTTCAGGCATAGAAATTCAGGCTTTGGACTGATTGAAATTCTGGTAACGCTGGGGATACTGTCGGTAGGA
>CBFIIQ010000018.1:0-10268 GCA_965662685.1 Pseudohongiellaceae bacterium | reverse complement strand
CAATTAACGGAGTGAGTACTGCCTTTACCCGCTCAGAAAATATTTCATCATCGGGAACCGTCAAGGATGTCATTGTAAAAGTTGACTGGACAGACCCTTCCGGTGACGGGCAATCGATCAGTCTGAATACCGAATTTTCGTTTGTCTCTCCCCGAAAAGTCGGTGATGCCGCCCTTGAGGCGACAGGTGAAAAAGTTGACTCCCCCACTGGAAGGGCAAAACTGGGGGATGGCTCACTGGATGAAGATCAGGTGGCTGCCTCAAGCAGTAATGGTGATGGTACCAGTGAGCTTATCTCTGGTCTTAACCGACTCCTCGCGGTTGGCAGTGACGTGGTACTGACACTGGTGGAAGCCTGTCAGACAGAAGGGGGTACCTGTGCGGAATTTGTCAGGATCAAGGGTCGAGTTTACATCGACAGGGATGAGCTACCTAACCTGGCTCCGGGGGCGGTCAATATTATTGCCTCTGATGCCGCTTTTTGTGCGCGGCATTATATTCCTTTTGGCGGGGTTGAGGCCAATCGTACACCGGTTACCAATAATGACACGTCTACGATTAAAACCTCAGCGAACTCAAGTGGAGAATATGAATATTTTGATTACACCTGTTATCTCGGAGGTGGCTGGCACGGTAATGTGGGCCTGTTGGTTTCCGGCAATACCGGTTTTGATGTCTGTGTGGGGGATCCGACTTCGGTGCAGGACTATGAGAAGCCAGTAAGGGCTTCACGTCGGGTTTACCGCGGTATGTTATACAAGATTGATGACAATGAAAACGATGGCAAGGAAAAAATTTCAGGAACTGATCTGGTGCAATACTATACTCAGGGTGTGGGTGACAGTGTTGAATTGCCAGTCCCTGGATCAGGAGATAAGGCTCATGATTTTGTTATCACCGGCGCCTTTTCTACAGCAGAGTTGAGCAACCCAAACCCCTGCAAAAATCTGGGTGCCATGACCAGAGCAGACTCTGTAGTTGATGGGGAAGTCGGCGGACTGTTCAAAGGCATTCCTGATGATTTTTACTGCCTCAATGATGGCTACCAGAATACGGTTTCTACCCTCGATATCATACGCACCGGTTTTGCCGTGGAAACAGATGATACCTATGGCAATACCTGCCCCTACAATCCGGCCGATCCCCCGGCGGCTCTCCATCATGTCATGGGCAGCGTCACCATGAGTGCTGCTGTCTCTGATGAGAACACCGTGTTGGCAACCGGAATAACGGCTTTTACTTCGGATGGTCCGGGGACCTGTGTTATGGGAGCGCTACAGATTGATGGTGTTAATAATGAATACAGTAAAAACTATGATTGTGTTATCTATGACTGGCATACTTCTGTCAATGGTGTGGATGTATTAAATGGCTGGAATGGTTATATTGAAGTTGATTATGACCAGTCCAGCATGAGCTGTGATCCCAGTCGAATCACCCTTTCTGCTGTCACCATGGACAGTGCAGGTAATGATTTCACTAATTGTTCGCCGGGATCATTCATCTTCTTTACCGGAACCGTCCTGGATGCCCCGAATAACCGTGAAATTTCTACGGTGTCTATCAGTGATGCTGGTGGCAGTTGCACCCTGGCGCCTGATGGTTTTAGTTTCAGTTGTATCACTGATGAGTTTGCAGTGGGTATCACAGACTGGACTGGTAGTATCAGCATTAGCACTGATGCCAACGTTGTTTGCACGGCAACTGGTACAGGCGATAATCCAGGGGTGTTCTCTTTTGTTGCAGAACCGTCCGGCTTTGTTAATCTGGATGTTACGCTGACCAACAATCAAGGTGCATGTCCGTAGTAGTGGGCTAGTATATTGTTATAGTCGATGTTTTCCCGACTATGCTATGCTTTTGTGACGATTTGTTGCTGCTCTCTTTATTTGGCTGGCTGGCTGGCGGAGGCGCTTACTAAAGTGCTGACTAAAGTCTGACTAAAGAGAGCCGCAAAGTCATGATTGGAAATCTGTATTTTCATGCACCGGAAAATACAAAAAGCAATTTACTAAAATAATAAGATTTTCTCAGGAGGCAGTGTGAAAAAGACCAGAGGCTTTACCCTGATTGAAATGCTAATAGCCATAGCTATCATGGGTATATTGACTATGGTCGCCTATCCAGCCTACACAGATAGTACGAGAAAATCCCGTCGTTCTGATGGCATGGCGGCCGTATTAAGTGTTCAGGTGGCCCAGGAAAAATTCCGTGGTAGCTGTCCTTTTTATGCGCAGAATATCGGTGCCGGTAATGTCTGTGGAGCTAATGCTGGCGCCAGTACTGTTGCCGCTGGAGCCACCAGTAATGAAGGCTATTATACCCTTGGCATTGAAGCTGCAACTGCAACCGGGAATGCATACACAATTGTGGCAACACCGACTGGCTCTCAGGCGGACGACACTGATTGTAATCCGATGAAAATTGCATTCAGTGCGACTAACCCCGGTGGTTTGAAAACCCCTGTCGGCTGCTGGTAGGCAACAGATTTTCCGGCTTAATAAATTATCTGCAATTTAATTGTTGGCGCTACTTGCAATGCAAGGCTTGCCCCTTGCTGTTTTCTACGATGCCATCCCCATCTGTATCTTTCGCATGGCGCGTCCTTCCGGTAAAACTGATGATAATCTGTCTTGCAAGAACAGGGTTTTTATCTGATGGGCAAAAAGTAAAATTTCCATTCTGGTTGTTTGTTGTGCCGCGCGGAGTCATCTGAAGATACTGCTTATTGCGAAATGAATTGAAACTTAGATTGCCCTGAACTGCTATAGCGTCAAGTTTATAAAGTAAACGATCTTCACCATTTAATATTTTGTCTGCATTTTTATCTGTGAAAATGATGCTACCTTCATGCCAGCTACCCTGACATTTTTTTCCATCATTACTGCGACAGAAGGTCACCATTTGCGCTTCAAAAATTGCTGCTGATCTGGCCATGGCAATTGCGGCCATAATGTCCGACATTACACCATCAATGAGTTTCACTTCCTGAGGACGTGCAAATCCATTTGGAGAAACATTGAGCAGTAAAGCACCAACAACCGATAACATCACTAATAATTCGACCAGAGAAATTCCCTGATATTTTCTTTTCATCACAATTCCTTTTGTGCCATTGCAGTAAAGACCAGGTTTTTGTATTTGTAAAATCCCTTTACAAATACACGGGGATGAAGCTTTAGCAGGAAAATTTCCAGCTACGGTGTTCTTTGGATAATTGGTTCTCTTCTGGAATAAGAATTATTTGTGAATTCGCATATATATTGTTTACTATTAAAATCAACTAGTTATACTTCTATTTTTGTTCTCGCCTTTTGGGCGCCCTGAAATCAAGCCTATGAGCAATACATTCAAGCAGAATGACCACGCTCTAAATCTTCTGTCCTTTTTCCCCTTACTATTACCAATGTTTGTATTGGTTCTGTTACTTGATAGCCAGTTCCTGTTGGCCCAGCAAACGAATGTTACAACTGAAGCCGGGCGCAAAAGACTGGAGATAGTCAGGACTGAATTGACTCCGGAAATTGATGGCGTTCTGGATGATGAAATTTGGAAAAATGCTACAGTCATTTCAGATTTTCACCAGTTCCAGCCAGTTGATCATGGCGAACCCAGTGAGCGCAGCGAATTTTATATTGCCTATAGCGATCGTTATTTCTATGTAGCAGCCCGATTGTATGACAGTGACCCATCTGCCATTAGCGCCAGACAAATGGTTCAGGGTGGCAATATGCAATTTGATGATGCTTTTGAGTTTATTCTGGATACCTTCAATAACGGCCGCACGGGTTATCAATTTCAGGTAAATCCAAATGGTATTCGTCGCGAAGGGGTATATGATCAGCCTAATAATCTGAATCGGGACTGGACCGGTATCTGGCGAGTGGAAAGTAAAGTTGATGATGAGGGCTGGACTGCTGAAGTTGCGATTCCGTTCAATACATTAAATTTTGATCCGGAAACCGAAGAATGGGGCTTTACCATTGCCAGAACCATTGCCCGTAAACAGGAAGAAATTGCCTGGTCTTCGTTCAATCGTAATATCAATCCAACAACAACCGGGTTGATAACCGGAATTACTGATATTCGCCAGGGTATTGGTCTGGATGTTATTCCGTCAATTGCGATGGCGGCGGCTAAGGATAATGTAACAGGAATTTGTGATGATCGTGTCGACCCGTCCCTGAATGTTTTTTATAAAATCACTCCAAATCTTACCGGGGCACTAACCCTTAATACCGACTTTTCTGCAACCGAGGTAGATAATAGACAGGTAAATCTGACTCGGTTTTCGTTATTTTTTCCCGAAAAACGCGACTTTTTTTTACAGGATGTTGATATTTTCAGCTTCGGCGGGCTCGGTGGTGGCGGTAATTTCAACAATAACCAGAATGGTATTCCTTTTTATTCAAGACGTATTGGATTGAGTAGCTCAGGACAGGCGGTCGATATTGATGCCGGGGTCAAAATGACCGGCCGGGTAGGTGAATGGAATGTAGGTGCATTGGCTGTGCAGCAGGGCGATACCACTGTGCTTGATGGACAGAGTTTGTTCGTAGGTCGTGCTGCAATGAACGTTCTATCAGAGTCCAGCGTTGGTGTAATTTTTACCCAGGGTGATCCAAATAGCGAGACTGACAACAGTCTGGCTGGAGTAGATTTTGGTTACCAAAACACTCGCTTTTCCGATCGTTACACTATGAGAGGCAATGCCTGGTACCAGCAGACGGACACTGATGGCAGGACCGGGGATGACAAGGCCTATGGTGCCAGAATAAATCTGGATACACAGGGTAATGGTTTCGGTGGAAATATGGGCTATACCTATATTGGTGAAGATTTTAATCCTGCTCTGGGTTTTGCCAACCAGCGTGGTATTGAATCTTTCTCCTTGCAGGGAAGGTTCAGACATTTTTTCAGAAACAACCCACTGTTAAGAACATACAATATATTTGGGCGTTTCACTCATGACCGCAATTTGGCCACCGGTGAATTGGTCAGTGAGAATTTTTTTACGCGAATCATTAACCTTAATACACATCGCGGTGACCAGTTTGGGCTTGGTGTAGGAAGAAGCAGAGAGGGCCTGTCTTCTGATTTTGAAATAAGACCAGGTATTGTCATACCGGCTGGTAAATACAGTTTTATGAATATCAATGGGCAGATTGAGATTTCCAACCAGCGAAACCTTGCCCCTTTTGTCAGTTTTAATATTGGCGAATTTTATGACGGCGATCGCAAACAGTATGGCACTGGATTGGAGTGGCGTCCTGATGAACATTTTTTTCTTAATCTCAGTTATAGTTACCAGGACATTAAACTTCCCTATGGTGATTTTGTTGTTCGCCAGGTTACAGCCAATGCCAATTATGCGTTTAATTCGAAATGGTCCTGGGTAAATCTGGTACAGTTTGATAATGCGTCAAGTTCAGTGGGTATAAACAGCAGATTACGCTGGAACCCCGAGGCCGGTGAAGATCTGTTTATAGTCATAAATTATAACTTCGATTCAGAGGGTACCTTTTCTCGATTAAGTCGGGAAAAGTCAGAGATTGCGCTTAAATATACAAAAACTTTTCGCTACTAGGGTAGAGCTGGATCAATTTTAGTTTCAGACTAATGAAGTATTCTTAACTAACATTCCAATACTGCAATTTATTTTATTTATGCTAGAAATATATGCTAAAACCGATGTTGGATTGGTCAGAACCAATAATGAAGATTATTTTTTCATTGATCCGGAAAACCGCTTAATTATTCTTGCTGATGGTGCCGGTGGCTACGAGTATGGTGAGGTAGCCAGTAGACTGGCTGTAGAAAGTTGTTATCAGTACCTCACCAGGGAAGACTACCTTCAGGATACTTCAGATATCACCCAGACGTTGATGGATAGTATTACTTTTGCCAACCAGCAGGTCATCGCCTACAAGAAAAAACATCATTCCGGCAGTAAAATGGGTACTACACTTTCCTGCGCTTACATTGGCGATGAGGTAGTGAAATTCGCCTGGATGGGGGACTCCAGAATTTTTCTCATTAATTGCGAAGCAGACAAGGTTATTCAACTCAGTACGGATCACACCTTGTATCAGGAAATGCTGGCCAGAGGGGAAGTGGGGCAAAGCTACAAGAAAAGTATTCTTAGCCGCATGCTTGGAAATAATCCCTATACCCGTCCCGATGGTGGCGAGTCAGAAATTCATAAAGGCGATTTATTGCTGGCCTGTTCGGATGGTCTGACTGACCTGGTTACCGAGGAGAGAATGCTTGAGGCTCTGGTAGCAGCGGGACAAGATCATAATAAAGGTATTGACGCCTTGATCGAACTGGCCAAAGGGCAGGGTGGTCGAGACAATATAACTGTTGCCATAGCCGAGATAGTATAGCCAGGTCGACTACTCCACGCGGATGGTTTCCTGGAGCAAACGTATCATTTCACCCATGGTTTGAATTCTCTCGGCCGGGTCTTTTTGCAAGCAGCGCAGTGTTACTGATTCAAGAATTTCCGGGATATAGTAATTGACGATTTCTGATGGTGGCTTTGGCACATCCTCAAGCGTACTTTTTACCAGTGCATCCATGGTTTCACCCTGGGTAGCAGTGGTGCCTGCAAGAATTTCATAAATGATGGCAGCCAGACTGTAAATATCTGTCCTGGCATCTATTGCGGGATCTTTTTTGATCTGCTCTGGAGACATGTAGCAGATTGTGCCCTGAAGTTTTGCTTGTCCAGTGATACTGATATCCTTGGTATTTAGTGGCAAACCTTCACCAAGCTGCTCCTGTGAGCCCTGAATATTCCACACTTTTGCCAGCCCCCAATCCATCAGTATCACTTCACCAAATGGGCCGACGAGAATGTTTTCCGGCTTGATATCACGGTGTAAAACACCATGACAATGAGCATATTCAAGGGCATGGCCTACCTGAATGATGACATCGGTCAACTGGGTGAGGTCATAACGATCCCGATAATCAAGGATTTCACGCAGGGTATAACCATGAACCAGTTTCATGGTGAAATAATAATTGCCATTATTATCCCGACCCAGTTCGTAGGTTGGTATGGTATTTGGATGCTGCAGCATTGCAGAGACTCTTGCTTCTCTCAGTAGACGCTGCTGTTCGATTGGATCATCTGCAAACTCTGGTTTTAAGGTTTTGTAACAGACAAAACGGCCCAGATGCATATCTTTACAGGATTTGATCAGAGATTTTCCGCCCTTGGCTATCGTTGAGAAAAAGGCATAGCGCAAATTATGATCTATCTTGGCGGCCAGTGGTTTGTCCGTATCTTCCTTGTAAACGTTTGCGTATTCCTTGACCTGAAATTCTGGAAACTTCGACATAGTAGTTCAAACAGTAGGTTTAATTGTGAATGATATTGTTGGGATGGCTATGAGTACATTATTACGTTGTAATCATCCCAGGTTATCTATTCTGACAGATCACACTCAGCCTGTCTTCAGGAACAAAGGCACCATTATGGAGCGTATTTGCGGCATTATGGTGCTTTGTGTGCTCAAAACAGTGCAGCTTTGTTTTTCGGTCTGGGCAATGGTGACTTTCTGTCATTTCTATCAAAATGACCTGTATGCCCGGAAACCATGGTTTTTAGCACTTTAATCTTTTGCAGAGCCATATGCTGAGGTACACTTGAGCACTTTTCTGCACCGTTATGTGACAAAACACTACTTAGGTATACAAATTGCATAATGGAGAACTCAACCTATAAAAACATGTTAGGAGAATAGAACACATGAAATCCAAGTTGGAATATATATGGCTCGATGGTGACGTACCAACACAGGGCCTTAGAAGCAAGACAATGGTCAGATCTGACTTCGGTGGAACTCTTGAAGAATGCCCAATGTGGTCATTTGACGGCAGCTCAACCGGTCAGGCAGAAGGCGGTGATTCAGATTGTCTTTTGAAGCCTGTGTGCATCATTCCTGATCCAGATCGCGGTAATGCTTACCTGGTAATGACAGAAGTATTGAATGCCGATGGTACTCCTCATTCTACTAACAGCCGTGCCAGAATTGATGATGACGATGAGGATTTCTGGTTTGGTTTCGAGCAGGAATATTTCCTCTGGGATCCCGATACAAACCTGCCTCCTGGCTTTCCTCATGCAGGCTATCCCCGTCCCCAGGGTCCTTACTACTGTTCAGTAGGCGCCAGAAATGCCTATGGTCGTGCCATCATTGATGAGCATCTGGACCTTTGTCTGGAAGCTGGTCTGAACGTTGAAGGTATTAACGCTGAAGTGGCTGCCGGTCAGTGGGAATTCCAGGTATTTGCCAAAAGTGCTGCCCGTGCCGGTGATGAAACCTGGCTTGGTCGTTATCTGCTGGAAAGAACTGCTGAAAAATATGGCATGGCTATTGAATACCATCCGAAACCTCTTGGCGATACTGACTGGAATGGCTCCGGTATGCATGCCAACTTCTCCAATGGTGTCATGAGAGAATCTGGTGATCAGGATATCTTCACCAAGATCTGTGAAGAATTTGGTAAAAATATTGAGCGTCACATGAGCGTCTACGGTGCCCATAATGACCAGCGCCTCACTGGTAAGCATGAGACACAGTCCATTGACTCATTCAGTTATGGTGTTTCTGACCGTGGTGCTTCCATCCGTATTCCAATTGGTACTGTGGAAGATGGCTGGAAAGGTCGTCTGGAAGATCGTCGTCCAGCGTCTAATGCCTGCCCATATGCCTGCGCAGCGGCAATTGTAAAAACTACTAAAGAAGCTCTTGCCTGATTAGTTAGTTTTACAACTTTTGTTATGAAGGCCGGTTGGATATCCCAACCGGCCTTTTTTACGCATATAAAGAATGCTTTCGATTAATACTCATTCCTGTATTCATGGTGCTTGGCAAAATTTGGTTATTTACCCGGCATCAGATTTTGTGATTTCATGTCGACAGTTAAAGCAACTCTGTCCTTGAATCGGGACCACTGGAGAATAGTCCATGATGCGTAAAATACTTCCCCTGATAATTTTCTTCCATGCCAATACTCTTCAGGCACAGCCCCCGCAATTCCAGGTTCCCCAGTTACCTGAAGGAGAAGGAAAGCAGTTGATCGAAATAGCCTGCTATAGCTGTCACAGTTCCCTGAATATTGTGCGATCTGCAGGATACGACACAGCTGAAGAATGGAAGCATGTGTTTTCAGCAATGGTAAATTTGTCAGAGGCGCAGTCAGCTACTATTGCTGGCTATCTGGCTGAGCATTTCCCTGCGGACGGGACACAGCGCCCAACGCTTATTCCTGGTGACACAGAGATAAATATCAGGGAATGGATGGTGCCAACGCTGGGGCAGCGTGCCAGGGATCCCATTGAGGCGCCTGACGGATCTATTTGGTGGACTGGCATGTGGGCCAGCCTGGTGGGAAGGCTTGATCCTGAAACTGGAGAAATGAACGAATATAAACTACCTCTGGCAGCCAGACCTCATAGTATTGTGCCTGATGAAGATGGGAAGATCTGGTATACCGGAAATAGTAACGGCACTATTGGCAAGCTGGATCCCGATACGGGTTTGATCAATGAATATCCGACGCAAGCCCGCGATCCTCATTCAGCAGCGTTTCACCCCAATGGAAATTTATATTTCACTGCACAGGGGGCTGGAATGCTTGGTCGCCTCGATCCTGAAACCGGTGAGATAACAGAGGTTGCCTCAGAACCGCGCCCCTATGGAATCCAGGTAGCGGCGAACGGAATGGTCTGGGTTGCCTTTAATGGCACCAACAAGATTGGCGTGCTGGATCCAGAATCGATGGCGGTGAATTATTACGATGTCCCTAATGAAGCATCAAGGATTAGAAGACTTGGTCTTGATAGCAAGGGCGTGGTCTGGTTTGTGAATTCCACACAGGGAAAAATCGGTCGTCTTGACCCTGCAATTGGCGCTATTCAGCAGTGGGATTCGCCCAGTGGCTCAACATCCCACCCCTATGCGTTGGCGGTGATAGATGACAAGATCTGGTATAACGAGTCCGGTATGCGACCCGATGCCCTGGTGCGTTTTGATCCCGAAACCGAAGGCTTTCAGAGTTGGGCAATTCCTTCCGGTGTCGGCATTGTCAGAAATATGTGGGTTACCAAGGACGGCAACCTGCTTATCCATCAGAGTAGTTCCAACAGGATTGGCCTGGTGGAAATCCAGTAGCAGCTATTCGTTTCAAAGACCTGGATTTTGCGCCATCACCTGTTGAAACTGTTCAGCCAGTGAGAGGGATGGGTTTAATTC
>CBFIIQ010000017.1:0-56077 GCA_965662685.1 Pseudohongiellaceae bacterium | reverse complement strand
ACATAATTATCATCTGGCAGTTTGATCATGGAGTGATGCTGACGCAGGGTTATAGCATTGCCGGTGGCGGCGACACCATTCACCAGGTTACCGGGGTTGCTGCTGGTGAACGTGAGCATCACTTCCACCTCGATATTCTCGGGGAAAGTCTTGGTAGCATCCAGGTAGAACGCGCTACGGCTTTTTTCCAGGCTGAAGTTTCCCTGGTTGCGACTGGCGATTGTGCCGATGACATCACGGGCATCACGCATGAAAAAGTCACTGGCATCCACCAGCACGCTGCCATCAGTCTCGGCAACAATATCAAAGCCCCAGTGCACAGAGGGTGCGAAAGCATCTACCACGGCCTGCCTTTCCAGTTCGTTTTCACTGTTGGCCACGTAGCGGTAGTTGGGCTCCATGAGTAATACCTTGGGACCTATTCGCCTGGCGGTCAGAATGAAAGTACCCGCCAGCTGTCCACGGTCAATGCCAATGGGATTGGAACCCAGGCCGGAGCCCATGGAAATCAGATACATAAATTCAGTATCGAGCTTGTCGATTTCCCAATACATTTTGCCGCTGTCAGCATCCCAGTAAAGGTTAAAGTAACCTTCCATAGGCATGGTATTGGCTACCGTGTCTTCTATGGAAGGAAGTTCCTGGGCACTGCTTAATGCAGACAGGGTTGCGGTGCAGAGCAATATCAGTGCGAGTACCGGCTTTTTCAAGGAGTGAAAAGAAAGCTGGACTGGTGTTTCTGTTAACGTCATTGATAGCATTTTCAATTACCTTTACTTATGGGGTGGCTATAGTGATTTTGGTGCTGTCTGCAGAGCCCTTGAGCGAAAACAAATCAGCCTGCGCTATGCGGGTGAGTCAGCGTTTTGTTTTATTTCATTCCTGTTTCAGCCTGAAAAACCTGTCGGCCTCTTTCTGTTCCAGATTAATTGCAGTAATCGGAAAACGATCAGCAAAAATGATGATGGCGATGATCAATATTGCGCTGGTTAACAGTGAGTTGGAGATATCGATACGGTCCAGGGCAAGTTGCAACTCAGCCGGCAGATAGATCAGTAGTAGAACATTGGCAGATTTCATAAGCAGGTGTTTGTGGTCCCGGGAGTCGTTGCCAAAGGTAGTTTCCAGGTGCACTAAAATGATCCGCTGCAACACCAGCGTGATGCATAAAGAGGCGGCGGTGACCAGCCAGGGAAGGAGCCAGTCAGGAAAAATTGCTGGTAATTCAATAAGTTTCATCTGCAGGATAAGTTGTCCTTGGATAACCTATACCAGCGATGCAATAACCATTCCGCTCTCCCTTGACTGCCCTGCGATTGTTCCTGGGTGACGCTGATTGCGGGTGACCTGGCGCTGCATAACGGCCTTGTTCCTGATCGACCAATAACCGGGTTTTTGGCAGGGAAGGCCAGTAGCCTGCGATTAATGGTGCAGGGTAACGGATTTCCAAAGCCAGCCAACTACCGCGCCAATCAGGAAGATAGACAGGTAGATAATGACCCGCGAGGCCTGCAAACTCCAGATCAGAAAATCTACGCTGACCACTTCCATGTTCTGAAAGACGAAGATGGCCATCAGAATCAAGGCTGTTACACCGACTATCATTTTCCAGTTCATTTTTTCCACCCTGGGCTGTCCTGTTTGAAATTACGCTGTATTGATACAGCATACGCTCAAAACCGTGACGCTCAAGCATCAGCAAACAGAACCAGCCTGCTGGCTGCCTTCTCGCAAGTCGAAGTATATTGGCACGCTTATCAATAGCTCCCTTGCCGGCATTATAAGGTCCCCTGTAGCCTGTATTTAGTGTCCATAATCAGAAAATGCGAATTAATTTTCAGTCTTATAACTATTCATGTTAAAACGATAATAAGTTAATGCTGCTTGAAACAGTCTGGAGAAAATGATGATTGTAGGTGTCCCGAAAGAAATAAAAGACAATGAATACCGGGCAGGCATGGTGCCTACCAGTGTGGTTGAGCTGACCCATCATGGTCATCAGGTCGTAGCCCAGTCCGGGCTGGGCACCGGTATCGGGTTGACGGATGATGATTACCGCGCAGCCGGTGCACACATTGTAACAACAGCCAGAGAAGTCTTTGAAAAAGCGGAACTGGTTGTCAAGGTGAAGGAGCCGCAGCCACAGGAAATCGGCATGTTTAGAAAGGGGCAGGTCTTGTTTGCCTACCTGCACCTGGCCCCGGATATAAACCAGACAGAGGCTTTGATGAAATCCGGTGTCACAGCCATAGCCTATGAAACCATTTTTACACCCGATGGTGTATTGCCCCTGCTGGCTCCCATGAGTGAAGTGGCCGGGCGCCTGGCGGTTCAGGCCGGTGCCAGTTGTCTGGAAAAGGACAATGGCGGAGCTGGTATTCTGCTGGGAGGAGTACCAGGGGTGGATTCCGCCCATGTGTTGATTATTGGCGGCGGCATTGTCGGTGAAAATGCCGCTTATATTGCCAAGGGGATGGGAGCAGAAGTGACCATCCTGGATAACAATGTGCCACGTTTGCGGGAGCTGGATAATAATTTTGCCGGCCGCGTGCATTGTGTATTTTCCAACAAGGCCAGCATTGAAAAATATGCCCTGGAAGCAGATCTGGTGATAGGGGCCGTCCTGGTGGCAGGCGCCGCTGCACCGAGACTGCTTACCCGTGACATTATAAGTCGGATGAAACCTGGGTCTGTTGTGGTGGATGTTGCCATTGATCAGGGTGGCTGTTTTGAAACCTCCCATGCTACTACCCATTCAGACCCTACCTTTGTTGTTGATGGTGTCGTGCATTATTGCGTAGCCAATATGCCAGGCGTGGTGCCGCGGACTTCGTCGTTCGGGCTTAATAATGCAACACTGCCTTATATCCTGCGTCTGGCAGATCAAGGCTGGAAAAAGGCGTTGGCTGGTGATGAGGGTTTCATGGGCGGTCTTAATGTCCATGCGGGACACCTGTGTTGCGAGATGGTAGCCCAGGCCCATGGGCTGGCTTATTCTGAACCAACCCAGTTTCTGATTTAAAAGAGGCGGCAGGATTCGGAGGGAGAAATCAAGCCATGCAGGCAATGTTGCTAAACAGTCCCGGTACTCCTCTGGTACTGACCGAGCTTGAGACACCGGTAGCGGGTCCAGGGCAGTTGCTGGTGCGCGTGCTGGTATGTGGCGTCTGTCGTACCGATTTGCATGTACTTGACGGCGAGCTATCGCAGTCGGAGTATCCGATTGTTCCCGGTCATCAGGTTGTAGGAATAATAGAAGCCATGGGCGAGCAGGTAAGCGGATTCAGTTTAGGTCAGCGTATCGGGATTCCCTGGCTTGGCAGCAGTTGCCGATGCTGTGACTTCTGTCGGGCTGGCATGGAAAACTTGTGCCCCGATGCTCGCTATACCGGCTGTCAGATCAATGGCGGCTTTGCCGAATACTGCGTCGCTGACTATCGCTACTGTTTTTCCTTGCCGGATAAATATGCCGATGTTCAGGTGGCACCTCTCCTGTGTGCCGGTCTTATCGGCTACCGGGCCTACAGGTTAGCGGGTGCAGGCCTGGCGGGTAAGCCGCGTAAACTCGGATTAATGGGCTTTGGTGCCAGTGCGCATATTCTGGTCCAGATCGCTAAAGTAGAAGGTGACAAGATATATGCTTTTACCCGTAAAGGAGATAATGCTGCCCAGGAATTTGCCTGCAGTCTTGGCGCAGTATGGGCGGGGAGCTCGGACGATACCCCTGATTCGCCGCTGGATGCTGTTATTATCTTTGCACCGGCAGGTGAGCTGGTACCCCGCGCCCTTGCCCTGGTTCGTCCTGGCGGAACCGTTGTATGTGCGGGTATACACATGAGCCCTATTCCCTCGTTTGATTATGATCTTTTATGGGGAGAACGGACTATTGCCTCAGTAGCGAACCTTACCCGTCAGGATGGTGTGAACTTTATGGAACTGGCAGATAAATCATCGATTCATACACAGGTGCATCCCTATCCATTGGTGCAGGTCAATCAGGCGCTGTCTGACTTGAAGGCAGGGAAGTTTAATGGTGCAGCGGTGATTACACTTTGATGATGCCGGTTATTTTGTTGCCCTCCCCCCCCTGCAGGAAAAATACTTGAAAATCCTGCACCGAAACGTGCCCTTGTTGTCAGTTGCCCAGGCCTTGATGATGAGTTGCAACTCATTGATTGTGGCTACCGCAGCGCTGGTTGGATATAACCTGGCAATCGATAAGTCGCTGGCAACGCTGCCGCTGGCAGTGCAGTTTATAGCTGTGATGTGTACGAGTATTCCCGCTGCATTACTGATGCAGAAAATTGGTCGCAAGGCAGCATTTTTACTTGCCTGTGGCTTTGGTATGGGGGGAGGTGTGCTAACCAGTAGCGCTATTATCAACGGGAATTTCTGGTTGTTTGTCACGGGTACTGCACTGGTCGGTATTTTTAATGGCTTTGGCAACTACTATCGATTTACCGCAGCTGACAGTGTCGAGCTGGCCTACAAAAGTAAAGCGGTGTCCTACACCATGCTGGGCGGTGTGGTGGCCGCGGTCGCCGGGCCGACACTGGCGCGCATGTCCCGGCAGTGGATTGATGATGCAGAGTTTGCCGGCAGTTACATGGCGATTATATTCATCTACCTGGCCAGTTTTGCGGTGCTCAGTTTTCTGCATATTGACGATAAGGGCAGCAGAACATCTGCCGCCAGGGAAAGCGGCAGGCCCATTAAAGAGATTGTCTGTCAGGCGGAATATATCGTTGCCCTGGTTTGTGGCACTCTGGGTTATGCCATTATGTCGTTTGTCATGACGGCAACACCTCTGGCAATGGATCAGGCGGCTTTTCTGTTTAAAGATACTGCCATTGTGATTCAGTGGCATGTGATGGCAATGTTCGCGCCTTCCTTTTTTACCGGCACACTGATCCTGCGATTTGGGGTGTTACGGGTCATGTTTATTGGTGCGCTCTTTGGGGCATTGAGTATTGCTGTTAATCTGACGGGAACAAGCTTCATGCATTTTCTTTTGGCGCTGGGATTTCTGGGCTTAAGCTGGAATTTTTTGTTTGTTGGTGCCACTACATTGCTTACCGAAACCTACGATAATAGCGAGCGCAATAAAGCCCAGGCAGTAAATGATTTTGTGATTTTTTCAACAGTTTCTGTGGGCTCTCTGTCGTCCGGAGCTTTGCAGAATGCCTTTGGCTGGCAAACGGTAAATATGGGCGCAATACCTTTCCTGGTTATTATTTTTATTGCTCTTGCCTGGTTAAAATCCTATCGGAATGCCCGGTCATGATGACGTACCCTGGTCAGGAGTGGCCAATGAGCATACCTGTACATTCATTAACCACTTTTCTAGCAAGTAGGGCCTGCCTTTGATATAAGTCATTATGGCTGCTCTGATTGCAAAATAGAGTGAAACGTACCGTTAGCCGTTTTGAGGATACGGAGGTCTGCTTATGAAAGCGTATTCCGTCATATTCAGTAATTATTCTGTTAAAAGAAAAATATCCATTGTGTTGTCAATAATGGCTGTGCTTCTTGTATTTTTGCCAGCAGCGGCACGTCTGCAGGAGGCATTTGCCACTGCGGACACTGTACGTGTCTTTTCCATTGATGGGGCTATAGGTCCGGCAAGCAGTGATTACTTGCAGCGGGGGCTTATCCATGCAAGAGATGAAGGGGTGTATATGGCAATTATTACCATGGACACACCCGGAGGGCTGGACCTGGCCATGCGGGATATTATTCAGGCTATTCTGGAATCACAAATACCGGTGGCCACTTATGTCTATCCGCAGGGCGCGCGGGCCGCAAGTGCCGGTACCTATATCCTTTATGCAAGCCATATTGCCGCGATGGCACCTGCTACCAATCTGGGTGCTGCGACACCAGTAGAAATTGGTTTGCCTTCTTTTCCCGATAATTTACCAGATGAATTACCGACCGGTATTTCTGGTGATCAGGACAATGATGCGGAACCATCGCAAGGTATGGGAGCCACAGCCATGGAAAGAAAAATCATGAATGATGCCACGGCTTATATAAAAGGCCTGGCAGAAATGCATGGCCGCAATGCCGATTGGGCGGTGTCAGCGGTCACGCAAGCAGCAACACTTTCAGCAACTGACGCGTTGAACATGAATGTCATTGATATTGTAGCTGAAGACCTGGACGACCTGCTTGTACAAATGGACGGCATGGAGGTGGTGGTGGATGGTGATGCCATGATACTCGCTACAGCCGATAAAAGATTACAGATGGATACGCCTGACTGGCGAACTGAATTTCTCAAGGTTATTACCGACCCTAATCTGATTCTTATTCTGGGTATGCTGGGCGCCTATGGCATTATTATTGAATTTTATAATCCTGGTTTTGGTTTTGCTGGAATCACCGGGGCAATTTGTCTGATTCTGGCTGCCTACGGTTTGCAATTATTACCAATTAATTATGCGGGGCTGGGCCTTATTCTGTTTGGCATAATTCTGATTTTAGCTGAAGCCTTTATACCGAGTTTTGGCATACTCGGAATAGGGGGGGTTGTCTCTTTCGTTATTGGTTCCATCATTCTGGTAGATACTGAATTAGGCATGTTCCGGGTATCGCTCCCTTTGATTTCATCAGTGGCCCTCGCAGCGGCAATGTTGCTGATAGTAACGATGCGGATATTTCTGAAGATAAGACAACAGGCGCCAGTATCAGGTATCCAGATGTTCATTGGCAAAACCGGTGAGGCGGTTGATAGTTTTGATGAAGCCGGTATGGTCAAAGTCGATGGCGAATTATGGCGAGCGTTTACTGATACCCCGATTCATCAGGGGGACAAGGTTCGTATAAAAGAAATTAATGGCCTGCAATTAAGAGTCACCAAGGTTTAGCAATGCAATACTGAAGATGCTTGTCGGGTGTCAAATAAAGTGAGTGAGGCACGTGAGAATAATTCACAAAGCAAATAACAATTGAGGAGGGTGTTATGAATGTATTTTTAATTTTGTTACTGGCGATGGTCGGTGCATTTTTATTTGCGGCAATCAATATCATGCGCGAATATGAAAGAGCGGTAGTTTTCTTTCTGGGAAAATTCCAGACTGTAAAGGGCCCGGGTCTGATTATAATTATCCCGATTATCCAGCAGATGGTTAAAGTAGATATGCGTACCCTGGTGTTTGATGTGCCGACACAGGATGTGATTTCCCGGGACAATGTGTCGGTGAAAGTAAACGCCGTAATTTATTTTCGGGTGATTGATCCGGAGAAGGCAATTATCCAGGTCGAGAATTATTTTGAAGCTACCAGTCAGTTGGCGCAAACCACATTGCGCTCCATCCTTGGCCAGCATGAACTGGATGAAATGCTGGCGAGCAGAGAGCAGCTTAATATAGGTATCCAGAAAATTCTTGACGAGCAGACTGATAATTGGGGGATTAAAGTCTCCAATGTTGAATTAAAACATGTCGATCTTGACGAAACCATGATCAGGGCCATGGCCAAGCAGGCTGAAGCCGAACGTGAGCGTCGCTCTAAAGTGATTCATGCTACTGGTGAGCTGGAGGCGTCCGAGCAATTGGTTGCGGCTGCCCGAAAACTGTCTGAATCGCCTCAGGCAATCCAGTTGCGTTATATGCAAACCCTGACGGAGATATCCGGAGAAGGTAATTCCACTATTGTCTTTCCACTGCCAGTAGATCTTATCAGCAGCTTTATTAAAAAGGATTAGTTTATGCGATGTGGTTTGTGAACTTTGCATTAAGGGGTCAAAGTGTTTATACAGGATTAATTGCCAGTTAATTTCGAGTTAATAAAGAGTTGATGCGAGTCAACCGGTTATGCTGACAAAAGCAGTAGGCTTGTCAGTGTAACCAGCATTACGGGAAGTCGACATGTTTGAAGCCGCAGAGCTGGGCAGGAAACTATCAAAAAAAGAATTCCAGGCTATTGAACCAGATCTGCATACGCGCCTGCTGGAAGCACAGCAGCAGCTCAAATCATCCAATACCTCGGTTATCATTATCGTCTCGGGCGTAGAGGGCGCTGGTAAAGGAGAAGTGGTCAATCGGCTAAGTGAATGGCTGGATACCCGCGATATCAAAACCAATGCTTTTTGGGAAGAAACCGATGAGCAGCGTTTGCGCCCGGATTACTGGCGCTTCTGGCGTACTCTCCCTGCACGGGGAACCATGGGGATTATGTTTGGCTCCTGGTATACACGTCCTATCATTGATCGGGTCTTTGGCAAAATTGATGACGGTGATTTTGAGAAAGATCTGCGCCGAATTGTCGAATTTGAACGTATGCTGGTTCAGGATGACGCCCTTATTATCAAGTTCTGGTTTCATCTGCCAAAACACGAAGTCGAGAAGCAGGTAAAAAAAGACAAGGATATTCTTGAAATGAAAATCAAGAAGTCACCCTTGCTGCAAAAATTTTCAATCCAATATGACGAATTTGCCAGCGTCTCCGAGCGCGCTATTCGTATAACCGATAAAGGGCAGTCGCCCTGGCATTTAATTGAAGCCAGTGACAAGCGTTACCGGGATATTACCGTGGGGCAGGTACTCCTGAATGCTCTGGAACAGAAGTTGGGCGAAGAAAAGCAGAGGGATGAAATTCAAAACTCGGAAGGCCACGAGGAAATTTCGGTTACTCATCTTACCGATCACCTGGTTGCCAACAAGATTACGATTCTGGACCATGTAGATCTGACCAAAACACTCACATCAAACACGTATAGCGCGCAATTAAAACACTACCAGGCAAAGCTGTTTGACCTGGCCTGGAAAGCTCACCATGAAAAAATATCCGTGGTTGCCGTGTTTGAAGGTTGGGATGCTTCAGGAAAAGGCGGTGCTATCAGGCGTGTTACCCAGGCTGTAGATGCCCGTCTGTATAAAGTGATTTCAGTGGCAGCACCTACCGATGAGGAAAAGGCCCACCAGTATCTCTGGCGATTCTGGCGCCATATTCCCCTGGCCGGTTATCTGTCACTTTATGATCGCTCCTGGTATGGCCGTGTTCTGGTGGAGCGTGTAGAGGGGTTTGCTAATGAGAGGGAGTGGAAGCGCGCCTACAGTGAAATTAATCATTTCGAAGAGCAGTTATGTGAAAATGGTATCAGTATGGTGAAGTTCTGGATTCATCTGGATAAGGATGAACAGCTCAGGCGCTTTAAGGAACGTGAAAAAACACCCTGGAAATTGCACAAGATCACCGATGAGGACTGGCGCAATCGCGATCGCTGGGATGATTATAAAGCAGCGGTTAACGATATGGTGGCACATACGAGTACAGAATTTTCGCCCTGGTCGCTGATTCCCGGTAATGATAAAAAAGTAGCGCGAGTGGAAATATTGAAAACCCTGTGTGATTCGATGGAGAAGGTGCTCGCATCTAAAGATACAGGGAAAGCAGGGTCGAAAAAAAAATCAAAAGAAATATAAAAATGAAAATTTTTTGAATTCAGGTTTAAAAAGATCTGATTTTCTGTTCAATAGACTATTCTTGAATTTTTTAACCTTTAGCAGGAAAGCGCTTTAATCCGGCAGCGGAATATATTCCTCGTCGCCGTCAACACCAGGAAATCGATTCTCTCGCCAATCATTCTTGGCCTGCTCAATTCGCTCTTTTCGACTTGAGACAAAATTCCAATATAAATGCCTGGGTTCTTCCAGTGCATCACCACCAAGCAGCATCAGTTTTGCTGCCTGGGTTGCCCTGATCTCAACTGCTATGTTCTGTTTTAGTACCAGCATGGAACCTGCAGTGAACTTACTGCCTGCTATTTCAAGTTCTCCTTCGTAAATATAAAGAGCTCTTTCTTCGGCGACATCAGCAATAACAAAGGTCTTGTCGGTCGCCAGATTCAGTTCTGCATAAAGGGTCGGGGATTCAGTTTTTACCGGCGATGTCTGTCCAAAAGCGCTACCGACAATCAGTGAAATACGGATGCCATCCTGATCCATATATGGAATCTGATCTGCAGAATAATGATAAAATGCTGGATCAATTTCTTCACGTTCCTTTGGCAGGGCTACCCAGGCTTGAATACCGCCTAATACAGCATTGACGTTGCGCTGGCTTTGTGGAGAACGTTCAGAATGCACAATGCCCGAACCTGCGGTCATCCAGTTCACCTCACCGGGTCGGATAGTAAGATCAAAGCCGAGGCTGTCCTTGTGCTGTATTTCTCCTTCAAATAACCAGGTAATAGTAGAAATTCCGATATGTGGATGGGGGCGTACATCCATCGCGGTGTCGCCAGAAAAAACAGTGGGGCCCATCTGGTCAAAAAATATAAAGGGACCGATCATCTGCTTTTTGCCAGAAGGCAGGGCGCGCTTTACTTCAAAGGCACCGATATCGCGTGCGCGAGGTGTCAGTACCAGGGTGACTGGCTCACAATCATTTTCCGGAATGCAGTCGGGGGTGTCGGCCAATTGCCAGCTCATTGTTTGTTCCTCTAAAGTCGTTGACTCACAAGCTCAGTAGCATATTAATCGAAAGTTTCCTGTTCATTCTAGATTCAATTTGACGTTAAGTTCAAAGAGCTTATTTTTTCTTGAGTAATTGATCGGTTGGAGAGTCCAGTTTGTTCTTTTGCCTTAGAAAATCAAAACCATCATCTGTTCCTGCTGCTCGCGCCTGTAGTTGTCGTGCTTCAATTTCTGAAGAGCTGCGCTTTAATATCCGGCGTTCAACGGTGAACACATACACCAGAAAGGCAAGCAGGTAGAGTGTAATTTTAATCAGGGACGCCAGTATCAGGTGTTCAGTGTCACCGGATAATGACACATAGCTCAGATACTCGGTGTGCAGAAAGCGAACTATAAACCAGAAAGCGATTAAAACCAGCAGGCCCTTAAAGCGTGGCTTTAAAAAGCGCCCGGTAACAATAACTGCGCCAATTTTCAGGAAATTATACATGGGTGGTTCCGCTTAATAGATTCCCAGTGCCAACAACAGGACCACCAGGGTTGAGTTTTTGTAGCGCTGGATTATTTTGTCTTCCTGGGCCTTGACGATAATTTCCAGTTGTTCGGCGCTGTAGTCAGTAACTTCCTTGCCGGCCATAGCGATCTCTACCTTGGCCTGGTCTATGGCTTTCTCCCGAATGACTGCCTGGTATTTGTTGAGAACACCCTGCTTGCGTGTAACCAGCCACTGCTTCATTGCGCTAAACCCTGTTATGAAAATGCTGCTATTACACCTAGCTGCAGCTATAAATACAAACACTATTTAATGTTGGTTAAATTTACCATTTTATGGGAAAAATAATGAAATTTGGCAATATTACTGCACTTTAAATATATAACTATCTGAATATTATGATAATAATAATTGGCATGATTCTCGCTTTACATAATATGAAATCGTTGAATTTGGTAAAATTACCATTTGGAGTCAGGAATGAAAGTTATCAGTACCCTTTGTGTCCTCTTACTACTGGTTTTGGTGGGCGTTGCCCTGCTTCCGGTACTTACCTTTGGTATTGCGCTGTTGTGCATGGCGAGTGTATTTTTTATCTGGCTCTTGCCAATATTGATGATCGCCGATTCAGAGGTGACCAGTGGGGGAGAAAAAGCGGCCTGGATATTAGCAATAATTTTCCTGTCATGGTTTGCCTGGATTTTTTACTTTCTGTTGGCACCCGTCAAATCCAGGCCTCGCTATGAGCGCTATTACTATTATGATTAATGGATTCAACATACTCTTTTGAAACATCAATCTACAACTTATGGAAGCACAGAGGCTCTGGAAAGCGAATGATGGCATGCTTTAAACATACTGCCGGTAAACTGCTTGGCTTTTTGCTTATTCTGTTTTTCCTTGCCCTGGGTGTGCTGGGCATTTTGCTTCCTGTTTTGCCCGGGTTGTTATTTGTGCTTATTGCTGCTCTGGTGGCTGCGCATCATTTTCCGGCTCTGGCTTTTGTGTTGCAACAGAACGCCTACAGCCGCAAGGCTTTGCGTATCAGTAAGAGTTTTATGACCTTAAGTGCCCTGGATAAACTACGTCTATTTTTTTGGGGAAGTATAAAAATAACAATGGATGGTCTGGTCTGGGCTTGGTCATTGTTCAAAAAATTGGGCAAAAGCTGCTTGGCTAAATAGTACCTGCCGCCATGTGGAATTAGGCTTATAAAACGATGTCTCGAATGCATCAGAGAATTATTTTGTCTAACAGATTTAACTCTTCTGACTCGTCGTACTTCTTGCGATAATTATTTCTGTTATTTCTGTGATTTCTATTATTTCCCTAATGCTTCGATCCTCCGGTTTGCTAAACCTGAAAATATATAATTTTATATTAGAAAAATAGGTGATACTCTGGTTTCCCTGCAGGAATGATGGAATCCAGGGAAAGTACATTTCTGCAATAGTATGAGAGGCGCGAAGCCACGCGAAGGAAACCGATATCCACTGATGGAAGAGGTCGGTAATAAGGAGGTTAGGGATGAGTGATACCACCAATGAGACCAATAGCCGTCAAACTTTATATTTTAATGACTCGGGTTCGCTGGATCATTTAAGCCATCTTGAGCACGAACGTTATCGCACCCTGATTGAATCCACCGAAGACTGGCTCTGGGAAGTGGATGAGAAAATGATCTATACCTATGCCAGTCCTCAGGTAGAAAAAATTCTTGGTTATTCTCCTGATGAAGTCGTTGGCACCAGCCCCTTTGACTATATGCCTGACGATGAGAGGCAGCGTATCGCTGCAAGCTGCGAGGAAACTGTGAAGACCCGCAGGGACCTTCACCTGATTGAAAATATCAACCTGCATAAGAAAGGTCATAAGGTCCATATTGAAACCAGCGCTAAAGCTTTTTATAACGATCAGGGAAGATTTTGTGGTTATAGGGGGGTGGATCGCGACATCAGTGACCGAAAACTGCGCCAGGATGAAAGTGAAATTTTCACAGAAACCATGCGACAAATTTCAGAGGCCGCTTTGTACCTCGATACAAAATGCAAAATAATCTACGTCAACCAGACTTTTTTTAACCTGTTTGGTTATACATCCGAAGAAATTCTCCATAAGCCCATTGGTATATTGTCTTGCCCAAAAATGGCGGGAATTTCCAATCCTCAAGAGACAATAGAGGCGTTGAATGAAGTAGGATTCTGGGAAGGTAAAACCTGCAGAGTTACCAAGGCTGGAAAGAGGCTTAAGGTTTATCTGAAAGCGCGTGCTGTTTATGACGATGAGGGAAAGATAAAGGGCTACGTAGGTTCCTATCATGATCTGAATCGTCATAATCAGGATGAAAAAAGACTTCGCAAGACACTAAAATCTACTATTCAGGCCATTGCCAATACCATCGAAAAACGCGATCCCTACACCTTTGGTCACGTGAATCGTGTTGCCCAGTTATCACTGGCTATTGCCAAAGAAATGGGGAAGAGCAAGGATTTCCTGCGCGGGCTTGAGATGGGTACCCTGATTCACGATATCGGGAAAATTTATATTCCGGCAGAAATCCTTAACAGGCCCGGGAAATTATCAGATTATGAAATGGGGATGATCAAAACCCATAGCGAAGTTGGCTTTGATATTGTCAAGAATATTGATTTTCCCTGGCCAATTAAGGAAATGGTAAGACAACACCATGAGCGCCTGGATGGCAGTGGTTATCCCGATGGTTTGACTGATAAGGAAATCCTGCCAGAGGCCAAAATTATGGCAGTGGCTGATGTTATGGAGGCAATGTCTTCTCATCGGCCATACCGGCCCGCACTGAATCCCGAACTTGCTCTGGATGAATTGTCGGGGAATAAAAACACCCGCTACGATGCCGAGGTAGTAGATATTTGTGATTACCTGCACCGCAAAAAAGAATTCACCTTCGTCTGAATATATTTAGAATGGACTTCCAATAATAATTATTTGTCGCCGCTACTATTCTGGTAAGAATGAACATCAGTTGTTGTTTTTTCTTTGTTACGATAAATAGTACTTAAGGAAATTGATAGCAGCTGGGCTGCGAGATTATGATCCCCGTCTTTTGCTTCCAGCGCATTATTTATAAATGTTCTCTCAATTTCAGACATCATTTCCTTCAACGATAATTTTTCATCAGTCTGAGTCTTGGAAAGATATTCGATAACGCGCCCATTGATCTCTTTATATGCTGCTCTTTCACTTGAAAACGGGATATTTACAAGAAAACGAAAAAGATCATTCTTATTTTCTGTGAATAAATACACTATAACGAAAATGAATGTGCTAATTGGGAGAAAGATTGAAAAGTTTATTTTAATCCCAGACTGCATTAATACTAATACCAGCAAAACAGTTAAAATTAGCGGAATGAAAGAGAATAATATGACAGTGTTTCTCTTTTTATCCAGAGGGTTCGCGGCATTTATAATACTATTTCTTATCAAAATCGGAGCTGTAATAAAACAGAACAGGGTATAGGTTTGGAAAATCCAGTATTGATCGCCTTTAACCCTAGATATTGTATAAACAATTTTTTCTGCCCCAGCAACAATCTGGTTTGTCATTAGGGTTAAAGTGATTAAGGTAATGTTAATTATAAATACTAATGCATAAAGTAATCTCCTGGAGATATATCTCGAGTTAATCAGGCGTTCACTTAAGCAAAATACATATGATGAGGTTATAAAGGTAGAGCAGTAATAAATTCTAAGAAGAAATTCATATTCCTGATATAAATTTCCAAAGGTCAGGACTTCTAAAATGTTCATCAACAGAAGTGAAAATAGAAGTCCTAAAATCAAACTGTTTTCTGAAAGTACAGTTCTTTTTCTATCATTGATGATTACTACGAATATAGTGAAAATAGTGATAAATGAAGGAATCACCAGCCAGGTATTAAAACTTTCTGTAATCAGTTCAGTTCCCATTTCAGGATTATCCCCTGTTATGAATTTTTTTTACTACACTAACCTGTTAAAAAATAAGGGAAATATAAATTCTCATTTACGAGAATGCATTATTAAAAATGAAATTGATTTTTGCAAAAAAAATAATATCGTTATTTAAATTATGGTGTTGACATTGTTTTGCAATATCCTGGACACTTGATTTTGAAGGGTTATTTAGCTCATGAAGATAATCTCACAACGGGTTGTGGAATATGAGTTAAATAAATTTTCACTGCTCCATGGAACGGAGCTTTTACTTGCAAGGAAGCACTAATTTCGATGGCAGTCGGCCTAATTCTTACCTCTATGCATCCCACGTCAGGCCGGCTGTCATTGAAATTTCCTAGGCTCGTTTACCCTTAATCAGATCACCCAGCATACGCGTCATACGTGAACCGATGCGTTTTAGCGCCAGAATGGTGAGATCATCTGACAGATTCATCTGCTGAAAACCACAAATCTCTTTTTCCAGATCATTGCATAGGCGCTCAGGGGGCAGCTGTGAATGCTCATCCAGAAAGGCACGCAGGCGTCCTTCGCCATAAAATTCTCCCTGTGGCGAGCGAGCCTCGGTTAGTCCATCGGTGAACAGCAACAAGGTTTCACCGGGTTGCAGACGCATTTGAGCATTGCCATATTCCTGATTTTCCAGCATGCCGACTATAGTACCTGTGGCCGCTCCACGAACAGTGATGTTATTGTTTTTGTCGATAATCAGGGGCGCAGAGTGACCGCCATTGGCATAGATGATGTTGCCAGAACTGGTATTGTAAAAACCAAGAAAGATAGTGACAAAGGCCGAGCCACTGTGGCTTTCCCTGAGCAGCTCGTTGGTTTCTGCAAGGATTGCCGCCGGGGATTTACCGCTTTCTGCGAGATTGCGGATGATGGTACGAGTAACGGCCATTACCAGTGCTGCAGCCATTCCCTTGCCGCTGACATCGGCAATGACAAACACCAGGGTTTTTGGATTGATGAGGAAGAAGTCAAAGAAATCGCCTGCGACATGGCGTGCTGCCTTGCTTACTGCATGAAGTTGGAATTCCTGGCGTTCGGGAAACGGCGGGAAGGTGCTGGGCAGCAGGGCCTGCTGGGTTTCCCTGGCCATCTGTAATTCCTTTTCTACCACCTGTCGAGCCGCCGTTTGTTGGCTTTGTAACTCCACCTGTTTGTTGAGGTTCTTCAACATACGGTTAAATCCTACCGACAGCTTGCCCAGTTCATCCATTGAATAAATTTTCTCAATGCTGGTATCCAGCTTGCCACGGGCTACTGAAGAAACCGCATCTGCAAGTTGCTTGATCGGCCGTGTCATACGTGAGCTAACATACAGTGTCAGGGCAATTATCAGGGTAATCATCAGGATCAAGCCATAGATCCCCAGCGACATAAGTGACCAGAGTTCCTTTGTGCTTTCTTGTTTAGGAGTCGTGGCGATCAGGGTCCAACCGGTTGAAGGGACTGTTGTGGAATAGATCCAGGATTCACCTTTCACAATCTGTCCGTTCAAAAACAAATCATTCACAATATTCAGGCTACTTTCTCCAGCCAGGATATTATCGACCGCAGTGGAGTAGCTCGCGTTGTTTTGCAAAACAACCTGATCCTGAATCGTTGAGTTCATTACCATTGCAGGATTGTAGTGAGAAATAAAATGGCCGGTTTGGCTGAGAATAATAAAATTCTTGCCACTGAATTCCCTGGCTGTAAGCTCACTGAGTGTATCCAGTCGAATATCAAGTGTGGTTACACCGGTAAATGTACCGTCACGAAAAAAAGGCGCGGAGAAGGTAGTCATCAGGACATCACCGGCGCCTTCATCAAAATAGGGTTCGGTCCAGATGGAATGGCCACTTTCAAGCACTGCACTGTACCACTCCCAGTTTCCATCCGTGTAATCATAAGAATCTTCGCCAATATCAATGGCTTCCAGGATCTCTGCACTCTCATGCACATAGGGTGAAAAAAGACGTTTGTCTTCATGGAAGGCAAAGGGTTCAAAGGCAATAGCTGCGCCGTAAACCAGGGGGTTGTCTGATACGTTTCGTACCAGCAGATTGTAGATTTCCTCTTCGCTTATATCTTCAACAAGGGAGAGTATGTTGGCTGTGGTGGTTGCGATCTGGCCAAGCCCGTCAAACTCAGCTGCAATTTGATTGGCATACAGATCCAGTTCTCCCAGTTCGTTTTTCTGGATATTGAGGATCGCAAAGGAATTAATACGGGACAGGGTGAAACCCATTATTACCGAGGTGATAATGATCAGGGGGACAATAATGGAAAGAATCAGTTTCCAGCGTATTGATAGATTAATCTTGATAAGTATTCCCCGAAACAATCTGGCGACTATGGGGCAAGTACCCCGCGCCCGAAATCTCGCTAATCAGTTAATTGAATGCTTTAAAAAGTGAGAAAGGAGCTATTTTACCTGTAGCGCACGATGCTGACTAATCATGCTTCAAGAATGAAGCTGTGTTATACAAAGCTGGTTGTGTCAGCATTAACTCGAGTGATGAAGGAGTAGTCCACTATGGGCTCTTCGTTCAGCAGACGTCGTCTTAGCATGTCATGGGCTATTGCACAGCTCATGATTCGAACCAGGCTGCGGGAACGGTTACTCAGTTTAACGGTTTGCTCCCAGCATGTATGCCTGTCGCACAATGCAATCACTACAGTGCCTACCGGTTTTTCTTCACTGCCTCCGTCAGGACCGGCAATGCCGGTGGTAGCAAGGGCAAAATCACTATTCAGCAGAGCACGGGCTCCCGTTGCCATTTCTCTGGCAGTCTGCAGTGATACTGCGCCGTGATTTTCCAGCGTGGATTGTTTCACCCCGAGAACTTTTTCCTTGGCAGCATTGGAGTAGGTCACCAGGCTTTGTAACAGGTAATTGGAGCTGCCTGGA
Source organism: Pseudohongiellaceae bacterium (assembly GCA_965662685.1). Lineage (GTDB taxonomy): Bacteria > Pseudomonadota > Gammaproteobacteria > Pseudomonadales > Pseudohongiellaceae > Eutrophocola. The sequence continues at coordinate 38,290 of CBFIIQ010000017.1, read as the reverse complement.
AACTCTACCAGTTGACTGCTGAGCAGGCCACCGGTGCAGGATTCTGCCAGACTAAGTGTTTTGCCTGAGTCTTTTAGCAGAGTGTGGACTTCTTCAGCTATGCCAGGAAAGCGTTCAGTGACCAATGCCGTACCCAGTATGTTTTTCACCTGCCCGACATATTCTGGCAGTGCAGAAATTGCCTGTTCACCCCGGGCAAAAATCTTTATTTCCACATGGGGAGGTGAGGGACGGTATCCCAGAGTAATACCCGGAGGAATTTCTATTACGTTGAGCTCATCGGCAAGTGTGGACTCACCATGACCAAGTGTGACCAGCTTGACCAGTTTTGTTGCCTGGCTGACAGAAAACTCACTATTGATAAAGGGCAGGAACTGCTCCATTACCATCAGCTTTAATTCAACCGGCACGCCGGGGGTAAAAAATAACCAGGCCCGGTTAAGTTTGATACGGAAACCCGGTGCAGAACCCACCGGGTTGTCTACCAGTACCGCCCCTTCTGGCAGCAGGCATTGCTTGTAATTACTGGCGGGCATTTTCCGGTTGCGTTTGCTGTGCCAGTCTTCCAGATGTTCCAGCCAGCCGCTGTCTTCCTCCAGTTCTACGCCCAGAGCTTTGGCAGCCGCCTCAGCAGAGAGGTCGTCAGACGTAGGACCGAGCCCGCCATTGACGAGAATGACATCCGCATGCTGGCTTCTGTCCTGAAAAATACTGACAAGATCCTCCATGCGATCGCCGACTGTGGTTTTGCGCTGTAATTCAAGACCAGCATCCATCAGTACATTGGCAAACCAGGCGGCATTGGTGTCCACGATTTGACCGGAAAGCACTTCCTCGCCGGTACAGATCATTTCAATTTTCATAGTGATTTTTCAACTAAAGTATATTCTGATAATAATACCTTAAATTGCAGGCAGAAGTGTGGCGCGACCGGGAAAAAACCATACCGGAATGACCGCCAGAGCCAAGTAAAAGTGTATATCAGAGTTATAAAAAACCTGGGACATAAATAAATATTTAGTGGCAACGGTCCAGAATAATTTGCTCGTCTTCCCGATAAATATTGCAGTCTGAAGCAATTGCAGCAAGATCCAGAGTTTGTTCCAAAGTGGTATTGTTGGCTTCCATTGAAATGCTGATCGCCTCAGCCAGATCATCCTTGATCACCAGCTCGGAAATTTTTTCAGGCTGTCCGGGAATAGTGACTTCATCAGGTTGTATGGTAAGAACCAGGGCCTCAAGAATTTCAACGAGAGAGGTTTCTGTCACCTTGAACCGGTAACGTAATGCGCTGGAATCTGAATCATGCAGGGCAATAACACTGCCCCCCGCTCCCAGGGAAATTATGTCGGTTTCCATGAAGACAAGACCTGTGTCATTGGCTTGTTCATCATTATTCCGGGCACCGAGAATGATTGCGCTGTCTTCGGTCAAATCATCTGCAGCCGCTAAAACAGTCAATGGAATAATGCAGCTCAGTAAAAATACTGGCAACAGGATTTTGTGAATCGAGTAATCCATAGTCATGGTGAGATTATGCCAGCTATACCCGGTATAGGCAGTATTTAGAGAAGTGGTACAAAACAGGGCAGGATAGTGAGGCTGAATAGAATAAAAAAATACAACCGATTGAACGATCAGCTTTGAAAAAGTATTACTGAATGATATGAAGCAGTGGCTTGCCCGTGGGTAACTTTTTAGTTTTCTTGTTTTTCTTACTCTTCGTCGTCTTCTGCTTCAGCAGCGATTTTTTTCAGACGCTTGCCTGCTTCAATTGAGATATCTTCCGGAATTTCGATATCGCCGAACCAGACCGCCTTGTCATCCTCTCCCAGAGACTGGCTCACTACGCTGACACCAGTTTCCCGGTTCAGGCATAGTATTCGATTGAGGCTGTCCTCGGCGTCTGATTCCGTTTTCAGCACCAGCCCGGTTTCATAAAGTGCCCAGTTGCTATCTTTTGATTCCCAGAAATAATTTGTCTGTTTGTTAGCTGCTTCCAGCTCAATTTCGAGATTTTCCTTGCTGGCGGATAATTCTTTCACTTCCTTGCGTTCGGCTACCAATGCCGTATTCAGATTCTTGTTATCTTTGGCCTGGTCGATATTTTTCTTCTTCAGGTCACTGACCTGGCGTTTCAGACGTTGGGGATCAAGTTTCTTTAGTTCCTTTAGTTCTGACTGAACAGCGGATAGCTCTTCCTTGGCTTTTTTCACCTGAGCGTTAACTGTATTGTCTTTCTTGTCGCCTTCGATAAGCTTTTCAAGGCGCTCCATCTGCACTTCCTGCTGAAGAGCATCGTATTCAGCTTCAAGACCGGCAAAATGATTAAACTGCTTTTCCAGATGCTCAAAGTCTTTCTTATGATCAAGAATATCGTCGCGAAGTTTTTGCTCCAGCTTTTTCTGGCGCTCGAGCTGATCCAGAAGCTGCTGCTTGTCATCTTCCAGCTTCTTTATTTCAGCTTTGAGTGCGTTACTGGTGCGGAGTTCTTTGAGACTTAATACTGTTGGCATATTGCGGGACGTGTAATGGAAGTAATAATTATTAATGCCAAATAATGGTCATTGGCCGAATCAGGGCGCGCATTCTACCACACTCGGGAGGCAGCCTGCCAAGGGCAGAATCACCCCTGGCTTATAAATAGTGGAATAATTGTCTAATCCGGTCTGAATTATTGCTGTTACTGGCCTTCAGCAGCTTTTTCTCGCATCTGGGCTAACAGGCCATCCATGCCGCTGCGACGCACAATACTTCGGTAAGTTTCGCGATAAGAGCTGACCATGCTGACATTTTCCACTTCCACGTCATACACAAACCAGCCATCACTGCGGAGCCTGAGTTTATAATTTACCGGAATTTCGTTATTACTGGCGAGAATGACACTGTTTACGGTAGCACGGTTATTGTTGATGTCTTCCTTACGAAACTCCACTTCCTCGTTGGTATAAGCTTCTATCCGATCGATATAGGTATTCTCCAGAGTCTCCATGAACAAGGTCTGGAAAGCCTCCTGTTGTTCCTGACTGGCGTCACGCCAGTTAGTGGAGAGTACGCTCTGCGCCATGGCGCGGGCGTCAAAGGCCTTATTAATCTCGGCACGCATCATGACACGAGCTTCTTCGCGCTCCAGAGTGTTATTACGCAAGATTGCCAGAATCGCATTCACGGTGGTTTCTACGGTTTCTCCGGGCGTGGCATTCTGCGCCTGCACCTGAAACGAGGCGGCCAGTAACAGGCATGCAATTGCATGATAAAAGCATCCGGGAAAAGCACTAAATCTGTTGGTAACAGGCATAAAGTAATCCTTTGGTATTTATCGAGGACGATTATACCTGCATGCTGAATCCTCTCAAAATGGATCAGTTCAGGCGCTATTAATGTCATGTTTTTTGGAAAATTTGGCGTCTAATTTTCGACCTGACCAGCTCGATTCTGCATATAAGCATTGCGGAAGAAGATATAGGGATCCAGGGCGCTGTCATAGAAACTCTCATAGGTGTCCTGATCGAGAGAAAGTGCGATTTCTATATTGAGCAGGTTAAGAATGATAAATTCGTCGTCTTCCAGTTCATTGCGTACTGGATTCATCGAGGCATTCCCAATTCTGCCGGTAAAATCCCTGAGGCTGCTGGGCCCCAAAAACGGGATGACGAGGTAGAAGCCATGGCCAATTCCATAACTGCCAAGCGTTTGTCCCAGATCTTCATTGTCGCGAATAAGACCGAGATCAGTGGCAGGATCAAACAAACCCAGAATCCCAAGGGTGGTATTAATGGCAAAGCGTGAAATTTCAGTCCCGCTATTAGGTAGGTCAAATTGCAGTAGCGCGTTTATGGCGGAGACCGGTGTGCCCAGATTATTTATGAAATTGGCGCCGGAATTTCTCACCGGGGTGGGAAAGACTCTTAGCCCTCTGGCAATGGGCTTCAGGAGACCCCGGTAAAGTTTATCGTTTATAGCAAAAGAGACGCGATTAATACTTTCCAGCGGATCAGCCATGGTCGGGGCATCGTCTTCCTCTTCATCAAAAATGAAGAAATCATCATCGTCTTCCTGGGCCTGGGACGGAAGTGGCGCACTGGCAAGGAGTAATAAAGCCAGGAAGGTTAAAAGCGTCGAGTAAAAGAATGGGGTTTGATCTGTTGTGGTGCTATTCATGGTATTAAACTGCTTCTTTATAATTAACCATCAGAGCTGAAAATATAACGGCTCACCAGATCCTCAATACTGATTGCGGATTCAGTTTCATAAATTTCCATACCCTCGGTCAGCAGCTCTTCAAAACCGCCGGGAATAATATTGATGTATTTTTCCCCGATAATGCCCTGGGTACGAACTGCGGCAATCGCATCTTCCTGAATCTGAACATCTTCATTAATCCGCAAATGAACAATAGCTTCAAAGGAATCAGGGTCAAATTCAATAGAGGTTACACTACCAATACGAACGCCAGCGCCTTCTACAACGGCCCCTTCACGTAAGCCGGAAATGGAGGTAAAGCGGGCAGAAAGAGAGTAACCAGGCTGTTCTGAAAAAGTAGCGCCGGCAACAGAAATAGCCAGCCAGCTAAAACAGACTATGCCAATGATGACGAAAATTCCTGTTATAAGTTCGATATTCAACTTTTGCATGATCAATTCTCTTGTTTTACTTTTTAGCTGATTTTTTTCAATTGTTTTCAGGTTAATGAGTCTTGGCTACACTTTTGTAACTCAGGACATCAAGGCACCGATCAGAAAATCAAAAAACAGTACCGATACGGATGAAACAACCACGGCATCAGTAGTGGCGCGACTGACTCCTTCCGCGCCCTGTGAGCCGTACTCGCTTAAATGCAAATAGAATCCCTTGGCGCAGCAAATGAGGGTGATCAGCATGCCAAAGATTATTGATTTCACCAGCCCCAGTCTTACATCACCCCATACTACTGAATCAATCATGCCATTAACATAAGACCCCTCGGCAACGCCAAACATGACGACTCCGACAAAGTAGCCACCAGCAATAGCCACGACATTAAATACACAATTCAACAAGGGTACCGACAGTATGCCGGCAATAAGTTTGGGCGCTACCAGGTATTTGTCGGGGGGGATTGCCATACACTCCAGTGCGTCGATTTGTTCGGAAATACGCATAATGCCAAGCTCTGCACAAATAGCAGAGCCGGCGCGGCCGACCACCATAAGTGCTGTCATTACCGGGCCCAGTTCGCGAATAATACTCAGGGCAACCGCAGAGCCCAGAACACCGACAGAACCAAATCGCTCCAGTGTATTGTAAAACTGCAGTCCCAGAACCATACCGATAGTGGCGCCGGAAATAATTATTACCGTCAGGGAGCGGGCACCAATGAAATAGACCTGCTTGATAATGGGAAACAGCTGGTAGGGCGGCAGCAACATTTTCCAGGCGATAAGGAGCAGCAGATTAAAGGTGCGTCCAATTTGCTCAATGCCTTCTATGGCATAACTGCCAAGATTGCTGATTGCCTTGATCATGCCGGTTTCCTGTTCATAAATGCCTTACAATATTGTCACGCTGAGTATCATTCCTTGTCACGAGTCAGCCGCTCAATATGTACATCCTTGTCGACGTTATTTTTCCGTGGCGTTCTGTTCAAGAGACTAATAACACGTTCATCAGAGGACGATTTAATTTCGTCCGGTGTGCCAATCTCAACTAACTCACCTTCACCCAGGATGGCAATCCTGTCTGCGATAGCGAATACACTTTCCAACTCATGGGTTACAACGACGATAGTCATTTTCATGCTTTTTTTAAGCATAACAATGAGATCATCCAGTTCTGCCGAGGTGATAGGATCGAGTCCGGCTGAAGGTTCATCAAAAAACAGCAGTTTTGGATCCATGATAATGGCTCTGGCCAATGCAGCACGTTTTTTCATGCCACCGGATAGCTCAGACGGCATCAGATTTTCATAGGGCAGCATATTGACCATATCCAGTTTTATGCGCGTCATAATCTGTATAGTGTTTTCGTCCAGCATGGTGTGTTCACGTAATGGCAGCTGAATATTTTCCGCCACTGTCATGGACGTAAATAGTGCGCCCCCCTGAAAAGCGACACCCATTTGTTCACGCAAAGCATAGAGTTTTTTATTCGAGGTATGACAGATGTCAGTACCAAGCATGGTGATGTGCCCGGCAGAAGGTTTTTTTAGGCCGAGAATACAGCGCAGCAGCGTGCTTTTCCCCGAGCCGCTTCCGCCCATGATAACCATGATCTCGCCTTGACGGATATCAATATTAATATTGCTGAGAATACGTCGTGAGCCATAGTCAACATTAAGGTCACGAATTTCAATAGCATTGGTCGTATCCATTTGGCGCAGTATCAGGTCTGGAGTTGTGACTGGAATTGGTCGATGCTGTCATAAAGGTTAAAGACTTTATCCAGTCGGGTCAGGGTAAGCACCTGAAGCGCAGGCCCGGAAATGCTCAACAGGCCATAGGAGAGTTTGTTCTCCTTTGCAGTCTGAAATCCTTCAACCAGGCTGGCAATGCCAGAGCTGTCTATATAGCTCACGTCTTCCATATTGATGAGCAGGGACTTGCTGTTTTTCAGAGAGCCCAGTATTTCTTCCCTGAGTTTTGGTGAATGATGCAGGTCAATTTCGCCACTGAGATTGAGCACGTCATAATTGATTTCAGAGCGCAAATTACTTTTCATTATTTCTATACTTCCTGATGGGATAAGACCAGCGCTTCAGCTATCCAGTTTCTTTTTCATTTGCAGCACATTGCCACATTCGGTTTTACAATCAATCAGTTGTACTTCATCCATGATTTCATTGATGATATGACAACCCAGTCCGCCCGGACGAATTTCTTCAAGAGGCCGCCCAACCATCTCCTCTTCACATGATTTGCGATGGGCAAAATCAGTAAGCCGAAAAATCATGTTGTCGCCCTGTTTCTCAACTTCCAGAATGATATCGCCCTGATCGTCGTTGCAATAGGCGTGCTCAATAATATTCATACACGCTTCACCCACGGCAAGGACGATACAGTTGCGCAGGTCTTCGGAAGAACTACAGGTCCCTAGTACCTCTCTGAGCTTTTCTCTGAGAATGCAAAGATGATCGCTTTTGGCAGGAAATTGGAATTCCAGCAGTTTTTCAGCGGCAGCCATGGCAGTCCTGTGTAGTGAAATAAACTCTCAAACAACTAATGTCTGATATCGGTGAAGCTAACCTTACTTACCCAATCCTGATTCGGAATTCGTATTGGAATCGTCTTCAATCAATAAAATTGTCAGGTCGTCAAAACTTGAGTCGAACCGTGAGGCTTCTTCTGCAAAACACTTCAGGCGTTCCTGTCGGGGTATGTCACAAAACCGATCGATCAATGTATGCAGGTTCTGAATTTCATCAGGCAGAGCCAGTGCTCTTGCCAGTCCCTCAGACAGGCCGTCAGTATACAAATATAGGCTGGAGCCCGCCAGCGAGAAGGTAACTTCCTCAAATACCTGTTCAGGCATAATTCCCAGCGGCAAGGTACGTGATTCATGTTCTATGTATTTACCGTCAGAAGTACGTTGAAGCGCAGGTAAATGACCTGCATTGGACAATGTCACTTGTTGACTGGCCGGGTCATAGGTTCCCCCGATCATGGTAATAAACATACCGCGGGTTGAATGCTCCACCAGTTCTTCGTTAATCAGGCCCATAATCCTGGCCGGTGAATGAATTGTTTTACCCAGGCAGTGATAGAGACTACTGGCCTTGGCCATTAACAGGGCAGCATCCATGCCCTTACCGCTAACATCACCAATATTGAATACATAGCTGCCGTCATCCTGGCGAAAATAATCGAAAAAGTCACCAGAGACATTTTTTGCTGCAAGATTAAGACCGACCACAGGGTGTCTTTCCTCAAAAACCGGTAAAAAACTTTCCTGAATGGTGCGTGCGATCTCCAGTTCCTGCTGAATCATTTCCGAGCGCACCAGTTCAGTGGCCATTTTGGCATTGTGAATTGCCAGCGCGGCGGCAGATGAAAGTATTCTGAGAAGGTGCTGGTCGACATCGCTAAACAAACCGTCAGGATTTTTTTTCGACGGACTCTTGTTTAATAGTTCTATGGCGCCAATGGTTTGTCGCTTAATTGTCAGTGGCGCACAAAGAATGGAACGGGTCACAAAGCCCGTTTTCTCATCAATTCCCTGATAAAACTGGTCGGACTGTCGAGTATCGCGAACCATCTGGATTTCTGAATATTCGACGGTCTTGCCGACTATTCCTGTGCGTGGCCCGATCACCAGACCCTGCAGATTGATGGGCCCGGCACTGGCCATACAAATCAGGTCGCTATTGTCCTCGCCAAGGAATACTGAAGCTGCTTCGCAGTTCATGTGTTCCATAAGTTTTTCCAAGGTGATCTTGATGGTTTCATCAATATCAAGGGAATGCTCAAAGGTCTGGATAATACCGTGCAGATTATCGAGCATGGCGGCGGGAAACGTGGGCTTTTTCATTGACTACTGACCTGGTTAAAGTCGGCAATTATTGAATTTTATTAGCAATTCCTGGTAACAGGCCCGGGAATTCTACCGACGCTTAAAAAAGAATACGACAAAAGTATGCCAATCGAAATCCTTTATGATTTTTCCGGGAACGGGGGGCTGAACAAAGCGCCAGTTCCCCGTTTCAGATTGCTGGCACTGTCCGGGATCCGGAGGTTTATTCACTATAGGAAATTCGATAGATGGTATTGGCTCCATCATCGCTAAGCAGTAGGGAGCCATCCTGCATAACCACAGTTGCTACCGGTCGTCCCCAGGGATTGCCATCCGCGTCAATAAAGCCGACCAGAAAATCGATGTATTCACCGGTGGGAACACCGTTTTCAATTGGTAATCTGACCACCTTGTGTCCGGTGCGATGGGCACGGTTCCAGGAGCCATGTAAAACGGCAAAGCCGTCACCGGCATATTCTTCCGGGAAGGCCGAATTACCTCTGGGTTGAGTGGGATAAAATTCCAGATCAACGGCTGCTGAGTGAGCTGTGTAGGGCACATCCGGAACCGTGATCTTACCGGGCAGGTCAGGTCTTGCATCGGCATGGCGTGGGTCTTCATTGTCACCCATGTAATACCATGGCCAGCCAAAAAAGCTGCCTTCAGGTATGCGTGAGGAATAGTCCGGCACCAGGTCATCACCGAGCTGATCACGTTCATTGACAGTACACCAGACATCGGCGGTTTCAGGCTGGATGGTCAGTCCCACACAGTTTCTGATGCCATTGGCAAACAGTCTGCCGGAGGCTTCTTCGTTACCTGTATCAAACACCATCACTGAGGCACGATTTTCTTCGGTTCCCCAGGCAGCGCCCAGACCGTGCTCGGCCTCCCAGGCAGCAATTTCAGCAGGGGTTTTTGCGGGCAAATCCTCGGCTACATTGGACTGCGAACCGACAGAGACATAGATGCGGGAACCGTCCGGTGAGAACGCCAGATCACGGGTGTAATGGCCTCCGCCAACCGGGCTAAGCTGCGCTACGACCACTTCAGGGACATCGGCTGCTTCTGTATCCCCGGTGCTATAGGGATAGCGAATAACCCGATTGGTTTCAGCTACATACAACCACTGCGGATTGTTGCCTGCAGGATAAAACGCCATACCAAGGGGTTGCAACATGCCCTGGGCAAAAACTGTAATAGCTTGCGGCTGGCTATGATCCGCAGTAGGGCGTATCACTTTGATGCGGCCGCTCTGTGTTTCTGCCAGGAAGATATCGCCATTAGGAGCGAGCACCATGGCACGTGGTCCTTGCAAATCTCTGGCAAAAGTTTCTGCCTTGAATCCTTCTGGTACCTGCAATTCCTTGCCTTCAGGTCTTGGGGCGATTTGCGGAAAATTCACTGCGGATCCTGTTTCATAGGGCTCAGGAAGGCTACCCAGGTCTACTCGGTGAACGCGGCCAGGGCGGTCATTAATCCAGTCAGGGTCACCCTGGGGAGGTTCGGCTTCAGGCGGAGCACGGAAACCGCCAAAGCCACCAAACTGCGGCTCAGCTTCTGCAAAGGTGCCATTGCCCAGTGCCTCAAAATAGGCGATCAGGTTGGCCCTGCTGTCGTCATCCGCAACCGGAATAACCATTGATGAACCTGGCACTACTGTCGTCGGCGCAGCCAGGAAGCGATCAAGGGTTTCGGCATCCCAGGTCAGGCCGGAATTTAACATTGCCTGGGTATAGGTGAATGAGCTTGTTGCGGCTTCACGACCAAAAATGCCATGTAACAAAGGCCCCTGGGCACCGCCATTATCGCCGGGCTCGGCACTGTGACAGAGTGCGCATTGTTGTCGGAAAAAGGTCTTGCCCTCATTGGAATCGGCGGCATTGGCTAACTGGAACGATAAAAGAGTAGCTATGAATAACAAGTGTCGGGTTAACACAGGACCTCCTGGAGGGGGTTAGAGAGTTAATTGGCTTAAGGGTGTCAGAATTAAGTATTTATCAGATCGGGATCATACACAATGTTTGTAGCAAGTGAAGAAAATCATCGTGTAACTAATGTTAAAAAACTGTGACCCGGAATAATCCGGATAATTTCATTCAGCGCTGAATATTTATGACTCCGGTAATTTTAAATTCGCTATTGTGCCGCGCTGTTATGAAGACTGGAAATATTGTTTTAAAAAAGCCAATTATTTCGTTACTCTCTTCTCACGCACAGGTTACACGTTTTCAGGGCCAAGGAGTCAAGCATGCCTTTTAATCAAAAAAATAATCAGGGTTATCGACGCGAATTTCTCAAATTTCTGGCAGGCAGTCCGCTGCTGACCAGTTATTCAGCGTTTAGTCAGGAGGTAGAGGAGACTCTCGGTGAGAAGCTGACCAATCCCGGGCAGGTCATCAATGTTTTTGAAATGGAAGCAATTGCGCGGGAAAAAGTACCGCCAGCCCATTTTGGCTATTTGATTTCCGGTGTCGATAGCGACACCACTTTGCGTGCCAACAGAGAGGGCTATACACGTTTTCAGATTCATCCGCGCAGGCTGGTTGATGTCAGTGGTCCTACCGACATGTCGGTAAATGTCCTTGGTGCAGAAGCGCGCTCTCCTATATTTTTGAGCCCTATTGGCAGTACCGGCGGATTCCATCCTGATGCTGACGTAGGTGCTGCTCGCGCGGCCGCGGCGAAGGGACATCACATGATTCTCTCAACTCAGGCCTCTTCACCCATTGAAGAGGTGGTGCAGGCGCGCGGGGAGGGCTCGGTATGGTTTCAGCTGTATTCCACTGACCGCTGGGAATATACCGAAGCATTATTACGCAGAGCAGAGGCTGCCGGTTGCACCGCGGTTTGTCTGACAGTGGATTTGCCTGGTGGTCGTAATACTGAAACTTCAGCAGTACTTGCCCGCGAAGATGATCGTTTTTGTGAAGAGTGTCATTACGGGCAGGCCAAGCCAATTTTTGACGGCCTTGATATGCAGGGTGTCGGACTGGTTGATGCCGCTTTAACCTGGGATGTTATTGGGCGTATCAAAGATGTCACTAATATGAAGGTACTTATCAAGGGCATCGAGGTTGGCCCTGATGCGGCCCTTGCTGTGCAGTATGGTGCTGACGGCATTATTCTTTCCAATCATGGTGCAAGGGCAACGGATACTGGCAGGGGAACTATTGAATGTCTTCCTGAAGTTATTGCGGCGGTGAATGGTCGCATACCGGTTATTATCGATGGTGGTATTCGACGTGGCAGCGATGTTTTCAAAGCATTGGCGCTGGGTGCCTCTGCCGTTGGTATCGGTCGTCCCTATTGCTGGGGGCTGGGTGCTTTCGGCCAGGCGGGCGTTGAAAGAGTGCTTGACCTGTTGAATCGTGAGCTGGCCATTACCATGCGCGGCAGTGGTACGCCGTCAATTGCAGCAATTGGTCCGGACTACGTGCAGGATGTCGGGCATCGAGTGCCAAGGGGAACATTAGGGCGGGACATTCTCTAGACTCGCTGTAATAATTTTGTTCAGGACGGTGAAGGGCAATAGTTATAAATAGATAAATAGATAAATAGATAAATAGATAAATAGCGTCAAACGTTTGGATTAACAGGGCCAGCATAAATGTAATGTATTTATCCTGGCCCTGTTGATATTACGGATAAATAAATGACTGGAATAAATAGAAGAGATTTTATGGCCTTGTCTGCAAGTGTTACCGCGGCAGCCGCTGTCAGCGGCTCATCAGCTTCCCAGGCAGCATCCACTTCGGGGATGTTCGTCTGTATGCATGGAATAACCTCAAGTGGTTTTGATTTTCGGCGCGTGATGGAAGGGTGGTCCAGCGCCGGCATTACCGCAGCTGAACCAGACCTGTCATCGGCAAAGGCATTTGAAGAGAGTAATGGTCCGGGTTCTGCACGGCGCCTGATGGATGACCTTGGCTTGCGCGCGGTTTCATCAACAAACCAGTTGTTTCTGGAAGAAAGTGGGCCTCGACGCGCAGATGCGGTAGAAGATTTGCGCTGGAAAGTTGAGTTGGCAGAATCACTGGGAGCGGACAGACTTGTCGTGCCATCGGCGGCCAATCAGGCGCATACCGTGGCAGATTATGATCAGGTGTATGAAAATCTGCATGAAGCTGCAGAAATTGCCAGACCCCACAACATTGCCCTGATGGTTGAGTTTACCCGTCTCTCTACCTTGATCAGTAACGTACGCACCAGCCTGAATGTGGTGCGCACTGTTGATCATCCCAATCTGAAATTCATGCTCGATGTTTATCATTTATGGGCGGGCATGAGTAAGTTTGAGGATCTTGATCTGATCAACAATGGAGAAATCCATCATGTCCATTTCGCTGATACGCCGGCCTTACCTAATCTTGAGGTGGCAGAACGCAAACATCGTGCTTACCCCGGCGAGGGAGTTGCCCCATTGCAGCGTATCATCGAAAAAATTTCCGGGAAGGGTTATGGACGTGCACTGTCTCTGGAACTATTTGACCCGGAAGTACAAAATACGGACCCTGAAGTAGTCGCGAGAAAGGGGATCGAGACGATCACGCCTTATATTTCTTAAGAAATCGGAAAAAAGATAAAGGACATGGGATAAAGGATAAAGGATAAAGGATAAAGGATAAAGGTGGGCGGTGCAGGGAGGCGGCAGGTTTCTAAAAAAAGGGCAAGAGGAAAGAGACAAGAAACCACTGTTTCAGGATTAATGGTTTTCCGTAGGTCGGATAAGGCTCGCAGAGCCGCCATCCGACATTGAATACATCATTTGATTTTCCAGATATTGCTGGAATTTTCATGTCGGATGACGCTGCGCTTATCCGGCCTACATGTGTTTCCTGTTTTATCCCGTTAGCGCACCGTATCACGCGTAATATCAGCCAGGGTTGGCGTTCCCGCCTGTTTCATCGCTATTTCCAGTTCGCTGTCCAGAATCTGCATTACCTTTGCTACGCCTTCCTGGCCAAAGGCGCCCAGTCCCCAGATATAGGGTCTGCCCACACATACGGCATCTGCACCAAGCGCAAGGGCCTTGAGAACATCAGTACCGCGGCGGATGCCGCCATCAACGATGACCGGGATGCGACCGCGCACAACATTCACTATTTCAGGCAGGGAGTCGATGGTAGCAAAACCGCTTTCCTCTGCTCTGCCACCATGGTTGGAAACATGAATAGCATCTACGCCGGCGCGCAGGGCCAATCTGGCATCTTCCGGCTGGGTGATTCCCTTAATAACCAGCTTCATATCAGTAGAATCGCGCAGGCGTTTGACGTAATCCCAATCCATTGAGGGGTTGCTGGGATTGAGATTGGAGGGCGCATTCAAGCCTTGCAGCATGGCTTTGTCTGCAAAGGTGGTGCCTGGAATATGGCATTCACTGCAGTCATCGGAGCTTCGATCAAAGCGTCGCATACGATCCTGGTTGCGAGCAGGAATGTCAGTGGTCAAAAACAGCACATCTGATCCTGTGGCTTCAACGCGGCGCAATATTCCCTGGGTGATATCCCAGACATCGGTAGGATAAAGCTGATACCAGACTGGTTCTCCGCGGGCTTCGGTGACCTCTTCAATGCCAAAGGTGGCCGCTGTGGACATGATCATCTTGTGACCACCAGCTCTGGCTCCCCGGGCAACTTCTATATCGCCATCAGCATGGGCCATCCCCAGACCACCTACCGGAGCCAGCAAGACAGGAGAGGGAAGGGGGTGGCCAAGAAGTTCGGTTTGTGTGTTCACAGCGCTGACATCAATCAGGCGCCGGGCGCGTAAATGAAGGCGCTCATAACCTTCACGATTGGCGCGTAGAGTCAGTTCGTCATCTACGCCCTGGGAGATATAGGTCCAGTGCGCCTGACTCCAGCTACGCAGGGCGACGTTTTCCATATCAAAAACATTGACGGCCCACTGGGCAGATGCAGCGATATAGTTTTTGTCATCCAGGCGTTGGGCCGCCATTGTTGGCAGGGACGTCATGCCGGCGAATAAAGGGCTGGCGGCCAGGAATTGCATCAATTTGCGCCGGGAATGTTCAGTGCTGTTCATAAATTTCTCCCTTCAGGTTTAACGCCATTATCTTTTATTGGCGGCATAAAAAAACCCCGCTATTGGAGCGGGGTTTTTCGCGCTATTTACTTGATTAGCCTCGAGGTGACAGTTTTACAAGTCTGCCTTCCGGGCCATCTTCAAGGATCCAGATGTTTCCTGCGGGACCCTGTTCAATGCCTCGAATACGGCGCCCCATCACAAAGCGCTGTGCTTCAACGGCATTATCACCATTCACTACAATACGTACGATGGACATGGAGGAAAGTCCACTGATGAATGCATTTCCACGCCACTCGGGGAATGCGTCTCCGCTATAAAACATCAAGCTGGAAGGCGAGATTACCGGGTTCCACCAGACCTTGGGTTTTTCAAAGCGGCCTTCAGTGTCGGTATCATGATCCGGAATAATTTCACCGGTGTAGTGGTTGCCGTTGGAGACAATCGGATAGCCATAATTCTCACCGGCAATAACCAGATTTAATTCGTCGCCACCGCGAGGGGCCATCTCGATATTCCAGAGTCGGCCATCATTATCGAAAGCTATGCCCAGCGGGTTGCGATGCCCATAAGACCAGACCTCAGCGGCTATGCCGCCCTGACTGGCAAAGGGGTTGCCGGATGCTGGCGTACCATCATCATTTAGTCTGACAATTTTGCCCAGTGTGGCATTCAGATCCTGAGCTGGGTCATATTTGTTTCGCTCTCCGGCGGAGACAAACATAAGCCCGTCGTCAGCGAAGGCAATACGATGGCTGAAATGCAGCCCGCCATCCACTTTAGGGAATGCGCGCCAGATAACTTCGAGATCTTCTATCGCTGGAGCGGCAAGATTGAGCGTGCCACGTGCTACTACTGCACCGCGTGTTTCATTCGCGCCGGCTTCTACGTAACTGATGTAAACAACGTTATTGGATTGAAAATCCGGATGCAGGACTATATCGCCGAGACCGCCCTGGAAAAAATAATCGACTTCAGGCGCGCCTGCGACTTCAGTTTTCTGACCATCCTGGGTAACCAGTTGGATTGTGCCGCCTTTTTCCGTGACCAGAATTCGTCCGTCAGGGAGAAATTCGATGGCCCAGGGTTCGTTTAATTCAGCGATTGGCGTTGATACAAAGGGGTAAGGGACCTGTGCCATAACTGAAGTCCACAGGAATAATCCAAGAATGAAAATGGACAGTTGTTTCATACGGTTAACCTCTTTAAAGAATCGATTGCGATGGTATTTAGCAAACTAAATTTTAATTGTTCAGACCTGAAATAATAGTTAATCTTTTGTGGTAGTGAGCGCCTGATTCAATGAGGCACTATTCCAGGGACTGGCCAGTATATAAGCCCTAATGGGCGAAATCCAATCTATGATCAGGGCAGGGTATAAGCCGGAAAACAGGCCGGTCCGGGTAAGGGTAAAGTCAGCACAGTGATTGCTTGATCAATTTTTAACAAGTTTTAAGGATATTATGAGAAAAGAACTGATTCTGATGCGTCATGGCAAATCTGACTGGGGTAAGGCCTTGCCGGATTACCAGCGTCCAATAACAAAACGCGGTTTCCGGGAGTCTGCCAAAGTAGGTTTGTGGTTACGTGAACAGGGTTTGGTCCCGGAGTTATTGATCAGTTCTCCAGCCCAGCGGGCCAGGGATACTGCGGAAACTATTGCAGCCAATATGGACTACAGCGTAGAAAATATCTTATGGAATGAATCGGTTTACATGGCGGATGTCAGTGAGCTGCTCGATGTCATTGCCACCACCTCTGATGAATGTGCGAGTCTGATGCTGGTTGGACACAATCCGGGGCTGGAAGATCTGCTGTTTTATCTCACCGAAAATCTGGATATTCCAGAGGATGGCAAAGTCATGCCTACAGCCACCGTGGCAGTACTTGAAACCGAAAGCAGCTGGGCTGACATTGAGCATGCGTCCTGCAAGTTGGGCATTATTGTTAGAGGCAGATATCTCTAGCAACGAATTTCATCCAGGCCCGCTACCTCTTTTCTGAGGGTAGCTAATGCTTCCAAACGAAAAATAAGGTTGCCTCAGGATTCATCTTGGTGATATAGTCATATATAACACCATATATCAGATTCTATCTTAACTTTCCTGTTAGCCACACTGGATTAGCGCACTGGACTAGATGGCAACAGAACAAACACAGGTTACCCATGCAAATAGTCTGGAATGACAAAGAACCGATTTTTCGTCAGCTGCACAAGCGCCTGGTGGAATTGATTCTTGAGGGCGTGTTTTCCGAAGGTGATGCCTTGCCTTCGATTCGCGACATATCCAGTGAGCATCGAATCAATCACATTACGGTAGCCAAGGCCTTACAGATGTTGGTGGATGATGGCTTGGTTGAAAAGCGCAGAGGGTTGGGGATGTTTGTAAAGGAAGGGGCATTGAAGAAATTGATGGGTATGGAAAGAGACGCTTTTATAAACGAGCAATGGCCAGAAATCTGTCAAAAGATCCAGCGCCTGGGTTTGTCGGAACAAGACCTGATTGATTCACTTAAAGCGACTCTTGATAAAGTGGAGAATAAAAAATGAATACAGTCGTCAGGGCAGAAAACCTGAGTAAATCATTTGGTAAAACCAAGGCCATGGATGACATGGGTTTTTCCATACAGAAAGGGTCGATTGTCGGTCTTATCGGGCCCAATGGTGCTGGCAAGACATCAACTCTGAAGGCCATTGTTGGCCTGACTGGATTTGAGGGCACACTGGAAGTGTTGGGCAGGGATCCGCGTCATAGCAGGCACCTGCTCATGGAAGACGTGTGCTTCATTGCCGATGTGGGTATTCTGCCGCGCTGGCTGAAAGTCTCCAATGCGCTTGATTATATTGAGGGTGTGCATCCACGCTTTAATCGCCAGCGAGCGCTGGAGTTGATCGCTGAAACCAAAATCTCCCTAGACAGGAAAATTGGTCAGCTCTCCAAAGGCATGGTGACCCAGCTTCATCTGGCCTTGATCCTGGCCATCAATGTGAAATTGCTTGTCTTGGACGAGCCTACCCTGGGCCTGGATATTCTTTACCAGAAATCTTTTTTCGACCGTTTACTTAATGATTATTTTGATAATGAAACGTCAATCATTATCAGCACCCACCAGGTGGAGGAAGTGCAATCCATTCTGACGCATCTTATGTTTATTGATGATGGAAAAATCAATCTTGATATAGCCATGGATGAACTGGCTGAAACCTATGCTGAAGTGTTGGTAGCGCCGGATAAGTATGAGCAGGCTGAAGCATTAAGTCCTATTCATGTACGCAATATGCTGGGTGCCAGAGCCATGCTGTTTGAAAACTTCAGTCGAGAGGCGCTACAGGCGTTGGGTGAAATTCACCAACCCTCCGTGACAGATTTATTTGTCGCAAAAATCCATCAAGCACGGGAAATTTAGCAATGAATAAAATAATTACCCCGACGGGAAAAATGATTACATTGATCAGGCGTGAACTCTGGGAACAGCGTATTTCTTTTTTGCTAGTACCGCTTTGCTGTATTGTTCTGGCAGTAGTGATACTGGCTGTAGGTGTTACTCGGTCGTATTTTAATGAATATTCCGTATTGGTAAATATGGCAAATCCATTGATGGATGAGCTTACAGCAGTTGAAAGGCTTGCAGATTTTGCGGGTTCTCCAGTGGAGATTCGCGAGAATTACTGGAGTGTGTTTTTTATGCCGTCAATCAGCCTGTTGTTCATTACTTTCTGGAGCATCATGTCTTATTATTTTTTGACCACTCTTTTTCAGCAGAGAAAGGATAGAAGTATATTGTTTTGGAATTCTATGCCTGTTTCAGACACTTTGACTGTTTTGTCCAAGTTGCTGGCTGGTCTGGTAATAACGTATGGGGTTTTTCTCCTGTCAATGCTAGCCATGCATTTGTTAATGATGGTAATAATGTCTATTTATGGATCATTTTTTGATGTGAATATCTGGTCGACTTTCATTGCCCCCGCAAATATTTTTTATCGCTTCGCATGGTATGTGGTTTTTGGGATAGTAAATATTTTCTGGTGTCTGCCGGTTTATGCCTGGTTGCTTTTATGTTCAGCCTGGGCCAGGTCTGCACCGCTGGCCTGGGCAGCAGGACCATTGATTGTTGTCATTGTTCCGGAACTAATAATTTATGAGCGATCAGATATCCTGCTCACTTTCTTTCAGCATATGATCCCAACCTGGATGTTCGAATCCCCTGACGCCCGGCTTTCCGGAGTTTTGAGTCAGGTGATGAATGCTGAGTTACTATTTAGTGCAATTCTCGGTATTGGACTTACCTGTGCAGCCATATACTTTAATCGTTCCGAGGATTTGTAGTACTTAATCCTGAATTAACGATTAAACAGATTTTCCAATGCGCGGTTTAATAATTCCTGCCGTGGATCAGTTTGCTCTTCTTCCGGCGTGGTTTCTTGTGGCGTTTGATCAGTGCTTTCTGGTGCCGGTTCATCGCCTGTAGCACGCTGGATTAGATCGCTCAGTCCGCGCTGGACTGCTGAGCGAATAGCGCCGCCAAGGATGGCCTGAATATCTGGCAGGCAGGTGGGGTTATTGATGGAACCGGTGCAGGCAATTGGCAGACTGTAGCCGCCAATGTCAAAAGCCTGTTCATCACTGGCCGGCGTTTCATCGACGTTGGCAATCATATTAAAGGCAATGGTGTCGTTAGCCAGGTTTACCAGAGTGCCGCTACCGGTCACATCAAATCCTGACGATTCAATCAGCAGATCATTGGTGGTCACAACACCGTCGTTCACTGAAATACTGGCAGAAAAAGAGTCGAATGGTGTGCGTTCGCCACGCACTATAGAGCGCGCGCGTTGCTCCCTGATAATGGCTTCTACCTGATTCAGCACGCTGCCGACGTCAACACCTTCAAGTACACCATCCTGCAGCGCCATCACACCAGAGCCATTGAGGTTGCGTTTGATGCCTGCGGTGTCGGTGCCACGCCCGGTCAGGGCAATCTCGATATTGCCGGTGCCACTGATATAACTGGCATCCATGAAATCCCTTAGTAGTGGTGCCAGATTTATACCGGTAAGTGCGGTTTCAACACTGGCTGTGGGAATGGCATTATCCACGTTGAGCCTGATATCACCCGAATACGACCCCTGGTACAGATTGGCCGTAATTGGTGCAAGAGTTATCTGGCTATCACTGGCCGATACAGTAAGGGCCAGATCATTCAGGTTTATATTTGAATAGGTCAATTGCTCAACATTAATCTCACCCCTCAGATTCAGCGCGCGCAAGGTATCCAGCGGGAGTTCGGTGTTGCCGATTTCAGTGCCAGCAGGGCTATCAGTTGCTGGAGCCAGATAGCGGTCAAGGTTAATGCGGTTGATTGCCAGGGTAAAATCCATCGCCGGTATAGGGGCTGAGTTTAGCCCTGCCAGGCTGAAGTCGCCGGAAATTCTGGATTCATCAAGCGTGAAGTCCAGTTGGCGCAGTTGCAGATCATCGCTGGATCCGGAAAAAGACGTAGCCAGTGCGAATGATTCAAATACCGTGTTATCCATGGTGACCGGAACAGGCTGGTTGATCTGTTGCAGGAAGCGGCGCAGATTAAATGCAGGCACAGTTAGATTGCCGTTGTAACTGATATCACTCATAACATTACTGGCCTGGAGACTACCTTGAAGATTCAGGCCAAGTCCTGCCAGAGAGAAAGATTCAGTAGTCAGGGTTTCACTTTCAATATCCAGAATACTGTTTGCTTTCAGTGCCAGTGTCACTGGTGAGTTTGGAATGCGCGGGCCTGCAAGTATCAGATCAAGGTTAAAAGGATTAAGTGTCAGGCTGGCTGGTCTGCCGTTTACCGCCACATTGAGATTTAGTGATTCCACGACTTCTGCCAGCTCTGCCTGGTCAAGTGCATTCAATAGCGGCCCCAGGTTACGCCCGTTAAGGCTTAGTTCGCCCACCATGATACCGTTGGCATTCTGGAAATTAGTGGCCTGCAGTTCACCGCTGAGACGAAAGCCAAGAAAGTTGGCCTGCAAGCCGCTAAGGTCGATATTGCCCCTGGCCATGTTGATATCAAACGGCGCATTGAGGGTGAAGTTTTTACCGGGGATATTGCGTAAATTGCGTCCATACTGGTTCAGGGGTGATTCACGACCACCACTAATCTGTCCCGCAATTTGCATCAGCAATGGCAGGTCAGGGCCGCTGGCATTCAGGCGACCCCGCAGCACCGGTGTCCCGGTATTAATCTCACTACCTGTCACATTGCCGCTAATTACAGTACCCAGTGCATTAAGCTCCAGTTCCGGCACATTGATATTGCCGGTGTCCATATTGGCATCAAAGCGTGTTCTGAGTAGAAAATCCTGATTTGGAGAATTCTGCAATTCCCTGCCGTAGCCGGCGAGTGTCGAATTACGGCCGCCCTGTAATTGCCCGGCGACCTCCAGCAAGGTAGGCAAATCAGGCCCTGAAGCATTAATGGTGCCAGTGATGACAGGATTGCCGGACTGCAGGTTTGAGGCACTGATGTCTCCGCTGATGCTGGCGTCAAGCAGATTGGCATCGAGACCGCTGACGCTAAGAGTTCCGGCGCCGGGGCTGCTTTCAAACAGACCATTTACAAAAAAGCTGCGACTGTTAAGCCGGGAAATCTGGGCTACCAATTCCTCGTTTTCCAGAATGCGAAAGATTACCGCCAGATCATTACCGGCTGCAGCGAGGTTAACCTGAAACAGAGGGGCTTCGCTAAGTATGCCTTGTCCATTAATGTTGGCATTAATCCGGGTATCCAGTGCACTGAAAGATAAATCGCGCAGTAGCAGGGTATCCTGTGCAAGATCCAGACTCATGGCTGTAGTCAGGCTCAGGTCGGCGGATCCGTTGGGTACATTCGCTCCTGACAAGGTGCTATTCAGGCTGAGGGGATTCAAATCATAACGCTGGTTGTCCAGATCATAGACCATGGTACCGCCTAGTCTGATCAATGCGGCGAGGTCTGGCCGGCTGGCGCTGGCATCAAGGGTCATAGACAGCTCTATTGGTGCACCATAGACCAGTTCACCAGTGCTGATATTGATGTTTTCAAGGGTATAGATGACATCGTTAAAGCGGTCATCGAAGATTACGGAAGCATTGCTGATATCCACACCGCCCAGAACGAGCTTATTAAGCGTAGCATCTGATACCGATGAATCCGGATTTTCTGATGCTGTCAGAGAGCTGGTATCCCAGTTGGACTGCCCCGTTGCATTGGTTTCCAGAAAAATTCGAGCGCCAGTTAAATGAATGGTGTCGATTTCGTACTGTTGATCCAGCATCGGTAGTAGTTTTACTCTTACCTCGGCCTGTTGCGCCTGCATCAGCGGTGTATTACTGAAGCCTGGAGGATTGGCGATGACAAAATCATTAAGTGTGATTCCCAGCCAGGGATAGAAGCTGAGGTCAATGTTGCCATTGAGGGATAGTGCAAGGCCGGTACTTTCCTCAAATTCCTGCGCAATTCTCTGCTTGTGATTATTGGGGTCAGTATTGAGTATGATCACCAGCACAACAATGACCAGGGTAAATGCCAGAGTGATCAGTGAGGCAATAAGCTTGAATAATCTTTTCATCGTTTTCCACAATTGGGCAGGGTAAAGGGATTAGAGGAAATGGCCTGCTCCATTGTCTGTTTCATACTGCTATTAGACCAGATTCAGGTACTTGATGTTGCGTAAGAAAAGTAAAAATTCATACTATTTTTTCCCTTTCTGTACCCGGATTCATGGGCTATTCAGTTCGGTCTGCTATCTGGCATTCCGGGCTGCTAATTCAGTCCCATATCGCAGGGTTGACTACTTCAGTTCAGTTTGGAAAGATAAAATCAATCCCGGAATAAATGATTAACAATTAGACAGATCAGTGGCTTGCCATTATATTCGTCAGCAAGTCATTACAAATTCTGACTTCACGAAGTCCTCGACTTCATCTCAATTATAATTTTTAGTTTAAGAAGTTAATAAATACAAAGGAGTGAACGATGTCTTTAGCAGGTTCCAAAACTGAACAAAATCTCAAGGATGCATTTGCCGGAGAATCACAGGCCAATCGTCGTTATCTGTACTTCGCAGCCAAGGCTGATGTTGAGGGTTACAACGATGTTGCTGCAGTCTTCCGTTCCACCGCTGAAGGTGAGACAGGTCATGCTCATGGCCATCTGGAATATCTTGAGGAAACTGGTGATCCGGCCACTGGCATGCCTATTGGCGGCACCTCTGACAACCTGAAAGCGGCAATTGCCGGTGAAACTCACGAGTACACAGATATGTACCCGGGAATGGCCAAGGCAGCCCGTGATGAAGGTTTTGACGAAATCGCCGACTGGTTTGAAACACTGGGCAAGGCTGAGCGTAGCCATGCCAACCGTTTTCAGAAAGCTCTCGACGGTCTGGACGACTAAAACTCTCCACTCTGGAAGTTATTAGTATTTTCCGAACCCGGTGGTGGCCTGGCTCTGATCAAGGAGTCAGGCACCCACAATTTACAAACCAGTTAATCCAGACAACACATTTAATATTCGGTTCCCAACCATGAGTGATACCCCTTCAAGCAAAGAAAGAGCCAGGGAAGGAAGCCTTGAAGCGCCTACCCGCCACCCTGTGGAATGGCAGACCGAGTCCTTCTGGGATGTGGACAAGCTTAATGCAGAACTGGAGCGAGTCTACGACATCTGTCATGGCTGTCGTCGTTGTGTCAGTTTATGTAATGCCTTCCCTACCCTGTTTGATCTGGTTGATGAATCGGACACCATGGAAGTTGATGGCGTCGATAAAGCGGACTATCAGAAAGTAGTCGATCATTGTTATCTCTGTGATATGTGCTACATGAGTAAGTGTCCTTACGTGCCGCCCCATGAATGGAATGTGGATTTCCCGCATCTGATGTTGCGTGCCAAGGCCGTCAACTTTAAAAGTAATGGCGCATCTTTTCGGGATCGTACCCTGACCAGCACCGATACAGTGGCTAAAATGGCGACAATTCCACTAATGGACGTCACCGTGAATGCCCTAAACAATAACGCGGTGTTTCGAAATGTCCTCGAAAGCACAATGGGTGTACACCATTCAGCACCACTACCCGGTTACCATCGCAACAGCCTGCGCAAGCGGGTAAAAGTATTGGAAAAGGCGCAACAGGAAAGAGGCGTAATTGAACCTAAAGCGGTAGGGCGAACCAAAGGCAAAGTGGCTTTTTATGCTACCTGCTATGGAAACTATAATGCGCCGCAACTGGGTGAGGATTTTTACCAGGTATTCCAGCACAACAGCATACATATTGAGCTTGTGCCAAAAGAAGCCTGTTGTGGCATGCCAAAACTGGAGTTGGGAGATCTGGAATCGGTAAGAGAATTAAAAGAAACGAATATCCCGGTATTGGCGAAACTTGTCGATGAAGGTTTTGACCTGATCGCTCCAATCCCCTCTTGTGTGCTGATGTACAAGCAGGAATTACCGCTCATGTTTCCTGATGATGAAGATGTACAAAAGGTAAAACAGGCCTTTTTTGATCCCTTTGAATATCTCTTCCTGAGACACAAGGAAGGCGCCTTCAATACTGAATTCAAACAGGGACTTGGTGATATCAGTTACCAGGTTGCCTGTCATTTACGCGTGCAGAATATCGGGCTCAAAACCAGAGATATTCTCAACCTGGTTCCTGACACAGAAGTACAGGCACAGGAACGCTGTTCCGGGCATGACGGTACCTACGCTGTAAAAAAGGAAACCCATGACATTGCAGTCAAGATTGCCCGCCCTGTGGTCAGGAAAGTGGATCAGCAGGATCCGGATTACTTTATTTCAGATTGCCCCATGGCAGCTGCCCATATTGGCAACCTTTCCGAGAAGGTAGATAAACCTGAGCATCCGATGACACTGTTAAGGGTTGCATACGGTCTTTGACAGAAAGTCGCTATTTTGACCTTCGATTTATAAGAATATTCAGGAGTAATAATGAACAAATTGACCAGAGATGATTTGTGGTCGCTGGAAGACTATGCGGCAAAGCGCCCGGAATTCAGGACTAAAGTACTGGAGCACAAGAAAAACAGAAATCTGCAGTTAAATGAAAATGCGCGCCTCTTGTTTGAGGATACCCTGACGCTGAAATATCAGATTCAGGAGATGCTGCGAATAGAGAAAGTCTTCGAAGCTGCGGGTATCGAGGATGAACTGGAAGCCTATAATCCTCTTGTTCCGGACGGTGATAACTGGAAAGCAACGTTCATGATCGAATACGAAGATGTGGAAGAGCGAAAGTTGCGCTTGCAGGAACTGAAAAACGTTGAAGATCTAATCTGGATGCAGGTAGAGGGGCATGGGAAGGTATATGCCATTGCCGATGAGGATATGGAGAGAGCCAATGAAGTGAAAACTTCAAGCGTTCATTTTGTGCGCTTCCAGTTGAGCCCTGAAATGGTTGCTGACGCCAGAAAAGGTGATGCTATTTTCGCTGGTTGTGACCTGGAAGGATTTAAAATTGGTCCTCTGCAAGTACCCGATAATATCGCTGACTCCCTGCGCCAGGATCTGGGCTGAATTTGAGTCAATGAAGAGGCAGGGATATCGTCAATAAAGTATCAGGGAATGACTTTTAAAAAAGGGCTTATAAAAGCCTTTTTTAATGTCTTGCTACTTGCCTTGGCCAAGGTTTTACCAGAGAGGTTATTTGGCGACAATTATGATATGTTTTCCAACGTTAAAAATAATTAGAAAATTAAAAATACATACGAAAACAGAACCTGGTTTAACGTCCAGGATGAAATTCTGTATTCGCTAGCACACCCCATGGAGAATTCCACAATGTTAAGAACGGCTTCCCTATTTGTCCTTGCGGCAATGTTTCTTTCAGCCTGCAGTGAACAGGCCGGAACTGTAACTGCAGAATCTGATACCGTAGAAATTCCGGTAGATGAAAGTATTATTTTTATTACTAACGGCAGGGTTATTGATGGTAATGGCAACGTGATGGAAAAGGGAGATGTGCTGGTGGAAGATGGGCTTATTACAGCGGTTGGAGACGATATCGTTGCGCCTCTGAATGCCAGAGTCTTTGATGCTGCCGGGAAAACCGTAATGCCAGGGTTTATTGAAGGGCATCGTCATATAATTCAGGGCAACCCGGATGAGTGGATGGCAAACCGGGCTGCGGAAAATATGCAGGAATTTCTCGATGCTGGTTTTACAACAGTGTTGTCGGCAATTGATGCGCCACAGATACTTGAGTTGCGACGCATGATCAATGATGGAGAAATGACCGGGCCACGGATTCTGTCCGGCGCCTTTGTGCCAATCAATGTCATGCCGCCGGGCGAGCCGACCACTGATCCGGCACGCACCGATGTGTCGCGGCCACCTAATCGTCCAACTGAACCGGCCGGCAAGATTCCCGATCAGGTCATCATCGATGCGGTGCAGGCAGCTGCCGATGCCGGCTATGACTTCACCAAGACCGTGGTCACTGTCACGCCGGGTGGCCCGGAAGTTGATTCACTGACCTTGATGGTGAATGAAACCCACAAACATGGACTGAAGGCGATAGTTCATGCGGTTGGCAAGTGGGATGTGCTGGAAGTGATCAAGGCCAGGCCGGATCATCTGGTTCATACCCCACATATCGGTCAGCTAACTTTGGCCGAGGCCCAGACGATTGCCGATAGCGGTATTCCCATGGTGTCCTCACTGGGTACCCTGGGTATTTTCTATGATGAAAACAACGCTCCTATTTTCCGGGACGGACAACCTTATAGCTGGAATACTCTGAGCAGCGCTGGACAGGGTCCGGTGAATGCGCGTCTGTTATGGAATGCAGGCATTACCTACGGTTTCGGTACGGATACGTCTTTTCAACCCACTGAAACCCTCAAGCATGAGCTCAAAGCCTTAAGCCTGACTTTTTCCGAGCAGGATATTATCGAGATCATGACAGAACACACCGCCAGGGCAGTTTTCCTGGAGAATGAAATCGGTACTCTGGACGCTGGAAAAGCTGCTGATGTGGTAATCCTTGATGGTAACCCACTGGAAAATATTTACGACCTGCTGAATGTAGAGCTGGTAGTGAAGGGGGGGGAGGTTGTCGTCAATAAAATGTAAGCAGACAAGGCTGACTTTATGAAATGGATTGAGAAAAGTTTTCCGGCATTATTGCTGTTGATCGCAACTGAAGGTGTTTGGGCGCAGGATTTTTCCGCTGCGCCACCGCTTCCGGCGTTTCCTCAATTTTTCGAAACCACTGAGTATCCTATTCAGGTTGATCTGGTGGCAGATGGGCTGTCCAACCCCTGGTCCATGGCTTTTCTGCCTGATGGTGACATGCTTGTCACTGAACGCGCTGGCCGCCTGAGACGCATCCATAATGGTGTGCTCGATCCGCTGGCTATTGACGGTGTGCCTGAGGTCAAGATAACCATTCTTGGTGGCTTGCTCGGCGTATTGCTACATCCGGATTTTGCCAGTAACCAGACCCTGTACCTAAGTTATGCCAAGGGTCACGCGGATGGTCGGCGCAGTTCTACCGCCATCGCACGTGCCATTCTAAACGGCAACACGCTGCAAGAAGTGGAAGATATTTTTGTTGCCAACTCCTGGAGTGCATCACCAACAAATTTTGGTGGTCGCATGGTATTTGGTAATGATGGCAAACTTTATATGACTATTGGTGAGCGCCAGGAAGAAGTGCGAGCTCAGGATGGTCTTGATCATGGTGGTAAAGTTATTCGCTTGAACGATGATGGCTCCGTACCTGAAGACAACCCTTTTGTTGGTCGCGATGATATTCTGCCGGAAATTTTTGCTATCGGCATACGCAGTCCGCAAGGCCTGGCGGTGCATCCTGATAGTGGTGAGCTTTGGGAAAATGAACATGGCCCGCTCGGTGGCGATGAAGTCAACATCATCAAGGCAGGCCGGAATTATGGCTGGCCGATTGTCACCTATGGTAGAGATTATGATGGCGTCGCCATTAGTGATTTAACTGAAAGAGATGATTTTGAACCCCCGTTTATGTACTGGGTTCCTTCTATCGCCATTTCCGGTATCAGTTTTTATACCGCAGATAATTTTCCGCGCTGGCAGGGCAATGCTTTTGTCGGCGCCATGATTATGGGGCGCACGCCCATGACCGGTCATATCCAGCGCATTACCTTTAGTGATGAAGGTATTGCACTGGCGCGCGAACCGATCCTGCTGCCTCTGCGTCAGCGTATTCGTGATGTGCAGCCGGGGCCCGATGGCAATCTTTATGTGCTGACGGATCAGAATCCCGGGGCAGTTCTGAAGATTTCTCCAGCACAATAAAAAAAGCCCCGGACATACGGGGCTTTTCTTTCTTCAAGCCAAAAGGTTTGGCAGGTAAATCTAAATAGTGGCAACCAACTTGGGCCGTTGTGCCAGGTGATTAGTAATCTGCTCATAGGCCAGGGCAAACTCCAGTACTTTCTGGTCTTCTCCGAACTTACCCATAATCTGCATTCCCATGGGCCTGCCCTGATTGTCAAAACCAACAGGTACATTGACTACCGGAATTCCGCCAAGGCTGGCATACAGAGTGACTTCCATCCAGCGGTGATAAGTGTCCATGGAACGACCATTTATTTCTTTTGGCCAATGTGTGTCTTTTGAGTAAGGAAAAAGTTGTGCCGTTGGTAAAACGAGAAAATCGTAACTGGCAAACAGCCTGTCCAGTTCGCCATACCATGTTGTGCGAATCATATTGGCTCTGTTGATATCACTTTCGTCCAGGCTCAGCCCTTGTTCTATTTCCCAAATCAGTTCTGGTTTCAGCTGTGGGCGCGTTACCGGGTCATTATAATAATTCAGCATTGACAGGCGGCGGGTATGACGCAGTGTTGTCCAGCAAAACCACATGTCGAAAAAATTCATTTCCGGTTTAACAGGTTCTACATTAGCGCCTGCTTCGGCAACAGTGTCCAGAGCGGTTTCACACAAGTCCAGCACGCCAGATTCCATAGTCAGGTAGTTATCGAAATTACCCATCCAGCCAATTTTAATATCACCCAGGTTCAAAGGATTAAACTGTTGTGCTACAGGTGCAACAGCGATGGTCTGTAACAATCTTATTGTGTCTTCTGTATTGCGACCCATGGGTCCGGAGGTGGAAAGAGCACGCGGTTCGCTATCAGTTCCACTCATCACATTGGCGCTGGGCCTGAAGCCAATGACATTATTATAGGCGCCCGGATTTCTTAAGGAGCCCATCATATCGCTACCGTCGGCTACAGGCAGCATGCGTGTGCCAAGTCCGCTTCCGGCACCACCGCTGCTACCGCCGGAGGTGAGTGTCGGGTTATAGGCGCTTGCGCAAGCGCCAAACAAGGGATTGTAGGATTGGGATCCCAGACCAAACTCGGGCACATTGGTTTTGCCGATGAAGATTGCCCCGGCCTCGCGCATTCGCGCCACCGGAGCACTGTCATTTTCACCTATGCGATTGGCAAACATTGGCGAGCCGCTGGTATAGGGTAAGCCAGCTACTTCAGTCAGATCTTTTGCAGCATGGGGCATGCCATGCATCCATCCCTGATACTCACCCCGGGCAAGTGCCTGATCTGCAGCGAGCGCCTGGTTCAGCAGGACATCGTCATCCACCATGTTAATGATGGCATTGTATACCGGGTTATAGGTATGAATACGATTGAGATAAGCCTGCATGACTTCGACGCAGCTGGCATGTTTGTTGCGAATGGCAATGGATAAATCACTGGCACTCAGGTCGGTGAGTTCCGACGATAAACTCGAGGCGGAAAGACTGCAAGCAGTCAAACCAGTCATGGAAGTGGTAACGCCAAGCGCCAATGAGTTTTTGATAAATCGCCTTCTTTGCATGTTGAATAACCACTTTTTTATTTAAATATTTGTCAGGATTGTTAAGGATAGTTACATATCCGCCGAGAATAGTGAAACAAAAAGAGAGCACTGTTTTGGAACAAAAATGCGCACGCTTATGGTGCGAAACTATTGGTGATAATCGACAAAACCCTGGTATAAAAACAGTTATGACATCAGGCTGATCAGTAATATTGAAATAAAAAAAAACCCCGCAATCGCGGGGTTTTTTGTTCGGGAAAAGAAAAATTCCCGGTTGCTGGTTACTTGCTCAACGACGTCTCTGTTCTTCTACTTCGACACTGATAACAGCTTCTATGCGACGATTCTGTGCACGACCTGCATCGGTATCATTGGAAGAAACCGGCCGTGACTCACCACAACCAACAGTGCTCACACGCTCGGCAGCAATACCATTCTCATTAACCAGTTCATCACGGACCGCTTGGGCGCGACGTTCGGAAAGAGCCTGATTGTACGCATCAGGACCGCGGCTATCGGTATGACCTTCAATGACTACATTGGTGTTGCCATAGACTTCCATGAATTCAGCAAAATCTTCGATTTCGTTATCGTACTGTGGTTTTACTTCAGAACGGTCGTAATCAAAGTTCACGCGCAATTCCTGGCGACGCTGTGTAACTTCCAGAATTGGACAGCCGACATTATCAACAGCAAGGTTTGCCGTTGTATCAGGGCAGTTATCGCGGGAATCGACAACGCCGTCACGGTCGCTATCTATTTCACAA
Source organism: Pseudohongiellaceae bacterium (assembly GCA_965662685.1). Lineage (GTDB taxonomy): Bacteria > Pseudomonadota > Gammaproteobacteria > Pseudomonadales > Pseudohongiellaceae > Eutrophocola. The sequence goes on along the minus strand of CBFIIQ010000017.1, from coordinate 8,146 downwards.
CCACGACTGTCAACCTGGGTGCCGGCTGGTGTGTTGCGGCAAGCGTCACTGCTATCAGGCACGCCATCATTGTCGCTATCCATCATAGTGCTGGAGGTTGATGAGCGAGAAGCGGTAGCTGGTGCAGATGCACGTTTGCCAAAAGTATAGGCAATACCCACCGACAGTGCGTCATCAAAGCCATGAACGTCTTCGCCATTGATGAGCTTGTAGTCACCACGCAGCATCCATTTTTCATTCATCATACGTTTGAAGCCGAAACCAACGTCAACCGTGTGTTCGGTTTCGTCATTGATAGTGCCAGCAGCTTCAAGGTCGACATAGCCAGCACCGAATGCGAGGTACGGCTGCCAACCACCTACCTGGTCGAAGTGATAGTTCAGGCCAACCCGGAAAAAGTCCAGATCAGCATCACCACCAATAAACTTCACATCCGAACCAATCATGTAATAGTCGGAAGATACTGACCAGCGTTCGGACAGTGGAAGCTCTCCACCCAGAACGATGCCTATGTCATCATCTATGTTGCGGTCGGTGTCTGAAAAATAGCCAACGCCACCAATATAGATGTTGCCTGTATTGAGTATCTCCTGGGCTGATAACAGACCAGAAAACATCAGGCTTATGGTGAGAATGGTTGTAGTGAAAATCACCTTCAGGGATTTCATGTAATTTCCTTTAAAATAATAATGTTATTGGGATTGATCGGGCGCGAATATTATGCTGATTACAGAAAAATACAACAGATAATGATGTTTTTTCACAGATAAACACCTAATTCACGGTGCAAAATAATACTGAATCCAGAGATGGTTTCAAGTCACTCGGGAAGACTGTCCCTTTAAACCGCTAAAGATGTCTTTTTTCCGGAGTCAAAGGAAGTTATTTGGCCAGATCATGGTGCGCCACATATGAGAAGAAGGAGAATCATCATAACCCAGTCCTTCCTCAGGCTGGCGGAAATTACGGGCGATGATGTCATCAAATTCCTCAATTTCAACGGGGTTGTCCAGTTCATCAAAGAAGTAGATGTCATACAGAGTGATATAGCGGGACGTCATATACCACTTATGTCTCATGGCATACTCTGCATCCCGTTTTATATAGTCTGGAGGATCATAATCGTCTCCGAACAGTTGCAGATAAAGTTTGGGGTATTCGTAGTCAACAGCAGGATCCGGAGTATAGCGCAGTGCCTGATGATACTTTACAGCCCAGGCAACTTCTTCATCCACATAGGGAGCAATTAACTGACTACCCCAGTAACCATGATCGGTGCGGATAAGACAGGCATTGGTAATATCATGCAGCATGCAGGCCAGTACTACTTTATCATCGCGCCCATCATCCTTTGCGCGTTTCGCTGATTCCAGCAAGTGACGCCGTGTGGATTCATTCATGCGCAGTTTGAAATAGTCCTGTAGCGTAGGTTTTTCCGGCATGCGTGGCAGCGCCGGGTTATCGCCCATCATCAGTACATGGGCATCATCAACCTTGCCCAGCATTTCGGCGCGCAGATCAGGCAGGTCAGTGCCATAGGTGCCTACTGGCTGGGGCACGATCAGGCGTTCGCGACCGGCTTGAGGCCAGGGTTTATCTCTACTCATTTAATTTAGCTTCCGACGTTGTAATTCATATGATTGTAACTCGAAGAACATGCTTCAGGGTTGCCAGCGCGAGGCCGCAGTCATAAAGGCGAGAGTTTCCCCATCCTGGGCCGAATTATCACCTGGTGGAAAATAACTCAGTTTCACGATGACGGTCCGGGTGTCCGGATCAATATAGATGTATTGGCCTTGCAGTCCTATGGCAGAAAACGCTTCGCTGTTTCCCATGGTCCACCATTGATAGCCATAGCCACCTCGACGCTGATCTTCACCACCAGAAGGTTGTGTGGACAGGTTAATCCAGTCCTCGGAAACAATCCGTTGACCGTTGGCGACTCCACCATTGAGTACCATCTGACCAACCCGGGCATAGTCGCGCAAAGTGGCATTGTAACCAGCACCACTGAATTCCCGGCCGGTACCGGGAGGGCCATCCATAATATAGAAGCCATCGGACTCAGCTCCTAATGGCTCCCATAGACAGTGTTCAGTGTAGGCCGCGGTACTCATGCCAGTGCTGCGTTCAATCAGCCAGCCCAGTACAGCGGTATCGATGGTTTTGTACTGAAAAATTTCACCTGGCTGATTGAGACGGGTCAAGGTCTTGGCAACATCGGTAAAGCGGGTATTGTTTTTTACCAGTGATGAAATATGGTTGCTGGCAGCAATGCCGGGATTGGCAAAGTCATAGCGTTCTTCATAGTCCACGCCAGAGCGCATTTGCATAACATGGCGAATAGATACACCTTCATAGCCGCCACCGATAAGCTCGGGCAGATAATCCGAAATAGCAATGTCGAGGGAGTCGATATAGCCATCGTCCATGGCGCAACCTACAAGCACAGAGGTAATGGATTTGGTCATCGACCAGCCGATAAACCGGGATTGTGGTGTTGAGTTATTACGGTAAATCTCTGTCACTATTCTGCCCTGTTTCATAACAAGCAGAGCGTTGGTATAAGTACGTTCCAGAAAGTCTTCTGCACTATAGGAGCTACCCTGCCATGAATAGGAAAAGTCCATGGCATGATCGGTTCGGGGTAATTCCCAAACCGGACCACTTCGGGCAACGCTGCGGGTGGTAAATAACTGATCCATCTCCCGAAAAGCCAGGGCACTGACATCATTATCCAGCATATGCCAGCGAAGAATTTGCACAGCTACGGGAACATCAGAGGGCATACCTTCCAGAGGTGCTGGCAGCTTTTGTTGAGCACTGCAGGGTAATGAAAACAAACAAGCAGCAAGTAGCGGAAAAGTCTTTATTGCTAATTTGCTCATATTATTCTTCCCAGGGTGGTATCTCACCCACTCCTACCTGGGCAGAATTCACCAGAATGAAATTATCCAGCACATCAATGACATCTGGATAGAGCTCACGCATTTTGGCGATAAGCATACTGGAATTTCTGGCAGTTTTAGCTTCCCTATTGAAGTCCAGAATATAGTCGCGCGTGAAGGCCAGAGTGGTAACGTCATCATCAAGGCCTGGACGCTTGTGGCCAGCCACAACAATCGCAGGGTTCATATCGATCAGAGCATTGAGATTCGCCACCCAGTCCAGGCGCTGTTCTTCAAGGGTTTCACCCAGCCAGACATGAATACCATGAAAAGCAATGTCACCGGCAATAAGTGCACTGAGTTCTGGAATCCAGATGGCTGTGGCATTGTGATGATCTCCCTGCATCGGGCCAATGACTTCCAGACGATGACCTTCCAGCTCAAACCAGTCTCGTGTCATCGGCACGGGCGCCGTAGGGAATTCGGGTCCGTTATTACCCAACATCGGACTCCAGCGAATAATCTTGAATGGAATGGAGCGCCAGATATCCGCTACCACTTCCGGATGGGAAATAACCTGCGCATCGGGGTAGGCATCCATTACAACCTGCATGGCCCAGAAGTGATCCGGATGATCATGAGTGATATAGATAGCAGTTAGATTCTTGCCAGTTTCCAACATGTCTGCCACCAGTCGGTGCGCATCGGCATTGGTAAAGGGCGCATCAATGAGCACCATGTCATTTTCTCCCATCACCAGAGTGAAATTAGCGTGGAGGCTTGATTCGTTGGAGGTGATGACTTTCAGGGAAACAGTCTCATCGGCAGCATGGGCTGGCACATGCATTAGCAAGCCCAAAAATGGTATTAGTAGTATGCAGCAGGTTTTTTTGATATTCATGTCTCAGTCCTTGTTATTCTTATATATGTTTATAGCGCATGCGGGCGAATGCTTCTACCCGGCAGAGCAAGAATTCCTGAAAATTCGACTTCCGTTATGGATAAGTGGCTATATAATAATTTTTCCACTTGTCTTAGTCATATCAATTATTCAAAGCAAGTTAATAAACCAATGCCTCTGAAAACAAGTCATATTTTTATTCCAGTACTGAGCCTTATGCTAATGGGGTGCGGTGATAATGGTGACTCCGGACAACAGGCAGATAATGCGGGCCTGCTCTCCTACAACTGGGATATCCGTCCCATCATTTCAGATAACTGTTTTGCCTGCCATGGTCCTGATGCCGAAGGGGGACAGAAAGCCGGTCTAAGACTGGATTTGGCAGAAACTGCTACCGGCGAACTGCCGGAATCGCCGGGCAAGTTTGCAATTGTTGCTGGAGACCCTGATGCCAGTGAGTTAGTGCGCAGGATTATGTCCACGGATCCTGATGTGGTAATGCCACCGCCTGACACCAACAAAACGCTTAACCCTAAAGAAAAACAGTTATTGAGCAACTGGATTGAACAGGGCGCGCAATATGAAAGGCATTGGGCCTATGTGCCTGTCAGCAGGCCAGATACTCCTTCGCCTGCAGGCGTAAATGAAATAGACGCATTCATTGATGCCCGCCTGACACAGGAAGGACTCGAGCTTTCCCAGGAAGCTGACAAAGCCACTCTGATCAATCGTGTCACCCTCGACCTGACCGGACTACCGCCAACGCTGGATGCTGTAGCTGACTTTGAAGCGAACACTTCCCCTGATGCCTATGAAAATCTGGTAGATGGCTTACTGGCATCAGTGGAGCATGCAGAACACATGACGGGCCAGTGGCTGGATATTGCCCGTTGGGCAGATACAGATGGTTATCTGGAGGATGGCGGTAACAGGTTGTTGCATCCATGGCGTGACTGGGTCATCAGCGCCTACCAGCAAAACATGCCCTATGATGAATTTCTTACCTGGCAGATTGCCGGAGACCTTTTGCCCAATGCGTCCCGTGAGCAAATCATGGCCTCTACCTTTTTACGCCTGGGCCAGCGCAGTTCAGAAAATGGCATCATCCCGGAAGAATATGAAAACGAGTATGCCATAGACCGGGTGGAGACTCTGGGTGTGGGTGTTCTCGGCCATACGGTTGGCTGCGCAAGGTGTCATGATCATAAGTATGACCCCATATCCATTCGTGACTTTTATGCGTTTGCGGGATTCTTCAGTAACACTCTGGAAAATGGCTTTTATTCACCTGGTGGCTCTATTGCGGCTGCCGGTTTTGTCGGTGCAGAGTCAGGCGCTTCCCTGGTGTTGCCGGATGCCGAAACGGAAACCAGGCTAAAAGCGCTGGAAGAGGAAATCGACGCCTTACAGCAGATTGTCGACAATGTACTCTCGGTGACCGAAGAGGAATTATTTACTATCGGCTTGCCCGATAAAAATCAGGCCTGGTCTGAAATTGAGACAGCCCTTGATGACGCCCTTGCAGCGCATTATTCCTTTGAAAGTGTTTACGAGGGTGATCTGGATTTTGCCAAAATAGAAATCTTCGGAAGACAGGAACAGGGCCAGCCCATGACTGTCAGCCGAAATATGCCTGCGGGGATTCGTGAAGATCTGGTAAAACTGTCAGCAAGTGAAATTCCGGGTCAGGTGCCAGCAGTTATTCAGTCACCTGTGCTTGGTGAAGGCATTCACGGCAATGCCTTTGTCTTTGATGAACAGAACAAGGGTTATTTTGGTGAGGACGTTGGCGATTTTGATCGCACCGATGCCTTCAGCCTGGATTTCTGGATTCAGTTTGCACAGGTTTATGAAACGGCGACTGTCCTGAACCACAATCAGCACATCCGTTTTGCCGGTATGGGCTATACCCTGGATGTGGAAAACAATCACCTGCGATTTGATATTCAGCATACACGGGATAACAAGATCAGCGTGCTTTCCCGGCAACCAGTTGCGCCGGGGCAGTGGTCACACATTACAGTCACTTATGATGGCTCCAGCCGGGCACGGGGGATAAGGCTTTACCTGAACGGTTCGCCGATGGAGGTTGAAATTCTGGCAGACAATCTGACCCAGACAATTATCAGCGAGCCTCTTGCCTTTATTGATGACACGCTCTATGGCCTGGGCTTTGGCAAACGCTGGCAGCAATATACTCTGGCTGGCTCCAGGCTGGATGAAGTGAAGGTCTATAATCGCGATCTTAGTCCGCTGGAAATCAGTTTTCTGCAAACGCAAGACAACCCGGATATTGATATCACTGCTTACCGTGAGTTCAAAGTCATGACTAATTCGGAATTGCTGGCTGCAAAAGAGTCCCTCAGGGAGGTAGCGGCAGAACATAATCAGCTCATCTCCTGGCTACCTGAAATCATGGTGATGGGAGAAGATGCCTTTGCCCCGCGCATGCAAGTCAAGCAGCGCGGTATTTATACAGAACCTGGAGAAGAGGTGGAAGCTCAGGCTTTTGACCAGATTTTCTCCTGGAATGAAGCTCTCCCCAATAATCGACTTGGCCTGACGCAATGGTTGTTTGATCCTGACAACCCGCTGACTTCTCGTGTTTATGCCAATCGCCTCTGGCAGGGCGTGTTTGGCCGTGGTCTGGTGGAAACTGCTGAGGACTTCGGTACTCAGGGAGCGATCCCCAGTCACCCGGACTTGTTGGACTGGTTGGCGGCTGAATTAATGGGCTCTGAATGGGATACCAGGCATCTTTTAAAAATTCTGGTGATGTCTGCAACCTACCGACAGGACTCCAGGGTCAGCGAGCTCGAAAAGCAAAAAGATCCTTTCAATCATTTACTCAGTCGAGGTGTGAGATTGCGTCAGAGTGCTGAGGTGATTCGGGACAGTGCCCTGTTTGCCAGTGGTTTGCTGGAAAACGAAGTGGGTGGCCCCAGCGTGCATCCCTACCAGCCAGAAGGTGTTTGGTTGGCAGTGTCTGTGAATCAGCCGGTGGATTATCCTCTGGCTGACCAGGTATCAATAGATGAGCATCATCGCCGCACTATGTATGGTTATGTAAAGCGTGCTTCCCAGCATCCGGCATTACAGGTGTTTGATTTTCCACAGCGCATTACGACTATTGCCCGGCGCAGAACATCCAACACACCTTTGCAGGCACTGGTGCTGCTCAATGATGAGCAATATCTGGAAGCCTATGAGGGAATGGCCTATCGAGCGCTTGAAGAAAGCGACGATCTGACCGGGCAGATCAACCATCTTTACAGGTTGGCATTGCGTCGTGACCCGTCGAATCAGGAACGGGAAATCCTTCGCGATCATTACAACCGTTCCTTCCAGCGCTTTTCGGAAGACAATGTGCGTGCTGAGAATTACCTGGGTGCCGGGCTTGTGGTTTTTCAATTTGCCGAAGAGCAGTTGGCACAGTTTGCCGCACTGGCATCCACCGCCCGTATAGTCATGAATTCACCTGATGCCTATACACGCCACTGATAAGAGCGCCATAGAAAAGAGAAAGTGTACTAATGAGTAATAGAGAAAGAGACATCATTCAATCCCTTGCCCGTCGTGCCTTTCTAAAAAAAGGCAGCTTGGGGATTGGCGCGGCCGCGCTGGCCGATATGCTAAATAGTGAAACATTAGCCCAGTCGACTTTTCAACAGGATCTGGGTGTACTCGGTGCCACCCATCATGTGCCAAAGGCCAAACGGGTAATTTACCTGCACATGTTTGGCGCTATTTCCCATGTGGATACTTTTGATTACTGTCCGATGCTGGAGAAAATGCATGGCCAACAGACACCGGCATCGATCATGGGAGAAGGGCGTCTCTCGACCATGGTGCAGGGGCAGACCCAGTTCCCACTGGTGCGAAACCTTGCCCCCTTTAAACAACGCGGTGAAAGTGGTGCCTGGGTCAGTGATTTCTGGCCCCATGTGGGGGGTATTGCAGATGAGCTGTGTATCATCAATTCCATGGTTACCGAACATGTGAACCATAATCCTGCAGCGCAGTTTCTGCAGACCGGCTTTCAGCTGGTAGGAAGGCCGTCAATGGGTTCATGGCTGAGTTACGGTCTTGGATCGGATAACCATAATCTTCCGTCTTTCATAGTTTTGAATAATATGGGGCCCGGGCAGGGACAGAACATGGACTCAGCCAATTTTGGCTCCGGATTTCTGCCATCCCATTTTCAGGGTGTGCAGTTCATGAAAGGAGAGAAACCGGTTCACTACATTGATATTCCAGAAGGGATGAATCTGCAGGATCAGGGTGAAGACATTGCTGCCATCAATGCCCTGGCAATGGCGCAATATCAGCAGAGTGGTGACGAGGAAATTCTGTCCAA
>CBFIIQ010000016.1:0-59950 GCA_965662685.1 Pseudohongiellaceae bacterium | reverse complement strand
CCCCCGCCCACTCTCTAGTTCTGCCAGGGCTTTTTCAACACCAAGGGCAGCGCGATAGGGGCGATGAGACGACATGGAAGCCATGGCTAATAACAGGCCCTATCGGCCAGGGCTTGGGATTGATGTAGCCTGTGAAGAAATACGCCGCGGCGCCGGGACACTATATGACCCCGAGGTCGCCAGGACCTTAATACAACTGGTGGACAACAAGGCCATCAATTTTAATCAAGGCCAGGGCGGTTAAGGTAGCTACTTTATAGCTTACGCCATTCATTCTCTCCATCCATGCTTTGCATTTCGAGCGCATCCCCCTCAGCAGTCTTTTCGCCACCCTCCTCAAGATTGATCTTGATGGACAGGTTGTTGGAGGAATCTGCATTCTGCAAAGCCACTTCTTTGGAAATTTTCCCCTGCTTGTAAAGATCGTAAAGCGACTGATCAAATGTCTGCATACCCTGTTCGCGGCTTTTCTCTATCGCTTCCTTGATTTCTTCAATCTCCCGTTTCTCAATCAGGCTTGATATATAGGCTGATTGAATCAGGATTTCGATTGCCGGTACCATTCTGTTGTCTATCGCAGGTAACAGGCGCTGGGAAATAACAGACTTAAGATTCAGAGACAGATCAATAAGCAACTGGTGCTGTGCGGAGTCAGGGAAAAAATTGATGATGCGGTCAATGGCCTGGTTGGCATTGTTGGCATGCAGCGTTGAAAGACACAGGTGGCCGGTCTCGGCATAGGCAATGGCATGCTGCATGGTTTCCTTGTCGCGGATTTCACCGATCAGAATAACATCCGGCGCTTCGCGCATGGCATTCTTCAGGGCATTGGTGTAACTCAAAGTATCCAGTCCCACTTCACGCTGATCCACCACGGCCTTTTTATGTTCATAGACAAACTCTACCGGATCCTCGATAGTCAGGATGTGACCAGACTTCTGTTCATTACGATAATCGATCATCGATGCCAGCGTGGTGGACTTACCTGAACCAGTCGCCCCCACCACAAGAATCAGTCCCCGTGGCGCCATCACCAGTTGCTTTAGCACAGGGGGCAAATTCAGCTCTTCCAGTTTCGGAATTTTTGATTTTATGTAGCGAATCACCATCGATACTTCGCCACGCTGGCGGTACAGGTTTATGCGATAACGACCAATCCCCTCAAGATTAATGGCAAAATTTAATTCCATTTGGCCTTCAAACTCGGCCTTTTGAACATCGCTGATAATGGTATAAGCCAGTTTTTTTACTTCGCCGGGCTGCAGAATTTTCTCACTCAGGGACAAGGTAGTGCCCTTGATTTTGATACTGGGAGGCGCACCAACACTGAAAAAAAGATCTGACGCCTCTTTTTCTGCCATTAGCTTGAGGAAAGCGTTGATATCCATAGTTATTTATACCTGTGTTAAGCAAAAGACAAATTCCCACCCGATCATAGTACTAGGTATGGCAATTAAATGAGAATTGATCAAGATTAATAAAGAGGGAATTAAAATCACTTAGCATTAACCCGAATAAAACATCAGGAGGAGTCAGTATGAGTGATATCAACGACAACAGTTCAGAGCTGGTGGCCTTGCAATTATGCCAGGATATCAGCACCACCCTGGTCTTTCAGGACCGATCAGAAGATTACCGAAAAGACCTGCTTGACCTGTATGCAGAATGTCTTGAAGCCACTACAGGAAAGAGAAAAATCTGAGACAGGCAATAGTGTTATTCGCCGATCAGGTGAACTGGCTTTCTCTCTGGTTGTTCTATGGTTGTTCTATGGTTGTTCTATAGTTTTTCTATGGTTGTTCTATGGTTGTTCTATGGTTTTTCTATGGCTGCGCAAGGCAATCCGGGCAAAAGACTGGTGCCTGTGACAGAATTTCTTCGAAACGTTTCCGGCAAACCTTGCCACTGATTTTTTGACTGCACTGGTTTCAGCCGTATGGGATGCGACTGGCAAAGAAGTGTGCTGCGCAAGAAATTCGACAATTTTATTTTTGACAAAATTGCCAGATCCATGCTCTAAATAGCCATCGCCCACTGTAATAGGCACCCAGATTTGAAAGCAATCCCCCAAAATCTCCTCCACGGCTTCATTCTATTCCTGATCGCAACTGCCTGGTCAACCGGCACTTTTGCCCAGAAACCAAGCTGGATACCCGTTGCGGAGCTTCTGCTTGGCAGCATGGGAAGTGCGGACGCCAGCCAGATGACTGAAGTTATGAATCGCTGCACGGCCTTGAATATGACTCTGTCGGCACTCACCGCAGAGGATTCCCCCGATGTCTCGGCAGGCTATGAAAACCAGGCACTGCAATTGGTTCAAAATGGCATCATGATTGCGATGAATACGGAAAAAATGCTAACCGGTGTCGAACCGGATATAGAAACCTTATCTGGACACGCCATAGATAGCGTCAAGGAAATGCTGGGGACCTACAATCTGTGGATGGAAGACAACTACAAAGATGGCGGCTCCTACTTCAATAATGATCTGGAAATTGAAATGAAGGGATGCGAACTGGCCACCAAGTTCATCCTGCAGATGTCATCAAGATAGATATCCAACATGGGCTTTAACAGCTGCTTAAAAACGGCTTTAAGGCAAATCTCTAAGATATGGCTTTCAATCCCTGTAAAAACCACTCCGGGGTTTCTCTTTTCTTCCAACTGGCAAACCGTGCTTTATCCCCAATATAAAAGGCCCGGTAGGCACTGACAGGATCACCCTCAACCTTGTAGACATCTGGCATAGCCTGGGGAAAAGGCGTCAGGCCAAGGCTGGCAAATTTCTTTCCCCGGATTTCGCGCAGCACCTTGATTGATGCATGATCCTTATCCCGATCATGGCGCCAACAAAATTCCCGGTTCAGGGCATGGGTTAATTCCACCAGCCAATGGAAATTATCATATGACTCCTCAACCCATAGCACACTGGGGTGTTTTACATGGGTGGAGCGATACGGAGTGTCGAATCCTTTTTTATTCAAGGCGGTACAGAGTATCTGGGTACTCTCAAGCACCATTTTTCCCACATGCTGATCACAGTGATAGCGCGCACACTGTTCAGTATTTTCATCTAGAATAAAGATATTCATCCAATGGCTTACGGATTTGGTTAAGCAATGGATTAATGGTCAAAACATCGGGCTTTACTTGTTCGAAAACCATGCTACATTTCTTTTCTCGCCTTGTTTCACGGGAATACAGCATGACATTACAGCGATTTTTTCACTCTATATTGATGGCACTACTGGTCATGATTGCAAGCCAGGCCAACGCCCATCACTCCACCGCTATTTATGATTCCGAGAATCCGATTGAGCTGCATGGCCGCGTGGTGGAATGGCAATTTACCAATCCCCATACCTTCATTATTCTCGCCGTGGAAGACGACAATGGTGAAGAGGTAATCTGGAGCCTGGAAGGCGGTAATACCTCACTGGTATTTCGTCGCGGCTGGACCCCTGAATCTCTGCAGCCGGGGGATGAGCTCATCATTACCGTACGGCCTTTGCACAGCGGTGCACCAGGCGGCAACTATAGCGATGTACGAAATGCTGATGGCACTCCCTTCGACCCCAGGGCCAAAAGATAAAACAGGCTAACCCCGCACATGAATATCTCTTACAGATCAGTCTTGATATGCCTTTCTTTTTTTACTTTGCCCGTGCTTGTCGGTTGCGCACAGACCGCAGGAAATAGTCCAGCTGAAGCCAGCAATGCCTACCCGGACTGGAGTGGACAATGGACTCGCGTGGGTAGCCTCAACTGGGAGCCGGAAGGCTATGCCGTCGCTGGGCCGCCCCCACTAACGCCAGAGTATCAAGCCAAACGGGAAGAATTCCAGCGCCTGCGTGATCAGGGCGTTCTGGTAGGTGATCCACCTGCTACCTGCCTGCCTCCGGGTATGCCAAGACTGATGACCATGTCGTTTCCCTTTGAAATGGTCATAACACCCGCCACCTCGTATATTCTGGCTGACTGGGATAGCGCGGTAAGGCGCATTTATACCGATGGACGGGACTGGCCCGATTATATGTTGGCGGAATACAACGGTTATTCCATTGGCCAGTGGCATGACGAAGATGGTGATGGTGTGTATGACATGCTGTCAGTGGAAACCCGCAGTATCAAAGGGCCTCGATCCTTCGATTCAACCGCAGTAGTGTTGCATGATAATAATGAAACCGTGGTGCTTGAAGAGTTACGTCGACTTGATGACAACACTCTGGAAAACACTATCACCACCATCGATGATGCCCTCACCGGCCCCTGGACGGTAAAAAGACAATACAGCCACACACCCCCTTCAGAAGATGTGCTGTGGATAGAGTATGTTTGTGCGGAAAATAATCGCCATATCAAGCTTGGTGATGAATGGTACTTTCTGAATGCTCAAGAAGGCACTCTGGATCCCACGCGGCAGGGCCAGCCAAAGCTGATACCAGAAGCCCTCGAATAGTCCGCCACAGGGCGGATTACCTGCCTTGCACCAATTAGGGCATTTGTTCCTGATTTTGCACCTTTTTTAGCTTATTTCCTCTGGATTTTCCCCTTTATAAATTTCTATCTCCTTGTTTTTTATCACTTTATGCATAGTGGCATGATGGATGCATTGTAATCTGGATGACTTATCCAGATGACATTCAGATAGTGAGGGCGTCATGACCGAAACAGTAACCCGCCGTGAAATACTTAACCTGATTGGTGCTGCCGGTGGCAGTGCAGCGGTCCTCGGTGCAAGCGCCGCTCTGGGCTTAATGCCCAACAGTGCAGCCGCCAGTATTCCCCAACTGAAACCCCTTGATCCCACCAACCGAAAATCCGTGGCTATTCTAGGGGCCGGCATTTCCGGCCTGACTGCTGCCTACGAGCTGACCAAAGCCGGCTACGATTGCATTGTCCTGGAAGCTTCCCACCGCCCCGGCGGACGCAATATGACAGTGCGTTCCGGTGACATCATTGATGAAGTCGGCAACAGACAGGTTTGTGAGTTTGATGATGATCCGCATATGTATTTCAATGCCGGTCCGGCGCGTCTGCCAAGTACCCATCGCAATATTCTGCACTACTGCAAGGAACTCGGTGTTGAACTGGAAGTTTTCATCAACGAAAGCAAGGAAGCCTATGTCCAGGACGACAATATGTTTGCTGGCAAACCCATCAAGAATTCCATGTTTACCACCAATGCGCGTGGTTTTATGGCAGAAGTGCTGGCCAAGAATTTTACCCGTCAGGAACTTGATCAACCTTTCACAGAGTGGGAAGCAGAACGCATTCTGGGCATGGTCAAATCCTTTGGTGATCTGAATTCCGCCAATGAATTCCGTGGCAGTTCTCGTGCAGGTTATGCCGATGTTGATGGCGGCTATCTTGATCATGGCATCCAGAAAGAAATGGTGTCTTTCCGTGAACTACTCAAATCTTCCTACGTTAACCGACTGCTTAATGCCAATGAGGGCGAGACCGGACCCATCCTGTTCCAGCCTGTCGGCGGTATGGACAAGATAATTACCGGCTTTGTTAACACCATGCCGGAACGGATTTACTACAATGCCATAGTGACCGCTGTTGAGCTTGGCGATGACTCGGTCAATATCGCCTACCGTTACAAGGGTATGGAAAACTCCATCAAGGCTGACTACTGTCTTAACTGTATTCCGACTCATCTGATGTCTGGCATTACCCATAATTTCCCGCGCGAATATACCGACGCCATGCTTTATGTCAGACGCGGTGAAGCCTACAAGTCTGCTTTCCAGGCCAAGGAAAGATTCTGGGAAAAAGAAGATATCTATGGCGGTATTTCCTGGGTCAATCAGCCGATACGACAGATCTGGTATCCACCTCATGGTATGTTCAAGGAAAAAGGCGTTATTTTGTCTTCCTATGATTTTGGCGGTGGCATGCATTTTACTCGCCTGAGCCAGGAAGAAAGAATTGAAGCTGCCATCAGCCAGGGTGAAAAAGTCCATGCTGATTACCGCAAGTATGTAGAGAAAGGCATCACTATTGCCTGGAATCGCATGAATCATATGCTCGGTTGTGCAGCTCGCTGGCAACGCGGTGCAGTGATGACCTCCAGCGAAGAAAGCCTGATGCATTCCTTGCGCCGCCCGGCGGCAAATCGTCACTACTTTATTGGTGATCAGGTAACGCTGCATGCGGGTTGGCAGGAAAGCGCCATCGTCTCAGCCTTGTGGTCTGTGAATGATCTACACAATCATGCCACTGGTAATAGTGGTGGACTGAATCCAGCACCACTGGCATAGGCAGTAAACCATGAAAAATCTATTGCTAGCCTGCCTGCTTACCTGTTGTGGTTTTACACCTGTAATGTTTGCCCAACAGTCCGGTATGCCCATTCCCGGACAGGAACCTGTATTAACCAGCATTTGCATGACCTGTCACGGTGCCTACGGCCAGGGTAATCCTGTCGTCGGTGGCCCACGTCTGGCTGGTATGCAAGCCTGGTATCTGAAAAACCAGCTTGAATCCTTTCGCAATGGCTGGCGCGGCGGTGAGAAAGATTACCTGCCTGCTTACGAGATGCGGGAAACCGCAGCCGCATTGACTGAAACTGATATCAACCAGCTTATGGTCATGCTCGAAGCCTGGGATGCAGAGCCCGCGCCTGACACCATCAGCGGCGACATGGATAAAGGTCAGGAGCTATACCAGCAATGTGTCGCCTGTCATGGTGTTGATGCCATGGGCAATGAGTTACTGGCAGCGCCTGCCCTGGCAGGACAGAATGACTGGTACCTGCTCAGTCAGCTCAAGTTGTTTAAATCAGGCTACCGTGGCAGTCATCCTGAAGATGTTTATGGCTTGCGTATGCAGGTGGCGTTACCACTGCTGAATAGCGAACAGGATATGCGGGATGTACTGGCGTATATCAATTCAATAGATTGATTGTTTAGTCTCTGACTAGTTAAGAGAGTTAAGAGAGTTAAGAGAGTTAATACAAAATTTTCCAGCGAGGAAACCGAAATGAGTGAGAAAGAAACCCTGGACCAGGAAAGCACGGAGTCAGAAGTAAAAGAGTCTACTATTACAAGTACTCCCCTGGCGGAAAAATTCACCCTGTCTAATTCCATTATCACCATTCTGATACTGGTGATTATCGCTTTACTGATTATGCCTGGTACAGAACAGGCTCCGGAAACTGTGGTAGAGAGCGTCTCAGAAAGCGCGCCGGCAGAAACAGCAGCGGTCGAAATGCCAGCGATGGTTCAGCCCGAACCAGCTCCCCAGCCGACTGCAATGGCAGCTTCAACCATGGCTATGGTTGAGTCAACTTCGGGTATCGAGAGAAAAAATGAAGGTCGACTTTTTTATCGCACCATCAAGATTCCCGCTAATGCCGAAACACTTTATCTGAGTGGTTCGGGCGCCAGTGCAAAGCCCGATGGTACCTGGGGTAATATGGAGGAGCAGGCGATCAATACCTTCACCAAATTCAAGCAGACTCTTGAAGAAGAAGGCTGGTCCATGCGTGATATCGTTCAGGTACGCGCCTTCGCTGTAGCCGGTGAATATGGCCTGCTGGATTTTGATGGTTTCAACCGTGGTTACAGCCGTTTCTTCGGTACCGAAGAAAATCCAAACAAGCCGGTACGCTCATTTGTTCAGGTTGCGGATCTGGTCAATCCCAACTGGTTAGTGGAAGTGGAAGTGCGGGCTGCCCGAGTTCCTTAAACGAGTTCCCTCAATAAGTTCTTTTAAGAATGCCATCAAAGGGTACTCGAAAGAGTATCCTTAATATTCTCATTGAATGAACCTGATTAAAGCTGGCTAATAATTATAGTAGTACCTGAGTTGAAACTGCTTGCTGTCAGTTCCATCCTCTGCAATAAACAGCGGCCTGTACTGAGTATCCCTGATTTCCCACTCCAGCGTGGAAATGACATTACGCGGCGTTTGCGGTGAACTACCCAGGGCTTCCAAATTCCTTACCCGACCAAAGCGACTCACTTCAAAAGCGACATCTATATAACCCATATAGGTAATTGTCATATCGTCAGCTCCCTTCGCAGCATCCACAATAAATGC
This sequence comes from Pseudohongiellaceae bacterium, assembly GCA_965662685.1. GTDB lineage: Bacteria > Pseudomonadota > Gammaproteobacteria > Pseudomonadales > Pseudohongiellaceae > Eutrophocola. The sequence continues at coordinate 51,898 of CBFIIQ010000016.1, read as the reverse complement.
TGAGTCATTAAAAGCGGGTAATGGCGATGGCATTTTTGGATCCAACAGAGTTTGCGTTTCCTGCGGGCTAAAATCCCCGGCCTCAATAAAAGCCTGTGCTTTCTTATACTGTTCGATTCCTCTCTGTTTTTTGCCAAATACCATATACCAGTCGCCCAAGCTGATGACAGCCTGAACAAAAGCAAACGAAGAGGCCTGACCACTTTTTTCCATATACCCCAGCAGACGTTGATACGCCTGTTCTCCACTGAGGAAATTGGCCATAGTGAAATCATAGGGATCGATGCTGGTATAGGAGCCCTGCAAATTGCTGACAAGATGCTTGCTCTGATTCACCATGCCATTGGCGCGGGCCTGATAAAAATAGGTCGCTATCAGCTGCTCTTCAAAATCAAATAGAAAAGGATTATCAAAATCTCTTGCTTTGACCAGAATCTGAATTGCTTTTACGATGGTTTCCTGAGTTTTAGACAAGATGCCAAACTCAGGGGGCAAGCGCTGAGGCGATGAGGAAAAGCTGCTTGTCAGCGCATTGCTGTTAAACTCGGCGTTGCTTTGATAGTTACTGAGCCTATAGAGGTGCATGTCCCAGGCCACTTTATCCGCCAATGGCTTGATTGTTTCAGGGCTATCAACTCCAAAACATTTTTGATACAGATAAACCAGAAAATCCAGCTGCTCATCTACCTTGTTGTAATCTCCCATTGCTATCAGGGTTCTAACATAGGCCTCGGCGATAGGAATTTGCTCTTCGTGAAAAAGCCCCCTGTTAATTTTATTAATTTGTAATAAACGTTCCAGAGTTGTTCTGGCAGCAGCAAACTCGCCGGCATCCTGATAAAGACGCGCCAGATTACTCAGGTCTTTTTCCAAACTATGGCCATAGGGACCTTCATTAAAGATATGGTTATCCAACTCCTCTAATTGTTTTTCTATCAACACACTGTGATCCACATCAAGCTCACTATTGATAAAGGGATCAATCAGATAATGACTAAAATCAGTGACAGGATTTTCTTTCGGGTTATAGCGATTGGTGATGGCAAGCTGGGTGTTATCATCTGCTTCCAGGGGTAAACCAGAGCCCAGATTTTCTGAATTTAAGTTAAAGACTGTGGGCTCAAACACCAGATTTCTTAAATCCAGGCCGGCATGGACTTCAAGGCTAAAGCTGAATAAAAATATTGTGATAGCAGGCAATGAAATAACTGCCGGAATTTTTGAAAAACTTGAAATTATAGAAATAAAACTATTTGGCTGACAAAAATGCAGCGCTGACCCGTTTGCAGTGTTCATTGATGATATCCCCCTCATCAAGTTTTCACGTGTCTATTTGTTAGGCTGTTTGGCTGTTTGGCTTTTTGGCTTTTTGGCTTTTTGTTTTTACATTATCAAGCCCGAGGAGCTGATAGTCCCCAGAATAAAATTCCGGGATTATCACCAGCCGAACTTTTTTCTCAGCTGACGATAAATGCATCCCGGTTTATAGCCAGTTGTGAGCTGGCGGCTATATACAGTTGCTATTACCAGATGCTCTTGTTTAGTTGAGCACTTTTTTTATTTTTGTAAACCTGCGTCCATTCTGTTTAGCGAAATTCCGTTTTCTTTTCCCCCCTCACTTTTTACTTACTTTCTATTTTCTATTTTCTATTTTCTATTTTCTATTTTCTATTTTCTATTTTCTATTTTCTATTTTCTTCCCAGCTTCTCTGCGCTCTGTTTTGAAGCAAAATAGTACTTATTGGTCATTTTTTACAGTAAGTAATCAATGACTTTACTATTTTTGCCTTAATTTAGTGCAATTTTTTACATTAATTCTCAAGCGCAAACCAGAGTAATGCACCTTGAAAAATTGATCAACAATTATTTATACATTTCTAAAACTCACCTTTTTATGCTGCACTGCGATGTAGGTCAGCAATCAAATATCTGAAAATAGTGGAAGAGAAGACTGGGGGGATAAGTGAAGAGTGAAAAGTAATTTGCGCCGTTTTATTTACAGGTCAGCAATATGTGTAAACACTGGCAAAAGATTATTTGCCAGTGTTTACTGTTTTCCTGAACTTTCTGACTGACTGAAATAATAACTATTTCAAATGGGATTCCTGGTAGTCATGTACCAGGGTTTTCATTTCCTTGCGCAAGAGGAAAATTCCAAACAGGTTGGGTAGCGCCATCAATACCACAGACACCGCGGCAAAATTCCAGACAATGGTGGTATCGGCAAATGAGGCGATAAAAAATCCAAGACAATAAACAAGCCGGTATGGCAGCACCCATTTAAAGCCAACAAGATAAATGACCGCGCGGTCGCCATAGTAGGACCAGGCGATAGCCGTTGAAAACGCAAACAGCACCAAAGAAAAAGTTACGATGTACGGCCCAAAATCGCCAAACAGACCATAGCTAAAGGCTATTGTTGTTAAGGCCGAGGAATGTATTAGTGACTTACCGGTAACAGTTATTCCTTCCCGGGTAATCGCGCCATCAACAACCGACACAGAACCGGTATAGGGCTCGCCATTCTCTGTAACAACAATATCTTCAGCCACTGATCTGGCATGTATCATTGTAAAATCATTAGAGTTGGTGACAGCTCCATTTACTACCAGCATGTCTCCACTAAATGCAGACACTGTAGTTTCGCTGTCCTGCATCAGGTAACTGTATAAAGCAGCCTGATCAGCTTCATCCTGATCGGAATAAACACCTTCAAGGATTGCCATATCTGCAGACTGGAACTCATTCTCGTACTTGTTGATCCAGGCCCCGGATGAAAGTATCACCAATCCAGTCAGGGTACAGATCACGATAGTGTCGATAAAGGGCTCCAACAAAGACACCATGCCTTCAGACACAGGTTCGTCTGCACGGGCAGAAGCATGCGCAATCGGCGCTGAACCCTGACCAGCTTCGTTTGAGAACAGCCCGCGATTCACACCACGACTGAATGCAAAGGCAAAACTTGCGCCGAGAAAACCACCAACGGCAGAGGTACCATTAAAGACACCGCCAAAGACTGCACCGAATGACGGGATAATATTCTCGTAATTAACCAATATCACCGATATTGCACCCACCAGATATAAAGCTGCCATGGAGGGAACCAGGGTAGCGGCAACGATTTTTATACGTTGAATACCGCCAACGATAACCAACCCCAGTATCACTGCCAGAACAGCGCCGGTGATGACAGGAGCAATGGAAAAGGTGGACTGCACACTCAAGGCAATATTATTTATTTGCGGCATATTGCCAGTACCAAAGGAACTGAAAATAGTGGCAATAGCAAAAAATATTGCCAGCCAGTGCATCTTCAAGCCACGCTCCATGTAATACATGGGACCACCAGCCATGGTGCCATTCTCTGCCACTACGCGGTATTTATGTGACAGAGTGACTTCGGTAAGCTTGGTAGCCATACCCAGGAAAGCGGTCATCCACATCCAGAACAGAGCAGCCGGGCCACCTATATAAATGGCCAGGCCAACACCGCCGATATTTCCTGTCCCGATAGTCCCCGACAGCGCCAGACTCAAGGCCTGAAAGTGAGAAGTATCACCGGGCGCGTCATCCCTTTCATTTTTGCCACGCAGCACTATCCAGGCATGTTTGAAAAAGCGAATCTGGGGAAAACCCAAATAGACGGTAAAAAACAATCCTACCCCAAGCAGGACAAAAGGAAACCAGGGAGATGAGCCCAGCAGACCATCCAGGCCAAGTAAAAAATTATTAAAACTATCCACACACTTCTCCCATGCTAAATTGATAAACCCGGCTACTCACTTTTCAGCTTTCTCCGGGTATATAAATAGTATCTGTAAATCAATCCATGCTTTTATAACAATCTTCCCTATAAAAACTACTCTTTATAAACAAAAAGATTGCTCTTAAATAAGTGACAGATTGTTTCTGGTCATTCTACTTACATATAGTCTTCAAGTGGAGGACAGGAACAGATCAGGTTACGGTCACCGTAAACATTGTCGACACGGTTAACCGTGGGCCAGTATTTGGCCTCGATCAACCAGGGTGCCGGAAATGCGCCCTGCTCTTTGCTGTAAGGGCGATCCCAGTCCTCTTCAATGATGTCGCGCAGAGTATGTGGCGCATGCTTCAAAGGATTGTTAGTCGCATCCATATCACCAGATTCAACCGCAGTAATCTCCTGTCGAATCAGGATCATGGCATCGATAAATCTATCCAGCTCAATTTTTGACTCACTTTCAGTAGGCTCAATCATCAAGGTACCCGCTACCGGGAAAGACATGGTGGGTGCATGGAAGCCAAAATCCATCAAACGCTTGGCGACATCTTCCTCGCTAATACCACTGGCTGCTTTTAATGGACGCAGGTCAATTATGCACTCATGGGCCACCAGGCCATTTTTACCTGTATAAAGAATGGGATAGTGAGGTGCCAGTTTACGGGCGATGTAATTGGCATTGAGCATCGCCACTTCCGTGGCTTTTTTGAGGCCTTGCCAGCCCATCATTTTCATATACATCCAGGAGATGGGAAGAATGCTGGCGCTTCCCCAGGGAGCAGCTGATACCGCAGTATTCTCTGCCATAGGGCCGTCAAGCTTGATCACACTGTGATTCGATAAAAATGGAATCAGGTGGGCTTTTACACCGATGGGCCCCATACCTGGTCCACCCCCTCCATGAGGTATGCAGAAAGTCTTGTGCAAGTTGACATGGGATACATCAGCACCGATATCCCCGGGTCGGGTAACACCTACCTGGGCATTAAGGTTGGCGCCATCCATGTAAACCTGTCCACCAAAATCATGGATGGTCTGGCAAATTTCCTTAACTGCTTCTTCAAACACACCATGAGTAGATGGATAGGTGATCATCAGGGCAGCAAGCTCGTCGGTATGAGCGGCTGCTTTGGCTTTTAAATCTTCCACGTCGATATTGCCCAATTCATCACAGGCAACGATGACAACTTTCATTCCTACCATCTGTGCACTGGCTGGATTAGTGCCATGGGCCGAACTTGGAATCAGACAAATATTACGGTCTTGCTGACCCTTACTGTCCAGGTAACCGCGAATAGCAAGTAAACCTGCATACTCTCCCTGAGCACCGGAATTTGGCTGACTGCTGATGCCGTCAAAACCCAGTATTTCTTCCAGCATTGACTCAAGTCCGGCAATCATTTCTTGATAGCCGGGTACTTTGTCGACCGGTACGAAAGGATGCACGCTGTTGAATTCCGGCCAGGAGATAGGAATCATTTCCGAGGTGGCATTCAACTTCATGGTGCATGAGCCCAGCGGGATCATTGAATGGGTCAGTGATAAATCCTTGTTTTCCATACGCTTCAGATAGCGCAACATTTCTGTTTCACTTTGTAAAATATTGAATATGGGATGTTCAAGAAATGCACTTTGACGCTTTACGCTTTGCGGAATAAATGTAGATTCACCCTGGGCAGTAATGTCCTGATCCAGCGCATCAAGATCAGAACTGGATGTATCCTCGCCCAGTATTACCCGGATCAGTAGACTGACATCCTTGAGACTGCAGCATTCATCAAGACTGATTCCGACGCTACCCTGAGCAGCATTACCCATGAAAAGGTTAATCCCGGCTGTGTCTGCCCTGTTTTTTACATCGGCAAGTGCTTCATCAGAAAGGGAAATAGTCAGGGTATCGAAAAAGCTGTCGTTCACAATCTTGATGCCATGCCTGTTCAAAGCAGTGGCCAGAATAGCAGTAAGACGATGAATTCTTGACGCTATTCGTTTCAGACCAACAGGGCCGTGATAGATGGCATAAAGTGCAGAAATATTTGCCAGCAAAGCCTGGGCAGTACAAATATTACTATTGGCCTTTTCACGACGAATATGTTGTTCACGGGTTTGCAAAGCCATTCGATAGGCTGGCTTGCCCCGGGCATCAATGGAAACACCGATCATGCGACCAGGGATACTTCTTTTATACTCTTCCCGGGTAGCAAAGTAAGCGGCATGGGGGCCACCATAACCCATTGGCACACCAAAACGTTGAGTAGTTCCGACAACAACATCGGCACCCATCTCTCCCGGCGCCTTAAGCATTACCAGACTCATGATGTCAGCCGCTACGACAGCAATGCCCTGCTGCTCATGCAGTTTCTCTATTGTGGTGCCCAGGTCTTCAGGAGTACCTTCGATATTCGGATACTGGAACATAGCTCCAAAAACATCATACTTTTCAATATTGGCCGCTTCATCAATAACGATTTCATAACCCGAACCTTTAGCTCGCGTCTTGATCAGGTCAATGGTTTGCGGGAAACAATTTTTATCGACAAAAAACAGGTTGCACTGTTTTTTCTTGCATACCCTTTTTGCCAACGACATGCCTTCTGCTGCCGCAGTAGATTCGTCCAGCAGGGATGCATTGGCGATCTCCATACCGGTTAAATCCATCACCATCTGCTGAAAATTTAACAGACACTCCAGCCTGCCCTGGGATATTTCTGGCTGATAGGGTGTGTAGGAGGTATACCAACCTGGATTTTCCAGTACGTTGCGCAGAATTACGGTTGGCGTAAAGGTGTCATAGTAGCCAAGACCGATGTAGGACCGACCCGGAGTATCATCCGCCATTATGGTTTGAAGTTCAGTCAGCGCCATATTTTCTGTCATGGCGGAACCAAGCTTGAGATTCTCCTGAAGCAGGATATTTGCAGGCACTGTTGAACTTACCAGTGTATCCAGGGAATCAAGCCCCAATTCACAGAGCATTTCGGCGACTTCTGCATCATCAGGGCCAATATGACGACCCAGAAATTCTTCTGCATTCTCGAAGGATTTCAGATCTTCAAATTCTGCTGCTTTTTCAATTTTTGACTGTGTGTTCATTCAATATGCTCTGCGTAAGTATCAGCATCCATCAGCTCATCCAGTTCTGACTCATCACTGATTTTTAATTTATATATCCAGCCATCTTCCTCGGGGGAAGTATTAATGGTTTCCGGAGCATCAAGAAGTAGTTCATTTACCGCTACCACTTCACCAGTTACCGGACTGTAAATATCAGAGGCAGCCTTAACAGATTCCACCACCGCAACCTCCTGCTTGGCACTTATTTCTGTTCCGACATCCGGCAGCTCAACGAAGACGATATCACCCAGCAAGTCCTGCGCATTTTCACTAATACCAACACTCGCAGTGCCATCATCTTCCAGCTTTATCCATTCATGGGATGTTGTATATTTTATAGTGCTCAAAATTATTTCCTCTTAGCTTTAGTTTTAAACTATTCAGGCTTTTCAAAAGTGATTAAAAATTTATTCAAATACTTTTTTACCGAAACGAACAAAATTAGGTTTAACCAACCTTGCCTCTACCAGATCACCACGCATTTCAACTTTACAGGTCTTGCTACCGGCAGGGATTCGTACCAGGGCAATGGAATGTCCAAGGGTTGGTGAAAATCCACCACTGGTAATCACGCCTTCACCGCTATTGGTAACGACTTTCTGTCCTTCCCGCAGTACTCCCCTACCCTCCAGAACAAGTCCGGTAAGATAAGGCAGCGCACCCTCAAGCTGCTTTGATTTGTCTTTCATAACTGCATCACGGCCGATAAAATTTCTGCCTTCTGAAGTCCAGGTTATAACCTGCTCCATATTGGCTGCCAATGGCGAAGTCTCTTCATCCATATCATGACCATATAGATTCATCCCGGCCTCAAGGCGCAGGGAGTCTCTGGCGCCAAGCCCTATTGGCTTAACATCGGCTGCCAGCAACCCATCCCACAGTGTCGTTGCCTCGCTTTCTGGAACAATCAATTCAAGGCCTTTCTCTCCGGTATAACCGGTACGGGCAATAAAGCGTTCGCCCAGTTCAGCGGCTTTAAAGTTACCCAGTTGCATAACGATTTCAGCATCGTCAGACGACAGTAATGAACAGACCTTTTCAATGGCTTCAGGGCCATGCACTGCGAGAATCGCCAACTCGGGCCGCTCTTTAATTTCAATGTCATAGCTGGCCCCTTGCTGGTTCAGCCAGGCAATATCTTTTTCACGGGTCGCGCAATTTACCACCAGGCGAAAGAAACCGGTCATGCTATAGACAATCAGGTCATCAATAACGCCGCCTTCTTCATTTAGCATGGCGGTATAAAGAGCCATGCCAGGCTTGTCCAGTTTGGCAATATCGTTGGTCAGCAGGCTACGTAAAAAATCGACCGTGCCTTCGCCGTGAATATCAACAACGGTCATGTGGGACACATCAAACAAACCCGCGTGCTCGCGAACCTGCTTGTGTTCACTGATCTGTGAACCGTAATTAATAGGCATTTCCCAGCCGGCAAAATCAATCATTTTGCCGCCGGCTTCAATATGTTTATCAAAAAGTGGTGTGCGTTTTAACATGAACTACCCATTATCAATGTTGTTTATGAAATGTATATTATTTTCCGGCAACCGACTATAACGGAGGTCCAGGAGGTAAAGGATACCTGGAACGCGGTCCGGATCCCCAGACGGGAATCACAAAGTCTGGCGCAAATTTTTGTGGATCCTGCAGATAGTTATCAATATCCCTGGCAGCTTGCCGGTAATGGGCAAGACGCATGGGGTCACGCTCTCTGGGAGAGTCCAGCGCCATTCGCAGTTCTGCCAGCTGATCAAGAACATAAGCTCTGACCTGTGGCGTGGTGTCTTCATGAGCACCCAGCTTCATCAGGCTCTGTAAAACAACACCTTCCGTAACCTGCTGTAAAGATGTGTAGCGTGGAGTGTCGCTGTCATCTGCATACCAGCTAATCGCCAACAGGGCCTGAACCATTTCCGGCAGCGTCAGGGTATTCGGATCGCGATCGGCAAAGGCAACCATTCTTGCTGTACGCCTGGGCTCCAGTAGCGGATCAATAATCATCCCGGCCAGAATGCCGGCAGCACGCAGCTGGTCAAAGGCGTAGTCATCTGACATGTCTTCCAGATTATCTCCTGGATGGGGCGTCAGCAGTTGCAAAAGATCTTCGCGCAAAATCATGTTTTCCGGACTGATAGCCTCAAGCAACAGGGAAAGGACTTCGCGCTGCTGCGCAGCAGGAACGATTTCTGTAGGCACCAGATCATCGCCTTTATTAACAAAATTATGATACATGCCACCAATAAAACGCTGACCTGCTTCAATGGCCCAGCGATGATGCAGATACACCATCCAGAAACGCAGATCACGCAGGGACCCTACCGGCTCGCCCTCGCGTAAATTATCCAGACCATATTGAGCCAGCATTATTTCTCTGGCAGCCATGGTTTCCCGCAGATACTGTTCGGGAGTTTCCAGGTCGTCATACCAGGCCCAGCGTGGATCAGTCGAAGGCACAAACAAAATACCCTCTTCACGCATTTCCTGAATGACATTTTCCAACTCGGCTGCTTCACTGGCCCCAGGGAATTCTGAATAGGCATAACGCACCATGTATTTATCGTATTCACCTATACCAATAGCAAAGACTTCACTTAAATCCAGTTTGCCGTCCACTACCCTGACCCGTGGCGTGGGATACTCCATCACCGAGGCACGGTCATTGATACTGGAGGCCCAGTTATGACCAAAGCCAAGTACGTGACCCAGTTCATGGGCGATAAGAACCGACTGTCGCAACAGCACCATTTCTTTCTGCTCAGAGGGCAGACCAAAACTGCCGGTATCTGCCTGCACATAGGCTTCCCAGTAGTTGGCAATGGTTCTGATGCGATGAGAATCCATGCGCGTCTTGGAGCCAAGAATTTCGCCAGTACGGGGATCACGGAAAGTACCACCACTGGAGAAACCACGCTCATCCCTTTCAATCCACTGCACCCAGGCATAGCGGATATCCATGGGGTCCATATCAGGTGTCGGTTCTCTGACTTCAATGGCATTAGTAAAGCCGGCAGCTTCATAGGCTTCATTCCACCACAGCGTACCAATACGCATGGCTTCACGTATGTCATCAGGAATGGATGGATCCAGATAAAAAATAATCGGTTTTACCGGCTCACTCATGGCGGCACCGGGATTCTTTTTCTGCAGACGCCAGCGCGTGACCCAACCGGCTGCGGTTGAATCATTTACCGGGTTGGCATAATTGCGAAATTCAATATCACTCACGCCAATTCGACTGTCGGCAAGACGCGGTGTATAACCTTCAGGCGGTTTGAGAAAGGAATGATGAATGCGCATGGTCAGCGCTCGCTGGTCAGGCATAACATTGCGGATCACCGCGCCTGCATTGCTGACGTTGAAGGTAGAAATGGTTTCAATTTCGGTGTTTTCCGGAAACGCTTTCATGCGCTGCGGATAGAAGCCGCTAAGGGAAGAGTCAAAACGGAAAACGCCCTGATTACGACCGTTCAGACGGGTCTCTATTCCACCGGCGTCACGTATAAAAAGAGAGGTGGCATCAACCAGCACCCGGCCATCTTCAATAGCCACTATGGGCATACCAGCCAACACAGATGTAGCAAAGGAGTCCTTTACATTTTGCGCCCTGGCCGCGGAACCACCAAGGGCTCTGTAATCGAGGTTTTGTTCTTCGACCAGCACTTTTGCGCCACTACGCCGAAAGTGAATAACCTTACTGGCAAGAATGCCGCGATCCACAGAAAGCTCAACTGATCCACTGCCGGTAGCAGCAGACACATAATAAAGTACATCCTGGTCAAAAACCGGGATTTCGATAAAGACCCGGTCAGATGCTTCATGCCAATAATAGGGAACAAAGCCTTCCTGACGCTCCAGACCATTGGTCACTTCAGCAAATGATTCTGCCGGTTGTGCAGCAACCAATGTTGCTGAGAACAAAATATGAGCCAGCAGAAATAAAGCCAGAAAATATTTTGCTACTGAAACCCGAATTGCCTGAAAAATATAACTGGTCATGGCAGAAAAACCCCTTACGATTTTAATTTTTTATCCAACTTGCAAAAAACGACAAAGAAAAATACAACCGTTTAACTAGACAAAGTTACAACACCCAAAAAGAAGCGAATCTGCACCAGGTCCCTCTGGTGCAAATTCGACTAGGAGAAATCGTATAAAGTACAGACCTTATTATTTTACCGTTGGATACTCGACACCCAGCTGTTCCATGTAAGTGTCATATTTATCCGCATCATAATAGTAATCTTCCAGTACCGGACGCCAGGTAGACATGATTTCCGCATTCAAATGAATGGCAGGTTCATCCTGGGGACGCAACAAGGGAACGTAGGTGACATCCTTGGTTTGTACGTTTTCATAATAGTCCCAGGCATCCTCAAGCAACTGCTCATCGGTAAACAGATCAAACAGCGTCAAGGCCTGAACCTTGGCACCAGCCACTATGCCCTTGTGGGCAATAGGGGTCGCCATGGCAATAGCGTTCGACCAGTTATGACCCGGAAGGTTGGGAATATTCGACGGATAGCGCAAGGTAATGGTTGGCAACTGCCAGGAAATATCACCGATATCATCAGAACCGCCACCAGTATTTCTTGCTGGATCGGGAGGATCAGTAAGCTCTCTTAATTCCGTATTAAGACCTTCCTGTTCAACGCCGAGCTGTTCCTGCACTGCCTTGGCTAAAGTAATATCATCTTCTGACCATTCAGGCATGCCCACTTGTTGCGCATAGGAAAAACTGCGTTCAGCAAGAGCTTTATTGAAGTGGCCAGGCCAGGCAGTACCCAGCACCGTTGAGCTCCATTCAGTCTGCGTCATCAAAGAGGCACCTTCAGCCATCTTGTCAGCCATATCCCAAAGTCCCTTGATATGCTCGTAATCGGTTTCCCGCAGGAAGTACCAGATGCTGGCCCTGGAAGGCACAACATTGGGCTGATCACCGCCATCAACAACGACGGAATGAATACGCTGCGACAGGCGTAGATGTTCACGACGATAGTTGATACCGATATTCATCAGGTCGATGGCATCGGCCGCACTCTTGCCACGCCAGGGGGCGCCGGCACTGTGTGCACTTTCACCGGAGAAATCATAGCGAATGGAAACTAGGCCGTTACCGCGCCCACCACCCCAGCTGGTACCCAGCGAGTTGGAAACATGGGAGAACAGCACTGCATCCACATCCTCAAAATAACCTTCACGGACATAATAGGCCTTGGTGCCCAGCTGCTCTTCCGCTACACCCGGCCAGATCTTAATAGTGCCAGGTATATTATTTTCTTCCATATACTCTTTTACAGTCAGTGCGGCAATAATATTCACCACGCTACCGGAGTTGTGACCTTCACCATGACCTGGCGCACCAGCGACTATCGGCTCCTGATAGGCAACACCGGGCTTCTGTGAAGCCTTGGGAATACCATCAATATCCGAACCCAGCGCAATAACCGGTTCACCTTCACCCCAGGTCGCCATCCAGGCGGTAGGGATGCCAGCAATACCCATTTCAACATCAAAGCCGTTATCGGCCAGCATTGAAGTGAGGTAGGCAGAGGTTTCAAATTCCTGAAAACCCAGCTCACTAAAGCTGAAGATCGTGTCATTCATGACCTGGGCCAGCTTGGCTTTCTGGTCGACGGATTCGACGATTTCATTTTTCAACGACGTGATCTGGTCGTTGTTTAATTCTGCAGCGTATACCGGACATGAAAGTGCGGCAGTAAAAACTGCCGCACTCATGAACCCGCATACCAATTTTTGATTCAACATTCAGGCTCTCCTTAAGATTCCTAAACTAATCAAATTAGTTGTGGGTTATAGCTTAGAACTCGTAACGCATACCCATGCGTAAGTTCCGGCCAAGCACATCATTCAGATTTCTGTTGGCTGGCTGATATCCCGGACGGTTCTCGGAGTTCACGTTGAACGGATACGCTACCAGAACAGGATCTTCGTCCAGCAGGTTCTTCACAGAGATGAACACCTCACCCTGTCCGCCACCAAAACCAAGAGCATAGGAGGCATAGGCATCGAAGAACCAGTTGCCATCAATGCTGTTGTCATTGATAGTGCGATTAATCGGCGATGTAACCGGGCAATTGCTTGAACATTCAATTAATCGGTTATCAATCACGCCATCGCTATGACCACGAGCGGTCAAGCGGAAGCTGAAATCATCCAGGTTGTAGCTGACAGTGGCACGATGAACCCAATCAGGGGTATTACTGGTGTTTTCACCAGCACGTTCACGAATATCTACACCGTTATCAGTAGCATTTGACATGTAGTTAGTAGACATCCAGCGCAGGCTAACTTCACCAGGTACGTCACCGAAGTAATCGGCCATAGCAAAGGAATAGCTGGCTTCAACATCCACACCTTCAGAGATTAAACCTGTCAGGTTGTCATACTTGAGATCGATGAACTGAAGAGTACCATTGCCGTCATAACGTAACTGGTTACACAGCCCGGCGTTGTTGAACAGGAAGCATCCATCTGCTACCTGCTGTGCATTCAGGAAGCCAATAACACCGTCCACCTCTATATCATAATAGTCTACCGAAACAGCAAAACCAGGCAGGAAGCGAGGCTGCAGGACTACACCAAAACCAAAGGCATCGGCTTCTTCAGGCCCTACAGTAGGGGTACCCTGAAGGTTCTGGATGAATGGTGTAGAAGCACCGCCGATATCAACAGAGTTGGAACGGGCAGTACCGGCATCAAACAGCTCACTCAGGTTTGGCGCACGAATATCATGGGACTGGGTCAGACGGAAAGTAACATCGTCAATGGGCATCCAGGTTAAACCAGCCTTCCAGGTGTTTACACCACCGGAGTTGCTGTAATCGGTATAACGGGCAGCGCCATTGAACTCAAGGCCTTCCATCAAAGGCATTACGATTTCACCGTAAATCTCTTTTACGCTCTGCTTACCCCTGGTTTCCTTATAGTTACCATACTTCCAGCCACTGTTGTACTTGGGGTCAACGAAAGCGTCAATTTCATCCTGTCGCCATTCCACACCTGTTGCCAGGCCGATAGGACCAGCGAAACCATCAATTTCTGTCTGCATGTTGAAAGCAAACACTTCCTGATCAAAGAACTGCTCGCGACGGGGACGTCCCAAAACGTAATCCAGGGCTTCTTCACTGGCCACGCCAACACCAAAGGAATTTAAAGGAACACATCCCGCAACACCTGAACGACAAACAATCTCGCCATTGGCATCAAACACCGCATCAGAAGCTGCTGCAAGATTCGCAAACGACCATGTGGGGTTCTGATGCTCATCCGTTTCGGTCTGTCCAAGCTGATAGTAGGTATCCCAGGTAAAGCCCCTGCCGGCAAAATCAAACATACCCTCGGCACCAACGACAAAACGGGTAGTACCACGAGTATTGTTGGCTCCTGCAAGAGGAATGTCCTGACGCGCGCTACTCATTCTGAAGGAAGTAAGCCCTTCAGCAATCATTTGATCCCTGACTGACTGGGGTAGAAAAGCATTATCAATCTGGATTGTGCGGTTACGGTCAGTAGGACGGATATAGTCACTGTCGCCTTCATAGCCAGCGAACGAGCCCTGGGCAAAGACTGTAACTTCAGGAGACAATTCCCAGCTGACGCGACCAAATGCACTCTTACGAGAAGAAGAGGCCTGCAGCGAGTTGGTACCCAGAATGGAAGACTGGGCATAGCGCCAGTCACCACCGATCTGCCAGATACCGGATTCAACGCCGTAGTTCAGCTGATCTACTGCACCACCTTCGCCGAAGTAGGTTCCTTTCAAAGGACCACTGACAATCAATCCACCTGGAGTATAACCACTGATACCGGAATCAAAGGTAGTAATATAGTAAGGCTGACCAGCAGTGCCTCGATCCGGATTTACGATGCCGTTATAGCCACGTAACTGCCAATCGGCGTCCGTATCGCGAATACCATCCTGCTGATAGTACTCAGTACTGAAAAGGAAATGACCCTGGCCGTCAGCAAAACTGTTACCCATGGTGAATTCCATACGCTGGTTGGCAGCACCGTATTCTGTGACTTCACCGTACTCAACCGCAGCTTTCACACCGGTATAGTCTTTATCCATAATGAAGTTAACAACACCGGCAATGGCATCAGAACCGTAGGCAGAGGAAGCACCTCCAGATACCACTTCAATTCGTTCAACCAGTGCCTGCGGGAAAGTATTGGTGTCAACCAGGCCTACTGCTGAGGAAGCTACTGAACGCTGACCATCAAACAATACCAGGGTACGACCAGTACCCAGGCCACGCAGGTTCAATGAAGAAATACCTGACTGACCAGAGCTCAATGAGCCGGAGTTGGTAGTTGCTGTAGTACTACCCTGAATAGAAGGCAGGGTCATGGCGAATTCAGCAATACTGGCTGGTGCCTCTGCATTGATGTCGTCATCACCCAGAACGGAAACCGGGGTAGGCATATCATAACCGTCACGAGCAATACGTGAACCGGTTACCTGAATGGATTCAACGCCAGGGGCGTCCTGTGCGTTAACAGTGCCAATACACATAACTGCAGTCGCAATACTTACCGCAAGTGTAGAAGCTGTTTTCAACTTGAATGAAGGAACGTGCATTTTTTTGCTCTCCTGATTTTTTTGCCCCGCATTGGGGCGGTATAAAAAATGTAATCTGGTTACAGGAGAGTTAATTGCATTTAGCGTGCCAGAATATACAAATTTTCGCGCCGCACAATTTGAGCTGAACAACTGTGCATAAAATGTGAAGGCCGAATTATCACTTTTGGAACTTTCATTCAGAGTAATAATAATGATTGTTATTCAGAAACTTACGATTTTTTTTTGGCCTACATAAAGGAATCATTAAGTAAGTGCTTATGATGCCGTCTATTTATGAAAATAATTAATAAAAAAAATATTTATTCCGATGAAAAGCAAGGTTAATCCCTTTTTTTTATGCCCCAATGCATGGCAAAAACACCAAATCAACGCACTTCAACTGAACAAAAAATACTTTGAAAGCGTTGGGCTTGCGCCTTCTTTTTTGGTGCAACATGCCCGCATACGGTGCGCATAACGCTTCCGGAGGCGTACAAACGCGCATTTGTAATTTCTGCACAGGCTGTTCGATAATTTCTCCGGTAATTCCTTGATAGCATATGCCGCATGACCTGATCTGGCATTTAGATTAATAAAATTCTGATTAACGCGTCTGAAGGTTTTTTATATTTTCCCAACAAGCTCGACAGGAAAAGTTTAACAGGGACTTACTAGATGTTTACTGGATTCATTTGTAACCATGCGCTCTCAAAAAGTGCAGAAATACTCGTTCATGCGCAACTTTGGTTACTTTTTTATTTGTTTCCAGGCCGAGATCGGAAAAAGTGTGAATAAAAAAACACCGGCTATCTGGTCTGAGACCTCAGTTATTTCTCATCAAAGCCTGAAAATACTGGCCATCAGAGCGTAACCGCAATTCATGAAGGCCAGCTGCAAATTAAACAACTCATTTTTTCTGCGTCTTGGTACATTTTCTGCATCTCTCCACTGGCGGGATAAAACCGGACACCTGCTTTTGCGGAATAAAACCCCCGGTTTTCCACTCAAAAGTTGTTTTAACAACTGTAATAACCTGCCGACTCTACCAATGCTGAGCCGGCTTTAGATCGGGGATAGCATCACCATGAAATATTTTACAGCAACACCTACCAGGCCTCTTTTATTAGCTACTTTTCTGTTTAGTACCACCTTTATCGCAGGGTGTAGTGATAATTCTGCACCAGGCAGCACTGAAAGCACCACAATGACCGCTGCCCCGGCATCCTCGATGCCTGCTGCAGCTGACTCTCTGGGTATCAGAGCCGTAGCTGATGAGACGGTTGAAATCGATATGTCACAGATCCACAACCCGGAACTGGTGCAAATTTTTGACTATATTGATGAGAATATTGATGAACATGTAATGAATCTGCGACGCTGGATTCAACAGCCCAGTATTTCCAATACCGGGGAAGGCATTCAGGAATCAGCGTTTATGGTGAAGGGTTTCTTTGACCAGCTCGGTTGTCAGGAGACCAATGTCTACGACGTCGGTATTACTGAATGGGGCCAGCAGGGTAATCCGGTGGTGTATGCCAACTGTGATGAAGGCAAGGAAAAAACCCTGGTGCTTTACTGGATGTACGACACCATGCCCATCACCCAGCCAGATCTGTGGAAAAACCCTCCTTTTGAAGGACGTCTGGTAGAACAGGCTCCCTACAAGAAAGTCATGATTGGTCGTGGTGCCAACAATTCCAAAGGCCCACAAATGACACAGCTCAATGCGCTGATGTCCATCAAGGCCGTCACCGGCACCCTGCCCGTCAATCTTATTATTGTTGCCGAGGGTGACGAGGAAAGAATGTCCATCGGCTACCGCAAGTTTGTGCGCGACCATGCGGAATTATTTGAAGACGCTGATGCCATGTACCGTTTTGGTCGCCAGGGCGGCATTAGCGGTGGCTCAGAAGGCAGCGTTTTTGTCGAATTAATTACCAGCGGTGAAGCCTGGGGTCGCGGGCCGACTTACAGCAACATTCATGGTGGCCGTAAACGTCAGGTAGATGCGCCGGCCTGGCGTCACATCAAAATGCTCAACACGCTGGTGGATGAAACCGGGAATACCGTCATGATTGATGGCTTCTACGACAATATTGAACCACTGACAGAAATCGAGGAAGAAAAATTACGCCGCGCCGCAGAAACCATGAATCTTGAAGTGGCTGCCAGGAATCTTGGCGTTGCCCGCTTTATTTCTGACGATCCCTACGAAGTAGTAAAAATGGCCAGTGCCGGTCAGTCCATGAATCTGGACGGCATCTGGGGCGGCAATATGTTTGAGGGCGGTTCCGGTGCCATCCTGCCAAACCGCATTGTGTCCAAACATAACTTCCGTTATGTGCCGAACCAGGATGGTATCGATATCGTCAACAAGCTGCGTGCTCATCTCGACAAACACGGCTTTGAAGATGTCGAAATCAATATCGTTGGCGATGTGCCCTGGGCCAAGATGCGCTATGACACGGAAATTTCTGAAGCCGTGATGAAAACCTTTGACGCATTCGATATTGCCTACAACGACCCCATTGCTGAACAGGAATCTATTCTCGGTGGTTACTGGCCTGCTTACCTGTTTACCGGTGATGTGCTCGACATTCCTATCGCCAGCGGTAATGCCGGTACTGGCGGTAACTCCCACGCAGCGAATGAATTTTTTGTTATTGAAGGCGCAGGCGGCACTTATGGATTGGCAGGTGGTGAAAAATCTATTGCTACCGTGCTTTATAACTATGCCGGCCTCAACGACGCATCAGCAGAATAAATCAGGCAAGACTGTAGTAAGGCACTAAAAAATTAACAGAGAATAAATGGGAGCAAGCAATGAGTAATAAACGTCATGTTCACACCCTGAAGCTACTGGCAATCGCCTGTTGCGCAGGTATTACAGCAAGCTGTTCTGAATCCACCGACACGACAATGTCCGCTGCTGACACGGCGCCAATGGCAAGCACTACCATGGCCGTCGCAGAAGCTGAACCCAAACTGGGTATTCGTCCCCGCGGTGATACCGAGCTGGAAATAGACATGAGCCAGATTCACAACCCTGAGCTGGCAGAAATTTTTGACTATATCGATGAAAACATTGATGACCATGTCATCAACCTGCAGAAATGGGTCCAGCAGCCCAGTATTTCCAATACCGGTGAAGGCATTCAGGAATCCGCCTTTATGGTGAAAGGCTTCTTCGATCAACTCGGTTGTCAGAAATCCCAGGTTTATGATGTCGGCATTACCGAATGGGGCCAACAGGGTAACCCGGTGGTTTATGCCCATTGTGATGAAGGCGCCGATACCACCATGGTGGTGTACTGGATGTACGACACCATGCCCATCACGCAGCCAGACCTGTGGAGCTATCCTCCCTTCGAGGCCCAACTGGTGGAACAGGCCCCTTACAGCAAGGTATTGATTGGCCGCGGCGCGAATAATTCAAAAGGTCGCCAGATGGCTTTCCTGAACACCATGATGTC
Organism: Pseudohongiellaceae bacterium; assembly: GCA_965662685.1. Taxonomy (GTDB): domain Bacteria; phylum Pseudomonadota; class Gammaproteobacteria; order Pseudomonadales; family Pseudohongiellaceae; genus Eutrophocola. The sequence continues at coordinate 32,961 of CBFIIQ010000016.1, read as the reverse complement.
GATGAAAGCGGTGACCGGCAAACTGCCCATGAACGTTATTTTTGTCGCCGAGGGTGATGAAGAACGCATGTCCATCGGTTACCGAAAGTTCGTTCGCGATAACCCGGAACTATTTGAAGGCGTTGACGTTATGTGGGGCGGCGGTAACTCAGAAGGCTGTGTATTCGTCGAACTGATTACCAGTGGTGAAGCCTGGGGACGTGGTCCTACCTACAGTAATATCCATGGCGGTCGTAAACGTCAGGTAGATGCGCCGGCCTGGCGCCATATCAAGATGTTAAACACGCTGGTGGATGAAACCGGAAACAAGGTCATGATTGATGGTTTCTATGATGACATCGTGCCGCTTACGGATTCTGAAGAAAAATACCTGCGTGCCTCTGCAGAAAATATGAATGTGGAAGTGGCTGCCAAGAACCTGGGTGTCGCCCGCTTCATCTCTGATGATCCTTATGAAATCCAGAAGATGGCCCGCGCTGGAACGTCAATGAACCTCGACGGTATCTGGGCAGGCAATATGTTTGAAGGTGGCTCCGGTGCCATCCTGCCAAATCGCATCGTATCCAAGCATAACTTCCGCTATGTCCCCAACCAGGATGGTCTGGAAATTGTGAACCTGTTGCGTGTTCATCTGGACAAGCACGGCTTTGATGATGTGGAAATCAATATCGTTGGTGATGTGCCCTGGGCGCGCATGGACGAAAACAATCCGCTGGCACAAGCCGCAAACAGAATGCGTGACATTTTTGGTATTGGCAGCAACGAGCCAATCGAACATGAAACCATTCTTGGTGGCTACTGGCCTGCTTACCTGTTTGCCGGTGATGTTTATGACATCCCTATTGCCAGCGGCTATGTCGGTGGTGGCGGTAATTCACATGCCGCCAATGAGTACTTCGTGATTGAAGGCGCTGGCCGCACCTATGGTATGGCTGGGATGGAGAAATCCATCGCCACGGTTATTTATAACTTCCTGGGATTGAATGAGGAGTAAGAATAATCGTTACGGGTTACCTCGGGTAATCAGCGCGTAAAAAATGGCAGGCCGGATTTGCCGGCCTGTCGTTTTCATTCTTTCTCCGACGGGGGAAGAGTGAAAACGGCAGAATGCTGTTCTTATTGAGGAACTGCTTTTATGCAGGAACTGCTTCTATGTAGGAACTGCTTTTATGTATGCAGGAAATGCTTTTATGCATTTAACAATTTTAGGTAGCTATAGTTTTGCAAAACTGCGCAGTACAGTACTGCAGTAACTATTAATTTTTTGTACAGAAACAACCTTGGATGCAGGAATTATTATGTCTGTAATTACACTGGAAAATATCAAGAAGACCTATTACCTGGGTGACAACACCGTGAATGCCTTGCGCGATGTAACGCTAAAGGTAGAAGAAGGTGAGTTTGTTGCCATTACTGGTCCCTCAGGATCAGGCAAGTCGACCCTTATGCACATCCTTGGTTGTCTGGACCGGCCAACGTCCGGTGAATATATGCTAAATGACAACGATGTGTCCGGGCTACCAATGGAAGCCCTGGCGGAGATTCGTAATCGTCAGATCGGTTTTGTATTCCAGGGTTTTAATCTGCTGCCAAGAACTACAGCTACAGAAAATGTTGAAGTCCCTCTACTCTATTCAAGACCGGTACTGACAAGCGCAGAACGCAAGGAAATGGCTTTAAGCGCACTTTCTTCCATGGGGCTGGCTGATCGTGTTGATCATCATCCCAGTCAGCTTTCCGGTGGCCAGCAACAACGTGTTGCCATCGCCCGCGCCCTGGTAAACAACCCGGCAATCATTCTGGCTGATGAGCCAACCGGAAACCTGGATACAAAAACCAGCATCGAAGTGATGAAGTTATTACAGGAACTGCGGAAAGAAAAAGGCATAACTATTATTCTAATTACCCATGAGCCTGAAATTGCAGCCTATGGCACCAGAATTATTTCCATGCGCGATGGCCTGGTTGTGAGTGACGAAGCCAATACGCCTCGAGAAGATTTTGATGAAACCCGAACAGCTTATAAAGCAGAACCTGTAGCAGCCGTTGCAGACTAGGGTAATAACAAGGACTCTGATTCGATTTTTATAATATTTAATAAGTAGTAGTATCAATAGGAAAGTTACCTGAACAGGACTTAACTATGCCAAATATCAGCCTATTTCTACCACTGGCTTTGCAATCACTGTTACGCAACAGGGTGCAGACCATACTTGCCATGCTCGGTGTCACCGTCGGTGTCAGTGCACTGGTGACCAGTATTGCGCTGGGCCGTGGGGCCCAGGAAGCCATCAGTGATCAATTACTGGCGGCCGGTGTGAATATGATTATTGTGACTGCCGGTAACTACGAAGTGGAACAAAGCGGTGGCGGTGGCGTTGAGGCCGATCATGGCAGTATCGATGACCCTCGCGTTAAGCAATTACTGGAAGACTACCTGATCGCTCGTCAACAAAATCGTGGTGGCTTTACCAATGCGGCCTACTATCCTGGTCAATTTGGCAATGGACAAACTTTTCAGGGCGCTGACTATTCCGCTGCCACTAATCCAGCGCGTTATTTACAGGCACATTTTGAAGACGACCCTTTTGCTGCCCACGATCATCCCACCGCCTCGGAACGTCTTGGTGATTCCATGGCAGGACTGGGGGCAGCGGCTACCCTGACTCTTGATGATGCCCGTGCCATCGCCTCGCAAATACCGGGCGTACAATTTACCGCCTCCGGTGTCCATGAGAATGCCCGTATCACTGTTGAAGATGAAGAAGCTCGCCAGTGGTTTACCCGCCTGCATGGCACCGAAGCGACACTACCCCAGATTCGCAGCGGCTGGTATTTCCCCTTTGGCGAGTTTCTGACTGAAGACCAGGTAGAAAATAGTGAACAGGTCATGGTTATCGGCCGGGTTGCTGCAGACAAACTGTTCGGCGTTGGCAACAATCCGGTGGGCAAATCGGTGCTCTTGTGGAATCAGTCTTTCGAGATCGTCGGCATGGTGGACAGCCAGAGCTGGGCGACACAACCCACTGCTGGCGATGATCAGTTTGATGCGATTTATATTCCCATCAATACCGTCCACCGTTTGCTCAACCTCAGCAAACTCAATACCATTACTGTTACCAGCGAGAGCGCCGGTGAGACCACTCGCATTGCCGGACAGATCAAGGAGCTGTTACGCCAGCGTCACGGTATTACAGACATGATGGCCGATGACTTCACCGTAAAAACCCAGGCAGAACAGTTGCTGGGTAAAGGCCTTTCACCTGAACTGGCCAGAGTCGTTGCCGGTAATATGGAAAGCGTGGATGATCTGACTATCGCCAAATTATCGCAGTCCCTGGAACGCGCCAACGGCACCATGATGGTTCTGCTGGCAGGCATCGCAGCGGTTTCCTTACTGGTGGGTGGCATCGGCGTCATGAACCTCTTGCTCCTATCCGTCACTCAACGTACCCGTGAAGTGGGATTGCGCATTGCCATGGGCGCCCGGCGTCGGGATATTGCTACCCAGTTCATCATAGAAGCCGTTTCATTAAGTCTTATTGGCGGCATTCTCGGTGCTCTACTGGGAATATTTATCGCTTCCGCTGTAGAAGGGTTTTTCCAGTGGTCCACCGATATTTCTATCCTCTCGACTGTACTGGCCATCGCCGTTGCCGTGGTACTGGGGATTCTTTCCGGTGTTTATCCGGCGCAAAGAGCCGCGCGCCTGGATCCTATCGGAGCGTTACGATCTGAATAATTATTTAAACTCTGTAAAAAAATCTTTACCAACCACCCCTTAGAAGATGAGGCGTTGATTATGAAAATGACAGCTATAACCCGCTTGGCAATTGTCTTGCTGACACTGACCTTCCTATCTCCAGTAAGAGCACTGGCCCATGGTGATGAAGTCCACGGTAGCCACGATGCCAGCTTTGGCGGCCTGGTGATGATGTATATCGACCTGCACTTTGAAGTCGTACTCGGCGAGGAAGGTGGCGTAAACCTTTACTACAGCGATGCCTCCCGGGCTCCTTTGCCTGCTGCGGTAGTTTCCGATGTTCAGGTAGACATCCTGCGCGATGGCGCTGCCATGGAAACTGTAAGCATGAGCGCCAGTGAAGCAGGAGATTACTGGAGCGGCGATTCCGCAGTAGTTAAAGAGAAAGAAACCATTGTACGCGTAGCCTTTGTTTTTCAGGGTGAACCGGTTGTGTTTGAGCTTCCCGCCAGACTCTTCCCCAGCATGATGGAAGCAATGCCCGCCATGTCTGCACACGAGGCCTGAACCCTGATGCTAATCAATCTTCGGATGGCACTGAAAGCCCTGCTGCAAAATCGTTTGCAGGCTATGCTGACTTTAAGTGGTATGAGTATTGGTGTTGCCATGGTGGTGCTGGTATCCGGTCTGGGCCTGGGTGCCCAGCAGCAGATTGAGTCGCAAATTGAAAGCGCCGGCCCTACCCTGATTACCGTCAAGGCGGGAAATTTTCGGCCACCGTCGATTACCACCAATGGCCAACAGGACAACAGCGGTGGCGAGTTGGCCGAAGGTTCAATGTCCGAAGATGATCTTAATAATGAATGGGCCTTCGAGGAAAATGCCGCCTTGCAGGCGGCACGCGAACGCATCACTGCTGTCAGACAAACCAAAAATCGTTCCCCTGCCTGGCTTCTAAGAGCAGAAGAAAAAAATTACATCATCGGCAATGTCACCAATATTCGTGCCGCTGCCAGCAGTATCGCCGGCAATGTCACCATGGGTAACAATCCCGGCATCGTCATGCGTACCGCCAATATCTATGGTTTCGAATCCGCCTGGCCGGAAATGCATAGCTGGGAACTGCAGGATGGACGTCTTATTACAGAGGCTGAACATGAAACCGGCGCGCCGGTGATGCTGGTCACGCGCGCCGTTGCCGAACGACTCTGGCCGCAGCAGCCTGCGCTGGAACAAAGCTTGAATATTTCCGGTACCACCCTGCAGGTGGTTGGTCTGATAGAAGATGGCGAGGCCACCGGTGGCTCCATTATCGTCCCCAGGCTCTATATCCCCATGGGGCTGGCCCAAACTCTCCTCAATCGTAGCGACTATGATGAGATCAAGGTCCGCAGTAATTCAGTGGCCAATACCACAGAAGTCGTCACTGCTATCAAAACCGGTTTACGTGAATTACGTCAGATCCCGGAAGACACGGTAGATGATTTTAGAGTGGAATCACAAAGCACGTCCGCCATGCCCAGCATGGGGATGGATCCACGACTGGCGCGCGCCGTGCAATCGAATATTGTTGAATTTGAACAGGAAGCCTGGGAAGAAATGGCTCTGAGCCTGCGCCAGGCCGGTCGTACTTTTACCCTGCTACTTTCAGCCGCCGCCGCTGTTTCATTGCTGGTAGGCGGTATTGGTGTGATGAATATCATGCTGGTATCGGTAGCAGCGCGTACCCGGGAAATCGGTTTGCGTATGGCCCTTGGCGCACGCATGAAAGATGTACTGATGCAGTTTATGGTAGAAGCCGTCACGCTGGCTGCCCTGGGTGGACTGGTAGGACTGGTACTGGGAGCTGGTGGACTTTATATCGCGGCTAATGGACTGCAATGGGCAACTGCTATTAATCCATCCATGTTCATGCTGTCCATCACCATGGCGGCGTTGACCGGAATCATTTTTGGTTTTGGCCCTGCGCGCAGGGCGGCCCAACTGGATCCTGTTGTTGCCCTGAAATCTGAATAACCCGAAATGTCATATTTATTGTTTGATTCGATCCGAGAATGTTGAGGAACCACGATGTTTACCATGCTCCCCGTTAACCTGCGTCTTGCTACCCGATCACTGAGCCGTAATCCCATGCGCACCCTGCTCACCATGCTGGGTATTATTATTGGCGTTGCTGCTGTTCTCACCATGGTCGCCCTGGGTACCGGGGCACGCGGCACCGTGGAAGATGAAGTGGCCTCTGCCGGCACCAATATCGTTTTTGTTAAATCAGGTAACTACACCCGTGGTGGTGACAGTGTCGGCATCGCGGCTGGCCGTGGCGCAGCAGCCACGCTGATCGAAGCAGACGCCAACGCCATAATCGAGAATATCACCGGCATTCGTGCCGTCAGCCCAGGCCTTTCCCTGCGTACCTTTATCAGCAGTAATGGCGAAAATGTGTTTACCCTGGTGCTTGGTATCGCGGTGGAATTTTCCGATATTTATTCATGGAATATGACCGATGGCCGCATGTTCGCTCCCGGCGCAGCCAATGAAGCTGTTATTGGTTCCACGCTTGCCCAGACCATGTTCGGTGGCAATGCGGTTGATCAGCAAGTTGAGCTGCGCGGCATCACTTACACCATCGTTGGCATTACCGACTCCGCAATTGATGACCAGCCGGAAATCCTGTTTGTGCCCTGGCAGACACTGCAGCAAAGCATGGATATATCCCATCTGGATAGCATTACCATTGCTGCTGAAAAAGCCGGTGAGACTTCAAGGATTTCCGGTGAAGTGTCCGTGCTGCTCCGCGCGCGCCACGGCATTGAATCAAGAGACGATGTGAATTTCCTGGCGGCGCAAAGCGGTGGTGGTGTTGAGGCGGATGACTTCACTGTTGAAACCCAGGCCGCCCAGGCCCTTACCAAGGGACTGTATACCCCTGCCGCAGCTTTTGCCCTGGCCAACCTGCCCAAGCTTGATGAAGTGACGCTGGATGAAATGGCCAACACCCTGGATCGCGCCAGTAATACCATGACGGCTCTTCTTGCCAGTATTGCCGGCGTCTCACTGATTGTCGGCGGCATCGGCATTATGAATATCATGCTGGTATCCATTACCGAGCGTACCCGGGAAATCGGTTTGCGTATGGCCACTGGTGCACGTTCAGCTGATGTTGCCATGCAGTTTCTTATTGAAGCCGTGACCCTGAGTGTTATCGGGGGTTGTATTGGCCTTGTTCTGGGGCTGTTGTCAGCCCGGGTAATCGGCTGGTCACTGGGCTGGCCCGCCAGTGTCTCACTAACTGCCATGGCCATGGCCATCGGCATCGCCGCTACTATTGGACTGATCTTTGGCAGCTATCCGGCACGGCGTGCATCCCTGCTGGATCCGATTGATGCCCTGCGTACAGAGTAGTTCCTCAGTCCGGCTCACTACAGCGGCCGTTTCTTTACAGGAATACTCTTGCTGACGTACTGGCATCACTGAAACAAACGTCGGCTTTTTAATTTGCAGATTGCAGATTAACAGCTCAATAATCTTGTCGTGGGTAAAAAATACAAATGTTTTCATCACCAAAAACTATCGCTTTGCCTGGAGTCCTTGTTGTTGCGCTGGCTGCAGCCGGCCTCTGGGCAAGCGGCATTTTCTCAAGCCCGCAGGCACTCATGGAAAAACAGGCGCAATCCTATGTGGCGCTTGCGCTGGCTCTTGATCAGCAGAAAGAAGGCGAAGTAGACAGTTATTTCGGTCCCCCTGAGCTGCTTGAAAAAGCACAGCGTAATACCAGCACAATGGCAGAAATACTTGCCGATGCCGGCAGCCTTGCCAGCAGTATTAAAGAAAACACAGTGCCGGAAACCCAGGCGCGTGCTCAACACTTACTGGAGAAAGTAGAGCAGCTGGTTACGATCATTGAAACAATTCAGGTGCCCGGCAAACTGCCTTTCAGAGAAGAAACCAATACCCTTTACGGCTTATCACTACCGACGGAAACAGTTTCCTATCAGGAAAAACTCGATGAGCTGGAAAGCCTTTTGCCCGGGCGTGGCACTTTGGCCTTTAAACTCGCTTCCTGGAATAACAGGCTGGTGATTCCTGCCGATAAACGCGAAGCCGTTTTCGAAGCAGCTCTGGCCGAATGCAGACAGCGGACTCTGGCCTATTGGTCTCTACCAACTGACGAGTCACTGACTATTGAATGGACACGCGATGTGCAAGCCGCCTGGCATCAATATGAAGGGGATAACAAGAGCACCTTAAGAATTAATGGGCTGACTATCGGGCTGGTTAGTGGTGCGGTGGATCTCGCCTGTCATGAAGGTTATCCCGGGCATCACGCCCAGTTTGTGCTTATGGATAATGCTGATGATGCCCAGGGCATAGCTGTAGAAGACACTGTCGTGCTGTTACGTAGCCCCGGCTCCGTGCTTCGCGAAGGTGCTGCCAATGCCGGCATTGGGCTGGTTTTTCCCTATGCTGAAAGATTGGCTTTTGAACAGCATGTACTTTTTCCAATTGCCGGACTTTCGGCAAGCCAGGCAGAAACCAACCTTAAGATTCATACCCTGGTGAACGAGCTATCCAGTGCGGTAATTCCAGTAATCGAGGAATATTATAACGGTGACAATATTTTTAATGCCGCCACGTTCAGGTTGGAAAGAGAGGCCATGATTTCCAGTCCCGCAGCACTACTGGAATTTGTCGATGAGTATGGCACTTACTCCATTGGCTATACCGTCGCTAGAGATATGATTAATGAACACCTGGCGTCTTTGCCAGAGAGCGGGCGCTGGGACAAGCTTGCAAGCCTGCTCACTCAACCCGCCAGCATTGGCATGCAGGAAATTCAGAATGCGCAATGAACAAACCCTGACAGGAATTTTTCTATTTTTACTGATGCAGGTTTTTGCCCCGGCCCTGCTGGCAGCAGAAACAAACCCGGATCTGGAACAAGCCATTGCCTGGTATATCGGATCAACCGGCGCAGTGGACGACTCCCGCGCCAAACAGCATCTGGAAAAAGCTATTGCCACTGGTGACACTCTCTCTGTCATGTGGCTGGCGCGGGTGCATTCAACCGGGCGTATGGAATTTGAAAAGGACTATGCTCTGGCACAGGAAATTGCCGCCGGTGTTATTGACGCGGTTGAAAATCTGGCACGCCAGAATCATCCCGAAGCCATGTTCCTGATGGGCACCGCCCATGCTGAAGGCCTGGGTAAAGATAAAGATGTTGCAGTCGCTGCCAGCTGGTATCAGCGTGCAGCGCTGCTGGGTAATACTCTGGCCCAACACAACATTGGCAATATCTATGAATCCGGCACCGGCGTCAGACAGGATGATGCGCAAGCTGTGTATTGGTGGTTGCAGGCGGCCGCTGCCGGAGATGCTATTCCGCAATGGCAACTGGGCAGGATGTATGAAAACGGTCGTGGTGTTGAAAAAGACTTAAATGAAGCACTGCGCTGGTATCGCGATTCGGCCGCCAGAGGTAACGAACGCGCTCAGAAGGCTTTGGCGCGGCTCGAATAACTTATACCTGGAATAATTAATACAAGAAGGGTTAGATTCCAGGCCAGTCAAACTGCCGATCACCAATGGCAAAGAAATAGGGATTAAGAATATCCTGCTTCTGGTTGTATCGATAAACAGTAAATTCTGTGTCAGTCAGGATACCTCCCGCCGCTTCCAGAATCGCCTGGGCAGCCGCAGTGTCCCACTCTGATGTCAATGCCAGACGTGGATAAATATCAGCACGCCCTTCCGCTACCAGACAGATTTTCAGCGAGCTTCCCATGCTGACAAGCTCCATTTGAGGAAAGCGCACTGCAGCCCGTTCCAGCCAGGCTTCCAGCTCATCGCCCTTGTGACTGCGACTGGCTACTACGGCCACGGTGTGTTGATTGGCGTCGATTTTGGCAGTCTCAATGGCTTCAGTTTTACCCTCTACTTCCTTGAATGCACCCTCACCACTGCCGTAGTACATAATATCCAGCACCGGTACATAGACAACGCCCATCACCGGACGTCCGTTATCGATCAGGGCGATATTCACGGTAAACTCACCGTTACGATTAATAAACTCCTTGGTGCCATCAAGGGGATCTACCAACCAATAGGTTTCCCAGGACTGTCTTTCTTCCCAGGATACCGCTTTTGATTCTTCGGAAAGTATTGGCAGCGCAGGGGTTAGTTCACGCAGTGCATCAACAATAATTCGATGGGCAGCAAGATCAGCTTCAGTAAGCGGGGAATCGTTATCCTTGGTGATAATCGCAATATCTTCGTCCCGGGCATAGACTTCAAGAATGGCCTTGCCAGCATCGTGGGCAATTATTTTAAGATCATCCAGTATCATTTGATTTTCCCTGCATATTTACTAAAAGAAAACTGTCACTATAAAGAGAATTAAAATGACAGTCGATTATAATAGAAGTTCCTGCGACTTGTCTGAAACTCCACTATGGTGAACTGGAAAGAAATTGATACTGTGCTGCTTGATATGGATGGCACCTTACTGGATTTAAGTTTTGATAATTATTTCTGGCTGGAATTCCTTCCCGCCAGGTTTGCACAGCGGCGCGCTATCCCCCTGGCGGAAGCCCGGCAAACCTTGCAGCAAATGTCAGAAGCTACCCATGGCAGTCTGCTCTGGTATTGCCTGGATCACTGGTCTGAACAACTGGATCTTGATGTCGAGGCCCTGAAAAAGGAAGTGCGCCATCTAATCCGAATGCGCCCTCACTGCCCTGAATTCCTGGCATTTCTTAAAAGCATGGATAAAGAGATTGTGCTGCTGACCAATGCCCACCCCAAAGCCCTGGCGATCAAGGTAGCGGCCTCGGGACTGGATCAGCATCTAGACATTATGATCAGTTCCCATGAGTTCAATCTCGCCAAGGAAAATGATGGCTTCTGGGAAAAACTTGAAGAGCGCGAAAAATTTCAGCTTTCACGTTCGCTATTCGTTGACGACAGTATGCCAGTGCTGGAATGCGCAGAACGCGGTGGTATAGGCCAGCTGGTTCAGGTACTGCATCCGGACTCGGGAACCGATCCCCGGGAACCATCCCATTTCAATGGCATAGTACATCTTGATGAATTAATGACAGCAGGACTTTAATCCAAAATCTCCAGAACCATGAGCCAACACGATACTTCCAATCCCACCCCCAAGGTCCGCCTCGACAAGTGGCTATGGGCTGCCCGATTTTATAAAACCCGTTCCATGGCAAAACAGGCAATTGAAGGTGGCAAGGTACACTGCAACGGGGCACGCACGAAAAGTAGTCGGGAAATTGAGTTGGGTAGTGTGCTGGAAATTCGACAGGGCTGGGATGAAAAAACCGTTACCGTAACAGGCCTATCGGACAAGCGTGGCGGTGCTGCCCAGGCTGCGCTGCTCTATGAAGAAAGCGCAGAAAGTATAGAAAAACGCAGATTGCATGCGGAACAGAGAAAACTGCAGCGTGACATGAATCCGCTGGCCAGTGGACGCCCCACTAAACAGGACCGTCGCAAGATTCATCGCTTTAAGAGAGAAACCAACGAAACCTGAGTTTCCCTAATCAAATGCCCTGGAATATGCTGTTTTATAGGCTACCTGGCACCATAAAAAATGGATAAATTGAATTATCCAGATGTCGGTATCTATGGCATAATCCCCAGCCACAGTCTTACGGGCGCTAAATCCTGCAGTAAATTCCTAATAATATTAATAAGTTACTGCTATAAAATAGTCAACAACACGATCATTATTACTGTTTTAAAAGAAGACTGTAATGTACAAGAGCAACCGAATATACATTAATTACTATTCAGGAATTTTGCTTTGCCGGAACAATTGAAGCAGCGTCTGAGCCAGCTCACCGGGTCTTCCAAAATAGGTTGCCTCTCTGATATTGGTATTGGCATTGAAAAGGAAAGCCTGCGCGTAAATCCGCAAGGTCATATTGCCCAGAGCCTGCATCCGGCTGGTCTCGGCTCGCCCCTCACCCATCCCAGTATAACGACGGATTTTTCCGAAGCGTTGCTGGAATTTATTACGCCGGTTTTCCACTCTCCCGACAAATGCCTCGACTTTATGGCAGACCTGCACACCTTTCTGTTTACCCAAATGGATCGGGAAGAGCTGCTGTGGACCTCGAGCATGCCCTGTGTACTGGATGACGACAGTAAAATTCCGCTCGCACTATACGGTTCATCCAACGTAGCAAAGCTGAAAACGCTGTATCGAATGGGATTAAGTTACCGCTATGGGCGAGCAATGCAAACCATTGCCGGTATTCATTTCAATTTTTCATTGCCGGATAGTTTTTGGGAGTTATACAAAGACCTGAATCGCTCAGAGTTGCCATTACAGGATTTCAAAACAGAGCAGTATTTCAATCTGATCCGAAATTTTCGGCGTTATTCCTGGCTACTACTTTATTTATTTGGTGCATCCCCAGCGGTGTGCAAGAGCTTTGTTCGAAACAACAAAAATCATGGTCTGGAAAATTATGACGAGGGCACGCTTTATATGCCTTATGCTACCAGTCTGAGAATGGGTGATCTTGGCTACACCAGCGATGCACAGGCAGGGCTTTATGTCAGTTACAATAATCTGGAAAACTATGCCAATGATCTGACCAGTGCAATTAAAACGCCTTATGCACCCTATAAAAAGTTTGCATCAGAAAACGGTCAGTTCAAACAACTTAATGACAATATTCTGCAAATTGAGAATGAGTTTTACAGCACCATACGGCCCAAGCGGGTAACCCCTTCAGGATTACGTCCAGTAAAGGTTTTGCGAGAACAGGGTGTCGAATATATTGAAGTTCGTTGCCTGGACCTTAACCCCTTTCTGCCGGTTGGCATTGATAGGCAGGAAATAAATTTCCTCAACAGCTTTCTTTTGTTTTGTTTATTACGCAAAAGCAGACTTTCCGATTCTGATGAATATGCTGAAATTGAACAGAATCTGAAAACTGTCGTAAATCGCGGCAGGGAACCCGGACTTGAACTTAGCTGTACCGGAAAACCAATTCCCCTGAAAGATTGGGCAGAAGAAATCCTGAGTGAAACACTTGAGATCTCTGGATTAATGGATGACATTCATGGCAATGATGTTCACAGCAAAGCTACCCGGGCACAACTTGCAAAAGTTCAGGATAGCGCTCTGACTCCTTCGGCAAAAGTTCTGCAACGTATGGATGAATTGAAAACACCTTATTTTACCTTTGCTATGAATCAGTCTCTCGCCAATAGCGACTACTTCCGCGCACGGACGCTGGATGAAAAAACACAGACCTCCCTGCAAGAAATTTCAAAAAAGTCCAATCTTGAAAGGGAAGCCATAGAATCTTCGGATGCGATTGATTTTGAAACTTACCTGAAGCAAATGAATGCTTCATAACAAATAAGTATTAATCTGATTATGAATAAACCATTGCTACAAAAACTGTTACAGACACGCCTGCTCTATCTCTATATTTTCCTTTTTTGTGTGACACTGCTGAGCATTGCCATGTATATGGAAAAAGTGATGATGCTGGAGCCTTGCCCACTGTGCATGACCCAGCGCTTTTTCTTTGTGTTGGCAGGTTTGACCTCATTAATTGCTTTTATACATAACCCTGCCGGCACCGGCAAACTGGTTTACGGTTTGCTCGCCGCACTTTTTTCCGTCTCCGGTGGCGGCTTTGCTATTCGCCAGATCTGGCTTCAGCATTTACCCAAAGATGAGGTTCCTGCCTGCGGACCAAGTGTTGCCTATATGTTCCAGGAGTTTCCTCTGACCGAAGCATTGGCCACCATGTTTACCGGTGATGGCAATTGTGCAGAAATCGCCTGGCAGGATCCCATTATTGGGATGAGTATTCCGCAATGGAGCCTTGTGGGTTTCACTGCCCTGGCCGGCGTTTGCGTCTGGCAAGCCATCCGCAAGTAAAATCTTCCCCGCCTGGTTATAAGACCAGGCTCTGTTTCTCTGGCTATTGCGTAAAACCTGTCCTAGGATGATGGTATGGTTTTTCATTGATGATTTACCTGTTGGCGAAAAAGCTGTCAGGGTCAAAAGAAATACATGGAATAAACAATGAATAAAAATATACCTGCCGCCAGACGCAAGGAAATCGAAGCGATTATTACGCGCTGGAAAAATCAACGCGAGGTAATTCACGAAAACCTTGATGAATCCCTGTATTCAGATCATGCACTGCAACTGGAAGAACAGGATTTTCCCATAGAAGATTTTTGTGAATCGCTGATGGACTATATCTCAGCCGGTCATTTCGAAGTTTATGAAAAACTGCTACATGACAGCACGGAGCAACTGGAAGCACACAAGGAACTGCTGGCAGACATTTACCAGAGCATCGAAAACACCACGGACCTCGCTCTCAGTTTTAATGACAAATACAAGGGTGAGCAGACGCATTCTTCCGAAGATGCTTCCCTGCCGATTGATCTGGCACGACTGGATAATGCGCTAACAATTCGCTTTGCTCTTGAAGATCAGTTGCTGGAACTGACACGCTAGATTATGTCAGCAAGGTCACTATCATCCAGACATCTGTTGCTTACTTGCAGCTTCCTGATAGTCGCCTTCATTTTCTACGGTATTGGTCATGCCCCGGGTTTTAAGCTTTTTTTACTGCTTGGAGCAGCCTTTGAGATTGCGTTCTGGATAAGGGTTTTTAAGAGCAAAGACAGGCAAGGTCAACAGTCACCAGCCTCATGCGACAAATAATCCTCGAGCCTTGATCATAAAAATTATCTAGCAGCAGGAATTATTTTTCTTTTCCCCGATAACATGACTCAGACCCTTGGTCTGCGCGGCCGATCGTAACCTGGAAGCAGCAAGAGTATTCGCATCATTATTTTCAGCATTAGCTAGCGGCTCAATAAAAATAAAACTGTCTTTTGCAGTGCCATCCCGCAAATTTTGAAAAGAATTGCTGTCTACGGCAATTCGACTTCCCCTGGGATAGATGACGCCACTGTCATCTTTTATTTCGGCAAAAGGTCCACGATAAATAACAGTGTGGCCTTTATCGTGCTTATCAATATCTGGTTTCGTCGCCATCACGGTAACTGAACGAAACTCGATTCCTTCTACTACCTGCCAGGGTTCTTCATCCCATTTATCATAAGCAACGTCAGTAAAACCTGCATCGAGAAAGACCTGAATAAATTCCTGTTCCTGGAAGGCACCAGAAATACAGCCACTCCATAAGCGCGCATCATCTTTAAGATGTTGCGGCACATATTCATCAGAAACAATATCTGAAATTGCTACCCTGCCTCCGGGCTTGAGCACACGAAGGATTTCACTGATCATCTGGCTGCGATGCTGTTCGTCCACCAGGTTCAACACGCAATTGCTCACCACGATATCAACACTGGCATCAGCAACCAGAGGACTGCTTTCTTTCTGCTCGTTTTCCCAGGTCTCTAATGCTGCAGGATCAGTGGTATCGATACCGGGGTTTTGCTGCAGAAAAACTTCCCGCGCCTCAAGATTCAAAGCCAGATCCTGAATAAAGCCTTTGCGAAAACTGACTTTGTCAGCGCCCAGTTTCTGCGCCATTTCAGGCTGATATTTACGCGCCAGTGCGAGCATTTCATCGGTCATGTCTATGCCAATTACATAACCTGTGTCACCAACCAGTTGCGCCGCCATATAACAGATTTTTCCACCACCGCTACCAAGATCCAGTACTGTGTCACCTTTTTTAACATAGCGCGATGGATCACCACAGCCATAGTCCTTGTCGATAATTTCACGCGGTAATAGTTCAAGCAGACCCACATCATATTCAACCGGGCAACAAAGACTTGGCTCAACCTGCTTAGCTCCTTCAGCGTAACGTTGTGTAACTTTGGATTCTGTATTCACTAAAAAACTCCTGACTAATTTTTGAGCATCCTGTATTCCACCTGTCTCATGCATCCTGCATCTTGTGACTTGTGACTGTTTTACCCTCTTCTCCAACGGTGAAATTTTTCAAGATAGGGATATAACCATTGCGGCGCATTTTTCTTGCGCCACTCACTTGCCGCAAACTTGCCACTTTCCGATAGCGTTGGATAAATATGGATACTTGCCATGATCTTTTTCAATCCCAGTCCATGGGTCATGGCCAGGATAAATTCATTAATTAATTCTGAAGCATGGTAACCAACAATTGTGGCACCCAGAATTTTATCCTTGCCCGGTACAGTCAGCACTTTAACATAGCCCATGGCTTCACTATCGGCTATGGCCCGGTCAAGATTATCAATACCGTAGCGGGTCACTTCAACCTTGATGCCTTTCTCTTCTGCTTCAAGTTCATTGAGACCCACTCTGGCAACTTCAGGATCAATAAAAGTTGCCCAGGGCACTACGCGGTAATGGATGCGAAATTTTTTAAAGCTGCCAAACAGGCTGTTTACCGCTGCAAACCAGGCCTGAAAAGAGGCCATGTGGGTAAACTGGTAAGGCCCGGCCACATCGCCGCAGGCAAATATATTCGGGTAATTGGTTTGCAGGTATTGGTTGACCTTGACTGTACCGTTGGGGTTTAACGCAACACCAAGGGTTTCCAGACCAAAGTGTTCCGTATTGGCTTTTCTGCCTACGGCTACCAGCACCTGATCAAAAGCAATATGTAACTCACCCTCAGCGCCGCTGGTAATAGCAAATCTGTTGTCATCTGATTGAGTGAACCCTTCCACTTGCCGTGAAGTAATGATCTCAATACCTTCGGCTTTAAAACGCTCGCTGATGAACTCGGAAACATCCACATCCTCCCGGGGTAAAATACGATCTGAGCGGTTCACAATGGTGACTTTGGAGCCCAGTCGCGAGAAAGCCTGTGCCAACTCGCAACCAATCGGTCCTCCTCCCATCACCAGCAACCTGCCGGGTAATTCATCCAGCCCCCAGATTGAATCCGAGGTCAGGTAATCCATTTTTTCCAACCCGGGAATCGGCGGTACCCAGGGTCGGGCGCCGGTAGCAATCACTACATGGCGCGTAGATATTTGCTGCTCACCAACCTGCACGGTCCAGGGCGAAGTGATAGTGGCTTCCCCCTGCACACAATCCACGCCGAGTCCGGTATAACGCGCCACGGAATCATGGGGCTCAATAGTCTTGATGACCTCCCTGATGCGCTTCATGACGGCGCTGAAATTTACTCTGGCAGAGGCACCTTCCAGGCCAAAGTCTGAAGCTCGCTTGATTAGATGATTAACGGAAGCACTGCGAATCAAGGCCTTGCTGGGAACACAACCGGTATTCAGACAGTCGCCCCCCATTTGATGTTTTTCTATAAGGGTAACGCGGGCTTTAACCAGCGCCGCAATGTAAGCGGTAACCAGACCTGCCGACCCGGCACCGATGACCACCATATTGGTATCAAAGTGTCGCGGTTTGTTCTTCTTCCAGGGCGCCAGCACTTTGCGGCTCCTTATTACCCTGAGCATTATTTTCGCCAGCCAGGGGAAGATTGCCAGAACTACCACTGCCCTGATAACACCAATATTGAAAATATCAGGCAAACTGGTGGCCATTCCCAACTCTGCACCTACATTCACATACAGCGCGGTACCAAACAGCATGCCTAACTGGCTCACCACATAAAAAGACAGGGTACTGATAGGGGTAAGTGCCATCAGCACGTTCACCAGGAAAAACGGGAATGCGGGAATCAGACGCAAGGTGAACAGGTAAAACGTACCATCTCGTTCAATACCGTCATTTATTGGCTTGAGATAACTGCCAAACCTTGCCTGTACCCAATCCCTGAGCAGGGTTCTGGAAAGCAGAAATGCCAGGGTGGCACCGATAGTGCTGGCAAAGGAAACCATCAGCAGTCCCCAGGCCAAACCAAATACGGCGCCGCCGGCAATAGTCAAAATGGCGGCTGCGGGCAGTGAGAGAGCAGCAACAATAATATACAGAACAAAATATATCAGGCTACTTAGCCAGAAATTTTCAGTCTTGAAGGCAATAATAACATCGCGCTGTGCCTGGAAATATTCCAGATTAAATATCTGCTGCAGATCAAGAGCAAAAAAAAGGGCAATCAGGGAAACAACAATGACCAGCAGGACAACTTTCTTAATACTCATAGTTTTTCTTATTATCTTGATTAGCGGGTGATTTAAATCGACAGCCTGCACTTATCCGGGTACTTTCATCCGGCTTTTTCCAGATACCTAACAACAATCATTCATGGTTTTTAGTCAGTACCGGAACAGACCGGAAAACCCCTCAAAGCTTACTCCGTGCGGCGTAATGTTATATAGTGTCGCCCTCATTTATAGACATATTGACTGGCAATAGCATTGGTAAACAGCGGGGACAGGAGAAATAACTGCCCTCCAGTTTAGCTGAATTCAGGAGTAAAGGCGTGTCTTCAAACCGGTTTACACGACAATTCCCAGCTACCCGACTGCGGCGTATGCGTCGGGATGATTTTAGCAGGCGCCTGATGCGGGAAACGCTTTTGTCTCCTGCGGATCTGATCTATCCGGTGTTTGTTATCGAGGGTAGTAACTCTCGCGAGCCGGTGGCTTCCATGCCGGGTGTCGAAAGATTAAGCCTGGATGAACTGGCGAAAGAGGCTCGACATGTAAACAGCCTGGGTATTCCGGCCATGGCTATTTTCCCGGTCCCTGATCCGGCCACCAAAACCGAGTCCGGTAAAGAAGCGTTTAATGCCGATGGCCTGGCCCAGCGCGCTATAAAAACCATCAAGGAATGTTGTCCGGATCTCGGCGTGATTACCGATGTCGCGCTGGATCCGTTTACCACTCATGGGCAGGACGGTATTATTGATGCTGATGGCTATGTGCTCAATGATGTGACCGTAGACACTCTTGTCAAACAGGCTCTTTCCCATGCCCAGGCTGGTGCCGATGTAGTAGCTCCCTCCGACATGATGGATGGCAGAATCGGTGCAATCAGAACAGTGCTGGAAGATTCCGGCCATGTGAATACCCGAATTCTTGCCTATTCAGCCAAATATGCTTCGGCTTTTTATGGCCCTTTCCGCGATGCGGTAGGTTCGGCAGGAAACCTTGGCGTTTCCAGCAAGGAAAATTACCAGATGGATCCTGCCAATTCCGATGAAGCCCTGCACGAAGTCGGTCTTGATCTTGCAGAAGGGGCTGACATGATCATGGTGAAACCGGCCATGCCTTATCTGGATATTATTCAACGCGTAAAGAGCGAGTTCGGGGTGCCTACTTTTGCCTATCAGGTCAGTGGTGAGTATGCGATGTTATGTGCTGCTTTTGAAAAAGGCTGGCTGGATGAGGACAAAATTATTCTCGAAGCACTAACGGGCATAAAAAGAGCGGGCGCAGACGGTATTCTGACTTACTTTGCCAAAACTGCCGCTGAAAGAATTCAGTAAGCTGATTAAAGCAGGTGCAGTACCCGGAACTGAACCGGGTAATGGCTCCGTTGAAATACAGTTTCGGTAATATTGCGTTTATTCACTTGAATAGTCCCAATTTGCCCTTATTATTAACCGACTGAAAGATTCTCTAAATCAATAATCTCCATTTCAAGGAAACCATAATGAGCGAAAACCTCTCCCATGTAACAGATGACAGTTTTGAAGAAGATGTCCTCAATGCAACCGGCCCTGTACTCGTTGATTTCTGGGCAGAATGGTGCGGCCCCTGCAAGATGATCGCTCCGGTACTTGAAGAAATTGCTGAAGAGTATGCGGGTAAGGTAAAAATCTGCAAACTTGATGTAGAAGCAAATCCTGAAACAGCACCCAAGTATAATGTTAAGGGTATTCCTACATTAATCCTGTTTAAAAATGGTAATGCAGACGCCAAAAAAGTTGGCGCGTTATCAAAATCCCAGTTAGCAGCATTTCTTGATAGCAGTATCTGAGAATAGATATCAGGTAGCTATCAGTATTTACCTGGTAAATATAAGTAAGCAGTAAGTTGCCCCTGCTGTGATATTCAGCCTGGCTGAATGATAAAATGGCTCTGAAGAATGGCTTTGGTTTACTCAAAGTGATTTCTTAAGAGCCATTTTTAATTGTCATTCACTAATTCCACAATTTTCACATTCAAAAATCCGTATTTTTTTTCTGGACACCTGCATATTGGGGTGATAGATTACCTACCTGCTCGTCGTTCCGACATCTATTCCTAGAGCAAATAACCAGAATAACCCGCAAGAAAATAAAAAAATCAAAAATATAATCGTCACTGATTTATTAATACTTTTAAATCTTAACTTCCAATTAGCCGAACTACGCCGTTCGCCTCCTAAATAAATTAACTGCATTTACACCATGAATCTTTCCGAATTAAAAACCAAACCTATATCTGAATTAATCGAAGCTGCTCATGAAATGGGCCTGGACAATGTTTCCCGAACCCGGAAACAGGATGTCATCTTCCACATGCTCAAGCGCCATGCGAAAAATGGCGAAGACATTTATGGTGATGGCGTTCTTGAAATACTTCAGGATGGTTTTGGATTCCTGCGATCTGCAGATGCTTCCTACCTTGCAGGACCGGATGATATCTATGTATCTCCAAGCCAGATCAGGCGCTTTAATTTGAGAACGGGCGATACTATTGCCGGAAAAATCCGGCCACCTAAAGATGGTGAACGTTACTTTGCATTGCTGAAAGTTAACGAAATTAATTTTGACAAACCTGAAAACGCCAAACATAAAATCCTTTTTGAAAATCTCACGCCACTTTTCCCCGATGAACGCATCGTTCTGGAAGCCGGCAATGGCAGTTCGGAAGACTTAAGCTCCCGCGTTATTGACCTGGTTGCACCTATTGGAAAGGGTCAGCGTGGCCTAATTGTCTCTCCACCGAAAGCGGGTAAAACCCTGATACTTCAGAATATCGCACAATCAATTACGCGTAATTCTCCGGATTGCAGACTAATCGTTCTTTTAATTGATGAGCGCCCTGAAGAAGTAACAGAAATGAAGCGCTCGGTACGCGGTGAAGTAGTTGCCAGTACTTTCGATGAGCCACCATCACGTCATGTTCAGGTTGCCGAGATGGTCATTGAAAAAGCCAAGCGTCTGGTAGAGCACAAGGAAGATGTTGTTATCCTGCTTGACTCCATGACTCGTCTGGCTCGCGCCTACAACACAATCATTCCTTCTTCAGGCAAGGTACTCACCGGTGGTGTTGATGCCCATGCCCTGGAAAGACCCAAACGTTTTTTTGGTGCGGCACGTAATGTAGAAGAAGGCGGCAGTCTGACCATTATCTCTACCTGTCTGATTGAAACCGGCTCTAAAATGGACGAAGTTATTTATGAAGAGTTCAAAGGCACCGGTAATATGGAGCTGCATCTGGACCGCAAGATGGCCGAGAAGCGTGTTTACCCGGCGATCAATGTACGTCGTTCAGGAACCCGTCGTGAAGACCTGCTGACTACAGAGGAAGAACTGCAGCGCATCTGGATTCTGCGCAAGCTGCTCACTTCCATGGAAGATGTCCCGGCAACAGAGTTTATTCTCGACAAGCTCAAGGACACCAAAACCAACGAAGAATTTTTCAAATCAATGAAGCGTAAATAACTGGAATTCAGAATATTGACTGATTTTTAGTTCAGGTTTTTTAAAACCGCTGCGTTTTATTAAATTGTTACTTCCTTTCCATAACACCCTATCCGAGGCTGAGTAATGTTCAGGGATCTGCGTGACTTTATCCAGGCACTTGAAGCTGCCGGCGAATTAAAACGCATCACCACCGAAGTTGATCCTGATCTGGAAATTACGGAAATCTGCGACCGCACTCTTAAACAGCAAGGTCCAGCCCTGTTATTTGAAAACCCCAAAGGCTCCTCCATCCCTGTGCTGGGCAACCTTTTTGGCACGCCTAAACGCGTGGCTATGGGTATGGGCCAGGAAGATGTCAGCGCCTTGCGTGATGTGGGAAAACTGCTGGCCTTTCTCAAGGAACCCGAGCCGCCAACCGGCTGGAAAGACTTGCTGGACAAGGCACCCAAATTTAAAAATGCTTTATATCTTTCTCCCAAGCTGGTGAAAAACCCCGCATGCCAGGAAGTCGTTATCGAAGGCGATGATGTGGATCTTGGTTTATTGCCTATCCAGACATGCTGGCCTGGTGATGCAGCGCCCTTGGTCACCTGGCCGTTAGTGATTACGCGCGGACCACACAAGGATAGACAAAATCTTGGCATATACCGTATGCAGTTACTGTCCAGGAACAAGCTGATCATGCGCTGGCTCGCCCATCGAGGCGGCGCCATTGATTTTCGCGAGTGGAAAGCAGCTTATCCCGGCGAGCCTTTTCCTATCTCAATCGCCATTGGCGCGGATCCAGCAACTATCCTTGGCACCGTAACACCTGTTCCCGATACCCTGTCGGAATATGGCTTTGCCGGTCTGCTTCGTGGCAGCAAAACCGAGGTCGCCAACTCTATTGGCAACTCACTTCAAGTCCCGGCCTCGGCAGAATTTGTGCTGGAAGGATATCTTGATCCGGATGAAGTTGCCGATGAAGGCCCGTTTGGTGATCACACCGGTTATTACAACGAAGTGGAACAATTTCCGGTTTTTACTGTGAACAGGATTACGCATCGCAAGGATCCTGTCTACCACAGTACCTATACCGGAAGACCTCCGGATGAGCCGGCTATACTCGGCGTGGCATTGAATGAGGTTTTCGTCCCGATACTGCAAAAACAGTTTCCTGAAATCGTTGATTTCTATCTACCGCCCGAAGGCTGCTCCTATCGCATGGCAGTGGTGAGTATGAGGAAGCAATATCCCGGGCACGCCAAACGCGTGATGATGGGAATATGGTCATTCCTGCAACAATTTATGTATACGAAATTTATTATCGTCACAGACGATGATGTGGATGTAAGAAACTGGCAGGATGTTATCTGGGCGATGACAACCCGCATGGATCCAGCAAGGGATTCGGTCATCATAGAAAACACGCCAATAGATTATCTTGATTTTGCCTCACCGGTTTCCGGCCTTGGCTCCAAGATCGGCTTTGATGCTACCTCTAAATTCCCCGGCGAAACCACCCGCGAATGGGGCACACCCATCAGCATGTCGGAAGACGTAAAAAATAAAATTGATTCAATCTGGGACGAACTCGGTATTTTCAAGAAAGAAGAATAGATACGCCAGAGGAAAGAGACAAGAGACAAGAGACAAGAGACAAGAGACAAGAGACAAGCAAAATTGTCTCTTGCCAGGCATCTAACGCAATATAGTTGGAGTAGTGATTTTAACTTGTGACTTGTGACTTGTGACTTTCAACTTGCACCTAAGACCTGCCGCGCCCACCTTTTTCCTTTATCCTTTATCCTTTTTCCTTTTTCCTTTTTTTCCTTTATCTTTTTTCCGTTGTAAGTCATTCCGGCATAGGCAAATCAGGTAAGCGATGATCCAGCTGTGCCATGGCTTTTCTGTATAACGATGCACTGTGGGCATGTTCACCCAGATTATCCATCAACCTTGCCAGTTCAGCATTGGCTTGCGCAGAGAGCGCCTGACTCTTGGAAAAACGCAGGCTGCTTTCAAAATATTCCCTGGCTTTTCCCCATAGTTTATTACGCAGGCTGACACGCCCCAGACTAAGCATCAAGGCAGGGTTACTTGGTCTTTCCTTAATCCAGTGTTCGAGATGCACGAGTAATTTGCCAGGCTCTGAAGTGTCGAGAAACCCGGTTTGCAAAACAACCCTGTCACTCCATTGTTTATTCAGATAAGCCAGTGCTGTTGCCAGCGCTTGCTCAGGGTGAGAAAACTCCAGCAACTTGTCCATGTAAACCAGTGTCATTTCCTCACTGCGTTTTACGGCTTTATCCATGCCTTCCCACTGACTTTTCAAAGCGCTGACAGTGGAATTTTTCAAGTTGATTCGACTCAGGCTGTTTGCCGCAATTTTCCTACGCAGACGCAGTAATTCTGCGTCATTGACCACTTTGTGTTTTTCCAGAGCAGGCATAATAGTGGCCAGTTTTTCCCAATCCTGCAGCGTGACATAGCAGTTCATTATCAGGTTTAACACATAGGGACTGCCGGGTGCTTCCCGATCCAGCGCGATCAGAATCGCCAGGCTTTGCTCAATTTTTCCGGAGCGGTATTCAAGCAGAGCTTTCAAAGACTTGATACCAGGATTCGATGTACGTGCTTTTCGTACCGCCTGCTCAAGACAGTAGTTCCATGAAGCATCATCTTTGCGCTGCCAGGCAGCCAGACTTGCAGCAAGGTAATTAAATACCGGGTTATCGACTCTGCCCGCATTCTCAACCAGAAGTTTATAGGCATCCTGCCAGTGGCCCAGCAATAAAAGACGCAAGCCTTCTTCGCTGGCTGCAGCGGCTGCTTTTCTACGGCCCGAAGCGCCAAACCGTGAATCCCCTTTTAGCAGCCCAAGAGGATTGAGTAATGTAAGGAATTTATAAAGGCCAAAAACAAGAACCAGCAGAACCAGCAAAAACAATACCAGCGCAACCAGGGTGCTTTCCACTGACCAGGTTCCGAAGGAAATCAGCACATAACCCGGATCATCGCCGAGCATAGTGTAAAGCCAGGCACCCAGTCCAAGAGCGACAAGACTATAGATAAAAGGTCGAATCATTGTAGAGGCTGCATCCTTTCACTAGCCAGCTCGCCCGCCAGGATGATCTGGTCGAGTGCACTGCGGGTACGAATCAGCGGAGGTACTTCGGTCACAATACGTCGCTCAATCAGTGAATCCAGACTGGACAGAATACTGGTTTTCAAAGAGGCTTCGCCAGAGAGATAATCAGCAATATTACTGCGCGCCTGCAAAAGACTGGCACTATAAATTTCCTGCTCGCCTTTTAACAGTGCGGTTCTACCCTGCTCCAGTTGCAGGCGCACCGTTTGTAACAGGGCCGCTTCCTGACCTGGAGTCATCAGAGCATCAAGCGGCGTATCACGTCGCCTGACAACGAGAAAGCGGTTTACCACACTGCCAAATCTTGAAAAAAATTGTGCCAGCAATCCAGGCTTTTCAACACTCTCATTATTAAATAGTCCAACCCGCTCACCTGCTGCCACCTGTTGTTGCAGATCATTATTTACCTGCAGTGATTCCAGCTGCTCCGAGATCGCACCAAGCTGCAGGTAAATATCCTGTATTGGTGCTTCAGAGACACTACGAATAGCCGCCAGTTCAGCGGCAAGAATTTCCCGTACTGAAAAAATGGCAGGGTCATCTATCTGTTTCAACACATCATCCGCCGCAATAAAAAGTGCCTGGGCAGTTCTTATATTTCGCGCTACCACCATCTGCTGCTGTGCCAGCCTTAATAATGAAGCGGCTTCTGCCAGCAACCACTGCTGACTTGCACCCGGAGTATTTGCGTTTATTCCCAGACGGGTGCTGATGAGCTCGTTTTGCAGACGTTGAATATCTGCATCCAGTTCCTGCATCGACTGCTGAATCAGGTTACGAGTGAGAGTATCCGATGCCTGCTGTGTTTCTGTCAGCTGATTTTGTAACTGGCTTTCCATTGACTGCAGTGAAGACTGCAATTGGCTGATCTGCTCGCCAGTATTATTACGCTGACTACTCAGGCTATTTTGCTGCTCAGACAACACCTTCACGACCCTGTCCTGTTCATACATAAGATAAGCAAGAACACCGATAGCGCCCAGCAGGATGAGATTAAGAAACAGACTGAAGATAGTGCCCGCTTTGCCGGTCGAGCGGCGTGCCGGGGATACGGCAGCGGGACCGGCTGACCTGGCCGTAGCTGTTTTTTCCCCACCCGCACAGGCGCCGGTGTTAGCCGCACTCTGCTGCTCACCTTTATTCTGTGCGGGTGTGTTTTCTTTATCGGTCATCCGACTCTCAGTGAAGATGTGTTTCCAGGCTTTCGATTATAGCCCTATCGTCTGCTCCTGACATGGTAATAGTCTTCCGAAAGCCGAATTCCGCGGCATTCCCGGCAATACGCGCCGAAGAGACAAACAGCGGTACCGCGTCAGCACTGATATTATCCCGGCGTAGCAATGCGGAAAAGTTGGCAAGCGCTTCTGCACTGGTCACGATCACAGCCGCAGGGGGCTCATTGGTCAGACTATTGGAAAGTTGCCCAGGCTCGTATGTCGGCATGGTGCGCTGGTATAACTCCAGGTAATCTACCCATGCGCCTTGTTCGCGCAAGGCTGTAGCCAGTAATTCACGTCCACCAACACCGCGTACAATAAGTGCTTTTTTATCCTCAAGCTGCGCCAGTGAGGCAAGCGCCAGCAAACCTTCGCTACTCATGCGTTCGACTGGATACTCAGCTTTCAAGCCATAGCTTTCAATCACCCCGGCAGTGGTCGGACCCACACTGTAAATTGCCAGTTGATCGGGAAACTGCGGCCAGTAATCATGAATCAGCTCCATGCCCATTGACGCGGCATTAGTGCTGATAAAAAACAGCAGGTCATACTGGTCCAGTGACAATAGTGTCGCCTTGATATTCTCATCCAGAGCAATAGGGGAAATAGCGAGCATGGGCAATAACCTGGGGCGGGCACCTCTTTTTTCCAGACTTTTAACAAGACTTTCAGCCTGGCCTTCAGGTCGGGTAATCCAGATAGACTTGCCTTCAAGCATTAGTGGGCGCATTCCTTCTGGCTTGGGGGGTTGAAGCTTTCATTTCGAATATAAAAAATGGCAGGCATGGGAAACAGAATGTCAGGACATCTCAAGTTTTGCCAGGATTCTATCTGCCCCCAGACCCAGTAATTCATCAGCCACCGCCTTGCCCAGGGCATTGGCCTCAGAGGACCGCCCTTTTCGTTCACTAAACAAGATTTTCGTGCCGTCAGTTTCACCCACCAAACCTCTAATGTGGACGAGTTCTTCAGGCCCAGTCCCTGATAATTCTGCAAGACAGGCTATTGGCACCTGGCAACCGCCATTGAGACAGGTATTCATTGCCCGTTCCGCATTTACACACACAGAGGTTTCGCGATGAGAAAGTGTTTCCAGCAGCGTTAAAGTCTCTGTATCGCCAATGCGGCATTCAATCCCCACAGCACCCTGCCCCCCTGCCGGCAGGCAAGTTACAGTTTCAAGGAAAGCGGCAATCCTGCCTGTCATCCCCAGACGAATGAGGCCTGCTGCGGCCAAAATAATGGCGTCATATTCGCCTTCGTCAAGTTTGCGCAAACGAGTATTCACATTACCACGCAGATCCCTGATCTCGATATCCGGGCGGATGGCCTTTAACTGGCATTGACGCCTTAAACTTGAACTGCCAACAATCGCTCCTGCAGGTAGAGTTTCAAAGCTGGCATATTTATTGGAAACAAAGGCATCGCGAAAATCCTCCCGCTCACAGATAACTGCCAGCATCAAACCTTCGGGAAAAAACATCGGCACATCTTTCATGGAATGAACGGCGATATCTGCCCTTCCTTCCAGAATGGCCACTTCCAGCTCTTTCATAAAGAGTCCCTTCCCCCCGACTTTCGACAACGGCGCATCCAGAATCTGGTCGCCTTTGGTAGTCATCGGTAACAGTTCCACCTGTAAGTCCGGATAGCGATCGAGCAGTGCTTGCTGCACATATTCAGCCTGCCACATGGCCAGGGGGCTCTCACGGGTTGCGATTCGAAGAATTTCCTTGCTCATAGATACTGTTCTTACACCCTGTTCTTGCTATTTAATTAATACTTATCACTGCTACAAATTGCCATGGTCTGCTTCAAACATTGCAAAGCCTGAAGTTCATCAGTTTATTGGCACTGGCAAGCCCGAATTTCTATTTTACGCTTTATCAATACCGAAGCTACCCCAACCATCCCCTCCATTGCTATAATCGGCGGCTTGTAATTTATTTAGTCAACTAAAAGTACTCAAACATGAGCCAGGATCAAAAAACAGACAAGCCCTGGGGCGGTCGTTTTTCCGAACCCACTGATGCATTCGTGGAACGGTTCACTGCGTCTGTCACATTTGACAAGCGCCTTTACCGAGCAGACATCGCTGGCTCCATTGCCCATGCCACCATGCTGGCAAAACAGAATATTCTGACCTCGGAAGAAAGTCAGAAAATTATTCAGGGACTTGAAGTAATAAAAAGCGAAATTGAAGCAGGCAGCTTTGAGTGGTCTGTCAGCCTAGAAGATGTACACATGAATATTGAGGCGGCACTGACCCAAAAAATTGGTGATGTCGGCAAAAAACTTCATACCGGCAGGTCCAGAAATGATCAGGTTGCTACAGATATCCGTTTGTTTATGCGTGAAGGTATTGATGCGGTATCAGAAGCCATAAGGCTGGTACAGCAAGGCATCATCAGTCTCGCCGAAAAAGAAACCGAAACCATTATGCCCGGGTTTACCCATTTGCAGACAGCACAACCGGTCAGTTTTGCCCATCATTTAATGGCATGGTTTGAAATGCTGCAACGGGATTATGAACGTATGCAGGATTGCAGAAAGCGCGTTAATGTTTCTCCCCTTGGCGCAGCCGCTTTGGCAGGCACTTCATTTCCAATCGATAGAAACATGACTGCCGAATTATTGGGTTTCGACAGGCCGGCTGCCAACTCCCTGGATGCAGTAAGTGATCGTGATTTTGCTATCGAGTTTTGCGCTGCTGCGAGTTTGATGATGACTCATCTCTCAAGAATTTCCGAAGAACTGGTTATATGGACGTCAGCGCAATTTGATTTTATTGAATTGCCAGATAGATTCTGTACCGGTTCATCAATAATGCCGCAAAAGAAAAATCCCGATGTGCCGGAACTGGTACGTGGCAAATCCGGGCGTGTCTATGGCCACCTGGTAGCACTGTTGACCTTAATGAAGTCCCAGCCACTTGCCTATAACAAGGATAATCAGGAAGATAAAGAACCTCTGTTTGACACTCTGGATACTATCAGTGATTGCCTGAAAGCATTCGCCGATATGATACCGGCTATCAAGGCGAAGAAAGACAGTATGCGCACAGCTGCACTGAAAGGCTTTTCTACCGCCACTGATCTGGCTGATTATCTGGTCAGAAAAGGCATGGCATTCCGTGATGCTCATGAAGTTGTCGGTAAAGCCGTTGCTTACGGTGTTGACAAAGAAAAGGATTTGGCCGAGATGAGCCTTGAAGAATTACAATCCTTTTCGGCTGATATTGAGGCCGATGTGTTCTCGGTGTTAAGCCTGGAAGGCTCACTCAATGCACGCAATCATATTGGCGGCACTGCCCCGGCACAGGTCAGCCTTGCTATCGAGAATGCGAAGAAAATTATCAAATAAAACAGAAATAAATCTTCAAAATAATATTCACAAAAACACCATAAAAAACTGAGCAGGAGAACACCATGGAATTTAATGCAGAGATGATAGATATATATATCATTCCCTGGGGCATAAAAATAATTACTGCCCTGGCCATATTTATAATCGGAAAATGGATTGCAAGAGCCATTGCTGACTTTGCCAAAAAATTATTACGCAAAGCCAACCAGGATGAAATGCTGGTCAAGTTTCTCGGCGGCATGCTTTATGCCATTTTATTTATTGCTGTGGTTCTCGCAGCCGTCGACCAACTTGGCGTCAATGTCACCTCACTAATGGTCATTATTAGTGCCGCCGGTCTTGCTATTGGTTTGGCGCTCAAGGACTCACTGTCAAATTTCGCCTCCGGTGTGATGATCATAGTATTCAGACCTTTTAAAATTGGGGACTTTATTACTGCCAGCGGTGTAAGTGGTGTGGTAGATGAAATCGGTATGTTCTGTACCCTGATGCATACCGGCGACAATCAGCGCATCATCGTGCCAAATTCCGTAGTTTTTGGCAGCACCATTATAAATGCCAGCGCGCTGGCTACACGCAGAATTGATCTGACCATCGGTATCAGCTATGACGATAATATGGGCAAAGCCAAGGATATTATTCTGGATGTTCTGAGCAAAGACTCACGCGTTCTGGCCGATCCAGCACCGGTTGTAGCCGTAGCCGAACTCGCTGATAGCAGTGTTAACCTGGTGGTCAGACCCTGGGTAAATACAGCGGATTACTGGGTAGCACGCTGGGATATTATTGAAGCCATCAAAAACAATCTCGATGCAGCGGGCATTTCAATTCCTTATCCGCAGCAAGATGTATACATGCACAATGTCGCCTGATTCATAATTACTGATCTGTTTATTACAAATCAATTAAATAAGGTAATCGGAATAGTCGCAGGTACTGCAAGAGTATCCCAATCACTCTTGCAGTTGCCTGCAACGATCTCATTATCAATATAAACGTTTAATCCGGGCATGAAGCAGAACTTTCCTCATAGGAACTGAATACTTACTCCACCCTGTTCAAGGCAGATTGCCGACAACTTGTCTGACAAGGTCTCTCCATCGGAATCACACACCCAACGGCTATCGTGCATATCAAAGTGAAATCCGCCACTTCTTGCCGCAAGCCATAACTGCCGGGTAGCTGACTGCCGCGTGATGATGATAGACGTGCCATCAGTGCAGGTCAGGGTAAGAATATCGTTTACTGATTCATAATCCAGATCCTCACCACTTTCCTCAACGGCATCTTCGATGTCCAGCAATGTTTGTTCGTAACGGGAGTTAAAATCCTGTTCTGTCATAATAGAGTCTATCCTGAAAATGATGACTGCCTGCTGATGCCGGCGTTGAGCTGTAAGTATATCGCCCCCGGGCGAAATCAGCGATTGGTTGCTGGCAGTATTAACCAGTATAATCGCCGCTTTAGGGAATTAGTTGCGATATAAACCAACATTATCCAGCCAGTCGATTCCTGATTTCCAGATTCTTGCTTTATTAACAAGAGGTAATGAGGGCGATGCGAAAACTGCTGTCACTGCTTTTAATCAGCCTTTGCCTGCTTTCAGGGTTGGGACTGAGCGCATGCGGACAAAAAGGACCTCTGGTTCCTCCTTCCGCCACACAATTAAATTAATCAACGCTGTCAGGCTATGGAACATTTTACATTTGAAAATAATCAGCTTTTCGCTGAAGCAGTTGCGCTGACCCGGATCGCCGAGGAGTTTGGCACGCCCTGTTTTGTCTATTCACGTGCTGCTCTGGAGCAGCAATACCGCGCCTACGAAGAGGCGCTGGCCGGGTGTAGTCACATGGTTTGCTATGCGGTAAAAGCCAACTCCAATCTTGCAGTACTCAGTGTCCTGGCAAAACTGGGAAGCGGCTTTGATATTGTTTCCGGTGGCGAACTGGCCCGTGTGATTGCTGCTGGCGGCGATCCTGCACGTGTTATTTTTTCCGGCGTAGGAAAAACCATTGAGGAAATGCATGCGGCACTGGATGCCGGTATTCATTGCTTCAATGTTGAATCACCTCTTGAGCTTGAACAACTGAATGCTGTCGCCATACAAAGAAATCTTCGCGCGCCGGTTTCCATCCGCGTCAATCCGGATGTCGATGCCAAGACTCATCCCTATATTTCTACCGGCCTGAAAGAAAACAAATTTGGTGTTTCCATGGAAGATGCGCGCCTGCTTTATAGGCAGGCCAATACCATGGCGGGCATAGAATTAATTGGACTGGATTGTCATATAGGTTCCCAGCTGACCAGTATTGAACCATTTCTGGCGGCACTTGAACGCACCCTGCTGCTAATAGATGAGCTGGCAAATGAAGGCATTAATATCAGGCATCTGGATATCGGCGGCGGCCTCGGCGTGCAATACCGGGATGAAACACCTCCGGCACCCCAGGACCTGATTCAGGCGGTTCGGCAGGTGCTTGGTGACCGGCCTTTAACTCTGGTACTGGAACCGGGCAGATCAATTTGTGCCAATGCCGGTGTCCTGCTGACCCATGTAAACAATATCAAAACCAATGGTGAAAACCGCTTTGCCATCGTTGATGCTGCCATGAATGACATTATTCGCCCGGCTTTATATCAGGCCTGGATGGATGTTGTTCCGGTGAGAATCAATGAAAATGCAGAAGTGCATAGCTATGATCTGGTTGGGCCCATCTGTGAAACCGGTGACTTCATCGCACGCCAGCGTGAACTGGCCATTGCCAATGGCGACCTGCTCGCAGTGCGCTCCGCAGGGGCCTACTGTTTTGCCATGAGCTCTAATTACAACACGCGCAATCGCGCCGCCGAGGTTCTGGTGGATGGTGATCAGGTGCACCTGGCCAGGCGTCGCGAAACCTATGAGGACCAGTTGGCACTTGAAATGCCGCTGGAATGAGCTGATTTATGATCCTCAATTTCACCAAAATGCATGGCCTGGGCAATGATTTCATTGTTCTTGACGGTGTTAGCGAATCTATAGACCTGAGCCCGGATCAGATTCGCGCACTTGGCAATCGCCATACCGGAATTGGTTTTGACCAGTTGCTCATCGTTGCACCAGCTTCCCTGGCAGGACATGATTTTGCCTATCTGGTCTACAACCCTGATGGCAGCCAGGCGGAAAACTGTGGTAATGGCGCACGCTGCATGGTGTCTTTTATTCAGGCCAGAGGTTTAAGCAGTAACAGTGAACTCACCCTGCAGTTGATCAATGACAGCACACTGCATTGCCAGCTCCGGGATAATGGCGAGGTCACCGTAAACATGGGGGCGCCGGTTTTTACCCCTGCAGAAATCCCTTTTATTACCGATAGCGAGGCACTCACCTACCCATTGCAACTTGGCAACGGTGAAAATATTGAAATCTCGGCCCTGTCCATGAGCAACCCCCATGCAGTTTTGATTGTGCCTGATATTGATAGCGCCCAAGTTACACAATGGGGCCCGTTGATAGAAAATCATGCCAGTTTTCCCGGCCGCGTTAATGCCGGCTTCATGCAGGTGCTGAATACAGGTACAATCAGACTCAGGGTTTTTGAACGTGGTGCAGGAGAAACTCTGGCCTGTGGCACTGGCGCCTGCGCAGCAGTAGTCGCCGGTATTCGCCAGGGTCTGCTTGATAATACGGTTCAAGTGCAGTTGCCTTGTGGATCACTGCAAATCAGCTGGCAGGGAGAAGATTCACCGGTGTTTAAAACCGGCCCTGCTACGAAAGTGTTCGAAGGAAGAATTGAAATATGAATTCAGATTCCAGTAAAAAAGTAGTGTCTACCGAAGCCCTTGATGATGAATCGGTAAGTAAGTATCTGATTGAGAATCCTGATTTCTTCAACCGCAAAGCTGACCTGTTACTGGAGCTGACCATTCCCCACGTCAGCGGCGGTGCAATTTCCCTGCTTGAAAGACAGGTAACCCTTTTTCGCGAGCGTAATAGGGACTTACAGAACAACATCAATAATTTCATTTTTAACG
>CBFIIQ010000015.1:60374-62031 GCA_965662685.1 Pseudohongiellaceae bacterium | reverse complement strand
GATTTTGATGTCAGCTCGGTCTCTTCGTTCGAGGAAAACAAGCCTGATTTATCTGATGCAGATGCGCCGGTTCTTGATGAAGAAGTTAAAGACGATGTGGAAACCTTTGACTTTGATCTGGGCGAAGTAGCTGCAGACGATGAGCAGAATGCTCCGCTGCTGGAGAGCGATGATGATATCGTTATCGAGGAGCCAGAGTCTGATGATAACTCTCTTGAATCACTGACTGCGGCGCTGAATCAGATAGATGCAAGCGATTCAAATGACGATGCTGCTGTTACTATGGACAGTGATAATGAATTTGATCTCGGTGAGATTAGTCTTGATGACAGTCTGTTCGAGATCGACGCTGACGATGATGCTCAGGAAAACGGTGAGGAACCCATCTCTGATCGTGATGAAGCATCCACCAAGCTGGACCTTGCTGTTGCCTATGAAGCGATGGGGGATCTGGATGGTGCCAGGGAAATCCTTAATGAAGTAGTCGCTGAAGGGAATGCCGAGCAGATAGCAGAAGCGACAAAGCTTTTGCAAAAATGGTCTGATTCCTGAGACAGCACAGGCTGCCTTCAAGGTGACAGCTTCTTCTCCATCTATCGCTGATGCCAGCAGAATTGCCCTGGGAATTGAATACAACGGCAGTTGTTTCAATGGCTATCAGGCGCAAAAAGACGACAGCGTTATAACAATCCAGGAATCTCTGGAATCTGCTCTCAGTGAAGTCGCCAATCATCCGGTAACCTTGCATTGCGCTGGACGTACCGATGCCGGAGTTCATGCCACCGGGCAGGTTGTACATTTTGATGCGAAATTCGCAAGACCGGACAGTGCCTGGGTAAGGGGAGGTAATGCCATATTACCTCCCACAATCTCGATTTGCTGGGCCAGACAGGTAAGTCCCGATTTTCATGCCCGCTTTAGTGCGACCTCAAGGCGCTATCGATATATCTTTTACAACAATAAAGTGAAACCGGCGATTCTTAGTAATCTGGTTACGCATCATTACCGTACACTTGATGAACAAACCATGCATGATGCTGCCCAACTCCTGTTGGGTGAAAATGACTTTACCTCGTTTCGTGGTGCTGCATGCCAATCCTCCACAGCAATGAGAAACATCATGCAGTTGTCGGTAACCAGACAAGGTGACTTTGTCATTATGGATGTTACCGCCAATGCCTTTTTACTGCATATGGTCAGAAATATTGCGGGTGTTTTGCAAGCGATCGGTGCCGGTATCAAGCCTGTTGAGTGGGCTGCCGAGGTACTGGAAAGCAAGGATCGAAAACTGGCTGGAGTTACTGCTCATGCTGATGGACTATACCTGGTGAAAGTGACCTACCCTGATCATTTTGCATTACCTGAATTTGCGTCTGGACCGGCATTCCTGCATTGCTGAAAATGATAAGAAAAGCCCGCTGAAAAGGGCGCTGGATATAGGCTTAATTGACGTGCTTTGGTAGAATCAGGCTCGTTTTTATCCTTTTGGCTTACACCGATTCAGTCTCTGTCATTTTGCGCAGGTTTAAGCTCAATTAATCAGGAGAATGTCAGAGGGCCGTGTGACGTCTAGCGGTAGTGGCGGCCTTATTTGGCTTTTTGTTATGCAGAAAAAACAGGCAAACAGCCATACGCTGATAAAGTTCTGTGGTATTAC
>CBFIIQ010000015.1:0-60275 GCA_965662685.1 Pseudohongiellaceae bacterium | reverse complement strand
TGGCGGCCTTATTTGGCTTTTTGTTATGCAGAAAAAACAGGCAAACAGCCATACGCTGATAAAGTTCTGTGGTATTACCCGGACTTCTGATGCAAGCAGGCTAGCAAGTCTTGGCGCAGATGCTTTGGGCCTGGTGTTTTTCGCTGGTAGCCCACGTTTCGTAACAGGCGACCAGGCAACAGAAATTTGTCGTGTTACCGATGACTACAGGATCAATGACAAGGTTTTAAAAGTGGGCCTTTTTGTAGATGCGACTCCCGCGCTTGTGCAGCAGATACTCGATCAGGTGCCATTGGATATTCTGCAGTTTCATGGCAATGAAACAGCAGAATTTTGTCAACAGTTTGGCCTCCCGTACTGGAAAGCGTTACGGGTCAGGAATGCCGGCGATATTGACAGTTTCATTCCGGCTTATACATCGGCTGCTGCCTTACTACTGGATGCCTGGCATCCAGATCAACATGGCGGTACTGGTCTGGCATTTGACTGGGATCTGCTTTCCGGGATCAATCCGAAGCAAAAAATTGTACTGGCTGGTGGCTTGAACCCTGCTAATGTTGCGCAGGCCATCAGACAAGTGGCTCCCTGGGGAGTCGATGTCAGTAGTGGAATTGAAGAAGCACCAGGAATCAAGTCAGAAAATCTTATGAAACAGTTTATAGAAGAGGTTAGAAATGTCTGAATCAAAAGTGTTACATGGTGAATACAACAGTCCTGACGAGCATGGGCATTTTGGCCCCTATGGAGGGATTTTTGTTGGTGAAACCCTGATGCCCGCGCTCGATGAGCTAAACAGGAAATATGCCGAGTTAAAAGCAGATCCGGCATTCTGGGCGGAATTTGATTATGACCTCAAGCACTACGTAGGCAGACCATCTCCTCTGTATTTTGCTGAACGTCTAACCAACAAGCTTGGTGGGGCGAGAGTCTTTCTCAAACGCGAAGACCTTAACCATACCGGCGCCCACAAGGTAAACAATACCATTGGGCAGGCACTGCTGGCCAAAGCCATGGGCAAGACTCGCATCATTGCCGAAACCGGTGCTGGCCAACATGGTGTTGCGTCAGCTACCGTTGCAGCGCGCCTGGGACTTGAATGCCATGTGTATATGGGTGTCGAGGATATCCAGCGCCAGTCTGCCAATGTATTTCGTATGAAGATGCTTGGTGCCAATGTGGTAGGTGTGGATTCAGGCTCATGCACTCTGAAAGATGCCATGAATGAAGCGTTGCGGGACTGGGCTACCAACGTAGACAATACTTATTACATTATCGGTACGGTCGCTGGTCCTCATCCCTATCCTATGCTGGTACGTGATTTTCAGAGTGTGATCGGGCGTGAAGCTCGCGAGCAGTGCCTGGAATTGACCGGTCGTCTGCCAGATACTCTGGTAGCCTGCGTCGGCGGAGGCTCTAATGCCATTGGCCTGTTCTATCCATTCATTCCTGACGAGTCAGTAGCCATGGTTGGTGTAGAGGCCGGCGGTCATGGTCTTGAAACCGGAGAGCATGCAGCTCCACTATGCACGGGTCAGCCGGGAGTGCTTCATGGCAATCGCACTTACCTGATGAATGACGAAAATGGTCAGATTCTTGATACCCATTCTATTTCCGCAGGTCTGGACTATCCGGGTGTTGGGCCTGAACATGCCTGGCTCAAGGATTTGCACCGTGCCACCTACACCTCGGTAACCGATGATGAAACGCTGGAAGCCTTTAGAATGCTGACCCGGGTAGAAGGGATTATTCCGGCATTGGAAACCAGTCATGCTATTGCCTGGGTCATGAAAGAAGCACCCAAGCTACCCAAGGATCATATTATTATTGTCAACCTGTCCGGCAGGGGTGATAAGGATATGCATACTGTTGCGGAAATTGAGGGAATGACTCTTTAGCTGCTGATTATTAAAACTGGCGCTGTGCAACGAAAATATAAAAAGTAAAAATAATTATAAACCCTGAATCATCGGGGGCGTGGATAAAAGAAGTATGAGCAGAATTGCTGAATGTTTTGAACAATTAAAGTCACAGGGACGCAAGGCACTGATTCCCTACCTTACGGCAGGTGATCCTAATCTTGAGACCACGCTTTCTCTGATGTATGCCCTGGTGGCTAACGGAGCCGATATTATAGAGTTGGGATTTCCTTTTACTGATCCTACTTCCGATGGCCCGGTAATTCAGCGCGCCGTTGAACGTGCCCTTGCCACCAACACCAGTCTCAGGGGCGTGCTTGATACCGTTTCCCGTTTTCGTGAAAAAGATGAAACTACACCGGTAGTTCTGATGGGATACTTGAATCCGGTGGAATGCATGGGGTATCAGGCGTTCACCGATGCCGCTGTTGCAGCAGGTGTTGATGGCGCACTGATTGTCGATATGCCACCGGAAGAATCCCACGACCTTGAAGAGATAATTCATAAAACAGCTCTGGATGGAATTTTTCTGGTAGCCCCGACTACCTCAGATTCCAGAGTAAGTTATATTTGTAAGCAAAGTAGCGGTTATGTGTATTATGTCTCCCTCAAAGGGGTAACTGGCGCAGGAAATCTCGACATTGACTCGGTTAGGGAAAATCTGGCACGGGTCAGAGCACATACCGATTTGCCAGTGGGCGTGGGTTTTGGCATCAAGGATGCCATAAGCGCCAGGCAAATTTCCCAGATTGCGGATGCTGTGGTTGTTGGCAGTGCCTTGATTAATAAAATTGCTGAACTTGATGCGAGCAAAAACTACAGCCAGGAAGAGTTGCAGTCACATATCGCGTTGATAAAAGAAATGCGTGATGCCATGGATGCATAACAGGCAATATTTTATATAAGATTGAATAAAACCAGGACTCGTCATGTTTCTGATAACGGGTTGGCAAAATACAGTCACTTTTAATTTTTAGCAGGTAATAATGAGCTGGATAAATAAAATACTTCCTTCTGTCGGGCGCTCTGATGATAGTGGTAAATCGCGCAGCATTCCCGAAGGGCTGTGGAAAAAATGTCCTCGCTGTGAAGCAGTCCTTTATCGGGATAACCTCGATGAAAATCTGGACGTTTGCCCAAAATGCGACCATCACTTGCGCATTTCAGCTCGCCGTCGACTTGAGATTTTTCTCGATGAGGAAAACCAGGAAGAATTGGGAGCTGACATTATGCCCAATGACAAACTGAAATTTCGTGACCTGAAGAGATACAAGGATCGCCTTGCTGCTGCCACTAAAGCTACTGGCGAAAATGATGCCATGGTAGTCAAAAAAGGCACGCTGAACGGAAGCCCCGTGGTAGTAGCCGCTTTTGAGTTTGGTTTTATCGGCGGCTCCATGGGGGCCGTAGTGGGCGAAAAATTTACTCTGGCAGTGGATCGTTGCCTTGTTGAAAATTTACCCCTGGTTTGTTTTGCCACCAGTGGTGGGGCGCGCATGCAGGAAGCCCTTATTTCCCTGATGCAAATGGCAAAAACAGCCGCTGCACTGGAGAAAATGAAACAGCAAGGACTATTGTATATATCAGTGCTCGTGGATCCGGTCTACGGCGGTGTCTCTGCCAGTCTGGCGATGCTGGGCGATATTAATATTGCCGAACCCAATGCATTTATTGGCTTTGCCGGACAGGATGTGATCCGTCAAACTGTGCGGGAAAAACTGCCAGAAGGTTTTCAGCGTAGTGAATTCCTGTTGGAGCATGGTGCGATTGACATGATAATTCACCGCAAACAGCTCCGTGAACGCATCAGTGCCCTGATTAATAAACTCATGCATCGGTTCGGTGAAGACTATAATCAATAGGATAGGCAGGAGCTGGCCTGATTATAACTTTGGCAATGTACTTCTTTCCGGTTTTGTCCGGCACTAAAATTAGCTTCAATTATTCCTTTAACAGTTTCAGGGGCAGGGCTTGAATCTTCCACAATGGCTTGAGTATCTCGAGCAATGTCACCCCAGCACCATTGAGCTGGGTCTTGACCGCATTAAACAGGTAGCAGACAAACTCCCTATTTCTTTCGATAAGAGTAAAGTAATCACCGTTGCTGGAACCAATGGCAAAGGCTCTACTGTGACCATGCTGGCATCCATTCTTGCTGAGTCCGGCTTTACAACCTGTTGTTATACCTCGCCCCATCTCATCCATTACAACGAAAGAGTCAGACTGGGGGAGCGCCTCGCCACAGATGAAGAACTGTGTGACTCTTTTGCTGCCGTAGAAGCCATGCGTGGTGATGTTCAGCTCACCTATTTTGAATTTGGTACATTGGCAGCCTTCCAGATTTTTTCCAACTACCAACCCGACTATATCATTCTGGAAATTGGCTTGGGCGGTCGCCTCGACGCAGTCAATATTGTTGACCCTGACCTTGCCATGCTGACCAATGTAGCGCTTGATCATACTGAGTGGCTTGGTGATACCAGAGAGAAAATTGGTTTTGAGAAAGCCGGGATTTTTCGAGCGGGCAAACCAGCCCTCATCGGCGAAAAAGATATTCCGGAAACTGTCCTCAGCCAGGCCACGACGATTGGAGCGAGGGTCTTTACCAACGGACAGCAGTTCAGTGCCGAAGCTGATGCTCCAGGTTTTTCAGATACTGGTCCAACCTGGAACTGGCAAGGTCTGGATACTAAGGGCGAGGTCAGATATCTGAGAGAGCTTCCACAAAATGATTTTCCTCTGGATAATTGTGCCGCGGTTGTCCAGGCTATTTCCTTGCTGGAACCGACCCTTGATGCCGGGCAAATAGCTGCAGGTCTGAGAAAAGCCAGTTTACCCGGGCGCTTTCAGCAGGTGGACAGGGGCTATCCGCTGGTCCTTGATGTGGCCCATAATCCTCATGCTGCAAAACGACTTGCAGCACAGATCAACCTGCGCTTTGCGGGGCAGAAAGTTCATCTGGTGCTTGCCATGCTTGCGGATAAAAACTACCGTGAAGTTGTGGATGTTTTTCAGCAATTGAAACCCTGCTGGTATGTCGCCGGAATTGAGGAAGAGCGGGGACTTGATGGAAAAATACTATATAATTACCTGCACGATTCTGGCGCCTCTGAAGTACATTGTTACACATCGATTGCCGAGGCCTTTAATGCTGCAGAATCTGCGGTAAAAGTGGATATTGGGCAAAGCGTAGTAAAAAATTCCGATAATGGAGTGGTACTGGTTACCGGATCGTTTTTTACAGTCACAGCGGTACTGGAGTTGATTTGAATACAGCGATGAAACAGCGATTGGTAGGGACTGTTGTAATAGGTTGCCTTGCTATCATTTTCATCCCCGCCTTATTGGATGGCGAAGGCGTTTCCCCCCCTGAAATGACTTCTACAATACCATCACCACCACCTATGCCTCAGGCTCCTGTTATTCAACAGGAGCGCCCGGTGATCACAGCAGATACTCTGAAGTCTCAAGACCCAGAACCTGTCACTGATGAGCAGCCTGCGACTCCGGCACAAGATACGGTGGCTGCGAACACTGCACCCCCTGCACCGGAAAGACCAAAATTGAATGCTGCAGGCATCCCGGCTACCTGGACGGTACGGCTTGGCTCTTTTGCTGAAAAGGCAAATGCAGATGGTCTCGTCACAAGATTGAGAGAGCAGGGCTATAAAGGTTTTAGCAGACCCATTAATTCAAGTAGGGGACCGCTTACCGGCGTTTATGTGGGGCCAGTGCTGACTGAAACAGAAGCTGGCGGTTTACAAGCGAAGCTGGCGTCTGAATTTGAACTGGAAGGTGTCGTAGTTCAGTTCTCCATTGAAGAACTGGAACAATAGCGGGCTGTCTTTTTTATGTCGATGGTCGATCTCATCATTCTTGGCATTATTGTTATATCTGCATTGATTGGTGTGTTCCGGGGCTTGATAAAAGAGGCTTTGTCTCTGGCCAGCTGGTTTGCAGCCATTGTGGCGGGTACCCTGTTTAGCGGGCAGCTCTCCGGTGTAATGGAAAATTTGATTAATAATGACAGCTTACGCAGAATAGCAGCCTTTGCGATCCTGTTTATCGTTGTTATTTTTGCTGGCACCATGCTCAGCAACCTGTTTTCAAAATTAACAGAAGCTGCGGGGCTAAAAGGTGCTGACAGAACCCTGGGTGCGTTGTTTGGTATTATTCGAGGCCTGATCATCGTTCTGATTATTATTTTCATTGGCACCCAGTTTGATATTTCACAGCGCTGGTTTGAAGGTTCAAAACTGGTTCCCCTTGCGGTCACCATGATTGATTATTTGCAGGGTATGTTCGGCTTTGATGCATTGCCGGGTCAAACTGCTGAAGCGGCCGGGGATGTAACAGTCTGATGGCTTTTTCATTCCACCATAACAGGACCATATAAGGGCAAAATATCATGTGTGGCATTGTCGGTTTAGTAGGTAAATCCAACGTAAACCTTTCGCTTTATGACAGCCTGACTGTGCTTCAGCATAGAGGGCAGGACGCGGCAGGCATAGTTACCAGTGACAATGGAAAGCTCTACCTGCGCAAGGATAATGGTCTGGTACGCGATGTATTTCGAACCAGTCACATGCGCCAGTTAACGGGAAATATGGGGATAGGCCATGTGCGTTATCCTACCGCTGGCAGTAGCGGCCCGGCCCAGGCTCAGCCCCTTTATGTAAACTCTCCCTATGGCATCAGTCTTGCCCATAACGGTAATCTCACTAATTCTGAAGATCTGAGTATAGATATTTTCCAGGATGACCTGCGCCATCTGAATACCGATTCCGATTCCGAGGTATTGCTCAACGTCTTTGCGCATGAACTGCAGGTGTTAAAAAAGATTCAACCTACTGCTGAGGATGTATTTACTGCTGTTGAAGGGGTGCATCGACGTTGTCGCGGGGCCTATGCTGCGGTGGCGATGCTGGTGGGTTATGGCATTGTCGGCTTTCGCGATAAATATGGCATTCGTCCCCTGGTGTTTGGTAAAAGACGTACCCGAAAGGGCGATGAATACATGATCGCATCGGAAAGTGTCGCGCTTGATTCCCAGGGTTTTAAACTGATCAGGGACGTAGCACCAGGTGAAGCTGTCTATATCGATCAGCACGGTAATATTGAAACCCGTATCTGTTCAGATGAAAGTAAATTAACGCCCTGCATTTTTGAACATGTCTACTTTGCCCGTCCGGACTCGATGATTGATGGCGTCTCGGTCTATAAATCCCGTTTACGTATGGGAGAAAAACTGGCCCAGAAAATTATGCTCGAACGTCCGGATCATGATGTCGATGTTGTGATCCCGATTCCCGACACTTCGCGTACTGCCGCAGTAGAATTGGCAAACGCTCTGGGCGCCAAGTACCGCGAAGGCTTTGTAAAGAATCGCTACATTGGCAGAACCTTTATCATGCCGGGTCAAAGCCAGCGGAAAAAATCAGTGAAGCAAAAGCTTAACGCAACTCCGCTGGAGTTTCAGGACAAGAATGTGTTGTTGGTGGATGATTCGATTGTCAGGGGCACAACCTGTAAACAGATAATAGATATGGCTCGCGAAGCCGGTGCGCGCAACGTATATTTTTGCTCGGCGGCGCCTCCGGTACGTTATCCCAATGTCTATGGCATAGATATGCCCGCAGTAAATGAACTCATCGCCCATGGTAAAACAGTTGAAGAAATACGCGTGGCTATTGGTGCAGACTGGCTGATATTCCAGGAACTGGAAGATCTGGTAGCATCATGTGCAGAAGGCAGCATTATCCCGATGGATTTCGAGTGTTCTGTTTTTAATGGTGAGTATGTCACCAATGATGTAACCCCGCAGTACCTGTCTAACCTTGAGCAGAAGCGGAGTGATGCAATTAAGCGCAAACGTGGCGGCGCAGGCAGCTCGATGCTTTCAAATTCCTCTGAAGACGAAGATATACTTGATCTGCATAACGCTGGTTGATGTGGAGAGTTGGTAGCGGTCTGATATTTGTAAAGCAGTATTTGGAAATGGGTAAATGGAACAAACAGTGAATAATAAAGAAGCACTGCCAATGTCTGGCTCAGAGCCGATAAAGATCCAGAGCAAGGTTGATCAAGCCGTCGGTGAAATTGGCAAAGTCGTGCTGGGTAAGGAAAAACAGATTCGTTTATCGCTGTGTTGTCTTTTTGCCGGTGGTCATTTGTTGATGGAAGACAAACCCGGAATGGGCAAGACTACGCTCTCCCAGGCCCTGGCAAAAGTATTTGGCCTTGATTATTCGCGTATTCAATTTACCAGTGACCTGTTGCCCGCCGACATTCTTGGCGTCACCATTTATGATCAGAGTAGCGGACAGTTTTCTTTTCATAAAGGTCCCGTTTTTTCGAACCTGATACTTGCTGATGAAATCAATAGAACAACACCAAAAACACAAAGTGCGTTGCTGGAAGCAATGGAAGAAGGGCAGATTTCACTGGATAACAATACCCACGAATTACCCAAGCCGTTTTTTGTCATCGCTACCCAGAATCCAATCATTTTTGCCGGTACCTATCCTTTGCCCGAGTCTCAGTTGGACCGCTTTTTAATGCGCATTCAGATTGGCTATCCAGACCCAAAAGCAGAAAGAGTGTTGCTCAACAGTACCGATCAGCGACAAAATATTCTGACCATGAAACAGACCTTGAGTCCTGAAGATATTACGCATATAAGTGAGCAAATTGCGCTGGTACATGCCACTGATACCTTGCTGGACTACGTTCAGCGTATTGTTGCCTATACCCGACAGGACAGCCTGTTTTCATTTGGCCTGTCACCTCGTGGCGCCATGGCGTTGATGCGTAGTGCCAGGACCTGGGCCCTGATGCATGACCGCATGCATGTGATCCCGGAAGATGTGCAAATGGTATTGCCTGCAGTGATTGATCACCGCCTGCGCTCACTTTCCGATACCTCAGGACGAAGTGGAGAAGCTTACTCGCAACGTCTGCTGAATGAGGTCGATATTTTT
The DNA here is from genome assembly GCA_965662685.1 of Pseudohongiellaceae bacterium. GTDB lineage: Bacteria > Pseudomonadota > Gammaproteobacteria > Pseudomonadales > Pseudohongiellaceae > Eutrophocola. The sequence continues at coordinate 51,379 of CBFIIQ010000015.1, read as the reverse complement.
TAACCCCAAACGCTGCCACTATGCGGCTAAAAGCATGAGTAAAGCCGGTCCATAATTATGAATACAGGGGTTCAGGAAATACCAACAGGCTGGCGCCAGGCACTTGGTCTGCGTCTCAGGAATCATCATCAGAACTGGGTCAGGCGCCGGATACCACCCTCACGACACATTGTTCTTTCCCACCGCAATATCTTCATCATACCTAACAAGCAGGGGCTCGGGTTTCTGGCGGTACTGGCCTTGATGTTTATCGGTGCGGTAAATTACGAAGCGAGCCTGGCTTTTGCTCTGGTTTTCTGGCTCATCGGTTTATTTATTCTTTCTATTTTATACACCTTTCGTAATCTTTCCGGGCTACATATTTCAGCGGTAGCAGGAAGTTCGATTTTTGTTGGTGAGTATGCCGAGATCAGTGTCATATTGACGCGCTATGGAAAGCGTATCCATGAAGCGATTAATCTTGGTTTTCCAGGTTCAAGACATGTGGTTGCCAATCTTATTGAGAATACCGAGGAGCGCAGCAGTCTCTTCGTCGTGGCTAAACGACGCGGCTGGTTTTCACCGGGCAGATTGACCATTGCCACTATTTTCCCTTTCGGTATTTGTCGGGCCTGGTCGTTGCTTGACCTGGATTTACGCTGCCTTGTTTATCCCGCGCCAGTTCCCTGTGATCTCGATTGGCTTACCTCCCGGCAACAGGACAGCGGTCATACCAATATCACCCGTGGTAGCGATGATTTTCACGCGCTGCGAGATTATCAGCGGGGTGACTCCCTGCGTCATGTGGCCTGGAAAATTGCTGCTAGTGGCCGCGGTATGTATACCAAGGAATATTCAGCCAATGTCGATGACAAGATCTGGCTCAAATGGGATATGTTTCCCGATATGAATGTTGAAGAACGTCTGTCACGACTTTGTTTTTGCGTACTGCAGCTCGACGCCGGAGGACAGGATTATGGCCTGGACATTCCCGGCATCCGAATTGAACCTGCCAAGGGCAGTGAACATTATGGCCGGGTGATGAAAGAACTGGCGCTATTCGGTATAGATGAGACGGGAGGTGAACAGGCATGATCAGACACATGCTTAGACGTCTGCTCAATCCGGCAGCACCTCAACCGACTTCAGGCATGGAGATATTCCGGCTACCCAGAACCGCGCTGATCTGGATTCTTTCCTCTCTTGTGGTTGTCGGCATTCCCCATATTTTAAGAATGCCGTTCTGGCTAACCGGTCTGTGTTTGTTTTGTATTGGTATCAGTTTGTTGATTTTCCAGGGACGTATTTCCAATCCCGGTTCTAAAGTAAAAACCACCGTGGTGTTTCTGGTTCTGGTAGCCATTATTCTGCAATACGGGCGCGATATATTTTCCACAGACGCCATTGTTGCGGTTCTTATGGTTGGTATTGCCTTGAAGCTGCTGGAAATGAAAAAGAGACGGGATGTTCTGCTGGTCATCTACCTTTGTTATTTCTCGGTAGTGGCTGAATTTATTTACTCACAGGCTATTCCTGTGGCGATTTACATGTCGTTTTGTATTGTAATTATCACTTCGGCACTGATGTCTATTACTCAGACTGAAGAGTTTCAGCGCCCCATGCGGACATTTAAATTATCAGCGCTGGTGTTAATGCAAAGTATTCCTCTAATGGCGGTACTGTTTTTATTATTTCCACGCATCGGTCCGCTCTGGTCAGTACCTTTTCAAAGTACCTCAGGGGTAACCGGTCTTTCTGATGAAATGTCTCCGGGTGATATAGGTGATCTTACACGTTCCGGGGATGTGGCCTTCACGGTTCAGTTTACTTCTGACATTCCCGGCTATCGGGATTTGTATTGGCGTGGTCTTACGCTTGATGAATTTGATGGCCGACAATGGAGTAGAGGGCGTGGCGGGCGTTTTCAGGGGTTTCAGTATCTGGGCTCTAGCAAGCAACAGATTTACCCCTGGTTCAAGGATATTCAGTATGTCGGTGATCCGGTTTCCTACAATGTCATTATGGAACCAACACAGCAAAACTGGGTTTATACCCTGATGATGCCAAGCATAAGCAATGATCGCTTGTGGATGCGACGTGAATTTCAGGTAGGCACTGAACGCCCGATTTCGCAACGTTATACCTATGAAGCTGATTCCTATCTGGATCATATTGTTGACCTGACAATTTCAGACAGAATGCGTCAGAACAGCTCCGCGCTTCCTGAGCAGGGAAACCCTCGCAGCCGTGAATTTGCCCAACAGCTTTATCAGCAAGCGGGATCTGATCGAGACTATGTCGATGCCGTGTTGTCTTATATTCGCAATGAAGAATTTTTCTATACCTTGAGTCCAAGTCTGTTGGGGGGGGATTCAATCGATGACTTTTTCTTTAATACCCAGGAAGGTTTTTGTGAACATTATTCCAGTGCCTTTGCTTTTCTAATGCGCGCGGTAGGCATACCGGCGCGGGTTGTACTTGGATATCAGGGGGGCGAATTCAATAAATACAACGAAACACTAATCGTGCGGCAGTATGATGCCCATGCCTGGGTTGAAGTCTGGCTTGAAGGTGAGGGATGGGTGCAAGTTGATCCGACCGCTGCAGTTGCGCCTGGAAGAATTGAGTTTGGGAGTCAATTTACTTTTCAGGAAGATGAAAACTTTCTCGATGATGAAGTATTCTCAATGTTGAAATTTCGCAGTACCAGTATGCTGATTAATGATTTGATTCTGCGCATGGAAATGATTGATTACTCATGGAATCGCTTTGTTCTGAACTATGATGTGGGCATGCAGTTCGCGCTATTTAGCAGTATCTTTAACTCAGTTACAAAACAAAAAATTATCTATGCATTGCTGGGATTCTTTTTCCTGGTGATCGCGGTTGTTGCAGTTATTGTGTTACGCAAACCAGCAGAAAAGCCACAAACACCAGCCAACCAACTTTACCTGAAGTTTTGTAAATTCCTGGCTGATAACGGCATTCGACGACAAGCAGGTGAGCCGCCTCTGCACTATCGGGAGCGGGTCTGTACCTTGCAACCTGGATGGGCCAAAGAAGTCTCAATGATTACCGATATCTATATGGATATCGCCTTCAGTGACAATCAACCCGGTCTTGCCGAGGAAAAACTGCTTAAATTAAAGCGGGAAATTCGACGATTCAGAGTAATAAATTAAGCTGTTTCCCCTTTTCTTCCTGGTATTTTAAATCAGGTTTCCGGTTTTCACCGTGCTATATAAAACGCAATGCCAATTCCAATCAGAGCGCCAAAGAGATAAATATGTGCTTGGTAAGCTGTTCTGAAAAACACGGTAAAAAAACGTGTATCAAAGCTCTGAATCAGATTAAGTAATGGGGCAGGAGGGTTGAAAATTTCAGGGGACAACTGATTGGCATATTACTTTGGCATTATCAGTATAATAGGCAAGTATTGTAAAAAGCATTGCTTGGTTAAATATTGATTTTTATCGGGAGTTACATGAAGTCTTTAATCGCAACAGGGCGTTATCGGCATTACAAAGGCAGGGATTACCAGGTTGTCGGGACTGCCAGACACTCAGAAACTGAAGAGGACCTGGTACTTTATTTTCCCTTATATGGCGAGGAGAGTGAACGCAGTTACTGGGTGAGACCACTTGGCATGTTTACCGGGCAAGTCATTTTTGAGGGTAAAACCAGAGCAAGATTTGAGCACCTACAGGACGTAGAAGTAAGATAATCATCTCGAGCTGACCGGACTACTATGCAAGTACAACTGCCCATCTTTTTTTTCTGCTTACTTATTCATGCCGGTATTTTTCTGACATCGAATAAATTCGACAGGAGATCGCGTCTGCTGGCAGCTATCGCAGTACAACTAATGACCTGGGTGATCTGGTATGGCGGCGCTATACTTGAGCCTGAAACAAACATCATGCTGTACTGGCTTGGCATAATCCTGGTCAATGCCCCGTACTATTTTCCGTTCTTCAGTTTCCTGGTTTATATTCGGTCGGGAAAATTGAAGTAGCCATTTCCTGTCGCACCTCAGCGAAGCTGTTTTCATCTTTTTTTATTTTAATCCCCTTGAAATCTCTCATGCAGGACATACTTATGTGTTGTGAAGGCTCAAAAGAGCTTCACGTTGCTGGCTTCAAGCCGGCCGTGGTCTGGTTCGAAGTGAACAGACTTTAACCCTATATTGCTTGAATGAGGATATACACATGACAACTTTTGATTTTTCTCCCCTTTACCGATCCGCCATTGGCTTTGATCATCTGGGCTCATTACTTGACAGCATTTCAACCAATGAAAGAACTGCGTCAACCTATCCCCCTTATAATATTGAATTAATTAGCGACGATGAGTACCGCATTACCATGGCTGTAGCCGGTTTTTCCGACGCTGACATTAACGTGGAAGTGGAAAATAACACACTGACTATTTCCTCGCTTGGCAAGGAAGACAAAGAGAATAGCGAGCACAATTACTTGCATCGCGGCATCGCGGAACGCCATTTCAAACGCCAGTTTAAGTTGGCAGATCACATCAAGGTGAATGGCGCCAGCATGGAAAATGGCTTGCTACACATTGATCTGGAACGTGAAATTCCTGAAGCGATGAAGCCTAGGCAGATAGCCATCAACAGTAAGGTCGATAACAACAGACTGCTGAAGTCAGCATAATTAAAAAAGCCCGGTTTTCACCGGGCTTTTTTTTTTACACGTTACAAGTCTCAAGTAGTCAGCTGAACTTTTGCTGCTGAAGCTAAATAACTCCGTAAGCCAGCATGGCATCAGCGATCTTGATAAATCCTGCCACATTGGCGCCGCGTGAATAGTTTACGTATTCCTTCTCGGTACCATGAGAGACACATTTATCATGGATGGTGTGCATGATTTTTTTCAGGTGTTCCTGCAGATCCTGTTCTGACCAGCTCAGGCGTGCAGAGTTTTGACTCATCTCCAGTCCTGACACAGCCACACCACCTGCATTGGCGGCTTTGCTGGGAGCAAACAGCACCTGGCTTTCCTTGAAGATGTCGATGCCTTCTTTCACTGTAGGCATATTGGCACCTTCGACCACTGCCATGCAGCCATTCTTTACCAGCAGTTTGGCATCGTCAATTGAGATTTCGTTCTGCGTCGCACAGGGTAGGGCAATATCTCCGGGTACATGCCATGGGCGCTGGTCGGATACAAATTCTGCCTCAAAGGTATTCAGATATTCCGAAATCCGGGCGCGGCGTTTTACTTTCAGATCCTTGATGTGAGCAAGTTTCTCCGCATTTATGCCTTCCTTGTCATGAATATAGCCGGAGGAATCAGACATGGTGATGACTTTTGCCCCTAACTGTATAGCTTTTTCAGCAGCGAAAATAGCAACATTGCCAGAGCCGGAAATAAGAATCTTTTTGCCTTCCAGCTCCTGTTTGTGATGTAGCAGCATGTTTTCCAGCATATAAACGGCCCCATAGCCGGTAGCTTCATTTCTTATCAGACTGCCACCATATTCAATTGCCTTCCCTGTAAAGGTACCGCTGAATTTATTGGTGAGACGTTTCATCTGGCCGAACATATAGCCAATTTCTCTGGCACCCACGCCAATATCTCCAGCCGGCACATCGGTGTCGGGACCAATATAGCGGCTTAATTCGGTAATAAAGGATTGGCAAAAGCGCATGACCTCACCATCAGATTTACCCTTGGGATTAAAATCCGAGCCACCCTTGGCGCCGCCCATGGGCAGCCCGGTCAATGAATTTTTGAAGGTTTGCTCAAAGGCGAGGAACTTCAGAATACTGAGGTTGACGCTGTTATGAAACCGAATTCCGCCTTTATAGGGACCAATCGCATTATTATTCTGTACTCGATGGCCGCGGTTGGCCCGGATATTTCCTTCGTCATCGACCCAGCAGACCCGAAAACTTATTACCCGGTCAGGTTCTGAAAGTCTCTCCAGCAATAGTGCATTTTGATACCTTGGATTGCTTTTGATATAAGGAAGGATGTCATAAGCGACTTCATGAACAGCCTGGTGAAACTCCCTTTCACTGGGGTTGCGTCGTTTCAGACCAGTCATGAAATGAGTCAGGTTTTGTTTCGAATTCATGGAAAATTGCCTTTATCAAAAACATCAGGTTTGCAGGTTAAGCCATTGCTCAGAGTCTGCCTGGGAATTGGAAATTTTTATACGAGATATATGCTTTTAAAAATCAGATTAAAGGCGCGGAAAAAACTGCCGGACCAGCTGAAATTTTATTCTGGTCCTAATTTTTATACAGGGGAGGCAAGCTGTAATCGTTTTTTACCTTCACTTTACCCGGTCCTTTTTTATGGAGACCGCTGATAGAGGAAAGCAGTGCCTTTTTATCCATCTGGTTGTTTAGCTGACCTTCGTCATTTTTGTCACTGTACAGTGACTGTTCCAGATGCTGTAACAAGCCCTTCAGCTCATCGCTACCTGCCCGTTGTGCAAGTTGCGAAAGTGTCAGCAGTGTTTCATCTTCATAAAAGGCCTTGCCCCAGGCAATCAGGCTCAGTCTGATATCAGCGGCGTTACCTTTGTCGATAGCTGTCTTCAGGACTTTTAGTGCCATGCTGGCATTCACAGAGGCCGGTTTGTCCTGTTTTCCCTGTTTTTGCCGGGGCATCATGGCTGGTGTAGCTGTACTTACATAGGCGAGCTGGCGTCTGCTGCGTAGCCACATGGCTGTAGAAAAAAACCACGCCACTGCAAATACCGCTGTAGTAGTAATCCAGAACAGGTACAACCCCGGAGTCTGTGTTGCCGGTAGCGCCGTGCCGGTATCCAGAGCGGGCTGGTTCAGGGGGATATTTGGTAAATTGCCACTAAAAGGCTGGCTGCTGGTGGCGCCGGGTTTAACGGTCAGGGTACGTGCCGGAATGACTGCCCGTTCCAGTGAATCGGTAGTGGTGTTCCACCAGGGAATGACCACTTCCGGGATGACAAAATCTCCTGCTTCAGAAGGCACAATAGCCGTGCCTTCCGTACGTGAGCCGGTAACGCCCAGCTCATTGGCTGAATCCTCACTGCTTGGCTGGTCAGGGTAAAACTTGAGGCCGGGTAAATCGGCATAGCTAATTCCCGGCAGCAGCGAGCTGCTCAGGCCACTGGCGCTGATCTGAATATTGCGGGTGACGGATTCACCAATGGAGAGTTCCTCAACCGGACCACTCCAGCTTTCAACAATGGCGATATTCGCTGCCGGTAACCAGGTTTGGCCTGGGAAGCCGGCGGGTTTTCCAAGCACCTCAATAGCATGCAGGTCGCTGGCAAGATTAATTTCGCGAACCGTGGTGCGGTTATTGAAAAACCGGGTGAGCCCACCACGTCTACCTACAGTAGCGGTGAAATACACTGGAGGAATTGTCAGTTCGCCACTGCTCTGTGGGAAAATAACAAACTTGCGCTCGGTGACGTTATAGCGAACACCATCAACGATTTCTGAATAGGTTTCGTCGCTGCCCAATTGCTGAACCACGGCATCGGCTACTTGCGGCGAAGTGAGTTGGGCACCCTGATCAAAGCTGATGGAGTAGTACAGCTTGATGGTGTACAGCATCTGTTCCTGTACATAAACCTTTTCCTTGCTTACAGCGGACACAATAAAAATTTCGTCGCTGCCGCTGCTACTCAACTGATCCGCTTCACCAACAGAAATGGTAATCGGACTGGACACTTCGCCGCCAATTCTGAAAGATGGAATCGTCAGGGTGCCGGTAGAGCGGGCCCGCAGCTGCACGATATAATCCACAAAGGACTGCACAGTGCCATTAATATTAGTATAGGAACTGCGAGTACTGACATTACCTATTTGTTCAAAATCGCGGTTAAGGCCGGCAAGGGAAGGCCGCGCATTACCCAAAGAATTATCAATCCTGATAGTCAGGGTGAGTAACTCATTCAGGCTGATGTCATTTCTGTCCACAAAGGCGCTTAGCAGTTGGGTCTCAGTCTGACTCACTGCCAGCATGCTGCTTAACAGCATGCAACCTGCGAAGATTATTTTCAGTATTGATCGGTTTACCATATCTGTCCGTTTTCTTCCTGTTCAGCCAGGTTGGGGTTTTGTATCTGTTCAAAGCGGCGGCGTGCAGCCTGATACTGGAATTTGCGCCTCAACAGTTCACCGGGATCATCAGGAATTCTTCTCAGCCATTGCTGCATAGCCTGTTCTTCCTCGGAATCGGGTTGTTCACCTTCCTGGGGCTCCTGGCTGTCCTGATCTTCAGGCTCATTTTCACTGTCCTGTTCTGATTCCTGCTGCTCCTGATCTTGCTGCTGTTGTTGCTGCTGATCCTGCTCGGATTGCTCAGACTGTTGTTCCTGGTTCTGCTGTTGTTGTTCCTGATTTTCCTGTTGCTGACTTTCCTGTTCCTGGTCCTGGTTTTCGCCTTCGCTGTCCTGCTGTTGTTGCTCTTGCTGCTGTTGTTCCTGTTCCTCCATGATTTTTTCCAGCAGTTCCTTATTGAACTCGGCATCTTCATGGTCAGGAGCCAGCGCCAGCGTTTGGTTATAGGCGGCAATAGCTTCAGGATAGCGATTCATCCGGGCCAGCGCATTGCCGCGATTATAATGGGACTCTGCGTCTTCAAGAAGACCAAGGTCGGCTACAGCATTTTCATAATTACCTACACGGTAATTGGCCGCCGCGCGCCATTCCTTGTCCTTAAACAGATTGGCTGCCTGCTCAAAATCCTCTTCAGTAAAGGCTTCTGTGCCCTGAACATCCTTTTTAACCCAGAGGTCTTTCAACTCCCAGGCATAAACATCGCGCTCGGGAACGAATATGAAGGCCAGACATAAACCCAGTAACCAGCCACGACGGAAGGTGAGTGCTGCCAGGGGCAGTACCAACAGCAATAACCAGGGGCCGGCTTCGTACCAGATATCAAACTCGCGCTCCACATCAATGAGGTTTTCATTCTCGTCAAACACGCTCTGGTCCAGCAGATAGTTAATATCTTCGTCGGTTAACAGGGCATCGGCATAGCGGCCGCCGGTTTCCTGGGCGAGATCCTGCAACAGGCCGCGCTGCAGTCTTGGAATTACGATAGCGTTATTGTTATCGCGCAGGAAACCGCCTTCCGCCATCGGTATCGGCGCACCGTCCTCAGTACCGACCCCGAGTACCGACAAGGTATGTTGGGTTCCACGCAGGGAGTTACGAATAGCGCCAATATCATTGGCGTTGATGCCATCAGTGATAAGCAGAATCTGGGCCTGAGGCAGGCTGCTGTTTTCCAGTAATTCCAGGGCCAGCTGGATACCACTATCCGGCCTGCTTCCCATCATGGGCATGATATTGGGTTCCAGGGATGACACCAGGTTATTGATGGTTTCCACATCATCCGTCAATGGTGTTACGGCATGGGCATCACCGGCATAAACGACCAGCGCAGTCTGGCCTTCTTCCTTGCGCGTCGCCAATACATCGACAATCTTGCGTTGTGTACGAATCGCCCGATTCGGTGCCACATCATTGGCATACATGGAGAGTGACATATCCGCCACGATAACCAGGGCATCTTCACGTTCCTGAACAGGAACAGGGATCTGTTGCCAGACCGGCCCGGCCAGCGCGATGAGTCCCAGAGTCCATAACAGCAACAAACCAAATAGAGGATATATTCGACGTGGAGAACTGTTTTTATCCAGCAGGAATGGCAGCAGGGAAGGATCAATTGCCCGCGACCAGGTACTGCGAGTACTTTGTATGAAGAGCAATAAAAATACCAGGACGAGCGCAGGAATCAGCCCATATAAAAATACAGGTCTGAGGAAGTGGAAGTTCTCCAGCAATTCAGCACTCAGGAGGGGGTTCATGCCTTGACCTCCATGGTGGTGTCTTCAGCCACAACATTTTTCCCCGCTGCAGACTGACGGCCGGCGAACAATATACCCCAGGGCATACGCAACAGCGCGATCAGAAAGCTGAGTGCGGCGGCCACGCCAAGTGGCCAGTAAAACAGCGCTGAGGTGGGACGGAAAGTTTCAGCTTCCTGCTCTACTGGCTCCAGTTCATCAAGCAGGCCATAAATGTTTTCCAGTTCCTCGCGATCCCTGGCTCTGAAATACTGACCTCCGGTGTTGACGGCTATCTGGGTCAGGCTGTCTTCGTCGAGATCCGCAGAAGGGTTAATGGTGCGCGGTCCAAACAGCGAATTTGAACTGGAAGCATCGGCGCCAATACCAATGGTATATATTTTAATATTCTCCCGCGCCGCCAGATCGCCGGCCTGGGTTGGCGAAACTTCACCGGCATTATTCACCCCATCGGTGAGAAGAATCAGAATTCGGCTGGCTTCTGGGCGCTCGCGCAGGTGTTTTACGCCTAGTCCAATAGCATCACCAATGGCGGTTGCGTTTTCCTCGATAATTCCGATTTCGGCTTCATAGAGCAGCGTTTCAACGGTCTCCCGGTCAAAAGTCAGGGGTGCCTGGGTATAGGCTCGGGCGGCAAACAGAATCAGGCCAAGACGATCTCCGGTGCGCCTTTCAACAAAATCGCCCACCACTGATTTGACCACCTGCAGGCGCGTCGCATTCTGCCCGCTTAACTGGATGTCCTGGGCTTCCATGGAACCTGATATATCCACTGCCAGCATCAGGTCACGTCCGGTGGTAGGTAACTGAATAGGGTCGCCTACCCACTGTGGCCGACTGGCAGCGGTGACCAGTAGCAACCAGCTGAGAATGGCCAGCACGGCGATCAGGCGATTGCGTGCACCTATTTTCGGAGCTGTTTTTTCGATGGTTGAAAGTGACTTGAAAAACGGTACATAGAGCGACGCATCACGATTGGCAGCACGCGGCAGCACGCGGTGAAAAAGCCAGGGAAGCGGCAGAAACAAAAAAACCCAGAGCCAGACAAACTGAATCATGATTGCGACTCCGTTTGGGTAAAACGCTGGGCATCAGGCTGGCTTTTTTCCTGGTATCGTTTTTCAACCCAGCCTTTAACCAGGGCGTAAAGAGCATCAGTATCTGCATCGAAGCGGCGTTGATAGATACCGTCAGCGAGTACACGACCGGCACCCTGGGTAAAATCCGAACCAGCGTCAAAACTGTCCAGAAATTCGAGCCATTGTGAGCCACTGAGTTTTTCGGAAGGCGCATCAGGGAACATGACAATTGCTACTCTGTTCAACAGGATGTTAATGCTGGCAAGAAATTCCAGACCAGCGGCATTACGCTTATGGTCAAAAGCAGCCAGTTCATTGTAATGGCTGTAGGCACGTTCCAGCTCGTCCAGCACATTGGCGAGTTTACGGCGCTGAATCATGGCGACAATAGCCCGCCGGTATAAGAAACCCAGTCCAATTAGAATGAGCACCAGCAATAACCACCAGCCAGGGGCGGGCGGCCAGAAGGTAACGGCTTCCGGTAAATGGATATCGCGCAGCTGGCTTAACGGGTCTTCTGCTTCCATGTTTCCATTTGTTCCAGTACGACCTGGTCAGTCCGCAAGGGAATCAGGGGTACTTTCATTTTATTAAATTCATTTCTGAGCATGTCCAGGCGCAATTCAAATTGTTCGTGATAGTGGGTTCTGACACTATTTTTGAAAGTATTGATGGTACTGCGCTGCTGCCCGTCGGTAATGCTATAGACACCGGGAATAGGTAAGTTTTCTTCCAGCGCGTCGTAGACAAAAATACAGGTCACACTGTTATGCAGTGCCAGTTGATGGAGGTACTGGCGGCATTTGTCATCGAAGGTCTGGAAATCACTGATCAGGTAAACATTGGAGCCGGGGCGGGTAATGCGGTACATCTGTTGAAGAGCGCCCAGCAGGTAGTTCTTCTCACTCAGGGCGGGGTTGCTATGGTGCTCCACCAATTCCTGGTTGTAACGAGCCAGTGTGTCCAGAAAGCGCAGAGCGGAGCGTTTGCTGCGGCGTGGCTTGATCAATTCATTGGTGGTGTCATTGAACACCACTCCGCCAACCCGATCGCCATTGTCCACCGTGGTCCAGCAGATGATTGCGGCAGCTTCTGCCGCCACCACTGACTTGAATGCCACCTGGCTGCCGAAAAACATGTTATGGCACTGGTCAATGCCAATAATTACCGGGCGTTCGCGTTCTTCACGAAATACTTTGGTAAAAGGACGACCAACTCGCGCAGTAACGCGCCAGTCAATCTGTCTGATATCGTCACCGGCCTGGTAGGCCCGGTATTCTTCAAAATCGACACCACGTCCCTTGTGCTTGGAAATATGGGAACCGGACATCCCCAGTCGACTGCGTGACTGGTAATCCAGTTCAAAGGATTTGGCGACATGACGCTGATCAAATAATTGTTCCAGCGTAATGAACGCACCGCGACTGCGATACTGATCCTGTTGAATATTTAGCTGACGTTTACGAGACAATGCATTCCTCTTGGTCCAGTGGACTTGATGGGGCTGTGTCAGAAAATTTCAATACGTTCGGGGCTAGGCTGAAGGGACGAGTTCCAGAATTCTGGTTAACACAGAGTCAGGGTCTACGCCGGCAGCTTCGGCTTCAAAGCTCAGCAGTACACGATGCCGCAGGACATCATGGAAAACCTCATGAATATCTTCCGGGCTGACGAAATCCTTGCCCTTGAGCCAGGCATGGGCACGCGCACACAGATCAAGAGAAATGGTGCCACGGGGGCTGGCGCCAAAGTCGATCCATTTTTCCAGCTCCTCGGAATAGGGGCCTGGATTACGGGTCGCCATCACCAGTTGCAGGATATATTCCTCAACGGTTTCCGCCATATGAATATTCAGCACTTCCTGACGAGCCTGAAACAGGCTTGCCTGGGGAACCACAGCGGGTGGTTCAATAGCTTCATTACGGGCTTCGTTTCTCACCAGATTAAGAATTTTTCGCTCTGAGTCAGTATCCGGGTACCCCACGGTCACGTGCATCAGGAAACGGTCAAGCTGGGCTTCCGGCAATGGATAGGTGCCTTCCTGCTCAATCGGGTTCTGGGTCGCCATTACGAGGAATAACTTGGGCAGCTGAAAGGTCTCGCGACCAACACTGACCTGATGTTCAGCCATGGCTTCAAGCAGGGCAGACTGTACCTTGGCGGGAGCACGATTGATTTCGTCGGCGAGCACCAGATTATGGAATATAGGGCCTTGCTGGAAACGGAAACTGCCATCTTCCGGGCGGTAAATTTCTGTTCCAGTAATATCACTGGGTAACAGGTCGGGCGTGAACTGGATACGATGGAAGTCACCCTCGATACCTTCAGAGAGATTCTTGATCGCCTTGGTCTTGGCCAGTCCGGGAGCGCCTTCCACCAGCAGATGGCCGTCTGCAAGGAGCGCAATCAATAACCTGTCGATGAGTTTTTCCTGGCCAATAATCTGTTGTGACATCCAGGTTTTCAGTGTGGTAATTACTTCAAATTGCGTCATGTGGTAAGTCTCTTACTTCTTTGTATTGGTTCTGATTTAGTCAATCTTAAGTTAAATTTTACTCAAACACTGATTGCTAACAGGGTATGTCAGCGGCAAATGTCTCTGTTACAAAACAACCCCGACCATAAAGCGCCGTATAGCTGGGAGTAAAGTGGAGGCTATGCCTTTGATTGGTTGGGCAGTTTGCCCGAGTAAAACACTGATTCTATAGTGAATCCCTGCGTATTGAAAATTGAAAATGGTCGTAACTGCTATATTAATTGGGCAGTCTGGTCTGGTCGACGCCGCTACTTGAGGGCAATCTGCCTGCTCTATATAGTGTGACCGCCAATACTCAATGTCTATCCCTGTATTGTGATTATTTTAAGGAAAAAAAGCCCCATGCCCGCCAACAGGAAAACCCTCATACTTTATTCCACATCTGCCTGTCATTTGTGTGAAACCGCGCATGCCTTGATCAGCCCGTTTCTCGCCCAGCTTGAAATAGATATCAAAGAAGTGGATATCAGTGAATCGGACTCCCTTATCGAGCGTTACGGGATTCGTATACCGGTTTTAAAGTTTGCTGATGCCGCAGATGGAAAGGAACTGGATTGGCCGTTTAACGCAGAAGAATTTATGCTGTTTGCTGCTGGCTGATTGACATACCAGGCTTTGCAGAGATCTAGATAATCTTGATATGCCAGGGTTCATAACGGACCCCATAGCGGTTGGTATCGGTATAACGTATATCCACATAACCCAGTGTGATCAGGCGCTGGAACTCTTCCGTATTGGAAAAGTCGATGGTGAAATTGGCTTCCCCAAGACCGATTTTACCGACATCAAAGTCGCCAATACCATGGAAGGAATAGCCTGGAGGCGCCAGTGATCGCGAGGCCTTGGACAGGTTGCCATTGGACTGCCGGGTTTTGGAAAGGAATAGATGCATCTGTTTTACTACGTTACGGATACCTGAGGTAAGCAGCAGTTTTTCTCCTACATCGTTATGGATTAACTGATATTGATTCAGCGAATCACCCTTGAGCAGGTAATGGCCGCTGCCACCAATTTTTTCTACTTCATTCTGATTAATGCGATGGGTGAGTTCGGGATTAACTTTTTCGCCAAAGAAACCGTAATCGGTAGCATCATTGAAAAATATCTCTTCCATAAACGCCAGTTCGGCAGGGTCAAACTCGCCAATCTCGCTATAGTTGCGGGCAAAGTAGAGCATTTCATCAAAGGCAATCAGGTTGAAATTGCCGTGACCGATAAAGCGCTGTACCCGCTCCAGCCGTTCAATAGTAGGCTGCAGTAGCAACTGGTTGATTTCACTCAGGTAAACATCGCCTGGAAAGTCGCCGTCGAAATTGCGGATTTTCTCGAGATAAAAATTAACTTCTTCTTCCTCAAGTTGATCAATTCCGTCAACATCCACTAAGCGTTCAGTGTGTTTAAAGCCGTCCTGCAGGTCGTTTTCCGGCGCCACTACCAGACCAGCACTACTGGGGTCGGGTATGTCATCAATATTTACCGAGGGCATGGAGGCAATTTCAGCAGCGTCCATCTCAGCAGTGGAATTGAACGGGGCCAGATCAGGCAGGGCAGAGAAGGAGAGTCGGTTATTCTTGTACTGATCAAACAGGCGCGAGCTCAGGAAGGAAATGCCTCCTCCTGCCATCAGTGCTGCCAAGAAATCTCGTTTTTTCATAATTCCGATGAATATAGCAGAGTTTATAGGGCGAAAAAATCCCTAGCGTTCGTTGTTGTTAATTCAGCGATATCTTTTTCACTTTTACCCAAACATTGCGCCACAGTGGTCAGCACATGGACAAGATTTGCCGGCACATTTCTGCGTGAAGCTGGCTTCGGACGAATGGTTCGTGGCAGCAGGTAAGGGGCATCGGTCTCCAGCATCAGTCGATTTTCCGGGATCAGGTGAATAAATTCATGCAGGTGATGCCCGCGGCGTTCATCACAAATCCAGCCAGTGATGCCTATATGCATATCCAGCTCCAGGTAATCGCGTAATTCTGCCTCGCTGCCGGTGAAACAATGGACCACGCCCCGAGGCAGCGAATTGCGGTATTCACGCAGTACCTGCATAAAATCTTCATGGCCGTCACGTTGATGCAGAAACACCGGCATCTGCAGATCAACGGCCAGTTGTAGCTGTTCAGCGAGCGCGGTTTTCTGGTCTTCACGGGGAGAATAATCACGAAAATAATCCAGCCCGGTTTCGCCAATGGCCTTGACGCAGTCCTGTTGGGCCAGCGCTTGCAGATCTGCCGGCATTCTGTCATGAAAGCTTTCGGCTTCATGGGGATGCACGCCGGCGGTACTGGAAAGATAACCTGCAAAGCGTTTGCTCAGTGCAGCGGCGTCCTGACTGCTGCCAACCGTGGTCCCCGTTACCATAATATGTTCAATCCCGACCTGCCGGGCCTCATCGATAATCTGCTCAAGATCATGACTAAAACTTTCATGGCTCAAATTGGCGCCAATATCGATGAGCGGGTAGGAATTTTTCGTGTTCATTCTGGGGTTTTTGGTACAGCTAAATATTTTGGTGCATGGTACTTGTAGCCAGTTACAAGTTACAAGTCTCAAGTCACAAGTTTTGACCTCCAAGCACTCAATGAGGTTGGAAAGCAACGTCAAGCCTCGAGGCTAAACGCCCACCTTTATCCTTTATCCTTTTTCTTTTTTCTCACGCCTTCAAATCTTGATACTGATAAGCCTTCATTTATCTTTAAAAAATTAGAAGAATAGTCGGCATGATCTGTATAATGAGCGCTTTTTTGAATCAGCCAAATCAGGATCCCATGAACGCGCAAGAGAAAAAGGCCATCGACTGGAAAAGCCTCGGCTTTGAGTACACGAAAACCGACTATCGTTTCAGTGCTCTGTATGAAAATGGCCAATGGTCAGAAGGGGAATTGTCCACGGACGAGTTCCTTCATATCCATGAAGGTTCGCCGGCTCTGCATTATGCCCAGCAATGTTTTGAGGGGATGAAGGCGCAGACCGCTCAGGATGGTCGTGTCTTGTTGTTTCGTCCGGAAATGAATTGCCAGCGCATGCAGAATACCGCCGACCGTCTGTCCATGCCTCAGGTTCCACAAGAACTGTTCCTGCGGGGAGTAAAAGAAGCAGTACGCGCGAATATCAATTGGGTTCCACCTTATGGCAGCGGTGCATCTCTGTATATTCGTCCACTGCTGATTGGCATTGGCGAGAACATGGGACTGCGTCCAGCCAAGCAATACGTCTTCCGGGTCATGGTTTCTCCAGTGGGGCCTTACTACAAGAGTGGCGGGCTTTCTGTCATCAAGCTGGCGGTGTCTGATTTTGATCGGGCAGCGCCCCATGGCACTGGTGATGTAAAGGCCGGGGCGAATTATCCTGGCGGACTTTATGCTACCCGCAGGGCCCAGGAACTGGGTGCCAATGAAGCACTATATCTGGATGCGGCAGAACGTCGCTTTATAGAAGAAGCAGGATCGGCCAATATTATAATCTGTACCCGTGATAACAAACTCATTACTCCCAAGTCAGCGGCTATTTTGCCCAGCATTACCCGGCGTTCGATCATGGACATAGCCAAAGATGTTTTGGGCATGGAAACGCAGGAGCGCGCCATTGATCTGCGCGCAGAACTGGACTCCTTCGTTGAGGTTGCTGCCTGTGGTACAGCGGCAGTGCTATCTCCTGTAGGCAAAATATGGTTTGATGATGTCTGGCACAGTTTCTATGGTGAAGGCGAGCAGGTCGGGCCTGTGATGCAGCAGTTATACGACCTTCTTTGTCAGATTCAAAATGGCGAAAAGGAAGATAATTTCGGCTGGACCATGGAAGTGCCGATTTAATTTTACTGGTCTGGGTAAAATATTTTCGCTTTTCTTTTCCTAAATCCGATGGTTTAATTCCCGCCTTTTTGAAAGTGAAGGGCAGAAAATCTTTTTTTTTGCCAAATAATGCCTATATTTACAGCATATTTCTTCCTGTAGATGGGCTGAATAGGCCGCTTTTTTAATTTTTTTTCAATACAGCTCTTGACCGAGCGGGCGCTTGTCATTAATGATGGCGCCTGTTTTTGACGCCATAAGCAGCAAAAAATGGTTGAAAATTTCTGAATACGAATGGGATACAAACACTAAATGGGTAAATCACTGGTTATTGTTGAGTCGCCTGCCAAGGCCAAGACAATTAACAAATATCTGGGAAATGACTTCATCGTAAAGTCATCTGTGGGTCATATTCGTGACCTGCCCACCAGTGGCTCCAGTGGTGCTGTAGACACCAAGGCCAGGGCCAAAGCGGCTGCTGAAACCCGCAAGATGGATCCCGAACAGAAAAAAATCCATAAGGCCAAGAAAGCCAAAACCCAATTAATTGCTCGCATGGGTATCGATCCTGAACACAGCTGGAAAGCCAACTATAAAATCCTTCCTGGCAAAGAGAAGGTGGTTAACGAGCTGAAAAAGTTTGCCAAGGATTCTGACACCATCTATCTCGCAACCGACCTTGACCGCGAAGGAGAGGCTATTGCCTGGCATCTGAGAGAAGCCATCGGCGGTGATGATTCCCGCTATAAGCGCGTGGTGTTTAACGAAATTACCAAAAAGGCAATCGAGGAAGCATTCGCCGATCCCGGTGAAGTCGACATGAAACATGTTGAAGCCCAGCAGGCTCGACGTTTTCTAGATCGCGTAGTAGGCTTCATGGTCTCGCCTTTGCTCTGGGCCAAAGTGGCCCGAGGCCTGTCAGCCGGTCGTGTGCAGTCAGTCGCAGTAAGACTGCTGGTTGAGCGGGAGAATGAAATTCGCGCCTTTGTGCCGGAAGAATACTGGGAACTGTTTGCCAATCTGCTAACGCCTGAAAATGCGGCGAAGAAAGCCACGGCAGCCGAGATTGATCCGCTACGCTTTGAAGTCACCAAATATCAGGACAAGGAATTCAAGCCCAAAAACGAAGAGCAGACCCGTGCCGCCATGGCGACACTGGAACCGTCGGACTATATTGTTACTGACCGCGAAGACAAGCCGACCTCATCGAAACCGCGTGCTCCTTTTATTACCTCGACCTTGCAGCAGGCTGCCTCAACCCGGCTCGGTTACAGTGTCAAGAAGACCATGACCATGGCCCAGCGCCTCTATGAAGCAGGCTTCATTACCTATATGCGTACTGACTCCACGGCATTGAGTAACGATGCTCTGGCCATGGCGCGTGATTACATCAAGAAACAATTTGGTGACAAGTATCTGCCCGACAATGCCATTCGCTATAGTAGCCGGGAAGGCGCACAGGAAGCCCATGAAGCGATCAGACCTTCCGATGTCAGTGTGCTGGAAAACTCCAGTCGCATGGATGCCCTGGATCGTGACGCCGTGCGCCTGTATAACCTGATCTGGCAGCAGTTCCTGGCCTGTCAGATGACGCCAGCGCGCTATAAAAGCAGCACCATTAAAGTAGAAGCCTCCGGCTACAGCATGCGTATTAAAGGACGCATCATGGAATTTGACGGTTATACCCGGGTATTGCCGGTGAGCAAGGACGGTGATGTGGAATTACCTGACCTGAAAGTTGGTGACAAACTGCTGATGCAGACTCTGGATCCGGTCCAGCATTTTACCAAGCCGCCACCACGTTACACTGAAGCCAGCCTGGTTAAGGAACTGGAAAAACGCAGCATCGGTCGACCCTCTACATACGCCGCCATTATTTCCACGATTCAGGATCGTGGTTATGTAAAGCTGGAAAATCGTCGTTTCTATGCCCAGAAAATGGGCGATATCGTGACGGACCGACTGGTGGAAAACTTCAAGGACCTGATGGATTACGAATTTACGGCCCGCATGGAAGACAACCTGGACGATATTGCCAAGGGCAAACGCCAGTGGCTGGATGTGCTGAATGCTTTCTATGATGATTTTACCCGCCAACTGAAACAGGCACAGTCAGAAGAAGGTGGTATGCGGGAAAACAATCCCACTGAAACCGATATCAAATGTCCGACCTGTGAACGCAATATGCAGATCCGTACTGGTTCTACCGGGGTATTCCTCGGTTGCTCGGGCTATAATCTGCCGCCCAAGGAACGCTGTAAAACCACGCTCAACCTGACGCCCGGTGACGAAGCCATTAGTGTAGATGCGGACGATGAAGCAGAATCCCGTTTATTGCTGGACAAGCATCGCTGCAAGATTTGTGACACCGCCATGGATTCCTACCTGATTGACGAGGAAAGGAAGCTACACGTCTGCGGTAATAATCCTGGCTGCTCCGGCTTTGAAGTGGAAGTCGGCAAGTTCAAGCTGAAGGGCTATGACGGTCCAACCCTTGAATGCGACAAATGCAGCGCCGAGATGCAGCTAAAAAATGGTCGTTTCGGTAAATACTTCGGCTGTATGGCGGAAGACTGCAAGAATACCCGTAAATTACTGCGCAGCGGTGAAGCTGCGCCTCCGAAAATGACGCCGGTTCCCATGCCGGAACTGGAATGCGAAAAAGTCGAGGATACCTATATCCTGCGTGACGGGGCAGCGGGGCTGTTCCTGGCTGCCAGCCAGTTTCCCAAAAACCGAGAAACCCGTGCACCTTTAGTGGAAGAACTGCTTCCACACAAGGACGAGATCGATAAGAAATACGCCTTCCTGATGAAAGCACCTACCCAAGACCCCGATGGCCACAAGACCGTGGTCAAGTTCAGCCGCAAAAACAAAGAGCAGTATGTGCAAAGTGAAATCGACAAGAAGCCAACCGGCTGGAAATCGTTTTATCGCAAGGGCGCCTGGACCACAGACAGTGAAGGCAGTCCTGCAACCATTAACTATAAATAACAACCTGGTATAATTAACACCCGGCTTTGCTAATGGAATCACTACTCAACTGGATCGATCAGAACAACTGGGTAATCCATGTTTTCGGCGTGGTACTGGCCACTGTGCTCAGCAACTTCATTGTGCGTCGGATTCTTCATCGGCTGCATGTTAAAGCTGAAGCCACAGTAAGCCTGTGGGACGATACCTTTCTGGATTCGGTTAAACGCCCCTTGCTGCTGTTTGTCTGGGTGGTCGGTTTATCCATCGCCGCTGAAATAGTCGAAGCGGTATCCCAAAACGAACTCTTTCAACTCACCCCGCTGATACGTCATATCGCCATTATTCTGTTGCTGGTGATGTTTCTGTACAGGCTGATCAGTAATGTCGAAACGTCAATAATTGAAAAGCGTACCCTGAAAGAGGTCGATACCGATGAAGTAACGGTTAAAGTAATTGCCCGACTGCTGCGTATCTCGGTGCTTATTACCGGTACTCTGGTGATCCTGCAGACCCTGGGTATCAGTATCAGTGGCGTCCTCGCATTTGGTGGAATAGGGGGCATTGCGGTGGGCTTTGCCGCCAAGGATTTGCTTGCCAATTTTTTCGGTGGTCTGATGATCTATCTAGATCGACCATTCTCTATTGGTGACTGGGTTCGTTCTCCGGATCGGGAAATTGAAGGCACCGTTGAAGATATCGGCTGGCGTCTAACCAAGATTCGCACCTTCGATAAACGTCCTCTGTATATCCCCAATTCCATGTTCAATACCATCGTGCTGGAAAACCCATCACGCATGACCAATCGCCGTATCTATGAAACCTTTGGTCTGCGTTACTGCGATTCAGCAAAAATCAGAGATATCGTTGATGATGTCAAAAAAATGCTGCAAGCCCATGAAGAAATCGATATCAATCAAACCATGATTGTGAATTTTGTTACGCTGTCAGCCTCGAGCCTGGATTTTTTTGTCTACACCTTCACCAAGACCACCAACTGGGTACACTTCCATGAAGTGAAGCAGGATGTGTTATTAAAAATCATCGATATTATTCATGATCATGAAGCCGATATCGCCTTTCCCACCCGGACTCTGGATGGACTGGAGTCCCTGGTGCCTACTCAGCAATAATCTTTCTTTATCTCTTCAAAGACATCACCAGGCAGGGGAGAGGCTTTCTCTCTTTTGATAATAATATAACGGGCTAATCTACCAACGTATTGATCAGAGTAATTAATATATTAGGATTTTCGATTCTTTTTCTGCCGATGTCTGCTTTCGCTGCGACCTCAACTGATCGATGAAATACATTCATTAAATCGCTCAGCTGGTGATTCATATTCTAACGTTTTTCTCTGCCGTTCATTTAACTCTCGAGC
This sequence comes from Pseudohongiellaceae bacterium, assembly GCA_965662685.1. GTDB lineage: Bacteria > Pseudomonadota > Gammaproteobacteria > Pseudomonadales > Pseudohongiellaceae > Eutrophocola. The sequence goes on along the minus strand of CBFIIQ010000015.1, from coordinate 29,806 downwards.
CACTGCATTGAGCTTTGCCTGAGAGTGTACTGATAAGTCAGTGCCCTTGGGAAAGTACTGTCTCAACAATCGGTTTATATTTTCATTCGAGCCCCGTTGACAAGGACTGCTCGGATCACAGAAGTATACGTCTATATCAGTCGCTAACGTAAATTAGGTATGATTGGCCCGCTCCTTACCACGAGCACATTTCTCTGCTCGTTGGGCTGCCGTGTATCTAATTCTAGTTCTGTAACTCATGGTCAACACTCCACCTTTTTTGTTATAAGATTAAAGTGTTGCGCTAAACAGCTGGAATCACCGTCGAAAGCAGACCCGCAAATATATTAATTAATATTTAGTGCCTTGGTAAAAAAACCGAGTAATCTATTCATGCTCTTTCAACTCTGCAGTACAGACTCCTCGAGCAATATTTGTAGAACTTGTCAGTCCTGAACTGAAGAGGTTTTTTGTTCCAACAGACCGCGCTTTCTGAACCATAGCTCAAGAGGAAAAGTGACCAGTGGCGGAATGGCTGCCAGCACTGCCAGGACACCAATCCACCAGGGCCAGCGCAGGCGAATCGACGTGATGAGTGCGATGAAGAAATAAACAATAAATGCAGCGCCATGAAGGCGACCAAAAAGCCAAACGCCAAGTTCAGTCACTTCCAGTCCATATTTAAAGAACATACCTATGAGCAAACCTGCCCAGGTCATGGCTTCGATTCTGGCGGCGAGGATGAATATTTTACTTAATTGCATGGGATTTGATTTCTGGGGAATTGAAGAAAGGGCGCAAACTACCGAAAACAGGGTAGCTTGTCCAGACGGTGTGAGTCGATCAGGCGTTCAAGGTAAAAGATTTATTTATGAGTATATTTGCTTTGATTTTGGAAATTGAAGTATTTGCAGACATTTTAAAAGCATATAAACTTTATTTCAGAAAATTATTTATGGAAAAGTAAGTTATAGAAACATGGAGGAAAAAGATGTCAAAACTTATCCTTTCTCTGGATGGCGGCGGTATTCGCGGTGCTGCTATCACCCAGTTTCTCACTCATGTTGAAGACAAACTCAAAGCCGATCAGCGGAAAAGCCTGCGTGATTATGTGAATTTCTACGCCGGTACCAGTACTGGAAGCATTATTTCCCTGGCATTGGCCACCACTGATATGCCCATGTCAGAAATCAATGAGCTCTATGATTACAAGAATGCGAAGAAGATCTTTTCCGATAATCGTGGCTGGTTTGAATTTGATGGCATAAACGCGCCCAGGTATGAGGCATCGGGTAAATCCAATATGCTGAAGCAGAAGTTGGGAGCGGTAAAGCTGTCCAATGTTCCTCGCAATAAACATGTATTGGCGGTGACCTATGGTATAGAACGACGCAAGCCGGAAGTGATCAAGTCTACTAATGCCATGCACCGAAAACTGCGCTCATGGCAAGTCGCGGATGCCTCCAGTGCAGCGCCTACCTATTTTCCCACCAAGGAAATAGCCATGAATGGAATCGATGAAGCGTTCTGGCTGGTGGATGGCGGTGTAACAGCCAACAATCCCACTATGTGTGTTATTGCCGAAGCCATCAAAGCCTGGCCAGCTCAGTCTGTTCAGGATCTCAGAGTCCTGTCCGTGGGAACCGGTTACCGGACCCGCAAGATTAATGGGCCTGAGTCTCAAAAATGGGGCGCACTGGAGTGGTTTACCAAGGGGCATATTCTTGACGTGCTGACTGATGAACGAGTCGTCGCCTACCAGGCTTATACCATCCTGACCTCGGGCAACTATATTCGCGTTAATGCAGAGATGAAGAAGCAGCCTGGTCTTCCCCATCCACCCGATGACGCCATGGATGACATCAGTCAGTCCAATATCCGTAAACTTAAGAAAATGGGAGACTTCTGGTTCCAGCAATACGGTGACGCTGTTGTAGAACTGTTAATGGGGAATTATCAAGGGCCTTCGCTGGACCGGATTGATGCGGAAACAGGCAAACCAAAAGTCAGGGATTGAGAGCAGGGTAAAGCTTTATCATGACCAAGCTGGTGCATCCTTCTAGCAGGATGGGATGACAAATAAAATATTTGGAACAATTGAAATAAAGAGATAAATGGCAAACTGGCAAATAGCTCTTGTATCCTATGCCTTGATTTTTTCTCCAGTAATCGGTTTGCGCCTGCTTAAAAAGCGTGTTTACGATGGGTAAATACATTGAGAGAATTCATACTCTATTTACCGGGAGGTATAGTCAATTTTTCTGCAACTGCCTATAGCTTCATGATCTTGGAGACTGACAGTTTGTTGTCTTATTGGCCGATCTTGAGGGCGTTTTTTTATATGAGTGCCTATGCCTATCCTTCGGTTAAAGTAAATATGGATTGATAATCCGCATTACAGAATTGTCTTGTTCATTTCTAATTGGTGTGTAATCAGCAGGCTTTAGCTGTTTCTCTCTAACAGGAACAGCGTTAATATAGCGTCCGCTAACTCTTCGCGTCCATATTGCATTTGAATAAAAACCCATAAGTCATTAATCCATAGCAAACAAGAATACTTTCCTATGCCAAAATCTGCTCCCCGTACTGTTACTGTTATTCGCTCGCAACAGCTTACTCCCAATATGAAGCGTATTACCCTGGGCGGCCCTGAGCTTGAAGGCTTTCCTCTGGATCAGGAAAGCGCCTATATCAAACTGCAAATCCCTGCTGGCGATGATGAGTCATTGGTCACCAGAACCTATACCGTGCGCAAACACAGGGAAGCGATGAATGAACTGGATGTCGACTTCATGGTGCATGGGGATAGCGGACCTGCTTCAGCCTGGGCGACCCGTGCCCAGCCTGGAGATTCCATTACGCTTGCTGGTCCAGGCGGTAAAAAACTACTGGATTTTTCCGCAGACTGGCTGATACTGGTTGGTGATATGACGGCGTTGCCGGCGATCAGTGTGAATCTGGAGCAGCTGCCAAATCAAGCCCGTGGCTATGCTGTAATTGAAATTCTGGATGAAAGTGATATTCAGGCATTCGAGACTCCCGAGGACTTTCAGATTCACTGGGTCATCAATCCAGCCCCGGGGCAGGAAAATACCCACCTGCTGGACAAGCTTAAACAATTGCCCTGGAAGAAAGGCGAACCGTCGATTTGGGCGGCCTGCGAATTTAATACCATGCGTGCATTGCGGCAGTACTTTAAACAGGAAAAGAATGTCGACAAAAAAGCGGTTTATGTCTCCAGTTACTGGAAGCGTGGATTGAGTGAAGAAGAGCACAAAAAAGTTAAACGCACAGACGCTGAAACCACGGCTTAAGAACAAGATTATTTATTCGGAGTAGTACAAGCATGAGCAGGAAATTAATATCAAGTGGATCTGATTTTGAAAGCAGGATTGGTTATTCGCGTGCGGTGGTGCAAGGGGATTATGTTTTTATGTCCGGGACTACTGGCTACGATTACGACACCATGACGATTTCAGACAATGTTGTGGAACAGGCTGAGCAATGTTTTCAGAACATAGAAAAGGCATTGCTGGAAGCCGGCAGCAGTATTGTTGATATTATTCGTGTCACTTACGTGTTTGCCGACAAGAAAGATTTTGAACCTTGCTGGCCAGTACTGCAGAAGTATCTTGGTGATGTAAGGCCGGCAATAATGATGGTTGAAGCGGGTTTGCTGGATGAGCAAATGAAGCTGGAAATCGAAGTGACCGCTGTGCTTGCTGATGCCTCTTGACAGCAGATCTTTAAAAACACGCGAGCATTCAGTGTTTTTCCTTTAAAGCATGACATTGGCTTTCTTCAATGGCATCAATATGTGGCATCAGATATGGCATCTAAAATAATCGCCGCCTTGCAGCTGGGTTCTTCATCCGAAAGCACTGGCGACACCTTGAAGAAAATACTCAGTTACAAGGATAAGATAATAGATGCGCAATGTGATCTGCTGGTAATGCCGGAAGCACTTTTGGGCGGCTATCCCAAGGGCGCTGATTTTGGTACCCGGATCGGCTATCGCAGTGATGCGGGGCGTGAAGACTATCTGGGTTATTACAAACAGGCTATTTCAATGGATGGACCAGAAGTAGAGGCGCTGGTTGAGATGGCGGTCACCTGCAAGACGGCGATGGTTATAGGCATTATTGAGCGCGGTGGTTCAACCTTGTATTGCAGTGCGCTGCTTATTTCTGAAACCGGAGAGCGTGCCCTGCATCGCAAGCTGATGCCTACCGCCAGTGAGCGTCTGATCTGGGGCCAGGGTGATGGCTCTACCCTGCCGGTGCTAAATACCGGCGCAGGGCGAATTGGGGCTGCTATCTGTTGGGAGAACTACATGCCCCTGTTGCGCACTACCATGTATGCGAAGGGACTGGATATCTGGTGCGCTCCAACGGTGGATGAGCGGGAAATCTGGCAAGCCAGTATGCGCCACATTGCCTACGAAGGACGCAGTTTCCTGGTCAGTGCCTGCCAGTATCAGGGCGCGCCTGTAAAGGGCAAGGCAAAGGATCCTGACTGGCCCGGGGAAAGACCACTGATTCGCGGTGGTAGCGTTATTATTTCCCCCATGGGCGAAGTGTTGGCGGGGCCCCTCTATGATGAAGAGGGTTTGATAACAGCGGAGATAGAACTGGATGATATTATCAGAGCTCGATATGATATGGACCCTGTTGGTCATTATGCCCGGCCCGATGTGTTCAAACTGGTAGTCAATGAAGAGAAGCGATCAGCCCTGACCGTGGTGAAGGATGACACACCTGATACTTCAGGCTAATTTTACTGCTTGCTGTAGAAATTTAAAAAAGTCTAACTTGTTTGATATCAATGCAAAAACACCCTGCTTTTTTGTATTGTACTGACTGGCAAACTGTTCGGTGCAAGCATGGTGTAAAATAGCCCAATGAATTTTTCCTGTTCTTTTTTCATCAATACAGCCCTTCGGGTTCTTGCTGTGGTGGCTTTTATTCCACTTTCCACTGTGCAGGCCCAGTACACCGCCAGTGAGGAATACCAGATCATTGGTTACGATCAACCGGCTCTGGAAAATTCGGCCACGCGCCTGGGTAATCTACTTAAAAGCGGCGAGCTGAGCCTGCAATACCGGGAACAGCGTGGTTATTTGGATGATTTACTGGAGAAACTGGATATTACGCCGGAGTCGCAGCTACTGATTTTTTCGCCCACCAGCCTGCAGCACAAACTGATTTCCCCGGACAAACCCCGCGCCGTCTATTTCAATGACGATACCTATATCGGCTTTGTGCAAAACAGCAATATCATCGAAGTTACCACCATTGATGAAAAACAGGGAATCGTGTTCTACACCTTCGACAATACCGAAGGCACCGACAAATATTTTGAGCGCGCGTCCCAGACCTGCCTGGTTTGTCATGACACCCAGGGTACCATGGGTGGCGGCGTACCGATGTTGATGGCCTTGTCTTCACTCTACAGCACCGGTAATGTGCCGCTGGAAAATTATTCCGGCATCGGCAATATCAACGATACCTCACCGATCGATATTCGCTGGGGCGGCTGGTATGTCAGCGGCGAACACGGAACACAAAAACATCTGGGTAATATTCTGCTGGAGGATTATGCGGAAGTTGCCAGGGTAGAGGACCATCGTCGTGGTAACATTTACGATTTGAATAGCGCCGGCCTCGTGGATACCTCACCTTATCCAGGTTCAGGCAGTGATATCGTCGCCCTGATGATTCTGGAGCACCAGTTGTCGGTGCAGAACCAGATCACCTATATCAAGTTCAAGGCTCCCGCTGTGCTGAAACGACGCGGGCTGGACGATTATGCGGCGGTTGAATACTGGAAGGACTTGCCGCAAAGGGCACGTGATGTCTTGCCGAGAATGCTGGGTAAACTGGTAGAACGTTTATTGTTTTTTGATGCAGCGCCATTGGAAGACAGCTTTAAGGGTAATGCAGATTATGCACAGTGGTTTCAAAGCCGTGGTCCAGTGGATGGCCAGGGACGTTCGTTACGCCAGCTGGAGCTGAACACACGACTGTTTACCTACCCCGTTTCCTATCTGCTGTATTCCGAAGATTTTAATTCTCTGCCCGGGTATGCCAGGGATTATGTGTATGCCCGGCTTGCGGCTTATCTGGAAGGGCGCGAACGCTATCCCGATCGTCAGCCCTACAGCGACCGTGAGCGCGCACAGGCACTGGAGATCCTGCTGGCCACCATGCCCGGCTTTGCCGCCTATACTGGTCTCGACTTGCCCCCTGAGCCAGTCACTGACAGGCCTGTGTCTTACTGAGTAATAATTGGTTCCATCGCTGGACCAATTGCCAGGGTAGCACCCGTTGCCTCAGGGCTGGTTTCCTCGCCCAAGCCTACCTATACTTGTCTGCATAATTAAAACAAACACACTATTAATGATTTGAACAGGGCTCTTCTTATGTTGTCGACATCCCGTTTTTTCACTGTATCTGCATTCACCGCACTGGCTTGTGTATTTCCGTTATCGCTGCTTCATGCACAGGAGCCTGTGGTCAGCACCGATGTTAACGCTGAAGGCATGGCGATCTATGAGGAAACCTGTTCCACCTGTCATGACATGCCGGTGGAAACCAAGTCACCGCCCATTGATACGCTCAAGCGCATGGGGCCGCGCGCAGTACGTTATGCCCTGACCAACGGCAAGATGAAAGTACAGGCCGCGGCACTAGGCGAAGACGATATTGATAATGTGGTGGCCTATCTTTCAGCCACTGCCGATATTGATAACAGCTGGATTAGCAACAATATCTGCCCTGCGGAACGCATGGACGTGGATACCGGCGAGCCCACTATCTGGACCCAGGGCTTTGACCGTATGAATCAGCGTAATCTTACTGCCGGGCAGGCGGGGTTGAGTACCAGTGATATGGGCAATCTGGAACTGGCCTGGTCCATGGGTTTTCCCTCTACCGCGAATATGCGCTCACAACCAGCCATTGTCGGCAATACCATGTATTACCCCATTGTGGATTCCGGTCAATTGTTTGCGCTGGATATTGGCGGTGATCTCCCCTGTGTGAAATGGGTTTACGAACATGACATTCCCCTGCGTACCACGATTGGCTATCACACCCTGGAAGACGGGCGTCCGGTACTGATTTTTGCTGATAACTCGGCACACACACTCTTAATGGATGCGATTACCGCGGAAGTGATCTGGGATGTCAGTGTGCAGGTCACCAGTGTTTCCAATGTGACAGCCATGCCGGTGTTATATGGTGATCGCGTGTATGTAGCGATTTCTTCTGGCGAATTGAATATGGGCGCAGCACCGGACTATGAGTGTTGCACCAGTCATGGTGCGGTAGTAGCGCTGGACCTGGCCACCGGTGCCCGCGAATGGGTTTATCACACCATGGAAGATGCCAAACCGACCACGGTAAGTCGTGTCGGGACCCAGCAATACGGCCCCAGTGGCGCGCCGATCTGGACTGCACCAGCGGTGGATGAAAAACGTGGATTGCTTTATGTGGGGACCGGGGAAAACACCTCGGCACCAGCCACCGACACCAGTGATGCGATTCTGGCTTTGCGTCTTGAAGATGGCTCACTGGCGTGGAAATTTCAGGCCACGCCCAACGATATTTACCTGACCGGCTGTGACAGAAATCCCGGCGGGCCTAATTGTCCACCTGCCTACAGTATTAACAAGGATGTAGATTTCGGTGCTGCCATCATGCTGGCTCAGACTCGCGATGGCAGTGATCTGGTGCTCGGTGGTCAGAAGAGCGGCGATGTGTGGGCACTCAATCCCGACACCGGTGAACTGGTGTGGAATACCAAGATCGGTCCTGGTGGCGCCATGGGTGGCATTCACTGGGGCATGGCCTTTGATGGTGAACGTTTGTTTGCCGGCAATAACCAGAGTACCGGTCAGTCTGCAGATGGCAATGATCCCGGTTTGTTTGCCCTGGATATCAATAACGGCAGCATGCTATGGGAATACCATCACACGCCCGATTGTAGTGGCAACCGACGCGAGCTGTTACCCAGTTGTGATCGCAGCTGGGGCATGTCAGCGGCTACCATGGTGGTGGATGGCGCCGTGGTGCAGGGCACCATGGACGGCTTGATCAAGGTCTTCAGCACCACCAATGGTGAGCCAATCTTTACCTATGACACCGCCATGCCATTCAATACCATGAATGGCGTGGAAGCTGGTGGTGGTGCTATCGATAACTTTTCCGTTTGGGCTGCGAACGGGACTTTATTTGTCCAATCCGGCTATGGTCTGTTTGGCATTCCGGGAAATGTGCTATTGGCGTTTAAACCCGCCAGATAAATCCCTGCGAATTGTGCTTTACAACCTCAGTGAGCGACCTTTGAAACCGGGGATGATTCCGGTTTCAATACTTGCCTCATCAATCCCCAGGTGTTGATTCAAAATTGCGGCAAACACTTCATGGCTGGCCTGGCTTGGCGCGAGGTCGCGTCCTTCATATAAATTTCCGCTGGACAGTCCCGGCCACTGGGTGTGGATCCTGCCACCATTGACGGCGCCTCCCATGAGAAAACCAGCACTGGCTGTACCATGATCGGTGCCGCCGGTACCATTTTCCGCTGCTGTTCTGCCAAACTCTGTGACCACCAGCACCATGGTGTTATTCCATGTGCTACCTAATGAATTTTTCAGTGCCTGCATACCCGTATCAAGTTCGGCAAAATTATTGGCCAGTTGACCTTGCTGTGAACCCTGATTGGCATGGGTATCCCAGCCACTGCTTTCGAGTACGGCGATAATTGGGCCATTGTCCTGCGCCAGAAAATTGCCGGCGGCAGTCGCCAACACACTGAAATTTTGCCCTCGACGCGCGCCGCTGGCGTCTTCCATACTGGAAGCAAGCTCTTTGGCCAGCAGTCCCTGGGCAAAGCGCTCAGCAAGAAAACTGTCCTGGTTATAAAGACTGAGTAATTCATTGACTGTGCTTGCGGTGGGTTCCGGCAATACTGCGGGTGCCCAACTACCAGTATCATACTGACCATCGAGAATTTTCGGAGTTGTCTGGCCTATGCCCATGGCAGCGGCCCCGTTGTTATTGTTGTCGCTTAACAGATACGGCACGCTGCGATTAAGCCAGCCTGACATGCCCAGATCCGGATTATCCAGGCCAGTTTCCAGCACGTTCTGCCCATCGAAATGGGAGCGCTCCCGATAAGGGGTAGCCAGGGCATGAAACACTGCCAAATCCCCTTCATCATACATTTGCGCGAGCGCCATGAATTGCGGATGCAGGCCAAAGAAACTGTCCAGCTTTAATAACTGGTTTTCATTAATGCCCAACGTCGGGCGCAGGGAGGTAAAGGCTGCATCACCATAGGGTTGAACCGCAGCCAGTCCATCCATGGCGCCACGCAGAATAACCATAACAAAGCGTTTGTCGCTGGCACTGCCGGTGGCGCCAAAGGAAAGACCAGGACAAAAGGGCGCTAGTGTGGAGAGTCCGGCACCCTGTAAAAAACGTCGACGAGTATTGAAATGATTGTCAGGCATCAGGATCTCCATTGAAAAGCAGGGCTGGCCAATAGCAAGGTAATGGCTTGATGGGGGGATTCGGCATCGGCCAGTGCCTGTTGTAAGTGTGCATCGGCGGGGAGAATTTCTTCTGCCAGAGTATTGGCATCACTCCTGCGTGAGGTGAGGTTGGCAATAGAGTTGGCCCATTCCATCCGCTTCATCAAACCATCCGGGCTGCCCCAGTAACTGGCACTGTCTTCCCAGCCTGCAGGTGACAGTGCGGTAAAAGGCATCTGGTTAAAACTGCCAAGAATACGGGTAAACAGTCCGGACACGCGCGTGTTGCTGTCAATGGCACCCTGCAACTCCATGCCACGTGCAGTGGCTGTAACGAGATCCTGCGGTGTTCTGAACTTTTTGTTTTTCGGTAACCAGGCTTCTTCAAGCATCACCAGGGCTTCGTGCACAGAGGGTAAGTGGCCATTTGTGTTGAGAAAGGTATGTTCCAGTTGGCTAATAGCTGATTCTGGAGGGATATCGCTAATAAAATGTCGCGCCAGTTTTTCGGCAATATGACGAGCTGTCGCCGGATGTCGGGCCAGATCATTCAAGACCTGTTCACCCTGGGACACACCATTAGCTTTATTGCTGTAGGTAATACCCATCACGCTATGATTGCCCGGTTCGTGCAGTTGCGGAACATAGACAAAACCCGTGGTTTTATCGACGCTGGCACCGGGCAGGCGCATGATGCGTTGGTCAGGAATAGTCCAACCGGTAATTATTTTTGCCAGACTGGTAACGTCATCCTGGTTATAACCGCCATTGGCGCCCAGAGTGTGTAGTTCAAGAATTTCTCTTGCCAGATTTTCATTAAGTCCGCGTTCACGACGTTTGCCGGTAACCGAGTTCGGCCCCGTGGAGACGCTGTTGTCCAGATAAATGAGCATCGCTGGATGTTGCTCAACTGCCAACAACAGACTGGCAAAGTCGCCATCAAGATTGGCGCGGATGGCCTCTTGCTCAAATGGTAGAGCCAGTTGACGAATAACAGCCTTCTGACCACCGGAATAAGCCACGCTAAAATGATTGGACCAGAAATGCAGCAAACGTTCTGCAAAAGGTGCCTCTGTTTCTATTGCTGTTTGTAATCTTAACTGGAGGTGTTCCTGATAATCATGCGCCATTTCACGTCGACTTTCACGCAAAGCGGTCTCTCGTTTATTCGCGGCATCTTTATCCTGACGCGACGCCTGCATCATCATGCGATCTTCGCTCAGGGATGCAAGATAGGAAGCGCTTGCAGGCAGTGCGGATAATCGGGTAGGGACTAATGTAATGTCTATGAGTTGATTAAGTAACCAGCCACGGGGATCCTGATCAATGCAGGCGGCTTCCCCTGGGCGCAAGCCAAGGCCAAATTTATTAGCCGCGATATAGGTGTCCGTTGCATAGAGCATAAGCATTAACCAGTGTTGTTACTAAATCATTAGCTTGAATAACGTGCAGGCGCGGGATTGGTTTACAATAAGCTTATGGAAAATCTAACTGAATTATTTACTCAATCACTGGAAAGCGTACTTTTGTTCCTGCCCAGACTTGTTGGTGCCTGCCTTATTCTGCTTGGCGCGTTCTATCTTGGTCGTGTGCTGGCACGTACCATTGGACTGCTGCTGGCGAAAATTTCTGATATGCAGATCCACGATACGTTTTTTCGTTCTCTGATACGTCTGGTGGTGTTTTACTTTGGTGTTGTGCTGGCCTTGAATGTGCTGGGAATGGAGAAGCTCGCCCTGTCCATATTGGCAGGGGGTGGCGTTACCGCTATCGTTCTGGGTTTTGCCTTTCGGGAAATCGGTGAGAATTTTCTGTCAGGGATTTTTTTGGCGTTTAGCCGCCCCTTTAACGTTGGCGAGCTGATCAACAGTGAAGGCCTGGAAGGCAGGGTGAAATCGATTGCCCTGCGTTTTACCCACTTGCGCGCAGTCGATGGACGCGATATCTATGTGCCCAGCTCGCAGTTATTTTCCAAGCCGCTGATCAATTACACTCGTGATGGCTTGCGACGTTTCAGCTTCAGTGTCGGGATTGATTATGCCAATGATGCAAAACAGGCCTGCTATCTGTTAGAGAACGCCGTAGGGAAAATTGCTGGAGTGCTGGAAGATCCTGCCCCCGGCGCCAGCATTAATTCGCTTGAACCAGGCTATGTGGAACTTTCGGTAAATTACTGGCAAAACGTGTTTGATGAGGCAGTTGATGGTAAGCAATTACGCATCAATGTAATAGACAGTTGTCGGAAAGTCCTGCTGGAAAATCAATTCACGCTCAGTGCTGATACCGCCAGCAATGTTGCTATTTCCGGAAAAATTGAAAGTAATTAATTTTTTATCGTTTAGGTAACACGCCTTTCAGTTTTTCATGGGCCTGACGAATGCAGCTCTCGGTAGTTTCCCAGTCGATGCAGGCATCAGTCACCGATATGCCGTATTTCAGTTCACTCAGATCAGCAGGTATATCCTGGCGACCAGCATGAATATTACTTTCAATCATCAGGCCGATAATGGACTTGTTTCCGTCAACAATCTGCTGCACCACATCCTTTAGTACTTCAGGCTGACGGTTGTGATCCTTGTTGGAATTGGCGTGACTGCAATCAATCATGATATTGCTGGAAACGCGGGCTTTTTCGCACAGGTCTTCGCACTGGGCGACACTCTCAGCATCATAATTTTGCAGGTCATTGCCACCGCGTAACACCACATGAGCATAAGGGTTTCCTTTGGTATGTACGATGCTGACTTTACCCTTGGGGTCGATCCCGAGAAAACGGTGGGGACTGCTGACTGCCTTCATGGCATTGATCACCACGTCCAGACCGCCGTCAGTACCGTTTTTGAAACCTACTGGCGATGACAGGCCACTGGACATTTCACGATGGGTCTGAGACTCGGTGGTACGGGCACCGATGGCCGACCAGGTGATAATGTCATGCAGATATTGCGGAGAAATCGGGTCCAGTGCTTCTGTTGACGTCGGTAATCCCATGGCGCTGAGTTTAAGCAACAGGCGTCGGCCCATGTGCAAACCTTCCTCAATATGAAAACTGTCATTCATATGCGGATCATTGATAAGGCCTTTCCAGCCTGTAGAGGTGCGAGGTTTTTCAAAATACACACGCATAACCAGTACAATTGTATCACTGACTTCATCCGCCAGTTTCTTCAGGCGCTCGGCATAATCCAGCGCAGCGTCTACATCATGAATAGAGCAGGGGCCGATGACGATGAAAATGCGCGGATCCTTGCGATCAAGAATATCGCGAATCACCTGGCGGTTTTTTTCCAGAATTTCGCGTGTTTCACCAAACAGGGGTAAACGTTCCTTTAATTCATCTGGTGTGATTAAAGTCTGGTATTCACCAATATTAAGGTTTTCAGTGAGCCCTGTTGCCATGTCAATTATCCGGTTTTTCGCAAAGGCGCGCATTATAAAGGGGATTCGCCCTTGAAACACCCGTATTCACGGTCATTTTTAGAAAAAACTAGAAAAGAGTGTCTTGTGTGGGATTCTCAACAGCTGTTTCGTGGGTTGTAGAATATGCTGATAACGCTATTTCATGAAAAGCGGGCATGGCAGTAAAAAACAATGCTGTTCGGATTTCCCGGCTTTCCATAGCAGCATACAGTGCTGAATAACGTGCCAGTTGCGGAGCATATTTTTCTGCCTGCTCTTTTATAAAGACATCTTCATCAGCGCCTTTTGGCAACTGACTGCTTTTATAGTCGACAATCCAGCGTACACCATCGTCATCGACAAAGGTTCTGTCGATGATTGATTCCTTTCTGTAGCCGGTGCGATAGTCACTGAGACTGATTTCGCTGCCTGTTTCCCGGTGTGAGTCAGAAATCAGCCACTGAAATTTCTCATGCGCAATGCAGCTGCGCAATTGCCCGATGATTTCTGCTATGGCTGCGTCAGGATCTTCTGTCAGTGGTTCAAGAATTTGCCGCCATATATTACTCAGACTGGAGAGCTGGGCTTCGTTGCCTGCATCGAGTGTTTTGTCAGCAAGCATCAGCAGGCAGTGATGAATGATGTCGCCCGTTTGTCTTTCCAGCAAATTGTCGTGGATGGTCTCGGGTAGCAATATTTTTTCAGCATCGGCGTGCTCATCAGCTGCAGAATTCCTGGTTTGAGAAAGCGCAATTGGTGGCTGCCACGAAGGCGCTAAACGTCGGCTAATTAATGAATACCGGTCCCTTGTTTGGAAATCATTGTTGGTGGACTCAGCACTGTTTGATTCATCAAGCGGGACAAGTTCGGCAAGCGCCGGCATATTGTGTTCCAGCTGCGGCCATAAGGCAGCCAGCAGGGAATTTTTGTCAGGCGCCTTGAAGTTTTCATTATCAATCCTGATGCTGCCGATCAGCGTGGCACTTTTTATGGCGCGCGTGACCGCGATGTAAAACAGCCGATTGGTTTCCAGTCGTTGTTGCAGGGTCGATTCGTATTTCAGGTACTGGTAAGTGGCATCCTGGTTCTGCCCCCTTTGCGGCGGCATACTTATCACCAGTTCCTCATGACCTGTCGGAGTAATATGCTCTCGCCAGCGTAATAAAGGGTTGTCGTCCGAGCGGGGTTTGCGCTCAAGCCCGGGAATGAATACATGATCAAACTCCAGTCCCTTGGCTTTATGAATAGTCATGATGGTAACTGGCGCTGCAGGGTCAAGGCCATCGGCAAATTTCCTGTTTACCTTTTCCTCGAAACGGTGAGTATCACCAAGATCACCGCCCTCATCATGCTCCTCTAATAATTTGAAAAACACCATGACGCTGTCGAGATATTGGCTGTTGTCGAGTGCGGCTGGTCCGCCCAGGGCAATCCAGCAGTTTTCTAACCACAGTCTTAATGCCAGGCGCCGGCGTTGCCGGCGTGCAGTGACAAGGGTTGGCACACTACGTTGCAGGATTTGCTGTGCCTGCCCGGACAGTCCGGTAAGTTGCTCATGTTGCTGCAGGGTTTGCCATAGAGACATTTCGCTTTCCCGTGCAGCCAGGGCCAGACAGTGAATATCTTGTAAGGACAGGCCAAACCAGGGAGTGCGCAGCAAGGCAAACCACGCTGTCAAATCTGCAGGATTTAGCAGGGCACGAGTCAGCATTAATAGATCTTTTACCACCGCATAGGAGGCCAGAGGATCAATCTCTGAGGCATTCCAGCGAATACCAAGTTGTCGTAATGCTGGAATAATGGCCTGTAAATGACTGCGTGTGCGAACCAGAATGGCGACTTTGTCGGCGGGATACTCAGCGCAGGTTACCTTTATTTTTTCTGCCAGCAGTGATGCTTCCTGCTGTTGCAACAAAAGTCTTGCATCATCAAGTTCCTGTTCGGCGGTCAGCAGGATGGTATTTACGCCAAGCCCAGGCAGTTCATCATGAATAGCGATGGCGGGGCTGTAACGCACAGCGCCGCGTCCAATATCATCATGTAATGGAAATGCCGTGGCAAAACTTTTGTTAACCCAGTTAACAATGGCGGCCTGACTGCGGAAATTGGTGCTCAACTGCAGACTCTGGAGTTTGACCTGGCCAATACCATGATCGCGTGCTTCGAGGAACAGGCCCACATTGGCATTACGAAAGCTGTAACAGCTTTGCATGCCATCACCAACAATGAAGAGTGTGCGTCCATCACCGGGTTGCCAGCCAAAAGTCAGTTTTTCCAGCAACTGTTTTTGCAGACTGGAGGTATCCTGAAATTCATCTACCAATATATGTTTAAGTTGATAGTCCAGGCGCAGGGCAAGATCAGTGGGTTGTTCATCGCTACCCAAAGCTGCCAGCGCAGCAATACTGATCTGGGTGTAATCAGTCTGGCCATGGTTGCCAAAAACTACCATAAGGCGGCTGACCAGAGCAGGCAAAATTGCGGTAAAACTTTCCAGAATTTGCCATTGGCTGTCACTGTAATGCGGATCAGGTAAATGGCGAAATTCTTCAAATAGTCGACTCAGCTCAGCGTCAGCACTCATGCTTTTCAATACTGCAAGCATGCTGTCTTTCATCTGTTGACGGCGTTCTTTTTCTGTCTTGTTGTCGGCGTCGCCGGCGGCAGGAAAGCCGCAACGTTTGTCGACGGTTTTGCGCAGGCTATGGCTACCTGTCAGAAGCAGTTTGGTAATTTCCTGCCAGAGGGATAATGCACTGGCAGATTGTGGCGGCAGACCATTGCTGAAGTCACACTGACCCAATGCATTATTACTTTGGTCCTTTAAATTATTGGCAGCAAAATCCAGCAGAGGTAACAGCTGTGTTTGATAGGCAGATAAAGCCTGTGCCAATTCATTCAGTTTTTGCGCGACCAGATCCTGTAATGTGGTTTCCAGAATCTGGCGGGCTTTGTCTGAATGGCGCTGTATGTAGAATATATTGGTTAGCCATTGGTCCCGCTTAGCAAGCAAGTCAACAAGCAAGCCGCTCAGGGTATGCCATTGATTATTTACATGCCTCAGAAGTTTCTGCAAATGTTGGGAGAGGGCGTTGTCGTTCTCCAGTTCATCTAATAACTCCAGCACGGCTTCTTCATACATCAGGCTGGCATCCTCAACGACGCCGGGCGTTACCCCTAATGCTGAAACTACTGGTAGCTGGTTGGTTAGTTGAGCATTGAAACTGTCAATAGTTAAAATTTTCAGGCGGGAAGTGTTTTCAATTAATTGCCAGTTTAATGCCTGATCCCGTGAAATGACTTTTTCAGCAAGCTCGATAGTAAGTCGTTCATGGTCCGCCATGGCTTCAATGTCTGATGTTAAAAAATGCCGGGCCTGAGTCATTTTTTCCAGAATGCGATTGCGCATTTCCGAGGCGGCCTTGCGGGTAAAGGTGATTGCCAGGATTTCTTCGGGGCGTTCGCAGCGAGCAAGCAAAGACAAGTAGCGTTGGCTTAATAACTCGGTTTTTCCTGAGCCCGCGGGCGCCTGTACACAGAATGAGCTCTCAATATCAAGTGCCAGGCGTCTTTCTTTTTGGTCTGCTGCAGGATGACTCATGCCTGAACCTCATCATTAATGCGACACAGGCCATCCAGATGACACCAGGTGCAACTTGAGCTGATCTTTTTTGGAGCAACAGCGGCAAAGCCCTGAAGATATTCATTTGCTATAGCGGTGAGTGATTGCTGCCATGACTGGCGCAGATTGTCCCAGTTGCTTGTTTCGGATATGGCGGGTTTATGACTGAACTGGCTTTTGGGGTAGATGACGTCGTCATTGCTGATCCCTTTGTAGCGGGACTCTTCCACATGTATTTGCGCGATAAACAAACCATCCACCTGCTGTGACTGCCCAGCTTCCACTGCCTGCATATAGAGCATGAGTTGAGGATCTGTCTGGCGTTCATCGGTCCATTTAATCTCACTATTTTTGGATGACTTGTAGTCAACCACTACCAACGTGCCCGCTGCGGTTTGATCGAGGCGATCCACTCTCAGGTTTAGTGAAAGATTGGCATGCTGCCAGACATAGCGTGCCTCGCTACTCAGTACCTTGAAACTACCACGCTTTTTTTCCTCTTCCAGCCAGGAAAATAACAGCGCGCTGAGGCGCTGGCTTTCAAGCGAAATAAACTTTTCCGTCATACTGTGACGGTAGTAGCGGGCCTTCTCCTGCAGAGCGGCGTTAACAATGGTGTTGGTTAGAGTTTGAATATCCTCCTCGCTGGTATCCAGCAAATGTTGCTGGGTTTTAATCTGTTGCCAGAACCTTTCCATAATCTCATGCAGCAGGCTGCCCAACACATGAGCAGGCAGGCCAATTGCAGGCCTGGATAAAGGCGTAGCACCGAGTCGATGGATGGCAAAAGCTTTGAAAGGGCAGTCTGCCTGATGCGCCAATAATGAAACCCCGCCACTGCTTTGTTCATTGTCTGACAACGGGATAGTCGCGTTATCAGAAAATGTCTCGGTAGTGTCAGATGCAAGCATTGCCATGGCCGCTGCAGACAGTGGCGCAAGCGGTGCGGGTTTATCATCAGCAGGCACAATACCGGTGAGGGACTCAAGCATGGCACTGGGTTTCAGACTGATCTCGTCATCCTGACAGGGAAAACTAAAAACAATATGTGACTGTGTATTATTTCTGAATTGCTGTAACTGCTGTTTAGCCAGAATGGTAAGTAAATTTATCTCACTTTCCGGAATGCCGGCGGCTTTTTGTAAAGCCCTGGGGATAAACGGGGAAGGGTGTCCAGCTACCGGCCAATGTTGCTCTGACAAGCCCATTACCCAGCAATGGGAAAAGTGTAAGCCATCAGCTTCTGTGGGGTTGAGCACCTGAATCGGTGCTGCTTCACTAGCGCTATTGACAGAGAGTGCTCTCACAATTTGACCGAGGTGGGAAAGTGCAGAGTCAATACTGACCGCCCCATGCCAGTGACTGGTCTGCTTGAATAGTTTGAGTGCTCTTGACCAGCTGTTTAGCTGTTGCGTTTCTGCATAATCCAGTTGACGGTTGCCAGGCCAGCCCAGACACTGCAGTTGAGCTTCAAAAACATCACACCATTGTGCGCAGAGGGCTTTGCGAGGAGCCGCGCGACGCAGGCTGTCCAGCGTCAGTAATGAGGATGAGATTATTGGTGAATATTCAGCTTTTCCCTCGCGGCCGCTCAGTTCCCTGACCAGTGAAAGCTGGATTTTCAATTCACCTTTGTCACGCAGGCTTACTTCAAGTGCCGCGCAGGCGGCTTCTTCGGTATCTGAAAATATCAGAAAAGGGGAGCGCATTAGCTTGCAAAAAGACAAGGTTTCCAGCCATCGGCTGTTCAGGTCCAGCACGCCCATTGCGGTGTCCATCAGTGGCATTTCCTGAAGCGGCTTTTGCAGGGAAAGACTAAATGACCTGTTTTCCCGAGAACAGAGTGAGACAGTGTCATCATCAGAAAAAACCATTGAAAACAGGCGTTGTAGAGAAGGTGCCTGTTGATTAATTTTAGGGTCGATGATGGCAATTTTTGCAGAGGGATTTTTCGAGAGAATAGTTTTAGCCCAGTGTGCTGCTTGTTGTATTTCGTCCTCGGCATTCAGGCAGGGAACAATTGCCTGCTCCGGTTTAAAACTGGCAGGGGTGAAGTGGTCCAGATTCTCACTGTTGTCTTTGAGAGTATTGATCAGATCACTATAAAGTGGCGGGGGTGTTTGAAACCCGGTTAGCACGATGTTCTGTGGCACCTTGATTTTGCTCTCCGCAATTTTTTTGATGACCTGGGTCACCAGTTCAGACAAGCTGATCAGTCTATGTTTGTCACAAAAGATTTCAAAATCCTCGATCCATGAAAGAAAAGCTGAAAGGTCATCTGCGCTTTTTGCTGCAATATGAAAATGACTCTGCCTGCGAACCTCATCCAGACTAATTTTCCAGATGTGCATTAGTCGCCATGCTTCCTGAGCAGAACGTGCGGTACCCTGTTTGTTTACCAGTGCGGCGCCTGAATCGGATTGTGCAATGATGCTTTGCCAAACCGAAGACTCGAGGATTGGTTCAAGAATCTGTTTTCCGTCATCCGTTGTTGTGGCAACGATTTGCTGCCATTGACGACGAATCCAGATATCAATCGGAAAAATCTGCGGGGTCAGGCACACTGAGGGTAAGTCTTGTTGTTTGCGCCATTGACCATAGAAGTCCAATAGCTGGATATGGGTACGATGATTAGGCGTGAGCACAAGATGTCCTTTGGCCATCGCGTCTAGAAGTGTGGAATATTCCTTCAGGTGATCTGTCATCGGTCCTTGCTCGGTATGTCCTGCTGGCGTCTGCTGATTAAATGGTAATCGAAACCCCTGCTATCCGGTGAGAGCATGCGGGGGGAAATTACATATTGGGATAGTTAGGGCCTCCACCGCCTTCAGGACTTACCCAGTTGATGTTTTGCGTGGGATCCTTGATGTCGCAGGTTTTACAGTGCACACAGTTCTGGGCATTAATCTGAAAGCGGGACTCATCACCAGCATGGATGATTTCATAGACACCTGCCGGACAATAACGTTGTGCAGGTTCGTCAAATTCAGGCAGATTGAAATCCAGAGGCGTCTGTGGGTCAAACAACTGCAAATGACAGGGCTGGTCTTCCTCATGATTGGTATTAGACAGGTAAACCGAGCTTGGACGGTCAAAGCTGATTTCATTATCAGGTTTCGGGTAATAAATTTTCGCACACGATTCTGCCGCTTTCAGGCTGGCATGATCCGGCGTGCTGTCGATCAGGGTGAATGGTAATTTACCCCTGAACAGAACCTGATCAAGAAAACTGAAGACAGCTCCCAGCAGGGTGCCGAATCGATGCATCGCTGGCGCGGTATTGCGTGCCTGATGCAGTTCGCTTTGTAGCCAGGATTGTTCCACTTTTTCCTGATAGGAAAGCAGTTGTCGCTCAGCACCTATAGCCTCATTTTGAAAGGCAGAAAAAATACTTTCAGCGCCAAGCATGCCTGATTTCATTGCCGTATGAGTGCCCTTTAGCTTGAGAAAGTTCAGCAAGCCTGCATTATCACCGACCAGTAAGCCGCCGGGAAAAGTCAAAGCAGGCAAGGATTGAATGCCTCCCTTAACCAGTGCTCTGGCACCGTAGGAAATTCGTTTACCACCCTTCAGCAGGGGCTGGATCAGTGCATGATGTTTCAGGTGCTGAAATTCCTGAAACGGATCCAGCCAGGGATTGCTGTAATTAAGATCGGTGATCAGACCGACAGCTACCTGATTGTTGTCAAGATGGTAGAGAAAACTGCCACCGGTTGTTTTACCCATGCCCAGTGGCCAGCCCAGGCCATGAACTATTTTTCCAGGACGATGCAGGGCTGGATCAATTTCCCATAATTCTTTTATGCCGAGGCCATAATGTTGTGGAGCCTTGCCTAGATCCAGCTGGAATTCTTTAATTAGTTGCTTGCCCAAGTGACCCCGACAGCCTTCGCTAAAGACTGTGTATTTAGCCTGTAATTCATAACCGGCTTCAAAAGAACCTTTCTCATTACCTTCCTTGTCACGCCCCATATCACCGGTAGCGACGCCGATGACAGCGCCGGACTCGTCATAAAGTATTTCTGCCGCACTGAAGCCGGTAAAAATCTGGACGCCAAGATTTTCAGCCTGTTCGCCCAGCCAGCGACACAGGTTGGCCAGACTGACGACATAGTTGCCCTTATTATGCAGACTCGCAGGGATCAGAAAATTCGGTAGCTTGATTGAGCCAAGTTTACTGGTTAAAAAATGAATTTCTTCTTCGCTGACGGGGGTTGTTAGTGGTGCTCCCATAGCTTTCCAGTCAGGGAACAGTTCGTCCAGTGCAGTGGTTTCAATGACGGCGCCGGAGAGAATATGAGCACCGATTTCCGAGCCTTTTTCTATCAGGCAGATATCGAGTGATAATTGGTGTTGCTGGCACATCTGTGCCAGCCTGCATGCTGTGGCTAATCCGGCAGGACCGCCCCCTACGATGACAACATCAAAGGGCATTACTTCGCGCTGTGACAATGGTGGCTCATCCTTTTCGTTAAAGACTTTTTAAGGTGTGAGCATTATAATTGTCCTGAACTTTAATATCATAAGAATATATAAAAACTCCTACTTTTATTCTTGCTAATTACTCGAGCTGAGCTCTATGAAAATCCTTGTACCCATCAAACGCGTAGTTGATGCCAATATAAAAATCCGTGTTGCTGCAGATAATGCTGGAGTTGATCTCAACAATGTCAAAATGTCGATGAATCCTTTTTGTGAAATCGCTGTGGAAGAAGCGGTACGCCTGAAGGAGCAGGGCCTGGCCACGGAAGTAATCGCGGTTACTATCGGCGAAGAGAAATCCCAGGAGCAGTTACGCACTGCCATGGCGCTTGGCGCGGATCGTAGTATCTGGATTGAACACTCAGGGGCGCTAGAGCCTCTTGCCATAGCCAAACTGTTGCAGGCGGTGGTGGAAAAGGAAGCTCCTGATCTGGTGATACTGGGCAAGCAAAGTATTGATGGTGATAACAATCAGGTAGGGCAAATGCTGGCGGCGCTTTGTGACATGCCCCAGGGTACTTTTGCTTTTAAGCTGATGATTGAAGATGGCAGGGCTATCGTGAGCCGGGAGGTGGATGGTGGTGAGCAAGTAGTGAGTCTAGCTTTGCCAGCGGTCGTTACTACCGATCTGCGTTTAAATGAGCCTCGCTATGCCAAGTTGCCGGATATTATGAAGGCGAAAAAGAAACCGCTGGAACACCTTACTCCGGAAATGCTGGGGGTAACAGTAAAGAGTAGTCTAGAGACTCTGTCTGTGAATGAGCCTGAAGGCCGTTCCGCGGGTGTGCTGGTTGGCAATGCCCAGGAACTGTTGGACAAGCTACGCAATGAAGCAAAAGTGCTGCCTTAACGAATGGCATCTTCTCTAAATAACCAGATCAGAAATAATCAGGAATAAAAAGCACATGAGTGTACTCGTCATCGCCGAACATAATAATCTCAGCCTGAATCCGGTCACTGGCAGTGTTATCAGGGCTGCCGCTTTTATTGATCCGGAAGTACATGTGCTGGTAGCAGGCAGTGGCTGTGAGGCTGCGGCCGAATCTGCTGGTCATTATCAGGGCGTCACCAAAGTATTGCGTGCTGACAATCCTGTCTATGAACATCAACTACCAGAGACATTAACGGGATTGCTGCTGTCCATAAGCGATGATTATTCGGCAATACTGTCAGCAGCCAGTACCACTGGTAAAAACCTGATGCCGAGAATTGCTGCTTTGCTTGATGTGGGGCAGATATCAGACATTGTTGAAGTGATTGCAGCGAACACTTTTGTGCGTCCTATATATGCCGGTAATGCTCTGGCTACTGTAGAGTCATCCGACTCGATCAAGATTATTACCGTTCGCACCTCTGCTTTTGATGAAGCCGGGAAGGGCGAAGGAAGCGGCCATATTGAGACGCTTGACCTGGTGATCACGCAGGACAAGAGCCGGTTTGTCAGTGAGAATCTCTCTAGCAGTGAGCGTCCGGAACTTGCGGCCGCAAGTATTGTTGTTTCTGGTGGTCGTGGACTAGGCAGTGCCGGGAATTTCCATCTGCTGGAAAAACTGGCGGACAAACTGGGCGCGGCTGTTGGCGCCTCGCGTGCGGCTGTAGATGCCGGATTTGTGGGCAATGATCTGCAGGTGGGGCAGACGGGTAAAATTGTAGCCCCCGATTTGTATATTGCTGTAGGTATATCCGGTGCGATTCAGCATCTTGCCGGTATGAAGGACAGCAAAGTCATCGTTGCCATTAACAATGATGCGGATGCGCCTATATTCCAGATAGCCGACTATGGGCTGGTCGGAGATTTATTTCAGGTGCTACCGGAACTGGAGGCCCTGTTATAGTCCACCTCTTTGATTTACTCTGCTTTGTCTTCAAGCAACCAACTTGATGTGCTTGTCCTGTGCTTTGCGTATCATTTGCCTATCAATAGCATATAATCAGCCCTTCGCGCCACCATCAACTCTTCACGACCCACCTATTTACAGGAGTAAGTTATGCCCAATTGCACACGCTTTCGATTCCCGGCCATGTCATCAATTTTGTTGTTATTACTGACTTTTAGTCAGGCCGTGTTCGCAGGCTGGACACTTAATTCGGAAGGTTCTTCATTTTATTATGTCACCAGCAAGGCGGCAGCAATATCAGAGATCAATACATTTGCTGAGCTCAATGGAACCATAGATGATGCCGGTAGTGCCAGTGTTGCCATTAGTCTGGCCAGTGTTGATACCGCCATTGATATTCGCAACGAACGTATGCGGGAAATTGTCTTTCAGGTGGCTAATTATCCGCTTGCAGAAATTTCACTAACTGCTAGTGGCGCACGTCTGGCGGCGTCCAATCCTGGACAGAGTTTTATGGCCTCTTACGATGCCACTGTCGATATTCGCGGCATCCAACAGACCATGACGTTGGAACTGGCGGTGACGAAACTGCGTGATGGAGGATTGCTGGTCACGCTTGCCAAGCCGCTGATTGTCAACGCTGCGTCATTCGGACTGGCGGAGAGTGTAGAGCAGCTGCGTGAAATTGCCGGGTTGCCAAGCATCAATAATAACGTGATTATTGATTTCACCTTGCAATTCGATGCGCAGTAGATAAGAAACAGCAAAAACAGAATATGCTATTCGGTATTTCGCCGAATAATCAAATGGTCTGCATGAGTAGTTAACCCATGCAGGCCATTCCATAAGATTTGATTACAGCACCACTAGCTTGAACCGGGGTTTTCCTGCTTGTCGCCCTGGTTTGAGGAATCCTGGGAGGGTTCCTGATTTGGCGTAAAGGGTGTTCCCTGTGTGCCACTATCTTTAGTCATTCCATCACCTGATATCGAAGTCTGGCTGGTGCTCTCCGGGGTTGGGGCCTGGTTTGCAGAATCAGCATTCATACGATTTCTGGGATCATTCGGCGCACGCTGGCGTTTTCTCTTCGGCGCTGGAGGCGTTGAAGCGGTCGTGGCATCTGATTGCGCGTTCTCCGGGGCAAGCGCAGCACTTTTAGCACTTTCAGCATTACTGTGGTTTTCATGCTGTTCATTTTGGGTTGTTGCCTGAGCAGGAGTGCTGCTGGCATCACTACCGGTATGGGCGACGGTAACTGAAGGTTTGTCAGCTGGTATGTTGTCATTTCCGGTTTTCGCACTTTCTGTGGCAGGTGCCTTCTCGGCAGAGCTATCCTGTAATGCACTATCTTTCGAAGACCCTGTAGAAAGACTCGCAGAAACTTCAGTGCTTTGAATTGGTGCCGGCGTTTTTTCTGCCGCCATTTCTGAACTGTTGTTTTTAACGCTTGAGCTGCCAGTAGAGCTGGCGGGGGGCGTAACAGGAAATGCCGCTGCCGGGGTAACAGGCGAGTGTGCCTGTTCCGGGGCGCTGCCAGGATTATTGCTTCCAGAAGTGTCTGGTTCAGCATTAGCAGCAGACTTCCCGCTTTCTGCTTTGGCTGGAGCCTGGGCCGGGCTGGAATTATCGGTATCCTGTTTTATAGCAGAGTCAGTCTGCTGATTATCAGTGCTGGCTGGAGTATTGGCCGCACTTTTTCGATTTCTTGGCGGACGTTGTCGACGCGCAGGTTTTTTCTCAGCTTCATTGTTAACAACAGGGCTGTCATTTAAGGCTATATTGCCATTTACATCTCCCTTTTCGTTGTTATCAGATGAGGCTTCAACGGAGGCCTTTTGGGTCTCCTGCAATTCTTCACTGCTTTGCTGAGCATCCAGTTTTCCACGATTTCGTTCTCTTGGTGGACGCTGACGGTTTTCCGATGGGCGCTTGCGCGGTTTGTCCTGAGTATCCAACGCTGGTTTTGCTTCAGCAGAACTGTCACCGATCGAAGCATTTTTGCCTGCTACCTGACTTGCATTGTCTTCATTGCTGGCTGTTTGTGGTTTGCGGCTGCGTTTTCGGTTGCCGCCCTTGCGAGAATCTTCCCTGCTGGCAGTGTCACGCGACGCATTTCTGTCCGATTTACCTGCTTCGGCATTTCTGCCTTGTTTTCGTCTTGGGTTATCTCCCTTGGCAGGGCGTTTTCGATTACGCGAAGGACGTGCTGCGCCTTTATCTGCATTATCTTTCGTGTCGCTTTTAGCCTCCGGGCGAGCTTTTTTGGCTTCTTCAGTATTAGCGGCGGGACTGAACAGACTGCCAAGTGCTGCACTGATGCTACCTAGAAGGCCACCAGTCTGTTTTTTATCATTGTCTTTAGCCGGGGTAGCTGAATTCTTGGCAGTGGCTGAAGCCGGTGGCTTGGCTGGAACCATATGTGGTGCCTGTATAGCAGGGGCATCTGCACGCTCAGGTTGCTTGGGAAGAAACTCATCGATTTCTTCTTCATCATCGGCATGAATGTTGTAGCTTCTTTCCTCACTATCATCCGTAATATTCTGGATTTCATAGTGCGGTGTATCCATGTTGGGGTTGGGAATGACAACAACCTTGGTGGAGCTGATACTTTCAATAGTACCAATAACTTCACGTTTTTCATTCAACAGGTATGAGGAGACGCTGATTGGCACAATGGCGCGCACTTCTTTGGAATTGCTTTTATTGGACTCTTCTTCAAGAATTCTGAGAATGGAGAGCGCAAGGGATTCGATATCACGGATGCTGCCCTGGCCATTACAGCGGGGGCAAACAATGGCGCTGGTTTCTCCCAGTGAAGGGCGCAAGCGCTGTCTGGACATTTCCAGCAAGCCGAAACGGGAAATTCGACCGACCTGAACCCGGGCTCGGTCCATAGTGAGGGCGTCACGCATGCGGTTTTCAACTTCGCGCTGGTTTTTCTGCGACATCATATCGATGAAATCGATTACTGCCAGTCCACCCAGGTCCCGCAGACGCATTTGACGCGCGACTTCATCAGCTGCTTCCAGATTGGTCTGCAGAGCTGTTTCCTCAATATCCGCACCACGGGTGGCACGTGAGGAGTTAATGTCGATTGAAATCAGTGCTTCAGTAGGGTCTATAACGATAGAGCCACCACTGGGTAATTTCACTTCACGCTGAAAAGCGGTCTCAATCTGGGTTTCAACCTGATAATTGGTAAACAGCGGTACCTTGCCGTCATACAGTTTTACCTTTTCCTCATACTGAGGCATAACCTGACGGATAAAGTTTCGGGCTTCTTCAAAGGTTTCCGGCGTGTCGAGAATGACTTCACCGATATCCTGACGCAGATAGTCCCGAATGGTTCTGATAATGACGTTACTTTCCTGGAAAATCAGGAAGGGCGCGGTTTTTTCCTCCGCAGCTTTCTTAACCGAAGTCCATAACTGCAGCAGATAGTCCAGGTCCCACTGTAATTCTTCAGGAGCCTTGCCGACGCCGGCAGTACGTACAATAGTACCCATGCCATCGGGCAGATTGAGACTACTCAGAGCGTCACGCAGATCAGCACGTTCTTCACCTTCAATACGACGGGAAATGCCACCAGCCCTTGGATTGTTGGGCATCAGAACCAGGTAACGCCCCGCCAGTGAAATCATGGTGGTAAGCGCTGCGCCCTTGTTACCACGTTCTTCCTTATCAACCTGAACGATGACTTCTATGCCTTCGTTAACAACATCCTTGATATTGATGCGCCCACTAATATCTTTAGGCTGCTTGGAGAAATATTCCTTGGAAATTTCCTTAAGCGGGAGAAAGCCATGACGGTCAGCGCCAAAATTAACAAAGGCGGCTTCCAGGCTGGGTTCAATTCGGGTGATTCTGCCTTTGTAGATATTGGCTTTTTTCTGGACTCTGGCACGGTTTTCAATGTCCAGGTCGTAAAGCCTCTGACCATCTACCAGGGCGACGCGCAACTCTTCTTTTTGAGTTGCATTGATTAGCATTCTTTTCATATTACCTTCTACTTTTCTCAGTGGGAAAAGCAGGATAAAAGATAATAGAATAGGTTAACTATATAATATAACTTGTTGATTTATATGCTATAAGTTGTTTAAAAGTGCAGAGGTAAAGGCATTAAGCAGAATTTAGCCGGGATGGTCTACGACATATATGGCCTGGGATAGCTGGCAATTGGTACTAAGAGCCTGGACTTGCCCCTACAAGAGTTCTCCTGTGGGCTGATCCTGCGATTTGCTTTGCTCTCAATACTCCCTTTACTGATTGAATCACCTGGCACGCACTTATGCTTGCGGGATTCGGGCTATGCCTTCGTTTCCAGGATTATCCTGATATCCTGAATACAACTAAACTGAAGTTCGTAACTTCCTGGTCGGATCGCTCTGATCGTTCCTGGCTGTCTGTCTTGGCCAATAGCTGCCAATTTCCTGGCGCTGTTAATTCTGGTTTTTCCTTTGCTCTGTCCTTTGCACTTTCTTGCCGGGAAAATGTCACCGCAAGAAATTGCTTTTAAACTCCTGTCCGCTTTAGTGCGGTGTTAATCCTGTTCAAAACTAGTGTTTTATATCTTTTACCCGAGCTTTCCGGGATTTAACTGGCCCTGTTTTCAGGCAGGGCATAAATACTGTGATTTTGCGCTTTATTGTTAAGCAAACAGCTTAATAAATTAGCGACTTGGGTCAGGCCTGATTCAATTGCTTTCATTAAAGCTGCAATCATCAGGTTCTGATGAAATTCGAATTTACTTTTTCGTCCTCTAATAATTCCTTGTAGCTTGCCGGTTTATCTACCTGAGTTAAGCGGCTAATTATTAATAATTAAGACAGTGTTTAGTTAACCTGATCCCGCCAGAAAGGGCCTTATTCTTCGTTAAGCTTTTAACTGCCAGTTGTATTACAACTTTTTTGTTTGTTTCACATGCATTGCATGACTTACAAATATTGCTTCTGGTTTTAGAAGCGCTTGCTCCTGTTTTGACTCAGCGCTTTTGCGCTACAAGGTCATCTGGAAACGGAGCAGGCCAGCAATATAGCAGTAAATTATAGTCCCTTCAATGATTTACAGTACTTTACTCCAGTGACACAGCAACAATGACAAGGCAGTGCAAGCTTCCAGGCCACGCTGCGAGGTATAATCCTGTTTTTTTATAGTCCAGATTTACCGAGTAACAGATTTTGAGCACTAACAATACAAGTAGATCAGCTTCCGGGGAGGTAACGCCAGCGGTGCCTGCTGTGTCCTTTCAGGAGGTTCACCCGGAGCAGGAAGGGCAGCGTCTGGATAATTTTCTTTTGTCCCGACTAAAAGGGGTTCCGAAATCCAGGATCTACCGCATAATTCGCAAAGGCGAGGTGAGAGTTAATAAAAAGCGGGAAAAACCCGAATATAAACTCAAAACCGGCGACATTGTGCGCATTCCCCCGGTACGGGTGGCTCCTCCAAAACAGCAAATACCGCCGTCGACAGCGCTGCAGATACTATTAAATGAGGCAGTGCTTTATCAGGATGGGGCAATAATGGTCCTGAACAAACCCGCTGGTCTGCCAGTTCATGCTGGTACCGGCGTTAAAACAGGTTTGATCGAGGCCTTGCGCCATATGTATCCGGAGCTTACTAGCCTGGAACTGGTACACCGACTTGATAAAGGCACTTCCGGTTGCCTGCTGCTGGCGAAGACCAGTAAAAGCCTCAAGCTGCTCTCGGCACAATTCAAGGCCGGAGAAACGAAAAAGGTTTACCACGCCCTGGTACAGGGGAGTTGGCCGCAGCAGCAAACCGAGATTGATGCACCCCTGTTACGCCAGCAGGAAAAAAACGGCGAGCGCTTTGTGGTGGTTTCCCCGCAGGGAAAATCTGCCCGCACGCTGTTTTCAGTGCTTGAGGAGTTGCCTTACGCCACTCTGGTTGAAGCAAGCCCGTTGACAGGAAGAACCCATCAGATCCGCGTCCATGCCAGAGTTGTCAATTGTCCGATAATTGGTGACGAGAAGTACTCAGAGGATGCATCCAGACAGGCTTTTGCTCGCCAGGGGATTAAAAGACTCTGTTTGCATGCAGCATCACTGAGCTTTGTTCATCCCGAGACAGGTCAAGCGATGACGCTCACAGCTCCGCGAGAAAAACAGTTTGAAGCGGCGCTTAAGGTACTGCGGCAAGTAGAGGGTTAAGGCCTTCCTGTTTTAGCAGGCTGACCAGCGAAATCATGGGCAAACCCAGCAAGGTATTGTAATCCTTGCCTTCAAGTACCTCGAACAGGGCGATGCCAGCCGCTTCCACCTTAAAGCAGCCTGCGCAGTCCAGGGGCTTGTCGAGTTTGATATAAGCACTTATTTCTTCTGCGCTTAACTGGCGAAATTTGACCCGGAACGAGTCATGCGTGACATGCTCTTTGCCGGTACCGGTGTTAATCAGTGCCAGACCGGTCTCGAACTGCACCCAGTTTCCTGAACACATTTTTAAATGTTTGATGCCCGCTTCCTCGGACCCGGGTTTTCCCAGTATCAGACCATTGAGGGTGCAGGCTTGATCGGAGCCAATTACCAGGCTATTGGGGTATTGATTGCTTACGGCCCGGGCTTTTTCCAGAGATAATCGCTTTACGTAATCCCGCGTTGTCTCCCCGGTGAGCGGGCTTTCATTGATATCCGGAGAGCAGGTAGAGAAGGGCAGCTGCAGTTGTTGCAGGATTTTACTGCGGGTGGGTGAGGAAGATGCCAGCACTAGATTCATAACAATCCAAGTATAATCAATAGGTTTCAGGCTAAAATCAGGCAAATTTCTTTGACAGGAAGCCCCTTCATGCATATTATGCGCGCCTATGTCGATTGACCCATTTCCAGAGCGCGTGTCGCCGCGCAAATTGTGTAACAGGAATGACTCAATTAACAGCATTTTACCTGTAGAAAAACTCCTGCGATTAAGTGCGTTCCTGCATAACAATGATGGGCA
>CBFIIQ010000014.1:35848-62163 GCA_965662685.1 Pseudohongiellaceae bacterium | reverse complement strand
TGTATGTTGGGTCAATAACCAACCCGACAGTTCTCGGCCTGGAACCAAATCTGCCAGCCCGACCCGAAGATCCGGACTATACCGATTACAGAATGCGTGGAGGCTTGCCAGATCTTCCCTATGGCCTGCCTCTGCTTAAGCCTCCCTATGGCAGAATCACTGCCTATGATATGAATCAGGGAGAGATTGCTTGGCAGATTCCCAACGGTGATACACCGCCTGCCATTCAGGCACAGCTTGACGAGGCCGGTCTCACCAATGTGCCACCTACGGGAAGTCGGGCACAGGCAGGATTGCTGGTGACAAAAAGTCTGTTAATTGCCGGAGAAGGGGCGAATGGGCAGCCTTATTTACATGCCTACGATAAGCAAAACGGTCAGGAAATCTGGCGTACCCGACTGCCATCAGGTCCCCAAACCGGTTTGCCCATGACTTATTCCCATGAAGGCAAACAATATATCATTGTGGCAGTGAACGGGAATGCCCCAGGAGAAAGCGGAAATGCCGCACAGCTGGTGGCATACAAACTGCCATAATTATGGTTTGAGCTTTTAGGCAGGAATATTATTGATTGCCCATAAAAAAAGCACCTAGAGAAAATTCGCTAAGTGCTTTTGATATGGTAGCTACGACTGGACTTGAACCAGTGACCCCGGCATTATGAAATCTGTGACTGGCATTAAATTGCTGTAAATACAATAAGTTATCTTTTTCAAAATAATATAGAACCATATAGATTTAAATAATATGGTAACTTTTGTAGTAACTTTTTATTGCGATGTCTCTTTATGGAACTAGTCTAAATTCCTGGGAAAGGTCAATATAGCAAACAGAAATTTGGAGTGATACTATAGTATCACTTTACGTTTTCAGGTGATCGTGATGAAAGTTGAATTGGTGACTACTTTAAAAAGGCAAGCAACTAAAATTCTCGCAGATTTACACAAGTCTAAAGAGGCAGTTTTAATTACTGAGCATGGGGAACCTTCGGCCTATCTTGTAGATGTCCAGGATTACGAATTCATGCAGCATCGGTTAGCGATATTGGAAGCGCTTTCTAAAGGAGAACGGGCTGTACTCAATAAAAGAACAATGTCTAATGCCCAGGCCAAGGAGCGAATGGCTAAATGGCTAAAATAATCTGGGCGGAACCTGCACTAGATCAGTTAGATGAAATTGCCGAGTACATAGCATTAGACAATCCATTAGCCGCTAGCAAACTCATAAAGAAAGTTTTTAATCGTGTAGATCGTTTGGAGCAGTTTCCAAAATCAGGGAGGGAACCCCCTGAGCTTCCAGACTCTGTCTATCGTGAAGTTATATGTAACCCATGCAGGATTTTTTATCGAATCGATGGGTCGAAAATACTGATCCTTCACGTCATGAGAGATGAAAGGGAGCTAAAAAAATATCTTTTAAGCGATGAAATTGACAGCTAACAAGCTTCATAAAAAAAGGCCTACATTTCTGTAAGCCTTTGTTTTATATGGTAGCTACGACTGGACTTGAACCAGTGACCCCAGCATTATGAATGCTGTGCTCTAACCAGCTGAGCTACGTAGCCTTGATACTTTTTCGGTTTCCCATTTTACTGCATCTGCAAATTTAAATTTTTATTTTAGTCTCGACGTATTAAATATACGCCTGCGAGTAAAATCAAAATTTAAATTTGCATCTACAGCAAACTGGAAACCCTCTGAATGGTGAGAAGTTTGTAATTACACCCTTCAGAAGGATGCGCATTCTCGGAAAATGTCCCTGTAAAGTCAAGGATTCCAGTCATTCACCGTCAAAACCGCTCCAGCATGTTGGATTTGGCCCGTAGGTCGGATAAGCGCAGCGTCATCCGACATGACCGGGGTCATTAGCCTATACATTGAACCTGAAGTGAATAACATCACCATCCGCGACCAGGTAGTCCTTGCCTTCCAGTCGCCATTTTCCTGCGTCTTTGGCGCCCTGTTCACCTTTTCCGGCAATAAAGTCGTCATAGCCAATCACTTCTGCACGAATAAAGCCTTTTTCAAAATCGGTATGAATAACAGCCGCGGCTTTCGGTGCGGTGGCGCCTTTTTTTACAGTCCAGGCCCGGACTTCCTTGGGACCGGCAGTGAAATAGGTTTGCAGGCCAAGCAGGGTATAACTTGCGCGGATAACACGATCCAGGCCCGGTTCTGTCATACCCATTTCCTGCAGGAATTCGAGTTTCTCCTCGGCTTCCAGTTCAGCAATTTCCGATTCCAGTTTATTGCATACTGCGACGACTTCAGAGCCTTCGGCTGCGGCGATTTCTTTTACCTTGTCCAGGTAGGGATTATTTTCAAAGCCGCTTTCATCCACATTGGCGATGTAAACGGTAGGCTTGATGGTTAACAGGTGCAGGGTATAGATGTCAGCGAGTTCTTCAGCAGACAGCCCCATGCTGCGCACCGGGTTACCGCCATCGAGGTGAGCCTGAACTTTCTGCAGCAGGGCGGTCTGTTTCTGTGCGTCCTTGTCACCACTTTTTGCAACGCGGCTTACCTTGTCCAGGGCTTTTTCGACAGTCTCCAGATCTGACAGCGCCAGCTCGGTATTAATGATTTCGATATCGCTGGCTGGATTGATGGTGTTGGCGACATGGATAACGTTGTCATCTTCGAAACAGCGCACTACGTGGGCGATAGCGTCAGTTTCACGAATGTTGGCCAGAAACTGGTTGCCCAGACCTTCGCCTTTCGAGGCGCCGGCAACGAGACCGGCAATGTCAACGAATTCCATGGTAGTAGGGATGGTATTTTGTGGTTTGACGATTTCGCTGAGTGCATCGAGACGGGGATCCGGAATGGATACAATGCCGGCATTGGGTTCGATGGTACAAAAAGGGAAGTTTTCCGCCGCAATACCTGCCTCGGTCAAGGCATTAAAAAGAGTGGATTTACCGACATTGGGCAAGCCCACGATACCGCATTTAATCCCCATTATTCTGATCCTTGTCGTTCTCTTCTTTAGACTTATTGGTGTTAACCAGTTCTGGTTTGGTGTGCAGTTTACCCATGGCCATCTGAAACTTGCCCTCAACCAATAGCGGCAGAATCCTTATGGCATCATCGATATTATGCTGCAAGGCATCGGCATCCTGTTTCGACGGTACGCCCAATACATAATCAATCCCTTTGCCTGTGGGTCGGCCAATGCCGATACGCAGGCGCTGGAATTCATTACTGCCCAGAGCTTTGGCAATATCCCTGACGCCGTTATGGCCACCATGACCGCCGCCGCTTTTCAGACGCACTGTGTCAACGGGAAGGTCCAGCTCGTCGTAGGCCACAAGAATATCTTCTGTGGCAATATCATAGTAGCGCGCCATAGCTGATACAGCCTGGCCGCTGTTATTCATGAAAGTAGTGGGAAAAAGCAGACGTACATCATGGCCGGCAATAGTGATTCGGTCTGCGAGACCAAAAAACTTGCTCTCCGGGCGCAGTTCACCATGAAAATCATCACAGAGTGTTTCAAGAAACATGGCGCCGGCATTATGCCGGGTAAACCGGTATTGCTGGCCTGGATTACCCAGACCAACAATCAGTTTGATGCCGTTACTCATGGAGTAGGCGGTTTATTCGCCGCTTTTATCTTCGTCGTCTGAAGAATCACCAGCACTGTCAGTGCTATCTGCACCTTGCTCGCCTGCTGCATCTCCAGTATCTGTTGGCTCTTCTGCCTGTAGACGAATCTCCGTGACTGTAGCAACTGCCTGGTCGTTTTCTTCCCCATGGGTCAGTTCAACACTGTTAACGCCTTCTGGCAATTTGAGGTCGGAGATGTGCAGGGTGTCGCCGACATGCAACTCAGCCATATCGACTTCGATATATTCCGGCAGATTCTTCGGCAAACAGGTGATCACCAGCTCATTCATAAGATGGCTGATCTGACCATTTTCAAGTCTTACACCAATACAGGTATCTTCGTTCATGAAATGCAGCGGTACATTCACTGTCAGTTCCACGTCAGCGCGTACGCGCAGAAAGTCAGCATGCATGATCAAAGGCTTTGCCGGATGGCGCTGCATATCCTTGATAATGACGCTTTCCTTTTCGCCTGCCACATTGATTTCCAAAATGGAGGAAAAGAAGGCTTCATCTTCAACGGCATGGAAGATGTCATCATGGCGCAGGGTAATGGACAGTGGGTCTTTACCGGCTCCATAAATAATGGCGGGAATTTCGCCGTTGAGTCTGCGCAGGCGGCGGCTCGCACCTTTCCCTACGTCTTCTCGAGGCTTGGCGTCGAGAGTAAATTCATTGCTGGACATATGTATGTCTCCTGATTAATTTCCGGGTATTCGCGACCAATAGTCCGGAATGTTTTATTTATCTGTAATGCCTGCTGATGATCCTGGATTTTATAATCTAGGTGTTATCAAACATGGCACTGACAGATTCCTCATTGCTGACACGTCGAATGGACTCGCCCAGGAATTTACCCAGGGTAAGCTGACGTATTTTTTTGCAATTCTTTGCTTCCTCCGACAGCGGGATGGTATCGGTAACCACCAGCGAGTCGAGTGAAGAGTTATTAATGTTATGCATGGCATTGCCAGACAGTACCGCATGGGTACAGTATGCAACGACCTTCGTTGCGCCTTCTTCTTTTAATGCATCAGCAGCCTTGCATAATGTTCCGGCGGTATCGACCATGTCATCAACAATCAGACAGGTACGATCTTTGACTTCACCAATCAGGTTCATGACCTGGGACTCATTAGCCTTGGGACGACGTTTATCGATGATTGCCAGGTCAATATCAAGTTGCTTGGCAAACGCGCGCGCCCTGACCACACCACCAATATCCGGTGACACGACCATCAGGTCCTTATAATTCTGACGTATAACTTCGTCTACCAGCAGTGCTGAAGCATAGACGTTATCCACCGGGATCTGGAAAAATCCCTGAATCTGTTCTGCGTGCAGGTCTACTGTAAGCAAACGATTAACACCAACCGCGCTGATCATGTCCGCAACTACCTTGGCACTGATGGGGACACGGGCAGATCTTACCCGACGATCCTGCCGTGCATAACCAAAATAGGGAACTACCGCAGTAATACGATTGGCTGATGACCTGTGCAGGGCGTCGGCCATTAACAACAGCTCCATCAGGTTGCTGTTGGTTGGGGCGCAGGTCGGCTGGATGATAAATACATCCTGGCCACGTACATTTTCATTCAGTTCAACACTGATTTCGCCATCACTGAATTTCTGAACATCAGCACGGCCTAAAGGAACGCCTAGCCATTTGGCAACTTTTTCCGCCAGCTCCGGGTTTGCGTTACCGGTAAATACCATCAAGTTGTTGGCCATAGGGCTTTTCCTTGGTGCTGTTTTCAGTGTTTCGTTAAGGCTGTTTGATGTTTGACAGGAATTAGAGATTTTCAGAAAAAAATCTTCTTTCAGGTCATTCAGCGTTCCAGCTATCTAATGTAAATGGCTGGGGTGGGAGGGTTCGAACCTCCGCATGCAAGGATCAAAACCTTGTGCCTTACCACTTGGCTACACCCCAAAAATCGGTTTGTAAAAATGTTCTTAAAAAATATTCAAGGATCAAAACCTTGTGTCTTACTACCCTTGCCACTTGGCTACACCCCAAAAAAACGGTCTGTAAAATGTTCTAAAAAAAAATGTAAAAGGATCCTTACCTTGTGTCTTATACCCTTGCCACTTGGCTACACCCCGGTAACTCAAAAAATAAATCTTTTTTTGATGACGCAAGTCTTAATCTAGCAAAGCTTGATGAAGCGGGGAAATGTTAACGCCCCTGGCTATAAATGCAGAACCAATACTTGTCCCGTCTTTATCTGCCTGCTGCGGAACCTGGTTCATCACTGCCAGTGCTTCTGCTTCCGTGTCGAAACTGGCAAATACACTTGCACCGGTTCCAGTCATACGAGCTTCAGTAAATGTAGATAACCAGTTCAGTGCTCTTTTTACCGGAGGGTAAAGGCTCTGAACCAGCAACTCGCAGTCATTTTTACTGCCCGAAAACGGAAAGGCGGGTATTTTGATGGGGTAGGTGTTCCTTGTCAATTGCGGATGGGAAAAAATTTTTCCCGTGGAGACCTGACATTCCGGTGTCAGCACTATATACCAACGCTCAGGTAAATCCAGAACTTGTAGAGATTCTCCGATATTTTCTGCCCAGGCAGACCTGCCATGGATAAATACCGGAACATCAGCGCCCAGAGAAAGTCCCAGTTGCGCCAGTTCATCAAGCCCAAGTCCACACTGCCAGAGCGAGTTCAGGGCAAGCAGGGTAGTAGCCGCGTCGGAACTGCCGCCACCTACACCCCCTCCCTGGGGCAATCTTTTATACAGACTGATATCAGCTCCCCGGCTTATGCCGGTTTTCTGTAATAACAGTTTGGCCGCCTGCACCACCAGGTTATTCGGGCCTTCCAGCGCAGGATCGCTGCAGGTGAAGTTTATCTGTCCGCTATTATTGGCGTTATAGGTAAGCGTGTCACCGTAATCCAGTAACTGAAATACAGTCTGCAAAGTATGATAGCCATCAGCACGTTGGCCGGTTATATGAAGCAACAGGTTAAGTTTGGCCGGCGCCGGCAGAATGAGAGGGCTCACTTACTCGCCCCCGAGGTGTCCGGCACATCTATTTCCCAGGCATTGATGATGAAGGTCAGACGATAGGGGGATTGTTCCAGACGAATACGCCCAGGCAGGGCCGCACCCTGGTAATCCTGATAACGATCGTACTGAAGCTCCCAGTGGGTGCCCTGGTTATCTGCCTGGGACAGGGTGGCAAGCAGCCCCTGGGAATTTCGGCTGATATCGGCATTTCGGTCCGGTGCAGGTAAGCCCTTGATCCAGTACAGCAGGGAATTTGCAGGAAAGGCATAACCCAGTAAATCATTGCTGATTTCCTGCAGATTGCTGGCTACGATTGGATCTTCTCCGGCTTTCTCAATAATCACGCCGCTACTATTGCTGTTTATTCTCACGGCGCCCATACCCAGCGTACCGCTGAGATTGATGTCGAAATCAGGCCCTTGTTGCTGCCAGTTGATATTGATGGTGTCAGATTGATTACTACTTCTTATATTTAGCCGCCCGCGCAGGGACCATTGCTCGAGTTGCAGCAGAATACGCGAATAATCATCACTATACAGAGGTGGGGAATCCTGAGTCAGGGACGCACATGAACTGAGCAACAAACAATGCAACAACAGAAACAGGCCGCTAAGCAGGCGGCCGCAAAATAAATGATTAAATTGAGGAGTCAGACGTGAGTCGCTCCATGGCACCGTGGATGTGTTCGCTGTCGGGCTGAGATTCCAGTGCTTTACGCCAGACTTTTCTTGCTGCGGATTTTTCACCCATAACCCAGAGCACCTCGCCAAGATGGGCTGCCACTTCATGATCAGGGAACAGTTCATAGGCTCTGTCCAGATTTTTCCGTGCTTCTTCGTATAAGCCCAAACGGTACTGCACCCAGCCAAGGCTGTCTATGATTGCCGGATCATTCGGTGCAAGTTCAACGGCTCGAAGTATCAGCTGGTAGGCTTCATCAAAGCGCTCTGTTCGATCTGCCAAAGTATAGCCCAGGCTGTTGTAGGCAACAGGACTTGTTGGATTAAGCTGAATAATCTTGCGCAAATCGACTTCCATGAGCATCAGATCATTGACCTCCTGGGCATAGACCGAGCGCAGGAATAATAACTGAATATTGTTGGGAAACGCCCCGACTGCATTATTGAGCACAGTACTGGCTTCGGTATACATGCCTTCATCCAGCAGCACATTGGCTTCCAGGGTAAGCAGGGGAATATTGTAATCAGGGTTGCGGAAACGAATGTTCTGAAAGCGCGCTTTCACTTCCGTATAACGTCCTGCTCGAACCATCAGTTCTGCCAGATTACGCTGGGCCTGCAGAAAATTACCCCCGCTATTCACATTGATAAAATGACTTATGGCCTCGGCAGAGTTATTTTCCTGAACATTAATAAAGCCCAGGTAGTAGTGGGCATCATCAAGACGCTGGGCTTTTTCAACCAGGCGCTCAAAATACTGTTTTGCCTCGTTCAGCATATTGATTTCCATGCTGATCAGAGCCAGGGAAAAAAGCATGTCATAGTCTTCAGGAAATTGCTCTACGATAATTTCAAATTGATCATGAGCTTCCCGGTAGCGCTTTTCATCCAGCAGTTTGCGACCATATTGAAAGCGTAATTCCTTATGGTTCTCATTATTACGCAGGCTTTGCTCCAGACGCTTTTCTGCCTGCGCTTTATTGCCCATTTGCTCAAGCAGATCCACCTCAAGGATGACCACTTCAGGGTTGTTATCCATTTCCTGGGCAAGCACCCGCACTAATTCATAAGCCTGTTCAACCTGATCATTCTGTTGAAAAAGATGAGCAAGCCCCAGACGCAGTGACTGATTATCAGGGTAGAGTGCGGTGAGTTCTTCAAATTCGGCTATCAGGGCGTCAATCATCAAGGCTGCGTTATTGTCCATCGCGGTCTGGTTGGTGATCAGACGAAAATCTATGGTAGCTCCCTGAGCCAGCAGATTTCTAAGATGATCCATAGCTTCCCGGTAGCGTCCCATGGCGACCATCTGGAATGCCAGGGTGCGCAGGGCTTCCTGGGAATCTGGTTCTTTGGCAAGCCATAATTTGCCGGATTCAATAGACGCGGGGACATCCCGCAGGAATGACGCAATTCGGGAGGCACGCTTGATGATATTCAGATCATTGGTTTCCCGTGCCAACTCCAGGTAGTCATTCAGGGCTTTCTGGTTGTAACCACGCTGGCCTGCCATTTCGGCAATGATGACCCGGGCTAATACATCTTCTGAAAAATTGCCGTATTCAATGTCTACCGGTGCGGGTAGTGGCTCGGTCTTGGATTCTTCTGCTGCCAGAGTGGCTCCAGCCTGGTCACTGCTGTCATTGGTGTTTTCTGCGACTGAGTCACTTTCTATACTCTCTAAACTCCCAATACTTTCACCTGTTGAGCTGGCACAGGCAGAGAGCAGGCCCGCCAGAACCAGGGAGAGCAGGAATGTGGCGCCGGGCAATCCAGCAGATGTTTTCTTGATAGGGAGTATTTTTGTCATAAGCGGTGCCAAGTATAGCTATATAGGGCAGAACTTCTCAATGCTGTCTTTGCATTGAGTATTGAGTATTGAACATTGGTTCTTACGCAGGCCGGGTATTAATCGGATGTTTTATTCAGACCCTGATACTTGCCAAATCGTTTCAGGGATTTTTTATAAACCTTTGTTAATAGGCACGACCCCCCGTATTGAGTAGAATACGCCGTTTATTGGCAGATTTTCCTAATAATATCAGTTCATGGCTACGTTCCTGCTTGGCATTAATCACAACACCGCTAGCGTCGATGTGCGCGAGAAGGTCGCGTTCGCCCCTGAAAAGATGCATGACGCACTTCAGCAGGCCTGTGCTGATGTCGGTCTTGATGAACTGGTCATTGTCTCTACCTGCAACAGGACAGAGCTTTATTGCGAGCCTGGCGAAGGTAAAGCCTCTTCAGATTCCAGTGAGGTAGTCAGGCAGCATGTTCAATCCTGGCTGGAAAAGTATCACCAGCTACAGCCAGAAAACCTGCGCGATTGTGTCTATATCTACAAAGACGATGACGCGGTGCGACATGCCATGAAAGTGGCGAGTGGTCTTGATTCCATGGTATTGGGCGAAACCCAGATTCTCGGCCAGTTGAAATCTGCCTATGACGTGGCTCGCGAAGCCGGCACCCTGGGGAGCAATCTGAATCGTCTCTTTGAAGGCACCTTTGCCGTTGCGAAACAGGTACGCACCGACACTGCTATTGGCGAAAATCCGATTTCCGTTGCTTCAGCTTCTGTGACTTTGGCACAACATATCTTTAGTGATTTGTCCCAGGTTAATGCCTTGATGATCGGTGCGGGGCGAACAATAGAACTGGTCGTACAGCACTTGCGTCAGGCCGGGGTAAATAATATTGCTGTAGCCAATCGCACCCTGGTGCGGGCGTTGGAGCTGAAAGAAAAATACGGGGTGACTGAAGTGCTGTTCTCTGATATCCCGGAACAGCTGGAAAAATCCGATATCGTGGTTAGCTCAACCGCAAGCCAGCTGCCCATTCTGGGTAAGGGGGCGGTGGAGCGTGCCTTGAAAGCGCGCAAGCATAAGCCAATATTTATGGTGGATCTGGCTGTGCCCAGGGATATTGAGCCAGAGGTCGCCGAGCTGGACGATGTCTATTTGTATACCGTTGATGACCTGTCCCAGGTCATCGATGACAATATGAAGAGTCGTCAGGATGCAGCCCGTGATGCAGAAAAGATTATTGATCGTG
The DNA here is from genome assembly GCA_965662685.1 of Pseudohongiellaceae bacterium. Taxonomy (GTDB): domain Bacteria; phylum Pseudomonadota; class Gammaproteobacteria; order Pseudomonadales; family Pseudohongiellaceae; genus Eutrophocola. The sequence goes on along the minus strand of CBFIIQ010000014.1, from coordinate 51,809 downwards.
GTGTAGAAAATTACGAAGAGAAACAGAAAACCCTGGGTATTGTTTCTACCTTGAGAAATTTCCGCCAGAAAGCGGAGCAGATTCGCGATACGGAATTTGAAAAGGCTGTTAAATCTCTGGAAAAAGGCGAAGATCCCGAAAAAGTCCTCGCTAATCTGGCACGCTTGCTAACAAACAAGCTGATCCATGCGCCGAGCGTGCAGATGAAAAAAGCCAGCGTCGATGGTCGCAGTGAGTTAATTCAGTTGGCAGAAGAATTGTTTGAACTGGAAGCCAGTAACGAAGACGTTAATGAGTTTGATCCGGAAGACGAAAAGCATACAAAAAGCTGAAGAGTAAAAACCAGAGACAAGAGACAAGAGACAAGAGACAAGAGACAAGAGACAAGAAAAACATGTAGGTCGGATAAGGTCTGCAAGACCGCCATCCGACAAGAACAAAATAAATAGACCAGACATCGATAAAAGAAAATTAAAAGAATCACCACCAATCCTATTGAGTCCTTATGAATCCTTCGATCATTAGTAAACTGGAAACCCTTAAAGAACGCTACGAGGAGTTGGAAGCCTTGTTAAGTGAAGCGGAGATTATTACCGATCAGGAAAAATTCAGAAATTTTTCGAAGGAATATGCTGAGTTGGAACCAATAGTGCAGTGTTTTGGAAAATACCAGCAGGCACAGTCCAATCTGGAAGAAGCGCAACAACTGCAAAAGGACAGTGATCCAGATGTGCGTGAAATGGCTGAGGAGGAAATATCTTCCTGCCAGGGACAATTGGAAACTCTTGATCTTGAGTTACAGAAACTATTGTTGCCCAAAGATCCCAAAGATAGTTGCAATGTGTTCCTGGAAATTCGTGCAGGTACCGGTGGCGATGAAGCAGCAATATTTTCCGGTGATTTGTTTCGCATGTATTCACGTTATGCTGAAAGCCAGGGTTGGAAAATAGAAGTGATTAATGAGCGTCTGGGCGAGCATGGTGGATACAAGGAAATTATCGCGCGTGTCGAAGGCAAAAGTGTTTATGGGCAACTCAAATTTGAATCCGGCGCTCATCGCGTGCAGCGGGTTCCGGAAACGGAAACCCAGGGCAGGGTGCATACCTCCGCCTGCACCGTCGCGGTGATGCCGGAAGTTGACGATGTAGAAGCGATTGAGATCAACAAGGCCGATCTGCGGGTAGATACCTTCCGCGCCAGTGGTGCCGGTGGCCAGCATGTAAATAAAACTGATTCCGCAATCAGGCTCACCCATATTCCTTCGGGTATTGTGGTGGAATGTCAGGATGAACGCTCCCAGCATAAGAATCGTGCCCGTGCCATGTCCCTGCTTCAGGCCAAACTGATGAATGCCGCAGAGGCTCAGCAACACCAGGAGCAATCTGATGCGCGTCGCAATCTGGTTGGCAGTGGTGATCGCTCGGAAAAAATCAGAACCTATAATTATCCCGATGGCCGCATCACGGATCATCGTATCAATCTAAAATTAAATCGTCTGGCAGATGTAATGGCTGGCGATATTGGTGAAATCATCCAGTCGTTGATTACTGAAAATCAGGCAGACCAGTTAGCTGAGATGTCTGGATAAACCACTTAACTGGATTACTAACGGCCAGCACTATGGCAACAATCAAACAACTGATCACGGAGGGGGAAAATGCATTGCCTGATAGTGACAGTGCCAGACTTGATGCCGAACTGTTGCTTGGTGTCGCCATTGCCAGGCCCAGAAGCTGGCTTTATACCTGGCCTGAGCATATTCCAGCCTTGCCCGAACAACATCTTTATCTGGAACTGTTACGGCGTCGTCAGGCAAGTGAACCCGTTGCCTATATGACGGGTCGAAAAGAGTTCTGGGATCTGCAGTTGAAGATCAATCATGATGTGCTTATTCCCAGGCCCGATACTGAACTGCTGGTGGAAACGGCCCTGGATAGACTGCCAAAGGACGAAAGTATAAGCGTAGCTGATCTGGGCACTGGTTCCGGCGCCATTGCGCTGGCGTTGGCCTCTAGTCGTACTAACTGGAAAATAACAGCAACGGATCAGTCTGTCAGGGCACTGGATCTGGCGCAGGAAAATGCCGAAAACCTCGACATAAAAAACGTTTCATTTTTTCAGGGTAGCTGGCTGGCGCCATTATCCGGACAATCTTTTGATGCCATCCTGAGTAACCCCCCTTATATAGAAAAAGATGATCCTCACCTGCAACAGGGCGATGTTCGCTTTGAACCAGTACATGCTTTAGTCTCGGAAGAAAATGGACTTGCCGATATTCACCATATCATCATCAGCAGTCCACCCTATCTCAAACCCTCAGGCTGGCTAATGCTCGAGCATGGTTATCAGCAGGGCGAACAGGTCAGGAATTTTTTTGCATCGTTCAGTTATAGTGAGATTGAGACGCTCAAGGATCTTGCTGGACATGAGCGAGTTACGATAGGGCGGAAAAAAGATAAAGGATAAAGGAAAAAGGTGGGCTCAAGTGGGCGTTGAGGTCACGGGCCATTATTTTTTACATTGATTGTGGAATTACAAATTTGACTGGAATTCGTCACACACCTTTATCTTTTTTCCTTTATCCTTTATCCCTCTGTTCCGATAAACCTTAAAGACAGCTTTAAAAATAAAATGAATAACGACCAACTCCTTCGTTACAGCCGCCAAATCATGTTGCCGCAAATGGATATTGCCGGGCAGCAGGCTCTGCTGGATGCCACCGTGCTGATTATCGGTCTGGGCGGACTGGGCTGTCCGGCTGCCATGTATCTGGCCAGCAGTGGTGTAGGGCATCTGATGCTGGCGGATGATGATGACGTTGATCTGAGTAACTTGCAGCGACAAATAGCTCATATCACCGAAAGTGTTGGCAAGAGCAAGGTAGCATCAGCGTCGGATACTCTAGGTAAACTCAATGCTGGCGTAAAAATTACTGCACTGAAGCAGCGCCTTGAAGGAGAGGCTCTGGCGCAGGCAGTAAGCAGGGCCGATGTCATTCTTGACTGCACGGATAATTTTTCCAGTCGCTTTGCGATTAATGCTGCTGCGGTAAAACAGCGTGTAGCTCTGGTGTCAGGTGCGGCTATTCGAATGGAAGGGCAGTTATGTGTTTTTGATAACCGCCGGGATGACAGTCCCTGTTATCAATGTCTTCATCAGGAAGGCGATGATGAGGCATTAAGCTGTTCAGAAAACGGAGTAATGGCACCTCTTGTGGGTATTATTGGATCGCTTCAGGCGATGGAGGCGATCAAGCTGATCACCGGTATCGGCAAGCCATTAACAGGACGATTATTGTTTCTTGATGCCCAGTCCATGCAGTTTCGTGAGATGAAGCTGAAAAAAAATCCTGCTTGCCCCTGTTGTCAGTCAGGTAAATAAACTGGTTATAGCTGACTTGTCGGCCATTTGACCTGTTGAACCGAGCCTGCAAGAATTGCGTACCTTATTGCTAGACAGGTTTGTCATTCAGATTGGGAAGTCTGATCAGCGATCCCGATTAGTATTACTATGACCCTTTATTCTGCTGCGGAGTAATCATGAGTAGTTTGTCGAAAAAATTATATAGCATCGTTAAAACACTAGGTCTGACTGTATTACTGGTTGTGGCATCCACTGCTACGATTTCAGTGAGTGCTGCTGAGACTGATGGCCTCACATCCTATACTCTTACTCGTCAATACGGCAGCGTGCTGTTTCGTGTCATGCAGCAGGAGTATCTGAACCTGGTAGGCCGCTTTGATAATTATTCCGCAACTCTGGAAATGGATTTTGAGGATCTGGGTAATTCCAGGCTTACTGCCACGGTACAGATGGGCAGCCTTTCCATGGCTGATGGCGATGTAGTGGAAACACTGGTCAATAGCAGTGCCTGGTTTAATGCATCTTTATACCCGGATGCAACGTTTACTACGACAAGTGTAGAAGTTACCGGTGAAAATACCGCCGATTTCCATGGCGAACTGAACTTTATAGGGGTGACCAAACCCTGGGTCCTGCATGTACAGTTCTTTGGAGGATCTGATGGCAAGCTTACGGGGAGCAGTATTGGTATGCTGGCAACCGGTAGTTTTGATCGAACTGATTTTGGTATGGATCAGTACCTGAATATGGCAAAAGAAGTGGTCAGTATTGAAGTGAATGTTAAATTTAATCGTGATTAGAAACACTTATTAACCAATCAGTAAAATAAAAAGATAAATAAGGCTACGCTATGAAAAAATTCATCAGGATATTATGTCTGGGCTCAGTATTTGCCCTGGTTTCATGTTCCTGGGTAAAACTGACCGCAGAGGGTGAAAATGTTGTTATTCTTGGCGAGTCGGAAGTGACTAACTGCACCAGAACAGGGACGACTACCGTGGAGGTGCTTGATCGCGCCATACTGGAAAGAAATCCGGATAAGGTGGCAACAGAGCTGAGAACCATGGCACGCAACAGAGCTGCTGACAGGGGTGATGCCATTGTGCCTTCTACTCGTGTAGTAGATGGAGAGCAGACTTTCATCATTTATCGTTGCCGAGGCTGATTTCATCTCAGGCACCTTGCTTACTTTTTGCTGCTGAACCATAGCAGTGGCAGAAAAAGCCCAAGAATAAATACGGGCAGGTGAAATATTGCTATCAGCAGCCATGACAGAAATAGACTGCCGCCCAGAGTGAGCCAGAACAGGCTCCATGTGCCGACAGTTTTGTTACGGTCAATTTGCTCCGGCTGTTCTTTCCCGATTAATTCCAGTTGCTTGCCACAATGACTGCAGTAATTGGCATGGTCAGGGTAGTTTTGCTGGCATTGCTTACATATTTTCATATCATGCTTTCCGCCTTTTAGTTATGATACGCACCAATTTAGTCAATAATAAATTCAAGAGTGGTACGGTAGTTTATTTGTGACAACTGAAAACAACGATCCAAATCCAGTCACTGTCTCCCCTGACCGTGAAGAAAAAGTTAAATTTCAAGACTTCGATCTCCCGGAAGAGCTGCTCAAGGCAGTAGATGATCTGGGTTTTGAATTCTGCACGCCTATCCAGGCACAAAGTCTGAAAGTAACCCTTGAAGGTCATGATGTCACCGGTAAAGCTCAAACCGGTACTGGCAAGACTGCTGCCTTTCTTTCCACCATTATTAACGATCTGCTGAAAAACCCAATCGAAGAAGAGCGTTATGTCGGCGAGCCCCGTGCCCTGATTATTGCACCAACCAGAGAACTGGTTATGCAAATTGCCAAGGATGCCGTTGCTTTGACGAAGTATGCCAATCTCAATGTAACCACACTGGTGGGTGGTATTGACTATCAGAAACAGCAAAGAGAACTTGAAAACGATATCGTTGATATCGTAGCGGCAACACCGGGACGGCTGTTGGATTTTGTGCGGAATAAAAATATTGATCTGAGCATGGTGGAACTGCTGGTGCTGGATGAGGCGGACCGGATGCTGGACATGGGATTTATCCCCCAGGTACGTCAGGTCGTGGCAGCGACTCCTAAAAAAGAGTACCGCCAGACCATGCTGTTCAGCGCCACATTCACAGAAGACATTATGGAACTGGCTAATCGCTGGGCAGTAAACCCGGTAAAAATTGAAGTGGAATCACAACAGCTCACCACAGACAATGTGAATCAGCTGGTCTATCTGGTAACGACAAACCAGAAATACAACTTACTCTACAACCTGATTCAGAGTGAGGCCGGTGAACGGGTAATTGTATTCACCAACCGCCGTGACCAGGCCAGGCGTCTTGCTGATAATTTGCATCGCAATGAAGTCAGCGTAGGCTTGTTGTCCGGCGAGATTTCGCAGCCCAGGCGTGTGCGCACTCTCGAGGAATTTAAAAACGACACCATTCAGGTACTGGTTGCCACTGATGTCGCCGGTCGTGGTTTGCACATTGATGAGATATCCCATGTGGTGAATTTTAATTTGCCGGAAGAGGCGGAAGACTACGTGCATCGTATTGGACGCACCGGTCGTGCCGGATTGTTGGGCACCTCCATCAGTTTTGCTGATGAGGACGAATCCTTTCTTTTGCCAGGTATTGAAGAAACCATTGGCATGAAACTGCCCTGTGAGCATCCGCCGGAAGAATTATTGACAAAACCCCCCGCGTTTTCACGCCCGTCGAAATTCAAACAGGAAGGCAGCAAGCATGGCGGCAAAGGCGACAGAAAAGGCGGCAGCAGACCGCGACGGTTTTAAGCACTATTCCGGTTATTTCGAGCAAGTGATAGTTGATGCCGGTTCTGTGACCTGGCCCAATGAGCAGGATATCTGCCCTGACACTCTCTATCTTTATTCTGTTCGGGCTTAGGGCTTGGCACCCGCTTTTTTCAGTATCTTTTTATATTCCCCTGAATTTCTATGCTCTGAAACAATTTTGAGAATTGTTTCACCGTGCATATTGGTTTCGTTCAGGTTGCGGCCGGCGTCACTGAAAAACTGGATAAAGCGTGAAAAAGCTTCGGGCACCATACCGCGATAAGCCTTCTGTAGAATATGAAAATCAGGTGCCTCATCAGCTGAGGTGTCCAGTTCCAGAAAAGATTGCACCCGCTCATCGCTCCACCACTCGTCACGTACTGCTGGCTGGGTCCTGTCGGCACCGGTTTTTTTCTCTGCTTTCATTTGTTTATTCTCGTCTTTATTGTCTTTATTGTTTTCGCTGATTAAGCGTTTTTTATTCCCTAGCTACTGAGTTTTTCTTTCAGCAGTTTATTGACCTGGGCTGGATTGGCCTTGCCTTGTGAGGCTTTCATGATCTGGCCTACAAAGAAACCGATTACCTGCTCCTTGCCTTCTTTAAACTGTTGCACCTGAGCGGGATTATTGGCGATTACTTCATCCACCAATTTTTCGATAGCGCCACTGTCGGTGACCTGTTTCAGGCCTTTGCTTTCAATAATAGTATCAGCATCGCCTTCACCTGCCAGCATGGCTTCAAACACGGTCTTGGCAATCTTGGATGATATCGTGTTGTCCTTGATGCGCTTTATCAGACCAGCAAGGGCGTCTGTAGTGATCGGGCTCTGGGAAACAGGAATTTCATCCTTGTTCAGGCTCGCCTGCAGGTCACCCATGACCCAGTTGGCCGAGAGTTTGGCATCACCACATTCTTTCGCCACTTTTTCAAAGTAGTGAGCGGTGGCGAGATCACTGGACAATATCATGGCGTCATATTCACTCAGGGCATACTGATCCTGGAAGCGTTGTTTTTTGATATCCGGAAGTTCCGGTAAGGTGGCACGCACAGACTCAATGTAAGCATCGTCTATGACAATGGGGAGCAAATCCGGTTCCGGAAAATAACGGTAATCATTTGCCACTTCCTTGCTGCGCATGGAGCGGGTTTCGTTTTTATCCGCATCATAGAGACGGGTTTCCTGCTCAATTTTTCCACCATCCTCGATAATGTCGATCTGACGTTCCACTTCTATATTGATAGCTTTTTCCACAAAGCGGAAAGAGTTGATGTTCTTGATTTCGGTACGGTTGCCCAGTGCAGTGGTGCCCTTGGGGCGAACTGATACATTGGCATCGCAGCGCATTGAACCCTGTGACATATCACCGTCGGAAATTCCCAGGTAGAGAATGATTGAATGTAATTTTTTCAGATAAGCGACGGCTTCCTTCGCATTTCTCAAATCCGGCTCGGACACAATTTCCAGCAAGGGCGTGCCCGCACGATTCAGGTCAATGCCGGTCTTGCCATGAAAATCTTCATGCAGGGATTTTCCGGCGTCTTCTTCCATGTGGGCGCGGGTAACGCCAATGGTTCTCTGGGAGCCATCTTCCATATCAATGACCAGCTGGCCTTTGCCTACTGTTGGAAAGTCCAGTTGTGATGTCTGGTAGCCCTTGGGCAGATCAGGGTAGAAATAGTTTTTTCGGTCAAAAACTGATGTCTTGCCAATTTCAGCGTCAATCGCCAGGCCGAATTTGACCGCCATGCGCAAGGCCTCGGCGTTTAAAACGGGCAGAGTACCGGGCATTGCCAGATCATAAATATTGGCCTGGGTATTGGGCTGCGCACCAAATTCGGTACTGGTGCCGGAAAATAACTTGGAGGCAGTGGCTAATTGCACATGCACTTCAAGTCCTATAACTGTTTCCCATTCCATTTTTTTATCTCTCTTACTTGTTAACGGTGCAGCCGTTTTTGATTTACAAACCAAGTGATAATTATTTTACCGGTGATTTTGTATGCCAGTCTGTGGCCTGCTGAAATTTGTGTGCCACATTCAGCAATTGCGCTTCGGCAAAATCCTTACCCACTATCTGCAGTCCCACCGGTAAGCCATTGACCTGTCCTGCCGGGATCGACATGCCGGGCAAGCCCGCCAGATTCACCGCAATGGTATAGATATCTTCCAGGTACATGGTGACGGGATCATCGTTCTTTGAGCCAATGGCAAATGCGGTATGGGGGGAGGTCGGTCCCATAATGACATCCACTTCCTCGAATGCTTTCTGGAAATCATTCTTGATCAGACGGCGTATCTTTTGTGCCTTGATGTAATAGGCATCGTAGTATCCGGCTGACAGTGCATAGGTACCGACCATGATGCGGCGTTTCACTTCAGTGCCGAAGCCTTCGCTACGGGTACGTTTATACATGTCTTCCAGGTTGACGGGGTTTTCGCAGCGGTAGCCGTAGCGCACACCATCATAACGTGACAGGTTGGCTGAAGCTTCAGCTGGAGCGATAACATAATAGGCTGAGACTGAAAGATGACTGTTATCCAGGCTTACTTCCTTGAATGTCGCACCGAGTTTTTCAAATTCGCTGATTGCATCCCTGATGCACTGTTCTACGTCGGCATTCAGGCCTTCAGAAAAATGCTGGCTCGGAATGCCGATCTTTAATCCTGCAAGTGGCTTGTCCAGATCCTGAGTGTAATCTTCCGCAGCGGTGTCACTGCTGGTGGAATCCTTGAGATCGAGTCCGGCCATAACATTCAGCATCATGGCGGCATCTTCTGCAGACTGTGTCATGGTGCCGGCCTGGTCGAGACTCGAAGCAAAGGCCACCATGCCCCACCGACTTACCCGGCCATAGGTGGGTTTTAAACCGGTAATTCCGGTAAAAGAGGCAGGTTGACGAATTGAACCTCCGGTGTCTGTTGCGGTAGCACCGGCGCAAAGGCGGGCCGCTACGGCTGCTGCAGAGCCGCCGGACGAGCCGCCAGGGACCAGGCTTCGATCCCAGGGATTTTTTACCGGGCCGTAGAAGCTGGTTTCGTTGGATGACCCCATGGCGAATTCATCCATATTGGTTTTGCCGAGGGTGACAGTACCGGCCTTGATAAAATTTTCTACCACGGTGGCGTCATAAGGCGCGATAAAATTGTCGAGCATTTTTGAGCCGCAGGCAGTACGAATACCCTTGGTGCAAAATAGATCCTTGTGGGCGATAGGGATGCCTGTCATTGGGCCGGCATTACCCTGGCTTCTGACTTCATCCGCAGCTCTTGCCTGGGCAAGAGCGAGTTCTTCACAGACAGTAACGTAGGCATTCAAATCGCTGTTTTCCTTTGCAATCTGTTGCAGGTATGCCTGCGTCAGTTCAACACTGGAAAACTCGCCATTGGCAAGTGCCCTGGATAATGGTGCCAGGCCTAGTTCAATCATCTTAAATAATCCTGATGCTTGGTCTGCTCATGATGTGGTTGTGAACAGTGGGTTTATAATTGGAAAAAGTTTAAAGCTTACCTATTCAGTCGCAATGAACCGGAAATGATTATTCTATAACCTTGGGGACCAAAAACAGGCCCTGATCAGTTTCCGGTGCAATTTTTTGTAATTCATCGCGCTGATCGGTTTCTGTGACCTTGTCTTCTCGCAGGCGCTGGACAGCATCAAACGCATGGGCGAGGGGGGCGACATCATCTGTATTCACAGATTGCATCTGGTCGATCAGGTTGAGAATATTGGACATGCTGCTTGCCGCTTCCTGTTTTTCATTCTCAGTGAGATCGAGGCGGGCCAGGTGAGCAATGTTTTCCACGTCGCCTAGTTCAATAGACATGTCAGACTCCAAATAATTAATATGGGCGCGATTCAGCTCAAATAGTGACTTAAATCTGACAATTCAGATTTAATTCTTGCTCTAAGTAGGTGTGATTGCTAGAGTTGCTCGAGCTAAAACGGCTGATTATACTGGAAGAATAACTAAAGAATAACTATTAGAGCCAATCCCTCCGCACTATTTAATAAAGAATTATCATTCATAACCAATAATTACTTATATAAGGTAATCAAAATCCATGTTGAAAAAATTACGCGGTATGTTTTCGAACGATCTTTCGATCGATTTGGGAACTGCAAATACCCTGATTTATGTTCGCGACCAGGGCATCGTTCTGAATGAACCCTCCGTGGTCTCGATCCGCATTCATAACGGCCAGAAGACAGTCACTGCTGTTGGCTCTGATGCGAAACGTATGCTTGGTCGAACCCCTGGCAATATTACCGCAATACGTCCTCTCAAGGATGGTGTTATTGCCGATTTCCAGGTAACAGAAAAAATGCTGCAGCATTTTATTCACAAGGTTCACGAAAACAGCTTTATTCGTCCCAGCCCAAGGGTGCTGGTATGCGTTCCCTGTAAATCTACCCAGGTTGAACGCCGCGCCATTCGTGAATCGGTGATGAGTGCCGGGGCCAGGGAAGTGCGTCTTATTGAGGAACCGATGGCCGCAGCCATCGGAGCCGGTCTTCCTGTTGATCAGGCCAGTGGTTCAATGGTGGTAGACATCGGTGGTGGTACTACTGAAATAGCCATAATCTCACTCAACGGTGTGGTCTATTCTGAATCTGTTCGTGTTGGTGGTGACCGTTTTGATGAAGCCATTACCACTCATGTTCGACGTAACTATGGCAGCCTGATCGGTGATGCCACCGCAGAGCGCATCAAGAAGGAAATCGGTTGTGCCTTCCACAGTGATGAAATCCGTGAAATTGATGTTCGTGGCCGTAATCTGGCCGAAGGGGTACCGCGCAGTTTTACCCTCAATGGCGATGAGATTCTGGAAGCGCTGCAGGAACCGCTATCATCTATTGTGCAGGCCGTAAAAAGCGCGCTGGAACAGTCTCCTCCCGAGCTGGCTTCGGATATTGCAGAAAGTGGCCTGGTACTCACCGGTGGTGGTGCTTTACTCAGGGATCTGGACAAACTGCTTAGCGAAGAAACCGGGTTGCCAGTGATTGTTGCAGATGATCCATTGACCTGTGTTGCCAGAGGTGGCGGTATGGCTATGGAACTCATGGAAGCCCATGACCTGGATTTGTTAACACTGGAGTAGCACTGACGCTAACAGCTTTGCCAATTGTCAGAGTGGCCAGAACAGGCGCAAAAATAGCACATCAACATGCTGAGGTATGGACTCATCAGGTCTCTGCCTCAAGCTGTCGTGCCGCACAGAAATAAAGTCCAGAAGAAAAGCACTATTTTTTTATTCAGATCTGCACTTTCTTGCCTTTATCCTTTATCCTTTATCTTTCTTTGTATTCAGACAAACAGTAAAGGCTTGATCAATTAAATCCCTATTTATTCAAGGTGCATCCCAAGGCTATCGATTACTGGGCCTGGCTCTGCTGTCGATGATTATGATGCTGGCGGATAGCCGCTTTAGCTACCTCTCACAGGTTCGTTTTTATGCGTCTTACCTGGTCACGCCCCTGCATTGGCTGGCAGATTCTCCGCGCTCCATCTCCGATTCCGTGAACACCAACTTGCAAAGCCGAAGTTATCTGATTGGCGAAAACCAGCGTTTAAAACAGCAATTACTGCAGCAGCAATTCGAATTACAAAAGCTGGAGCACCTGAAGGCTGAAAACATAAGGCTCAATGAGCTACTTAATGCCTCAAGCATTGTCGATGAGCGGGTAGTGCAGGCGCAACTTACCGGTGAATCGCCGGATCCTTTTACCAAGCGGGTCTTGATTAACAAAGGCAGTGTGCATGATGTTTATATCGGGCAACCGGTGATTGATGCCTTTGGTCTGATGGGGCAAATTGTTGATGTAGAACCCTATGCCAGTTGGGTACTGCTGATTACTGATCCCCAGCATTCAACACCGGTTCAGATCAACCGTAATGGCAACCGGGCGATTGCTTCCGGCACCCAGGACAGCCTGCAGAGACTCGTGTTGAATAATATTTCCGATACATTTGATGTAGTGGAAGGTGATGTTCTGGTGACCTCGGGATTTGGCGGGCGTTTTCCTGCGGGCTACCCGGTAGGGGTAGTGAGTAATGTACTGCATGACCCCGGAGAGCCATTTGCTACGGTTACAGTAGAGCCAACCGCACAACTGGAACGCAGTCGTAATGTATTGTTGTTGTTCAAGTAATCCAGGACCAGTAAGAGATGGGACCAAAATTTAATAAACATCATGGCGGCTGGATAATCCTCGGCACCTTAGTGCTGGCGGCATTGTTTACTGTGCTCCCTCTACCGGAATGGCTTGAAGCCTACCGGCCCGAATGGGTTGCGCTGGTGGTCATTTACTGGGTGGTAGCACTGCCAGACAGAATAGGCCTGTTCAGCGCCTGGATTGCCGGTTTCTTTATGGATGTGCTGGAAGGTTCCCTGCTGGGACTGAATGCGCTGGCCCTGGCACTGGTGGCCTATCTTGCGCTGAGTCTTTACCAGCGCATGCGCATGTTTACGGCGGTTCAGCAAAGCAGCACTATTTTGATTCTGGTGGGCATCCATCAGTTGTTGTCTTTCTGGGTACTTACCGCGAATAGTCAGAATACCGCCCCGAATCTGATATTTATGATATCGGCTCTTTCCAGCGCCATTATCTGGCCCTTTGTGTTTTCGGGGCTGCGATATATCCGACGCACATTTAATGTCGCCTGAGCAATTGGCTCTGCACTGAAATGAAACAGGTTGTGGTAAAAGTTGTCTGCAACTCTATATAATCCCCTGATAATTAATTGTTACGGTCGCTGACTGTAAATGAGGGGGGCTCATGAGAACAACCAATAAATTTATTACACCACTAATTTACCTGCTTGCCATGCTGCTGGCAGCTTGCGGCAATGATGAATCAGCCAGTCAGGCCGATGTTGAATCTGCCGAGGGCGCAATGGGTGCTACTGCATCGCCAGCACCCTCATCCAGACCAAGTCCCCTTGAAACAGATCCCCTGGTCGCAGCGCCAACTGATTCCTGGCCAACTAATGGAGGTTCTTTTTATAACCAGCGCTGGTCGCCATTGGCTGAAATTAACCGTGACAATATCGCTGATCTGAAAGCCGAATGGCGTGTTCACCTGAATGGCTCCGGACTTGAAACCCGTTACTCCGCAGAAGGCACGCCTGTTTATGAGGATGGCGTGCTGTATATGACGACAGGCGATAGTGATGTCTTTGCTGTAGATGTCGATAGTGGCGAAATGCTCTGGGAATATAACTCCCAATACCCGGAAGAAATGGGTGAAGCCGTCTGCTGTGGATGGGATAACCGCGGAGTGGCACTGGGCGATGACAAGGTATTTTTGGGTCAGCTGGATGCGCGCCTGGTAGCGCTGGATAAAGTCACAGGTGAAATTGCCTGGGAAACGCAAAGCGTGCGCTGGCAGGATGGTTACAGTATTACCGGAGCGCCACTTTTCTATGACGGTATGGTGATTACCGGTTATTCCGGCGCCGAGAAAGGTGTGCGGGGTCTGATGGAAGCCTTTGATGCTGACAGTGGTGAAAAACTCTGGACCTTTTATACCATTCCGGGCCCGGGTGAATTTGGTCATGACACCTGGCCGCAGGATTCCAATGCCTGGGAGTTTGGTGGCGGTACTGTGTGGCAGACGCCGGCACTGGATCCGGAGTTGGGCCTGCTTTATTTTTCTACCGGTAATCCCGGTCCTGATATGAATGGAACCATGCGGGAAGGCGATAACCTGTTTACCGACTCTATTGTGGCCATTGATGTGCGCACCGGCGAGTACCGCTGGCACTTCCAGCAAGTGCATCATGACCTGTGGGATTATGATGCCCCGAATCCTGTCATTCTGTTTGATATGGAATATGAGGGTGAAAACCGCAAAGCCGTTGCCGAAGCCGGTAAGACTGGCTGGGTTTATATTCTCGACCGCATAACCGGCGAGCCAATTATTGGGATTGAAGAAAAGCCGGTACCGCAAATCCCTGAACAGTTTACTTCTGCCACACAACCTTATCCTGTGGGAGATGCTTTCGTTCCCCAGTTTATTGATGTAGCGCCGGAAGGCACGCAACTGGTCAATCAGGGCAGGATCTTTACGCCCTTCCTTTATGAGCCGGTTCTGGTTCAGCCCGGTCTCGCCGGTGGCGCCAATTGGGCACCTAGTGCCTACGATCCAAACCGACAGATCATGTATATCTGTGCCTCGGAATCTTCGGTGGTCGCATCGATGGTAGACATCGAACTTCCAGATGAGCATAGCGGTAAATCCTGGACCGGTGGTAATTTTGGTGGCTCAAAACGGCCGACGGTGGGGATTGTTGCGGCGGTGGATATGACTACCAATAAACTGGTCTGGCAGTACCGTTGGCAGGAAGCCTGCTATTCAGGGTTTCTCTCCACTGCAGGGGATCTGCTTTTTGTGGGCCGTAATGATGGTCGCCTGACTGCTCTGGATATTGATACCGGAATGGAGCTTTGGGGTTTTCAGACCGGTGCCGGAATGAATGCACCGGCAATAAGTTTTGAAAAAGATGGTACCCAGTACATAGCCGCTTACTCTGGCGGTAATCTGTTTCAGGGTTCGCCACGAGGCGACAGTCTGTGGTTGTTTTCACTGCAAGGGCAGATGGAAGAAGCTTCGGCAGGTGATACCTTGTTAACCCTGGGCAATGCTGCAAGTGATGCCGGACAGGTAGTGTTTGCCGAAGGCGAACCGGATTATGGCGCTGGGGAAACCTTGTACCAGCAAACCTGTTTACCCTGTCATGGAGATGACGGTATGGGCGGACATAATAATGCCATGCCATTAAACAACATAACCGATATCCGTGAAGCTATTACCATTGTTTCCACCGGCAGAAACAGCATGCCGACCTTTACCGGGGCGCTTACCCCGGAGCAAATCCGTGATGTCACTGGTTATGTAGTTGACCGGCTATTTCAATAGCTGTACAGGATCAATAATCGAGCTATGAAATATCATTCACTGTCATTAAGACGTTTCATTGTCTTTCCACTGCTGCTATGGCTGGGTGGCTGTGCTCTAGAAATTGATGAGCTTGTGTGGCCGGAAATGGCTTACCCCAGGGACTATTTTGAAGCCGCCTACCAGGAAGATGAGCTGGCCCAGCAATACCAGACCCGGGCAGATTACTTGCTTTGGGTAACCCGTTTTTATAATGGTTACAGCATTGCCCCGGGCTGGATAAGTCTGACCGAGCAGGTCAAGGAGCGCCTTGAAGAGCCTTACCGATCGGAAGTTGCGCTGCGTCTTTATCATCTTGGCGGCAGGATCGGCAGCGAGTGGGCCAAGGATAATAATGTTCGCGTTCTCGACACCCGCAATGCCGCAGTCTGGCGTGATGCGCTGATCGAATCATTGAGTCAGAATGACCTTGATGACTATATTACCCGGGTGGAAGCAGATGTTGAAAATATGTATATGGGCAAGCTCAGCCGCGAAGATATTGTTTTCGAGCGTTATTACGAAGACGACTTTGAATTCTAGTAGCAATGCCGGCTCGACGCTTCTCCTGAATTATTTTTATTAGCAAAGCTCAATTATTTAAATTCAATAAAAAATGGTTCCGCTAGCTGGTTCCATTACCCGCAACAGAGCAACTGCCATAATGGGAAACTGGACAGAAGACACCACTGCCATACTACTTGGCTTTGTTATTATCCTGCTGGCTCTGGCCGCATTCCTGGTGGCGCCTTATTCCGAGGTTGATACCTCGCTGCTCGGTGCACAAACGGCTAGCGATTTTTCTGTAGATGCCTGGTCAAC
>CBFIIQ010000014.1:5785-35830 GCA_965662685.1 Pseudohongiellaceae bacterium | reverse complement strand
TGGCAATGCGCTTACCGGTTTTCTCAGTGAAATGGTTAACGGCGCCAGACCTGCACGTTGGTCAATGAATCCCTTGTCTGCTTTTTCCTCGCATTTTTTCATCTCCGCGCTGTTTTTCTTTATCGCCCTGTGTGTTTTATTTTCTGTCGGCATGCGGCTTATGAAAAAGCCCGCTGCGATTTTTATCAGCGGCTTTATTTTTATTTTTGCCCTGGGCATTGTTGCCTATTTGCTGGCCAATCAGACTGAGTTTCGCAGTATGGGTCTGGGCTATGCCTTGTGGGCGATACTCCTTGGTCTGGTCATTACCAATATTTTTGGTATTCCTGAATTCGTGCGTCCGGCTCTGCAGCCGGAGCTTTATATAAAAACCGGTCTGGTGCTGCTGGGGGCCGAAGTATTATTTGGCAAGGTGATGGCGATTGGGCTGCCGGGTATTTTCGTGGCCTGGATAGTCACGCCGATAGTGCTGATCAGTACGTTCTGGTTTGGTCAGAAGGTGTTGAAAATTGGTTCCAAAACTCTCAACATTACCATTAGCGCTGATATGTCAGTGTGTGGCGTTTCTGCAGCCATTGCCACGGCGGCTGCCTGTAAGGCGACAAAAGAGGAACTGACCACCGCGGTCGGGCTGTCGATGATTTTTACTTCTGTCATGATGGTAGCCTTGCCCGCCTTTATCAATGCGGTGGGTATGCCAGAGGTACTGGGCGGTGCCTGGATTGGTGGCACCATTGATGCGACCGGCGCCGTGGTAGCGGCGGGCGCTTTTCTTGGTGATACCGCGCTCAATGTCGCGGCCACCATCAAAATGATTCAGAATATTCTCATCGGAGTTCTGGCTTTTGGCGTCGCGGTGTACTGGGCCAGCAAAGTGGAGAAGGACGCTGGTCAGACAATAGGGGCTTCAGAAATATGGCTGCGCTTTCCCAAGTTTGTGCTGGGATTTCTCGGCGCCAGTATTTTATTTTCCCTGCTCTACGAGTCTCTAAATCCCAACACTGCCATTGTTCTGGTAGAAAATGGCGTACTGGATTTCACTTCAGATATGCGTGGCTGGCTGTTCTGTCTGGCCTTTGCCAGCATTGGCCTATCGGGTAATTTCCGTGAACTGAAATCCCAGTTCCATGGGGGCAAGCCCCTGATCCTTTATATATGTGGGCAAACCCTTAATCTTAGCCTGACCCTGTTAATGGCCTGGTTGATGTTTTATAAGGTTTTTCCGGAAATTACCAATAGCCTGTAATGAAAATAGATGCGCTAAAAACTCTGGGCTTTATTGCGTTACTGATCATGCTTCAGCAGCTAATTGCCTATGGCAATAATAATATTAGCCATTTACAGGAGCAGTCGTCCCTCATAGAAATCAATGATATTGATCCCTCGGCTTTGTTTTATATC
Source organism: Pseudohongiellaceae bacterium (assembly GCA_965662685.1). Classification (GTDB taxonomy): domain Bacteria; phylum Pseudomonadota; class Gammaproteobacteria; order Pseudomonadales; family Pseudohongiellaceae; genus Eutrophocola. The sequence goes on along the minus strand of CBFIIQ010000014.1, from coordinate 34,429 downwards.
GAAAGCAAGCTGGCATTGTCTGCTGAAAAGACGGTACGGGAATTAATCAATGAGTAATGTTTGCTGCAGCAGATTGTGCCAACTATGAATAATTGGCAACGTTGGGTTCAGGCACCCAATACCACCTTTTTTCGCCGTGCACTGTTCCAGCTCCATTTATGGTTAGGCATCGCACTTGGTTTCTATATTCTGATAATCAGTGTCAGCGGTTCCGCCGTTGTACTCAGACCCCAGTTCAGTCGCTGGTTCATTGTTAGCGAAGTCCCCTTAGAGGCAGGAGATGCACTTTCCGGCAGCGCACTGGAAGACAGAATCGCTGAAGTTTACCGGGACTATGAAATTACCAACATTGTTGCTCCGACGCGTCCACGACGCGCTACCTATGTGGTACTGGAACGAAATGGAGAAGAGTCCTCACGTTATTTTGATCACTATAGCGGTATGGATCTCGGGAATACCTATCCCTGGCAGGTACGCAGCGTAGAGTGGCTTACGCGACTGCATGACGATCTGCTGATGGAACGTGCAACGGGTCGCAGGGTGAATGCCTTTGGCGGTATGTTATTCCTGTTGATGGTCGTTACCGGTCTGATTATCTGGTGGCAGGGCAGGCGCCGCTGGAAAGAGGGCCTGCTGATAAAGCGCAATAGTTCTCACAGTCTGTTATGGCAATTGCACAGTGTGCTTGGTTTCTGGTCACTGTTGCTGCTTCTTATCTGGGGCATAACAGCAATTTATTTTGCTTTTCCCCAACCCTTTGATTTCATTATCAATGCCATGGATAGTGATCTGGAGGATTTTGATCGTCCGGACAGCTGGTTATTGTTTCTGATTGATATGCATTTTGGCCGTTTCCGCGGTTCCTGGCCGGTATTGCCCTATATCTGGATTGTGCTTGGATTGCTGCCAGCATTTATGTTTATCAGCGGGTTTATCGTCTGGTATCGCCGCGTAATAAAAAAATACCAGCGCTATTAAACCCTATTGGCAGGATTGACTGAGCAACAAACGCTTCAGATTTTCTGACACAGGCTCAATGCCAATCCAGTTGTCCAGCAGGGTAGAAATGAGTGCAGAGTTATTGCGCTCGATTACCCTTTCATCATTAAGTGATACCCGGGTGCCCAGTTGCGGGTGATAACTGAATAACACAATATCGCCAGTGCTGATGTCATCATAAAGATTCAGTACTGTTTTCAACATTTCCTTATTCATTTCTTCCTGCAAGGGCTCACGCCAGAGATCCGGTAGGTCGTCTGGTAATTTGTTGTCATATAGCACTTTCAGGCGGATTGTCTTGGCGGTCGTCTCATCAGTAATTGTTTGGGCATCAGAAGTGGGTTGTTCAAGGTAGAGACTGACAAGATATAAACTGTTCCAGAGCATTTCCCGCTTGCCACAACCATTTAGACTCAGAGTGCTGTCGCCCAGGCTGTAGGTATCTGGAATATTTTCGCCATCTATCTCTGCGGCGAGAAGGGCATGTTGCAGCGAGAATATACCCAGCAATGCAAGACTAAGGCGCAGACCAATATAATTATTCATTAAGGCAATCATTGTATTTTTAATCTTGTGAGACGATTCTGTTCGTTGTGCAGGCAGATAGTAAATGAATACACTAATCAATTGTATGCAGAAGATGAATTTCGCTACACTCAGACATATTGATTATCAATTTTGTTAATTTCAAACCTTGGGGGACAAGGCATGCGGGCATTTAAAACCCTGCTTATTCTTAGCCACCGTTATATCGGCATACCGCTGAGTTTTCTCTTTGTGGTGTGGTTCCTGTCAGCCTTTGTCATGATTTATGCTGGCGGTATGCCGCGCATCACCAATGAAATGCGTGTTGAAGGTGGCAGTTCCCTCAATTTTAAAGATGTGACTATATCTCCCTGGCAAGCAGTGGGTTTGCTTGGTTATACGCCTTATGAAGCCCGTCTGCGCACGGTAATGGGCAGGCCGGTGTATGAGTTTCCGGAACCCCGCTTTCCCAGCACTTTTATCTGGGCAGATAATGGCGAGTTTCTTTCTGATCTGAAGCCACAACAGGGCGCACAAATCGCCAGTGATTTTCTTGATATCCCGCTGCAGCTGTTTAGTTATGAAGGCCTGATAACCCGGCCCGATCAATGGACAATTGCCATTCCCAATGAACTGCCTCTGTTTAAATACAGCGTCGCTGATGACTATGCCACACAAGCCTATGTGTCTCCGACCAGGGCCCAGGTTGCGGTCTACACAACGCGCCAGAGTCGCATGCTGGCATGGCTTGGTACCATCCCGCACTGGTTTTATTTTGCTGACCTGCGCGCCAATCAACCGTTATGGTATGACATCGTAGTCTGGACCTCTGGCATCGGTTGCCTGCTTGCCTTGCTTGGTCTGGTAATGAGTTTTACGCAGTGGCGTAAAGTCAGACCATTCAAGCTCAGCAAGGCGGTCCCCTATCGGGGGTTGATGCGCTGGCATTATATTCTGGGTACTGTGTTTGGTGTTTTCGTGTTGACCTGGTCCTTTAGTGGCATGCTTTCCATGGAACCCTTTGCCTGGTCTGATGCCCGAGGGCTGAGGGTGGATGAGGGTGTTTATCAGGAAGGAGTTCTGGACCTGGAATCGTTTCCTGCCTTTGATGCAAGCCAGTGGCAAACACTTGCGCAAGGCAATGGTGTAGAGCGTGATATCAAGGAAGTGGAATTTCGCTGGATTGGCGCAGCTCCTTACTATCTTGCTCGCTACAGTGAGAGCAGAGATCTGGAAATGAATAAGCGTGACCGTTTGCATCAGCCTTACAACATCATCGGGCAACTGGATTCCAATAGCCTGCTTATTGAAGCCGATGGTTTTCGCCTCAGTGAAGGTTTTGCCACAGAAGCACTGGTAAGCAAGCTGGAAGCCAGTATTGAAGACGCCGAAGTTACTGATTACGCGCTGTTGCAGGAGTATGATGATTACTATTACTCACGTAATAATCAATTACCGCTGCCAGTATTGCGCATCAAATTTAATGACCCGGCGCAAAGCTGGATCTATGTTGATCCCCATAAAAGTGAGTTGCTAAGTCTGATTCATCGCAATAGTCGAATAGAACGTTGGCTTTACAGCGGGCTGCACAGCCTGGATTTTGCCTTCTGGTATCACCGGCGACCGTTGTGGGATATTGGTGTTTTGATTCTTCTTGCGGGCGGACTTGGCGTCAGTTTTATCGGACTCTATTGTGGTTTGAAACGATTAAAAAATGACATCATCTACATACTGAAAAAAATTATTGGAAAATGTAAAACTCGCGAGGTGACAGGTGTTTCAAATTAGAAAACTGCTTTCAATTCTGCTTTTGCTGGTCGCTTCAGGGTCTTTGCTGGCTCAACCTTTTACACTTGAAGAAGGGCCCTGGTATTACGATACCTGGTCACCTGCCGGAAAAATCAAGGTTTCCGTTGTGGCACGAGGTATTGCTAACCCCTGGGGTATGGCATTCCTGCCCAGTGGCAATGTTCTGATCGCTGAAAAGGCCGGGCAGTTCAGGATTGTCAGAAATGGCATGCTGGATCCGCAGATTGTCACAGGCGCGCCTGAAGTACAGGTAGCCTCTGGTGGCGGTCTGATGGATGTTGTTTTACATCCGGATTTTGCCAGTAATCGGCTGGTGTATTTCACCTACGTAAAAAATGCGCCACCGCCTGCAGGAGCTGATTATTATGCAACCACGGTTATGGCAAGAGGACGACTGAATCAGGCTGAAAATGCACTGGAACAGGTTGAGGATGTGTTCGTTGCGGATGCCTGGAGTACTACGGCCGGTGGTCATGGTTCACGTTTGCGTTTTGCTGCTGATGGCACAGTGTTCATGTCTTCGCCTTTTCGGCGTGATTTTGAAAATCCCCAGAATCCGATGAGCGATATCAGTAAATTATTAAGGCTTAATGATGACGGCTCTATTCCGGCGAATAACCCCTTTGTGGGCAGGGAAGGCTATCTGCCGCAGATCTGGAGCATTGGTCATCGTGCTATGGAAGGCATTGATTTTCACCCTGTTACCGGAGAGCTGTGGGCCAGTGAGCATGGACCGCAGGGCGGCGATGAAGTAAATATAATTCAGCCGGGAAAAAATTATGGCTGGCCCCTGGTAAGCTATGGCAGGGACTATGATGGTAGCCGGGTTTCCACCCAGCCCTGGCAGGAAGGTTTGGTACAGCCGGAAATTTTCTGGGTTCCCTCTATCGCGACTTCCGGCCTGATGTTTTATACCGGCGACAAGTTTCCGCAATGGCAAAATGATCTTTTTGTTGGTGCTCTGATGACCGCTCGCATGCCGGGAACAGGGCATGTGGAACGCATCAACTTTAATGAGTTTGGAGAGCAGAGAAGAGAATGGCTGCTGACTGATCTGAAACAGCGAATTCGTGATGTGCAAGAAGGGCCTGATGGCTTGATTTATGTGCTGACTGAAGAAGCCGATGGGGCCTTGCTGGTAATGGAGCCGGTGGAATGAAGGCCGCGATTTAATATTTGATTTACTATTCGATAGTCTCGATATCCAGCTGCAGCAGTTCAGCGATGCGCCCGATATCACCTGTATAAAAGGCTGCCATCCCTTCCAGTTGTAGTCGTTGAATATTGCCATTGTATTGCGGCGTAATACTCACTCTCAGGGTTTTTTCTCCCGCCATGAATTCAGCAAGATTGCTTAGTAAATCCTGGGCCAGAGATTGCATTTGAGGTGGGACAAACAGAGCCATTGCCTGTAACTGTTCCAATAATTGCTGCCGGTATTCATCGCCACCTATTCCCAATGCGTCTCCCTGCAATGTAGTGATATTCGCAATCATGCCTTCATCTCGCAATGTTATCGAGGCGGCTGGAATATCGGCATTTTGTAACAAGAATGAAACATTGCCCGGCTCGTTGGCGTTGTCAGGGGAATTTTTATTGAGTTCTTCCATGGGAATATTTTGTATCTGCACTTTAGCGCCAAGAAAAAATGACTCCGGTAGCGAAATGTCTGCGTCTATATCCATGCGATCGTTGTCTTCGGGATCAAAGTCATACCTGTAGTTCATGCTCAGAGGCAGCAGATCCTGTTCCATCATGGTAACAATATAATTATTCAGCAAATTATCAGGGCCAGCGCCGAATGTGGGCGCTGCGGCTGGAAAACGTAGTCCGGATGCTGTCAGGTGGAGGTGGTGTGGGACCTCATTGAAGTAGTCAAATTCGGATATTCGTATATTCTCAAGAATGTATTCATTGCGGTTACTGTCAATAACATAAAGATTGTCCAGTGCGATCTCACCATTGAACTCGATGGCAATCGATTCATAGGTGATTTCCTGATAATCCCCACTGGCGATTAACTCTTCAACTCGCAGATCAACAACCGTCTTTAAATGGTAATTGGCAACAAAATATGCAGCCCCAAGGATTAAAATAATGATGCCTGGAATTATCAGGAAGAGTTTTTTAGTCATAGTTTTAATACGGATAACAGAAATGAATACGGTACTGCAGTGGCATTAGAGTCTGAAGTACAAGGAAGTACACGATAGGGGGGAGTGAGGAAATTGTCCAAGGAATTAATACAATATTGACGATTTTTCTGAATCTCCTGTTTTTTTAAACCAGCAACTACATTCGAAGATAAGCGGAATAACGGGAACCCCGGCATGGATGCTGATAAACTTTATTCGCAGCCCAGTGATAGCGATCAGGAAGTATCTGACCATGAAAATTCAATTACAAAGTATAGCTAAAAGTAAAGCCGATGATGGTGCCAGAGAGGAAGTGTTTGCCGCACAAGTGACCCTCAATAATGGGCTTGAGGGTGACAGGTGTGACCTGCTTGGTGCGGGTGAAGTGGCCTTGCTCAGCAAGGAATCATGGGTCAAGGTTTGCCATGAAACTGGTCTGGAGCCGTCCTGGCTGGTTCACGGTTCCAGTTTGTTAATCAAGGGTTTTGAATTTCTACCCACTGATCTTGGTAGAACACTGCAGATTGGCGAAGCTGAATTTGAGATTCACCGGGAAATGACTCCTCATGACAAGCTGGAAAGTCAGGCCCCGGAATTATTCAGTTCTCTGCAGATGGGGTTCCGTGGAGGTGTGGTGTGCAAGGTATTGCGTAGCGGCAGTATCCAGATTGGCGATGAGGTCATCATCTGCTAAATAAAAGCCTTAGCTGTCCCGATTCAATGCTGCCTCGGCGACCTGCTTTAAGGCATCCCGATATTCATTTTCCGGCAGACAATTCAGGCAATTCATGGCAATGTCTATGGCTTCACGCGCTTTGCGGCGGGTGTAATCAAGGGCGCCTGAGTGAATCACAGTCTCTATGATGGCATCCAGATGCTCACGCCCACCCGATTTTATCGATTCCTCAATCAGTTTTCGTTCCGTATCAGATGCATGCTGCATGGCATAAATCAGCGGCAGAGTAGGCTTTCCCTCTGCCAGATCGTCACCGATATTCTTTCCCATTGCCTGGCTGGAGCCAGAGAAATCCAGCACGTCATCTACCAGTTGGAAGGCAATACCCACCTGCAGCCCAAATTGATATAACTGTTCGGTAATCGTTGCACTAGCGCCGGCAAGAATTGCGGCTGTCTTGCAGGCAGCGGCAAATAAAATGGCGGTTTTATTATGAATCACCTGTAAATAGTCTGCTTCAGTGGCCTGGGGATTATGCTGGTTCACCAGCTGAAGTACTTCTCCCTCGGAAATTTTATTGGTGGTACTGGCCATGACATCCATGATCTGCATATCGCCTATGCCAACCAGCAGCTCAAAGGCGCGTGAGTAGATAAAGTCGCCTACCAGCACACTGGAAGGATTGTCCCAGCGTGTATTGGCCGTTTGGCGTCCCCTGCGCATTTCTGACATATCAACGACGTCATCATGCAGTAATGTTGCGGTATGCAGAAATTCGATGACGGTGGCCAACTCGATATGGTCTTTGCCACTGTAGCCCAGGTTTTTGCTGCACAGCAATACCAGTACCGGGCGCATGCGCTTGCCGCCAGCCTCTATAATATAATGCCCGATGCTTTCGATCAGCGGGACGTCTGAATGAAGCTGCGCTACTACAGTCTGATTAAGCGCGGCAAAATCATCAGCGACGATCTGTTGGATTGGTGAAGCCATAGTCTGCTCTGAAAAAGAGTTTCGCATGCTAGTTTTGGAGGTGGGTAAAGTCAAGGATTACGGGCTTTTCAGCCCCAATGCTGATTCCGGCAAGGGAGTTGCCGGTAATGCTAAAAAATCCCCTGATTTTGTTGCGAAAGCAGGGTTGTTCCCGTACAATTCCCGCCCTCGTAATGACCGGCCCAAAGCCTGACTGCATTTACGCACAATATTAACACCGTGTTCCAGATCGGAATAGTTTGCTGGAACAAATAGCGGTGTTGGAAAGATGCTGAAGTGGATTAGTCTGGATTGAAATAAAATCGGGTATATACAGGCAGGTCAGTTAATTTAGGTTCAAAGAACAATATCTGAATAGCAATAGCGCTATTGGAGCAAAATATGTACGCGGTAATTGAAAGTGGCGGCAAGCAGCACCGGGTTTCAGAAGGTGAAGTGCTGAAGCTTGAAAAGATCGAAGCCAGTACTGGTGACACGGTAAATTTTGACAAGGTCCTGATGGTAGGTGAAGGTGCTGATGTAAAGATTGGTACGCCCTATGTTGAAGGTAATGTCACTGCTGAAGTTATCAGTCATGGTCGCGGTGATAAAGTCACTATCATCAAGTTCCAACGTCGTAAGCACCATAAAAAGCAGATGGGACACCGCCAGTGGTACACCGAAGTGAAGATCACAGAGATTTCTTCAGGTGTTAAAGCCAAGGCAGCTGCAAAGAAAGAAGCAGCTCCCAAGAAAGAAGCCGCTCCCAAGAAGGCAGCAGCTCCAAAGGCAAAAGCAAAAGCTGAAAAGAAAGACTGATTCGGCAACAAACGAAGCTGAATTAAGCTTATTAATGAATTAGAGAATTAAAGGAGTGCATCATGGCTCATAAGAAAGCAGGCGGTAGTACTAATAACGGTAGAGATTCCAATTCCAAGCGACTTGGTGTTAAGCGTTTTGGTGGTGAACAGGTTCTTGCTGGTAATATAATCGTGCGTCAGCGTGGCACTCACTTTCACCCTGGCACCAATATGGGTTGTGGCAAGGATCATACCTTGTTTGCAAAAGCTGATGGCGTGGTGAGATTTGAGGTCAAGGGCCCCAAAAATCGTCGTTTTGTCAGTATTGAGACAGCGATAGCCTGATAGCTAGCAGGCTAAGTTAGAATTTAAAAAGCCCTGTCCATGACAGGGTTTTTTTTTACCAAAAACAGGCAGTTTCAGGACATCTCTATGAAATTCGTTGATGAAGCAGAAATACTGGTCGAAGCCGGCAAAGGCGGCAATGGCTGCATGAGCTTTCTGCGTGAAAAGTTCATAGAAAAAGGCGGCCCCGATGGTGGTGATGGCGGCGATGGTGGCAGTATTTTTCTGGTTGCCGATGAATCCCTGAACACGCTGGTGGATTTCCGTTTTCAACCACGTTACCGGGCCAAGTCAGGGCAGCAGGGTCGTGGCAGGCAATGCACCGGCGCCAGTGGCGAAGACCTTGAGGTACGTGTGCCAGTTGGCACCAGTATCTATGCCGTCGACACCGATGAGTTAATTGGGGATCTGTTAAAACCCGGCGAGCGCTTGCTGGTAGCCCAGGGTGGTAAACACGGACTGGGCAATATGCGCTTTAAATCAAGCACCAATCGCGCTCCCCGGCAAACCACCAATGGCACCCCGGGCGAGAGCCGGCAGTTGTTACTACAAATGAAAGTGGTGGCGGATGTTGGGCTATTGGGGCTGCCGAATGCCGGCAAGTCGACCCTGATCAGGGCAGTATCTTCTGCCACGCCAAAGGTGGCGGATTATCCTTTTACTACCTTGATTCCCAATCTGGGCGTAGTGCGGGCAGGAGAAGATAACAGTTTTGTGATGGCGGATATCCCGGGCTTGATTGAAGGCGCTTCAGAAGGTGCCGGCCTGGGCATCCGCTTTTTAAAGCATCTGGCTCGAACCCGGGTATTGTTACACCTTGTAGATATTGCGCCACTCGATAACAGTGATCCGGCCGATGCTGCCATGGCAATTATCAGGGAACTGGAAAATTTCAGCGAAGCTTTGGCAAGAAAAGAACGCTGGCTGGTGCTTAACAAGATTGATCTGCTCCCCGCAGAGGAAGCCGATGTCGTGTGTAATGCAATAGTTGAAAAACTGGAATGGAAAGGACCTGTTCATCGTATCTCGGCAGTTTCCGGCCAGGGTACCAAGGAATTAAGTGAAGCCCTGATGCGCTCAATTAATGAGGCGAATCTTCGCTTTGAAGAAGACGAAGACTACCGCTTGCAACAGCATGAACTGGATCAGCTTATGGCGTTTGAAATTCGCCAGAGCATAGAGGCAGTTAAAACAGCCTGGAAAGAAAAGAAAGATCACCTGTCTGCAGATGATATCGATGATGATTTTGATGATGACGTCGAAGTGGAATATGTAAGGGATTAATAGTGAGTAACAGAGAGACACTGACAGCAGCCAAAACCTGGGTCGTTAAGATCGGCAGCGCCTTGCTCACGGATGATGGGAAAGGCCTGAATCGGGAAGGCATGGCAAGCTGGGTAAAACAGATTGCCGCCTTTCGTGATGCCGGCCTTTCTGTGGTTCTGGTTTCTTCCGGTGCTGTAGCAGAAGGCGTGTTGCGCCTGGGACTCAAAGGCAGGCCCAGTGCTATCCATGAACAGCAGGCCGCTGCCGCTGTCGGGCAGATGGGGCTGATCCAGGCATACGAAACCGAATTCAAAAAATTCGATCTGCAAACCGCGCAGATTCTTCTAACCCATGATGACCTCTCCAACAGAAAACGCTATCTGAATGCGCGCACAACCTTGATGACCCTGCTTAATCTCGGCGTGGTACCAGTAGTAAATGAAAATGATACGGTTGTTACCGATGAGATTTGTTTTGGCGATAATGACACCCTCGCGGGTCTTGTAGCCAATCTGATCAATGCCGATGCCATGGTCATTCTTACCGATCAGGACGGCCTCTATGAATCTGATCCGCGTAATAATCCTGATGCCAAGTTGGTGCGTCAGGCGCAAAGTAATAATGATGAGCTATTTGATTTCGCTGGCAGCGGTCACGGTGATCTTGGTCGTGGTGGCATGTTGACCAAGGTCAGGGCGGCACGGCTGGCCGCCAGATCGGGCACTGCAACCTGTATCGCTAACGGCAGGAAACCTGACATTCTTGCCATGCTGCGTGACGGAGCTGAAGTGGGTACGCTACTGCTGCCTGAAAGCGAACCACTGGCAGCGCGCAAGCAGTGGCTTGCCAGTCACCTTAAAGTTAAAGGTGTATTTACGCTTGATGCCGGCGCTGTCCGTGTCTTAAAGGAGTCGGGGAAAAGCCTGCTTCCTGTAGGAATCACTTCCAGCTCAGGACATTTTCAGCGTGGTGATGTCGTCAGTTGTGTCGATGAAAAGGGCAACCCTGTTGCTCGTGGTCTGGTGAATTACAATGCTAAAGAAGCGGCCAGCATCATCGGGCATTCCAGTGAAGAGATATTTTCTTTATTGGGCTATGAAGGCGACCACGAAATAATTCACAGGGATAATCTGGTTCTGCTTTAATTGACTTGACCTTTCCTTAACCTTTTCAGGCTGGCAGCGGCTTATTAAATAGCTGCTCTGGTATTCCTCTTTTTCCTGCAAGGTTTTACTGAATTCCACGCCTTCTTTCTATTTGACAGAATTCCCCTCCATCGTTATGTTAGCGGGGTTTCTACGCAAGAATAATTACTACAAAACACAGTTGTTATTTTCACCGGTCAGGGGGACTTCATGGGCAAAATCTGTTGCCGTGTTTCACTATTGTTTGTATTTTCCATTGCCAGCTTTTCCGCGCTGGCAGAAAAAAACTTTTCCGGCGTTTGGGTCGGTAATTACAGTGAGGATTTTCCTGACCGCTTACCTGGACCTGAGCTGGGTGATTATGCCGGGCTTCCTCTCAACGATGCTGACCGCTTGCGGGCGCAGAGCTGGAGTGCTTCCCTGATAGCCCTTCCTGAATACCAGTGTCGTGTCCATCCTTCAGATTATGCCAGTAGTTTTGCCAATATCCGCATTTGGGAAGAACGCGAGCCTATCACTGAGCAGTTAATTGCTATTCGTATTCAACATTTTGCCTGGCAAACCCGACGCACTATCTGGATGGATGGTCGCGAGCATCCGCCTGAGTATGCGCAACATACAGCAATGGGTTTTTCTACTGGCGAATGGGTGGGCCATCAGTTAAAAGTCAAGACAACTCATCTCAAGGAAGGTTGGCTACGTCGCAACGGAGTTGCACGCAGTGATCAGGCAACGGTGACCGAATATTTTATTCGTCATGATGATTTGTTGACCTGGACCGTGATCATTGATGATCCAGTTTACCTGGATGAACCTTTCATCAGGAATCGGGATTATCTTTATTCCATCGACAGCCAGGTAGGTAATTATCCCTGTGACCCGGTGATCGAAATGGTCAGAGAGCCTGGCTATATTCCCCATCACCTGCCAGGAACCAATCCCGATTTGCTTATTTATTCCGAGCGCCACGATATTCCAGTAGAAGCCGCCATGGGTGGCGCCAGGACCATGTATCCCGAATATATTGAGCGTTTGCGGGAATTGCCTAAACCCAGTGAATTACAGGCAGGGCAGGAGTGATTATGAAGAACATTACACTAAACAAACTGTTTGCCATGGTCATGGCTTTGGCAAGTTCCATTGTTCTCTCGCAAATGCTTGTTGTACAAAAGGTACAGGCACAAACTGATTTTGATGCGGTAGAAATTCAAACGCTTAAAGTGCGTGACAATATTTATATGCTGGTTGGAGCCGGTGGCAATATCACCGTACAGACTGGTGATGACGGTATCCTGATAATTGATACCCAGTACGCTGAACTGTCAGAGAAAAATCTTGTGGCAATCAGGGCGCTGTCTGATAAGCCACTGCGTTATATCATTAACACCCATCATCATGGCGATCATGTGGGGGGCAATGCCGAATTAAAAGCTGCGGGATTTACTCCCAGTGGCGGAAATGTTGGCGCCTCCCTGTCCAATGCCGGTGAAGGGGCAACAATTTTTGCCCATGAAAATGTGCTCTTGAATATGGCCGGAGACGAAAACACCTCGACAGAGATGTGGCCCACCATGACCTACTTTTCCGAGAAAAAAGATCTCTATTTCAATGGCGAAGGGGTGCGAATAATTCATCAGCCTAATGCCCATACCAATGGTGACAGTATTATCTTTTTTCGAAAATCCGATGTGATTACTACCGGCGATGCCTATATCACCAGTTTTTATCCTTTTATTGATATGTCCTCAGGGGGCACCTTGCAGGGCTTTATCGATGCTGCCAATTCAATTATCGATCTCATCATTCCCGAGTATGGTCAGGATGGTGGCACCCTGGTCATTCCCGGTCATGGCAGACTCAGTGATATTGGCGATGTTATCAACTGGCGCGAAATGTTGACAATTATCAGGGACCGTATTGTTGATATGAAGCAGCGTGGTATGAGCCTGGAAGAAGTCCTCGCAGCCAGGCCCACCAGAGACTATGACCCACGTTGGGCAGGGCAGGGAATTTTCTCTACGGAAAATTTTGTTACTGCAGCCTACATGACACTGGAAGATTAAGGAGCGGCACATGAAAACAAGCATGATCAAAGTATTTTTGTCGACGCTTCTTCTGTTATCGGCTTTGGATGCATCTGCACAGCCGGATCGACAGCAGCAATCGGCACAGGAAATGGCGGCCATTGATATAACCGGAAACTGGGTTTCGCTGGTAACTGAAGACTGGCGTTTCAGAATGGTGGTTGCTGAAGCTGGCGATTACGAGGGCATAGGCTTGACCCCCAAAGGCCGGGAAATGGCCAATGCCTGGGATCCTGAGGCTGATCTGGCTTCAGGAAACGCCTGCAAGGCCTATGGTGCAGGTGGTCTTATGCGGATTCCTGGTCGCCTGAAGATAAGCTGGCTAAGCGACAATGTGCTGCAGATTGATACCGATGCCGGTATGCAGACTCGCTTACTCAAGTTTGGTCCGGCTCAGGATAATGCCGGTGCCGGTACCCTGCAGGGGGTCACCCGTGCCAGCTGGCAGATTGAAAGGGAAGGTGGCTTTGGTGGCGCTGTAACTGGTGGCAGTATCAATGCAGTAACTGCAGATATGGCACCAGGATACCTGCGTCGCAATGGCGTGCCCTATGGTACCCAGGCTGAGCTGAAAGAATATTTTGAGTTATTGATTGGTGGCGATGGAACAGAATACCTGACTGTGATCTCGGTGCTTGAGGATCCTGAGCATCTGACCCAGCTTTATACTACCAGCGCGAATTTCAAAAGAGAGGCCGATGATTCCAAATGGAATCCATCTGAGTGTGTAGTTAATTAAGGAAAGGAACTGCAGTAGCTATTACGCTCGGCTACTCTTCGTTAAAGATATGCCCAGTCGGTCATGTGCTAAATGCACACTCCCTCCCTGCGCGCATTTTTGCCTCGATTAGCCTTCGCTCATGACACTACCAAAATTTGAGCTTTATGCGAGAACTGCGTTCTCCAAGTCGCAAGAAAGGAATTTAAAAAAATAGACAAATAAAAAAGGCCACTGACGCGGCCTTTTTGTTTTCCATACTAAATTAAAGCCTTAATCAAAAGTCTGATCTTCCGAGAAGCCCCAGCCAAAACCGTCTGCTGGACGCAGGATGCTTTCCATGCGCATGCGGTAATCGCTTCGGTCTCTTGAAGGTTGTCCGCTGATGATGACTTCGTCACCGGGCTTGAATGAGGTTCTTGTCAGTCCCTGGCGCATAAGCAGGGTAGCGCCCCCCCATTCAACGCCCCAGCGCTGCATATTGCCATCTTCATCCGGTGCCATGACCATTACGGAAGCATGGGGATTACGAAAATTCATCTGCACCAGTTTGCCTTTTATCTCAATCATGGAATCCATATCATAAGTGGCTTGAAACGAGTGATGTGCAAATGCAGAGGGCACCAGAATTAAACTGGCACACAGACTGAAAATCTTGATTAACTTCATTGCTACTTCCCCCAAACTGTATATGGCTGGCGTGGTATACCAGATGAAATGATTATAACTGATGGTTTGTTACCTTTGCATACTTTTGTGGGTGGCTATTCAGCAGGCATTAAAAAACCGGCTATTGCCGGTTTTTTAATAAAATCATTGCGTTAACAATGCAATCTGCTTGAATCAGACTTAAATAAACTTAAATAAACTTAAATAAACTTAAATCAAGCTTTAAGTGCCTTGATTGCAGAGTTCATGCGGCTTTTATGACGAGCAGCCTTGTTGGCATGAATAATTCCCTTGTCAGATAGTCGGTCAATGACGGGAACAGCTGCATTATAGGCAGTAGTTGCCTGATCATAATCCTTACTATCAATGGCCGCAGTTACTTTCTTGATATAGGTACGAACCATGGAACGTGCACTTGCGTTGTGCTTGCGTCTGTTTTCTGCCTGTCTTGCCCTTTTACGAGCCTGTGGAGAGTTTGCCAAAGGGGGCTCCTTTCTTTATATAGCGTTTTTAACTTTGAATTGGTTACGTATTATCAGTATTTTCGTGTTGCCCGGAGGTTAATCCGTTGAACAGAAGTTTTGCTTACTGAAAAAAGACGCGAATCATGCAGTTTTAAAGGGTATTTGTCAACTCCCAGACCATGCTATTGCACAACAAATGCTGTGTTAAGATGCGGTTTCAGGCGTGAACCCGGAGAAATATAGAGCGTGCAGGCAGTTGAAGACAGGTCGAAACAGACCGGGGTAGCGAAGTCGAGTCTGGTTGTTTCCCTGATGACCTTTGTTTCGCGAATACTTGGCCTGGTGCGTGAGATCGTTTTTGCCGCGGTATTCGGGGACGGACCCGCCGCTGATGCATTTTTTGTCGCCTTCAGAATTCCAAATTTCCTGCGTCGCCTGTTTGCAGAAGGCGCATTTTCCCAGGCCTTCGTGCCAGTACTTTCCGAATACCGTAAAAATCGGCCCTTTGAAGACATCAAGGCACTGGTAGACCATGTGGCGGGTCGCTTGTCCCTGATATTGTTTGTGGTCACAGTGACAGGCGTCGTTGCAGCGCCATTGCTGGGAGGTCTTTTTGCCTTCGGCTATCTTGATACCCCGGATAAATTCGCCTTGCTGGTGAAAATGCTGCGTATCACCTTTCCCTATATTCTGCTTATTTCATTGACCGGCTTTGCCGGTTCGATTCTCAATTCCTATGGCCGCTTTGCTGTGCCTGCAATGACGCCAATTCTGTTGAATCTCACCCTGATCAGTTGCGCATTGCTGCTAAGTCCAATGATGGCAGAACCGGTGGTGGCTTTGGCCTGGGGTGTATTGATTGCCGGCCTTATTCAGTTGATGTTCCAGCTGCCATTTCTGAACCATCTGAAGTTAATGCCCAGACCCAGACTGAAGCCAAAGCATGAAGGTGTGAGCAAGGTAATGGCCCTGATGATTCCGGTCATGTTCAGTGTCTCTGTGGGACAGATAAACCTGCTGCTTGATACTGTGCTGGCCACTGCGCTGCAAGGCGATGGTGCGGTGAGCTGGCTGTATTACTCTGACCGCCTGATGGAATTGCCGCTGGGAATTTTCGCAATCGCGATAGCAACAGTAATACTGCCAACCCTTTCCAGAATTCATGCGGCCCAGGATACCGAGCAATTTATCCAGACTCTGGACTGGAGTTTGCGTACCATTTTGCTGCTTGGCCTACCCGCGACCTTGGCCCTTATCGTACTGGCAGAACCCTTGATCGTCACCATTTACCAGCATGGTGCATTCGGGGCTGAATCGGTTATGCCTACTGCCATGAGTCTGAAGGCTTATGCCGTGGGTCTGTTAGGCTTCATGAGCATTAAAGTGCTGGCGACGGCCTATTTTTCCCGTCAGGATACTTCTACACCCGTGCGTTATGCGGTGATAGCCATGGTGAGTAACATGGTGTTTAACCTGATGCTTATCATCCCGTTAGCCCATGTTGGTCTGGCATTGGCTACCTCGCTATCGGCCTTCGTGAATGCTGGCCTGTTGCTATTCGGCCTGGTTAAAACCGGGGTTTTTCGTTTTCGGGTACACTGGATTATTTACCTGTTTCAGGCAGTTGCAGCGAATATTGTGATGATGCTGGTTTTGTATTTCTTTCTCTCCGGCAGCAGTCTGGAACTCTGGATCAATGCCACAACCCTGTCGCGAATCACTAACCTTAGTATTCTGTGTCTGGCCGGTGCTTGCAGTTATGCGCTGACATTGCTGGCATGCGGGGTCAGACCATCCCATTTTCGTCATAGTGTATAAAAACGTGTTTGGACATTCTTGATGTATCAGCTCGCCGCACTGACATATAATAGTCGGCTTTTTGTTAACAAGCAGATGCCATGAGTGTTTTTTCTGATTTCCCATCTTTCCGCTCAGTCCAT
Organism: Pseudohongiellaceae bacterium; assembly: GCA_965662685.1. GTDB lineage: Bacteria > Pseudomonadota > Gammaproteobacteria > Pseudomonadales > Pseudohongiellaceae > Eutrophocola. Next base: position 17,882 of record CBFIIQ010000014.1, on the reverse strand, counting down.
GACGGATGTGTTGCCACCATAGGCAAATATGATGGTATGCATATTGGTCACCAGCATGTGCTGAAAACCCTGTGTCGTACTGCTGCGGCCAGGGGCTTGCCAGCTGTTGTCATCGTTAGTGAACCTCACCCGGAAGAATTTTTCTCTGCTGCCAATGCTGCGCCGCGTCTGACTCCGTTTCAGGAGAAGGTCGATTACCTGCTTTCTTTCGGGATCAGCGCAGTTTTTCGTATGACTTTTGACAATGCGCTTTGTAATCAGGCGCCGAAAGCCTTTATTGATCAATTCCTTATTGAAGGGCTGGGTGTGAAAGCAATAATAGTGGGTGATGACTTTCGCTTTGGCAAAAATCGCAAAGGAGATTTTCGATTACTGCAGGAAAAAGGAATTGAATTGGGGTTTGAGGTTATTCGGGAGGTTCCCTTCAAGTATGCGGGGCATCGGGTCAGCAGTACACTGGTCAGAAATTGTCTCGAGCAGGGAGATTGTGAACAGGTTCGCTCCTTGCTTGGACGTTATTATAGTGTAAGCGGCCTGGTGGAGACCGGGAAAAAACTTGGTCGCGAATTGGGAATACCTACTGCCAATATTAATCTGCAAGGCCGCAGGCTTCCGCTTCATGGTATTTTCAGTGTGCTCGTTGAATTTGAAGGTGAAACCTTGCAGGGCATAGCCAGTATTGGCTTTAACCCGACCGTGGAAAACAGCGATATAGCTAAACTGGAAGTAAATATTTTTGATTTCGATAAAAATATTTATGATGAACGCCTGGTGGTTTCCTTTGTCAAAAAAATCCGGGATGAAATTAAATTCCCTGATCTGGAAAGCATGAAGCAACAGATGGTGCTTGATATCGAACAGGCCCGGCAATCATTGCAAGATCTGCAATCAGCATGAGCGTTCAGGGACGCGTAAATCATGGAAAGTAAGAAAGCTTCAGAGCGCGCCTTCAGCTTGATTGCCTTATTCAGCATTTCCGGACTGATCGTAGTGGTCGATCAGGTAAGTAAGTTCGTAAGTAATAACAATCTGACAGAGCATGTGCCGGTAACAGTTTTTCCGGGGTTTGATTTGTTGCTTGCCTATAATCGGGGGGCAGCCTTCAGTTTTCTCAACGACGCCGGTGGCTGGCAGCGCTGGCTTCTGACCGGAATCTCTTTTGCAGTCAGCGTGTTCCTGGTGGGCTGGTTGATTAAATTACCGAAAACCCAGAGGCTTCTCGGGTTTGCACTGGCGCTTATTCTGGGCGGTGCCGTGGGTAATTTGATTGACCGGATGCTGGCGGGTTATGTCATCGATTTTATAAGTCTTTATTTTATGGACTATCGTTTTGCTACTTTTAATATTGCGGATGCAGCCATCAGTATCGGTGCCGCTTTGATGATTCTCGATATTTTTCTGGATTACAGGCAATCCAGTGGCGCCAATACCGCAACCTGAGATCGGTTTCTATACCATGGAAAAAATTACACTTACTGATATAACGCTCGCTGCTCGGGAATCTGATGTCGAACAGACACCTGCAACTGTCCACGAGCTGGCAGACTATACCGATGATCAAGTGGGGCCGGGAAAGCAGGTGACCCTGAATTTTGAACTTGCCCTGGCACAGGGCGAAATCATCGACAGTAATTTTGAACAGGCACCAGCCCGGTTTAACGTGGGTGATGGCAATTTGCTGCCAGGATTTGAACTGGCCATGTTTGGTATGCGCGCCGGGGAAGAAAAAACACAGCTAATCCCCGCTCTTAAGGCCTTTGGGCAGCCACGGGAAGAAAATATTCATAGCTTTCCGCGTTACAGGTTTCCAGCAGATTTAATGATGGAGACTGGACTGATGATAAACTTCACTGACAGTGGCGGAAATGAACAGCCGGGTATGATCAGCAAATTTGATGCTGATAAGGTAGAGATTGATTTCAATCACCCACTGGCTGGCAGGGATATTCAGTTTCGAGTCAAAATTCATGGGGTATCCCCCATTGAATCTTCACTTTGAACCAGGGCAACAGAAAACCATGAACGCAGCAGACAATTCAGCGGTAAATTCATTACTCATCAACCTGGCTAACCCGCGAGGATTCTGTGCCGGGGTTGATCGAGCTATCGATATTGTTAATCGGGCTCTGGATATCTATGGTCCACCCATTTATGTTCGCCATGAAGTTGTGCATAACAAAACTGTGGTTCAGTCTCTGCGCAATCGTGGCGCTATTTTTGTGGACGAATTAGCAGACGTTCCTTCGCAAGACGCTGAAAATAACCCCTCTATTGTCATTTTCAGTGCCCATGGTGTATCACAACATGTAAAAGACGAAGCGGATGATCTTGGTCTGCGGGTATTTGATGCAACTTGTCCACTGGTGACGAAAGTCCATCTGGAAGTGGTCAAGTACAGTAATGCAGGGCGCGAGTGTATTCTCATTGGTCATGCCTTTCACCCGGAAGTAGAAGGCACCATGGGACAGTACGATACCAGTAATGGCGGTTGTATCTATTTGGTGGAATCTGAGAAAGATGTACAGAATCTTGTCGTTAAGGATAACAATAATCTTGCATACGTGACCCAGACAACGCTTTCGATGGATGATACAGCCCGTATCATTGATGCCCTGCAAAAACGTTTTCCCAATATTGCAGGACCGCGTAAAAAGGATATCTGTTATGCCACCCAGAACCGCCAGGATGCAGTCAAGCAACTGGCCCTGGAGAATGATCTGGTGCTGGTGGTTGGTTCTCCCAACTCCTCAAATTCCAATCGCTTAAAGGAACTGGCGGAACGGATGGGCAGTGAGGCTTACCTGATAGACCATGCCGGTGAGATTAAGGAAAGCTGGTTTAATGGTAAATATGCAGTAGGCGTTACAGCCGGTGCATCAGCCCCGGAAGTGCTGGTTAAGGAAGTAATTCAAAGACTTGTTGAAATGGGTGGGCAAGAGCCAAAAGAAATGCATGGCGTAGAGGAAAATATAGTTTTTTCCATGCCCAGAGAGTTGAAGGTTTTTTAATCGATATTGAGTTTTTTAAGTCGATAGCGGAAAGACCTGAAGGTCATTCCCAGTTTTTTGGCAGCAGCGGTTTTATTCCAGCGGGTTTCTTCCAGCGCCTTTTTAATGGCAATCGTTTCAATTTCTTCGAGATATTTTTCCAGGGAAAAGTCTTCACTGTTTTCAAGTTTTTTCTCTAAATACCCCATGTTCTCAATGTTCGCTGAAGTTTCAACGTTCTCCGGCTTCGGTGGCGTGTTATCCAATACACTTTCAGAAGCCTCAGGATGTTCTCCTGCATCTGGATTCAATTCAGGAAGATCAACCACCTGAATTGAATTATTTTCAGCCATGGCGAGAGAGCGCTGCAATATATTCTCCAGTTCCCTGACATTGCCCGGAAAACTATAGGACTGCAGGCGTGAAATAGCCTCTTCAGAGATAGTGACTTTTTCCAGGTGATTTTCCCTGGCTAATATGTCCAGGTAGTGGGCGGCCAGTTGAGGAATATCATCCTTGTGCTTTCTTAAACTGGGGACTTTGAGTTCGATAACATTAATTCGGTAATAAAGATCCTGACGCAAATTTCCCTGTTCAACTTCTCGCGAAAGGTTTTTATGAGTTGCGCTAATCAGGCGCACATCAACAGGGATTTCAGTTTCTGAACCAACCGGTCGAATCGATTTTTCCTGTATTGCCCTGAGTAATTTAACCTGCATATGTAGCGGTAAATCGGCAATTTCATCAAGGAAAAGGCTACCACCATCAGCAACCTGGAATAATCCGGGCTTGTCACTGTGGGCGCCGGTAAAACTGCCTTTCTTATGACCAAAAAATTCACTCTCCATAAGTTCGGTAGGAATGGCGCCACAGTTAATTGGTACAAAATCTTTATCACGCCGTGGCCCCTGGGCATGAATGGCTCTTGCTACCAGCTCTTTTCCGCTACCGGATTCACCACTGATAAAAACAGGCGCCTGGCTGCGGGCCAGTTTGATGATTTGTTCTCTTAATTTGGAGATTTGCACGGAAGCACCGACAATGTTGAGCTGGGTGTCAGGTATTTGCTCAGCTTTAGCGGGCAATTCATGTTCCAGTTTCAGCGCAGTGCTAACCATTTCGCGTAATTTTCGAATGTCTACGGGCTTGGAGACGAAGTCGAAAGCCCCGGATTTCAGTGCGCTGATTGCTGTTTCGGTACTGCCATGGGCGGTTATTACCGCAACAGGAATATGCGGGTAATCACTCTGAATTTCCTGAACCAGTTCAATGCCATTGCCGTCTGGTAATTTCATGTCGGTCAGACACAGGTGAAAATCATTAGTGTTAAGGTGGTTTCTGGCTTCTTCAAGATTACTTGCGGATAGGGTTGAGAGATCCATTCGCCCCAGAGTGATTTCCAGAAGCTCCCTGATATCAGGTTCATCATCAACGATTAATACTTTGTGGCTCATGTTTGGATGTATCAACTTATGTATCAAATTATGGACCGGTGTCTGCTAGGTTAAGCTATAAATTTGTCCCGGGCATTAAGTCCGAATCAGACCAAATTCCTGTCAGGGTTGGCAAAGTTTATCTGGAATGTGCTCTTACCCTTGTAGCTAGACTGATAGGACAAACGTGCACGGTTAGCGTCGCATATTTCCCGACAAATAAATAGGCCGAGGCCAGTACCTGACTGTTCAGTTGTAAAAAAAGGCTCGAAGATCTGCACTTTAAATTCCTCGGAAATACCTTTCCCGTCATCCATGATATACATTTCAGGATTTCCATCTATTTCGCTTTTTTTCACTTCAATATTGAGATGCCTCAATCCGGTTTTCTTTTCACTATAACGCAATCCGTTTTCACACAGATTGGTAAGCACCTGTTCCAATTGTCCGCTATTAAAAAATACAGCCATGTCTTTCGGTGAAACGTCACATTCTATGTCTATAGGTACTGCCATTGAATTGGTGAACTTTGTAACAAACTGATTCAGCCAGTCCAGTATGGGAAGCCGCGCCATGTCCTCGGCCTTATTGCGGGATAAGTCGAGGATACTTTCAATTATTCTGTTTACCCGTTCTGAGTGGTTAGTAATTATTTCCAGTAAACGCTGATCAGCTTCCTTGATTTCCTCAGATTCGTTTAGTAGTTGGCTGGCATGGGATATTGCCCCAAGCGGATTTCGAACTTCATGAGCAATGCTTGCAGTGATGCGACCCAGGGACATCATTTTCAATTGTTGTGCACGACTGGTTAGCAGAGAAAAATCTTCGATGAAAATAAGAATATTGGAATCTGCCCCAGGATTTAGATAGGAGAAATTTGCCTGCAGATCAGTAGAGGTTTCATTCAGGCGAAAGGGAGGTAACTCTATATTGTTATCACTTATCCATTGCTGGAGCTGTGACAAAAGAATTCGGGGTAAGCGTGACCCTTCACTATTATTTTCACCATCTGCAAGCTGAAGAAAACGGTTGGCGGCAACATTAATGGTAAGAATCATCCCTTCCGGTGTTACCACCAGAATGCCGGTATGCATGCGTTCGATAATCTGGTTGTTCATTTCCTGCAGTGATTTGATGTTTTTAGCCTGCTGTTGAGCAAGCAGTTCGTTTTGCCTGATTTTTCCACCGAGGTACTGGAGTGATTCTGATACCGCAAACAAACTGAATCCCAGCAGGCCGGCCTGGACAAAATAGACAATGCCTTCATCAATAATCAGATAAAGATAAACCTCACTATAGATAGCGAGGATGGAGCCCACCGCAGCGAAAAAAGTACTAAGTCTGGAGCGAAACAAGAGACTACCGGCAGCTACCGGTACGATAAGCAGGTTGGCCATTCCGCTGCTTACACCACCACAGGTATAGCTGATGAGTATCAGGAAGACTATATCAATGAGAATAATGCTGATGAATTGCGAAGTCAGCAGGCCTTTGTTTTTGGGCAGTAGTACACGGAAGAAAACAATGACATTAAATACCAGGTAAATAACAACAATGTTAACAAACAGATCAGGGTTTATAGTGCCAAGTGTTGAGGTTAATGATCTGAAGAAAAAGCTGGTCAGCAGGATTAATGACAGGACAAAGCGGTAGATATTGTAAACATCAAAGACCCGCTGATCTTGCTGTTGAGCCAGATTTTCCAGAGAAGAGTCCGTTTTGTTCTTAGTGAAAGGCATGGGGAAAAATTATGGAAGACTCAAAAGGGAGGCTTTTGGTGCAGGCAAATGCCCTGCCTGCAAATAGATGGATGTAATCAGTCATCACCGGAAAGATAGTTTTCTTTATGTTTTTCGCAGCAAAACCATAGTTTTTCATGGCATACAGCCTTTTTTTCTGGCACATGAACCGAGCAAAACTCGCAAAGCACTATATTGCCCTGCTCCAGTTTGTCGGCTTCTTTCTTATTCATTTTTGCCTGCTTGGCAAGGAAGTTCTTGATCAGTCTCCAGAACATCCAGATCACAACAGCAAAAATAGCGAGTCTGATTAATCCCATAAAAATTCTTTATAATGAGTGCATGGAGGCAGACAATACCGTACCTGTATGACAATATCCATAGAGGCTGCTCAGGTGCACATGCCTTTGCATTTTTCTTTTAAAGTCTTTTAATGTCTTTAAATGGTTTTTGGCTGGCATCCTGCAGATGTCAAAATTATTATACGCTTTTACTGTAAAACAGGTTTTTAAAATCCCCATCCATGGCAAATCATAATACCCTGAAAGTAGTAATGGCCCAGGTGAATCCACTGGTCGGTGACATCCCGGGAAATGCCGAGCTGGTCATTAAAACGACGGAAATGATTCTGGCCGAAGACCGGCCTGATGTGATTGTCTTTCCTGAGCTGGTGCTTACGGCATATCCTCCTGAAGACCTGTTGTTAAGAGCCAGTCTGGATATCAGAATCGAGTCAGCACTGGCCGCCATCAGGGAATGTAAGTTCGATTGCCATCTGGTCATTGGCTACCCCGGCAGGGAAGAGGGGCGTCTTTATAATATGCTTTGTGTTATTTACCAGGGCAATACGCTTACTACCTACAAGAAACAGATTCTCCCCAATTACCAGGTTTTCGATGAAAAGCGTTATTTTTCTGCCGGATCCAAAGCCTGCGTATTGAACATCAAAAATATTCCGACAGGGTTCACTATTTGCGAAGACCTTTGGCAGCCGGGTCCAATGGTGCAGGCCAGGACTGCAGGTGCGGAACTCATGATCAATATAAACGGTTCTCCCTTTCATATAGATAAACACCAAAGCAGGCTGGATGCATTACACGCCAGACAACAGGAAGCTGCTATTCCGATTATTTATGTAAACCTGGTAGGGGGCCAGGATGAGCTGGTGTTTGATGGCTGCTCCATGGCTGTTGATGGTGATGGTAGTATCAGGGCGCTCGCTCCAGCCTGCACAGAGAGTCTGACAAGCGTTCACATAAAGCATGATGGTGAGTCCGCCATTATAGTAGAAGGTGATATCACACCTGTGGAAGCTAGTGAGACACTGATATACAGGGTGCTGGTGCTTGGCTTGCATGATTATGTGATTAAAAACGGATTTTCAGGGATTGTGCTTGGCCTTTCCGGTGGTATCGATTCGGCATTAACCCTGGCCATTGCAGTTGATGCTCTTGGCAGTGACAAGGTGCATGCTGTCATGATGCCATTCAAATATACATCGGATATGAGCATTGAGGATGCGGCAAGGCAGGCAGAAAATTTTGCCGTTAATTATCGGGTGATTCCTATTGAAGATATCTATGAAGGTTTTATGTCCAGTCTTGCGGAAGAATTTGTCGGTACAGAGACAGATCTGACGGAGCAGAACCTGCAGGCAAGATGTCGCGGTGTAATCCTGATGGCTATTTCCAATAAAAAGGGATATCTGGTTCTTACAACCGGTAACAAGAGCGAGATGGCGGTGGGGTATTCAACTCTTTATGGCGACATGGCCGGTGGTTTTGATGTTCTCAAGGATGTGCCAAAAATGCTGGTGTATTCCCTGTCGCGTTACAGAAACTCTGTTTCTGCTGATGATCAGGCTGAAATGATACCCGCTCGTATTATTGAGCGCCCTCCGTCAGCAGAGCTGGCACCGGATCAGGTGGATGAAGATAATCTCCCGCCTTATGAGATTCTTGACCAGATACTTGAGCTGTATATTGAAGGTGATGAGAGTGCTCACGCTATCATCGAAAAAGGTTTTGATCATGCTACGGTTATGCGAGTATTAAGACTCGTTGATCTGAATGAATATAAACGCCGTCAGGCACCTGTGGGCGTCAGGATCAGTAAAAAAGGCTTTGGCAGGGACCGGCGCTATCCGATAACGTCAGGTTGGAAGTTGGGGGAGTAAGGCAAAAGGGCGGATAAAGGAAAAAGGATAAAAGAAAAAGGTGACCTGCTGAAGTCGGATAATTTGTAGGTCGGATAAGGCTGATAAGCCGACATCCGACGTGAAGGATGCAGGATAAAAGAAAAAGGTCACCTGTTGTAGGCAGGATAAGCGTATAGGTCGGATAAGGCTGGCAAGCCGCCATCCGGCATTCCGGATAAAAGCCGGGCACGGTCAGCCAGAATAAAAACACTATGAATGAAGTCCGCAAACAGTAAACAGGCAGATTGTATTAGCGAGGGCTTATGCAGGAAGACGACAACAAGTACTGGCAGGAAAATATTCGCATACTCAAAATATTGTTGAGTATCTGGTTTATTGTTTCTTTTTTGATGTCTGTGATTTTTGTTGATCAGCTTGATGTAATCCGTATCGGCGGTTTCAAGTTTGGCTTCTGGATGGCTCAGCAGGGCTCGATTTATGTTTACGTAATATTGATATTCGTTTATCTGAAGATGATGGATAACCTTGATCGTAAATATCATCATGAAGAAAAAGATATTCTTGCTGAAGAGAGTAGCAATCAGGTTTCCTGATCTTTCCTCATTAAAAAAAATAAAGAAAAACAGGACATGACGGCATGAGTTTGCAACTGCTAACCTATTTATTTGTAGGTTTTACCTTTCTTGTATATATCGGTATTGCCGTTTGGTCCCGAGCTTCCTCTACCCAGGAGTTTTATATTGCCGGAGCCCATGTGCCACCACTGGCGAATGGGCTGGCCACAGCAGCGGACTGGATGTCCGCCGCATCATTTATTTCCATGGCGGGCATCGTGTCCTATATGGGGCGCGATGGTTCGGTGTATTTGATGGGCTGGACTGGCGGCTATGTCCTGCTGGCGTTAATGATTGCTCCTTACCTGCGGGACTTCGGCAAATTTACGGTGCCGGATTTTATAGGTGATCGCTACTACTCCCAGTTAGCCAGAATGGTGGCGGTGGTATGTGCCATTTTTGTATCCTTCACCTATGTGGCAGGTCAGATGCGAGGCGTCGGGGTGGTGTTTTCGCGCTTTCTGGAAGTGGATATCAATCTTGGCGTGCTGATTGGCATGACAATAGTATTCTTTTATGCCGTGCTGGGAGGTATGAAAGGCATTACCTATACCCAGGTAGCACAATACTGTGTGTTGATCTTTGCCTACATGGTACCGGCGGTATTTATTTCCATTCTGATGACCGGCAATGTCATTCCCCAGCTTGGTTTTGGCTCGGAACTTAATGAATCCATGGGCGGTGGCTATCTGCTCGATCGGCTTGATGGTCTGCATGCAGAGCTGGGCTTTGCCGCCTACACACAAGGCGTGCGCAGTTCGCTGGATGTATTGTTTATTACAGGCGCACTTATCATGGGCACGGCAGGTTTGCCTCACGTAATCATTCGCTTCTTCACCGTCCCCAGTGTCAGGGCAGCACGAAAGTCAGCCGGTTATGCGCTGTTCTTTATCGCGATTCTCTACACCACAGCACCGGCCATTGCAGCTTTTGCGCGTACCAATTTAATCAACACTGTTAACAATGCGGTTTATACCGAGATGCCTGGCTGGTTTCGCACCTGGGAAAATATCAATCTTATTACGTTCGATGATAAAAATGGTGATGGCAGAATTCAGTATGTGGCCGATCCAGCTATCAATGAGCTAAACGTAGACCGGGATATTATTGTTCTGGCCAACCCGGAAATTGCCCAGTTGCCGAATTGGGTAATCGCCCTGATTGCTGCAGGAGGACTAGCCGCTGCACTGTCCACGGCGGCGGGTTTATTGCTGGTGATCTCTACCTCCATTTCACATGACCTGTTAAAGCGGAACCTGATGCCGGGTATATCGGAAAAACAGGAACTCAAATTTGCCCGTATCGCCATTTTCTTTGCCGTATGTATTGCCGGTTACTTCGGTATTAACCCGCCAGGCTTTGTCGCCCAGGTGGTGGCTTTTGCCTTTGGCCTGGCAGCGTCATCTTTCTTCCCCGCGATTGTGCTGGGTATATTTTCGGTGCGCATGAACAAGGAAGGGGCGGTTTCCGGCATGATTGCTGGCATAGTTTTTACTGCCACCTATATTATTTATTTCAAGTTCATTAATCCTGCCGCTGATACGGCAGAAAACTGGTGGTTTGGAATTTCACCGGAAGGAATTGGCACGGTGGGTATGCTGATGAATTTTATTATTTCAGTCGTGGTTTGTCGCTTTACCCCTGCACCACCTCAGGATGTGGTTGATATGGTGCTGGATATCCGGGTGCCGGGAAAACCTTCCTGAGCGTCGTTATTTCTAGACAGGAATGAGAGTATTTATATTATTCCCGTTGTCATCTTCCGGATTCGGGCTGTCACTGGTCTGCGCATTTCCAGATGTGGTTTCGCCGGCAAGTAACAGGTAAACCGAGGGCAGAATAAACAGCGTAAAAATCGTCCCTATCAGCATACCTGCAACCAGAATAATACCAATACTGTTACGTGCTTCGGCGCCGGCGCCAGTAACAAGCACCAGGGGAAAGTGGCCAAGTACGGTAGCTGCGGTGGTCATCAACACAGGACGCAGGCGTAGCAGGGTGGCTGACTTGATGGCGTCGATCTTTTCGAACCCGGCAAGTTGTTGTTTGTGGGCAAACTCGGTAATCAAAATAGCATTCTTGGCCACCAGTCCAACCAGCGTTACAAAGCCTATCTGGGCATAAATATTAATGCTTGTCAGACTCAGAAAACTGAACAGCATGGCGCCAGACAGCGCCAGCGGGACTGACCCCAGTAAAACCACAAGGGGCAGGCGAAAAGAGTTGAACTGCACAACAAGTGCCAGGTAAACCACAATCACTGAAATCATCAGTACCGAGATCATGGTATTTCCCTCTTGCCTTAGCTGTCGCGAAATTCCCGCATAATCAATACTGTAATCTGCCGGCAGAATCTCCGCCGCGCGGTTTTCCAGTGTGGTCAATGCCTGGCCACTGGTGGTACCCGGAACTGCAGCACCGGTAATACGAAACGAACGCTGCTGGTTAAACGTACTCAGGGAATTCGGGCTGGTCAGTGGTTCAAGCTCCACTACTGAGCGCAGTGGAATGAATCCGGCAGCCGGTGTTCGAATCATCAAATCAAGAATGGCATCGGGTGTACCGCGTCCCCTGTTTTCAACCAGTGGTATGACGCGATAGGCCTTGCCATTCATGTTGAAACGATTGGCATCCATTTCAGCCAACAGAGTGGCCAGCTGGGAGCTGACCGAATTCATATCAAGACCGAGGTCGGCAATGCGGTCATGGTTAAACAGCATGCGATATTCGGGTAAATCCAGCGTTAAATTGGTATTGGCATAGAGAAATTGTCCGCTTTGCTGTGCCGCCTGAACCAGCTGTTGGGCATAGGCAGCCATATTTTCGTAACTGTCCGTGGACTGCACCACCATTTCGACATCGGACTGTCCCGGACTGGGCAGGCTCGATGCTAGTGAAGGAAACACCCGTAATCCGGTGATGGCACTTAGCTGGCTTGTGACTTCAGGGAGCATCTCCATGACCGACTGGTCGCGGGCATCAAATTTCACCAGCTCAATACCCCCAAAGCCGCCTGTTGGCGAAATCACCTGCCATATCATATCCAGACCGGGAATGTTCTCCTGGATTTGTGCAATGACATCATCCATATAGTTGTTGGTATATTCCAGGGAGGCATCGGGTGGTGCTTCAACAATCAGGAAAATGCCACTCTGGTCTTCCACCG
>CBFIIQ010000014.1:0-5687 GCA_965662685.1 Pseudohongiellaceae bacterium | reverse complement strand
GGTGCAAGTTCAGTTGCCGAGAACATGTAAAACGGCACCATTAATATGGAAATAAATAAGGCAAAGAAAAGTACCTGATAATGCCACTGGAAAGAACCTGATAGCACTTTTTCATAGCCATTGCGTATGGATACAAAGCCGGTATTCACTTTTTTGGTAAGCCAGCCTTCTTTTCCGCGCTCGGCACAGACCCAGGCACTCATAATTGGAGACAGGGTAATGGCTACGATGCCGGAAATAATCACGGCAATGGCAAGTGTCAGGGCAAACTCGCGAAACAGGCTACCGGTAAATCCGGAAACAAATCCTATCGGGGTGTAAACAGCGGCGAGCGTAAATGTCATCGCAATTATGGGTGCGAGTAATTCTCTCGAGCTCAACAGGGCGGCATCAATACGGCTACGTCCTTCCTGCATGTGCCGGGAGACGTTTTCAACCACTACAATGGCATCATCAACTACCAGGCCAACAGAAAGTACCACTGCCAGTATGGTTAACAGATTCAGGGAAAAGCCCAGCATATAGACAACGCCAATACTGCCCAGTATGGAAATCGGTATTGTAGCCAGTGGCACCAGGGCTGTGCGAAACGAGCCCATCAACAACAGTATAACAATGCTGACCAGCAGAATAGTTTCAAATAGCGTTGTGAAAATTTCACGCAGTGAGTCACGCATATAAGTGGTGCCATCTTCTGCGATATTGATATTCAGACCGGCTGGCAGGGATTCATTGATGTTGTCCAGCATCAGATAGACAGCATCACCGATTTCTATTTCATTGGCTCCAGGCATAGGCCAGATGGATAGATAGATAGTATTGTCCATGTCCAGACGAGCATTGGATGAACCGCGCGTTTCACCAATCTCCACCCGTGCAATATCACCGAGTTTAATAACTGTTCCTTCGCGCTCGACTACTACCAGTTCTCTGAAATCCTCGGCGCTTTGCAGGGTGGCATTACTGAGTAAATTAAATTGCTGGGCATCATTTTCACTTTTGCCAATGGCGGCAATGACGTTGTTGGCCCTGATCGCGGCCATTACCTGGTCGGCACCTATTTCCAGTGCGGCTATTCGGGCCGGGTCTATCCATACCCGCATTGCCGGTGAGCGACTGCCTTCCAGGCCGACCCGTTGTACCCCTTCAATACCGGCCAGCAGTGGTCTGACCTGGCGGTCCATATAGTCTGTCAGCTCGCTACGGGTCCAGTTTTTGCCCTCAATATCCAGGTAGAACAAGGCATTGGAACGGTCCGCCCGCACTACTTCAACAGCCGGATCTTCGGCCCCCTGAGGCAGTTCGTAACTGATTTGAGCAAGTCGCGTAGATAATTCGGCAAGGGCACGGGTGGTATCGATATTAAGATCAAGCCATACGGTTACCGTGCTTAATCCGGGGGCGGTGGTGGTATCAACATAGTCCACACCCGGGATAGTCATGGCGACTTCTTCAATGGGTTCAGTGATAAAGCCCTGCACAACTTCAGCGGAGGCACCAAAGTATGACGTAGTAATCTGCAATGAAGCACTTTCGATCTGGGGAAACTGCAGAACCGGAATTTTAAACGCGGCGAAAGTTCCTGCCAGTAAAATGACCAGCGAAATGACCAGGGAAAGGGTAGGCCGTTTGACAAAAATATCCATCAGGGCGTATCCATGACCGAAAGACTGCCACTGGCCGGTGTAGCCATGTCATTTGCGCCGCCCGATTCAGTCGCATTGCCTCGGGGTTGTCTTTGCCCGATAAATACCTTGATGCCTTCGTAAAGCTTGAATGCCCCGGCGCCGGCAATTATGTCGCCTGTGTTAAGGCCTGCACTGGCCTCCAACAGGGTGAATTCACTGCCAACCAGTTTAACTTTTACCTGCTGTCTGGCCGCACGAAAACTGTTACTGGCGGGGTCTTCCCTGAGCAGAAAAACATAGGATCCCAGCGGGTCATACTGTACTGATACGGATGGTACCTGCAGTACTGTTTCCGGTGCCGCAACCGGGGCAGAAACATTGACGATGGTCTGTGGCGGATAGGCCTGCAAGTCACTGTCGAGACTGGCGCGATATCCTCTGCTGCGATTGCCGGCGTTGATTATTGTGTTTTCTGCAAGAATGACTGCATCCAGGCCATTTTCATTACTGCGGTTATTGATGGTTTTTATCGTAACAGTTGAACCAATAGGTAACTGGGGATAAAACTGGGGAATCTGAAAATCTACCCAGATTTCACCGGTACTGCCGATAAGCGAGGTAACGAGAGTATTGGCAGAAAGATACTGCCCGGTTTCAAAGCTGTGAATACCTACCCGTCCGCTAAAGGGGGCGCGCAGCGTTTTTTTCTCAATGGTGCGTTCAAGTACTGCGATTTCTGCTTCTGCGGTACTGAGTTCAGAAATCGCCGTATCAAGCTGTTCTTTACTGGCGAGATTGGAAGCGAAGAGTTCCCTGCTTCTATTCAATACCAGGCGCGACAGCTCTGCCCGGGCTCTGGCAGCCTGCAGGTTGGCTTGCTCTGTGGCAATATCCATTTGCAGGAGCAATTGTCCCTGCTGCACGATTTCGCCTGATTGAAAATTAACCGCAGTGATTTCACCGGCTATTTCATTACGAATATCCAGGCGTTTGGGGGCAATGATTTCAGCCATCACAGTAATGACAGGAATAAATTCGCTTGTTGTAACCTGTGCCTGCTCAACCACTTCGGACTGCTCCGGGTACGCTTCGGCAGCAGCTATACCGCGCCTGATTTCCGCCACTTTATAAGCCGTCAGTCCGCCAAATATCGTCAGACAAAGCCCGATGGTCAGGCTCCACTTTTTAAAATTCATTTTTTGTGCTTCTCCAAAGCTGATCGAGTCTGTTGTGGTCGGATATCATAAACGGTGTTGATTATACTGTTTTGTTGTAGCGACGGATGAGTGTTTGAGAAATTAGCAGGGTTTTCCTGATATCGCAGGGAAAAAGTCAATAAAAGCATAAAGCAAACGCCGTTTTAGTTACGGCCTATCCAAAATCTGCTTTTGCTGCTGCAGCTTTTCCTGAAGCTGCCTGGATACTTCCCCGGCGTTTTGCAATGTCTCCTGCATCTCGCTGAACTGTTCAGGCAGTAAATCCTCTGCATTTTCTGCTGCCAGAGGTGTGATCTTTGAATCCTGTGCTCCACCACTGTTTTCATTTTGTGAGGGAGGGCTGGTTCCGGGTTCGCTGCGATATAGCGTCTGTACGAAAGGCGGGACCAGGTCTACCACTTCTGCTTCAATTTCGGCTGGCGGTACATTGCTGAAGTGCACGCCTCCCTGTTGATCCTGCCAACGGTAGATTTTCGGCTCAGCGGGGGCGCTTTCCATGCTGCTTTCACCTTGGGTATTGCCAATCCCGGTGTCAGTTGCAGAGCTCAAAGAAGCTGTGGAATCAACCTGGACTGCAGATTAACTTTTTCTGGTGTTTAGATGACTGGCTAGCTGAACCAGTACTGCAAGTGAAATTGCGATTAACACCTGGTAGGAAATGGGAACCGGGGTGCCGGTATAGCTTAAGGTAAGTATGGGGCCTACCAAGGCCCCGGTACTGAAACGCAAAGTACGGGCTACGGCTGAGGCAGAGCTTGCCTGGTCTGGAAAATCAATCAGTATGAGTGATTCCGCATTAACGGAAATAATGCCAAGGCTGCCGATAATCATGAAGAAGCAAGCGACAGTCCAGTAAAACGAAAGATTGGCATGAGTAACCGCGGTCAGCACAATGGCAAATAATAGCGCGACACCCATGCCCAGATGCAGCATGCGTTGGGATCCGAGCCGGCTTACAAATCTTACATTAATATAGTTAGCCAAAATCAGGGAAGCGGCAGTGGTGGTAAAGAGTAAGCCGAAAACGATTTCCGACACCCCGAACCAGCTGATATAGACAAAAGGCGCAGAAGTTAAGTAAGTAAAAAATGCCAGGGAAGAGAGCAGGAAGGTCGCCAGGGTCGGATAAATTTTTCTGCTCGACAGGATGAACAGATAGTTGCTCAAAAATGATGCTCTGTTTTTTATGGCTTTGGTGGAATGTGTTTCCGGCAATTTCCAGAATGACAATGCCAGTACCACGATGGCATAGACTGTAAGAAATGCAAAAATGGCACGCCAGTTGCTGAAGGTAAGAAACATTGAACCGGCGAGGGGAGCTACCAGCGGCGCTGTCAACATGATCATGGTGACGGTAGACATACCTTTGGCTGTATCCCTGCCAAAGGTATCGCGGATCATGGCGGGTATGACAATAGTTGCCGCACTCCCCAGCAAACCCTGGAAAAATCGAAATATCAGGAATATTTCTGCTGTTGGACTCAGGGTAAGACAAAGAGAGGTCAAGGCAAATCCGCCGAGGCCAAAGAGTGCCAGCGGTCTGCGTCCGAAGCGATCGGAAAAAGGACCAAACAGCAGCATGCCAAAACCAAAAGACACGAGAAAAATGCTTAACGAGTATTGAATAGTGCTGATTTCTGTATTCAGGCTTTCTGCCATAGCCGGAATAGCCGGCAGATACATGTCAATGGATAAAGGTGGCAGGGCGGAAATGGAAGCCATTAAGGGTAACGGCAGTTTGTCTTTCAGTGGGTGGACAGTGCTGTCATCACCTGGCGAATTGGTATCGGTTCTGCTCAAAATAACTAGTCCAGGTTAAGCCAGCGTTGATGCATGGTGTCGCTCAGGGCAAGCAGGTCACTGATTTCCCGTAATGCCTCTGCATTGATACCGTTCCAGCTTAGGTTTGGCTCTTCATCGAAGTCCATGTCGGTTACCACAGTGGTCAGTAATTTATTCAGGGGCAGCATTTCCTTATGGGCATTAACCAGGGCCTGAACCCGTGTTGCGCCTCTGAATTTCATCGTGGCAATTTCTTCAATATTGTCGAGGACAGCTTCCACTGATGGAAACTTTTGCAGGATACGTGACGCTGTTGTGTAACCAACACCCGGAATGCCTGGAATATTGTCGACCTTGTCCCCGGTCAGCGCGAGCAGGTCTGCGATCTGATCAGGCCTTACGCCAAATTGTTTTTCCACACCGCGCGAGTTAAGCACATTACCGCGGGCAAAATCCCACCAGGCATCTTCCTCTCCCAATACCAGTTGCGTTAGATCTTTGTCAGCACTGACGATAGTTACCGCCATGCCTTGCTCTCGCAAGCGATGAGCCAGTGAGCCAATTATATCGTCTGCTTCAAATCGATCACTGCCAAATTCTGCGATCCCTACAGCACGACAAAAACTGCGACAATGTTGAAATTGAACTTTTAATTCCTCAGGCGCAGGCTCGCGATTGGCCTTGTACTCTGGATACAGTCCCCTGCGGTAAGAATCAGTCTGGGATGCGTCAAAGGCGCAGGCAATAAATTCAGGTTTTTTTTGTTGAATTAGCTGATAAAGAAAATCAGAAAAGCCAAATACCGCATTGCTGGGATTGCCGTTACTGTCGGTAATGGAATCATCGTAAACATACCAGGCACGAAAAATATAAATGCTGGAGTCGATAAGATAGGCGCGGGGTAAGGGCATCGCGGAATCTTACCGGAAATACGGGAAGGAGTCAGGAAACAAGCAAGAAAGATAAAAGAAAAAGGAAAAAGGAAAAAGGAAAAAGGTGGGCGGTGCAGGTGGGCGGCAGGGAAATAAGAGACAAGAGACAAGAGGCAAGAGACAAGAGG
>CBFIIQ010000013.1:0-63738 GCA_965662685.1 Pseudohongiellaceae bacterium | reverse complement strand
GAGACTTGAGACTTGAGACTTGAGACTTGAGACTTGAGACTTGAGACTTGAGACTTGAGACTTGAGACTTGAGACTTCCTACTCCGGCAGTGTTAATTCAACCGGTGTCATCTGTAAAGGATAACAATATAGATCTTTTGCACAGCCCTGATATTGCAGGGTGAAATTTGCAACATTGTTTTCTTCAGACAGGGACGCTAGAGGAAAACGAATCAGTAGTCGGTCAAAATACACTTCCACTTCACCAAAAAATTCATCTTCGATCACTTTGCCCGAGGGTAATTCGGGGAGTGAATAAATCTCACCAGCGTTGTTAACAAGGCGAATACTTTTTTGGTAAAGGTAATAGCCCTGCTTTATTTCCCATAACAGCACAGCGGTGTCTGGCGCTTCAATAAAAGCGCTCAGTGCAAAAGCTTCCTCTGCAGGAAGGATGCTGCTACGAACTTTTGGGAAACTACTGGAACGGGAGTCGAGCAGGGAACTCTGCTGAGCCAGGGAAGGAACCGGAAGGCTCATGCAGGTTGCTGTAAGCAGAAATAATTGGAAGCCAGTGATCAAAAAATGTTTCATTTTCTGCTGCTCCAGCAGGAGGAAAAATTAATCCTCCAGACGCTCAAAAACCAGAGTGGCATTGGTACCACCGAAACCAAAGCTGTTGGACATGATGCAGTTTAACGTAATATTGTCCTGACGTGACCTGACCACAGGGACGCCTTCAACTGCTTCATCAAGGTTGTCTATATTCGCCGATTCACAAATGAAATTGTTTTCCATCATGATCAAGCTGTAAATAGCTTCCTGTACACCGGCAGCACCCAGTGAGTGACCGGAAAGTGATTTGGTGGAATTAATGGCCGGGATATTATCGCCAAACATTTGTTTCACCGCGCCGATTTCGGTGACATCGCCCACTGGTGTGCTGGTGCCGTGCGCATTGATGTAATCCACAGGTTTGTTTGCGGTAGCCATTGCCATCTGCATGCAGCGAACTGCGCCTTCTCCTGAAGGGGCAACCATGTCATAACCGTCAGAGGTTGCGCCATAGCCGGTAATTTCAGCGTAAATTTTTGCACCACGGGCCTTGGCGTGCTCCAGTTCTTCTATGACAAGCACACCGCCACCGCCGGCAATCACAAAACCATCACGATCTGCATCATAGGCACGGGAGGCTTTTTCTGGTGACTCGTTATATTTGGTAGAAAGTGCGCCCATGGCGTCAAACATGCAGCTTAGCGTCCAGTGTTCTGCTTCAGCGCCACCGGCAAAAATAACGTCCTGCTTGCCCAGCTGAATCAGTTCTACCGCATTACCTATGCAGTGAGCGCTGGTTGAGCAGGCAGATGAAATGGAATAGTTCACTCCCTTGATTTTGAATGGGGTGGCCAGGCAGGCGGAAGCGGTGCTTCCCATGGTGCGAGTGACACGATAGGGGCCGACTCTTTTCAGGCCTTTTTCCCGCAGTATGTCGGCAGTCTCTACAATATCTTCGGTTGAGGAGCCGCCAGCACCGATGATGATACCGGTGCGAAAATTAGAAACGTCAGCTTCTTCAAGTCCGGAGTCCTTAATGGCCTGATCCATGGCAATATAGCCAAAACCAGCGGCATCGCCCATGAAGCGTAAGGTCTTGCGGTCAATATGTTCGGACAAATCAATATCGACGGCGCCGGCGACATGGCTGCGCATGCCCATTTCTTCGTAAACAGGTCGATGCACGATCCCGCTTCGCGCCTGCTGCAGTGATTCCAGTACAGTTTGTTTGTCCAGTCCCAGGCAGGAGACGATGCCCATACCCGTTACGACAGCTCGCCGCATAATCTTGCCCCTAAAATTGCAGTCTGCAAACGTTTGCCGGTTTGTCAGAATGTCTGGTTTGCTAATTGATCAAGAAGAATCGTGCCGGTTGCAACGGGTTATGTACCCAATTTTTCATCCGGCTTGAACAGGCCTACTTTGAGCCCTTTTGCAGTATAAATGACCTTGCCATCAACTGAAACCTTGCCGTCAGCTATACCCATAATGAGCTTGCGTTCGATAAGGCGTTTGATATCGAGTTCATAAACCACTTTCTTGTTGTGCGGAAGAATTTCACCGGTAAATTTGACGTCGCCGCAACCCAGGGCACGACCTTTGCCCGGATTTCCGCGCCAGCCAAGGTAAAAGCCAACAAGTTGCCACATGGCATCCAGGCCAAGGCAACCTGGCATAACCGGATCACCCTTGAAGTGGCAATCAAAAAACCACAGATCTTCTTTGATATCGAGTTCGGCAATAATATGCCCCTTGCCCTCACTGCCGCCGTCCGACGAGATTTCCAGAATCCGGTCAAACATCAGCATATTGTCAGTAGGCAGCTTCGCGTTGCCCGGGCCAAACATATCGCCATGACCACAGGCGATTAGGTCATCTTTGTCGTAACTGCTTTTAGGTGTAAAGATAGCTGAAGTCATTTGATAGTACCGGCTGTAACCGGGTTCCCTGCAAAAAACCCGCTATTATAGAGATATCTGTTTTGAAACCCTAGGGTCTATTCAGCTTATTTGATTTTCATTAATATGACAAAAAATGACATAGCCCCTGAATATTTAACTGAATGCCTTTATAATCGCGTATTTGCGGAAGCAGCACCGGAATATGAAATTGTCACGATAAGAGCTTTATGAAAAGCCGCTGGCTTTATACTGGAGAAGAAATGAAATGATAAGACCGGTCATTATGGCGGGGGGTGTGGGGTCAAGATTATGGCCAGTCTCGCGCAAGTTGTACCCCAAGCAGTTTGTGTCATTTCAGCCGGGCTCGCCTTCGCTTTTTCAGCAAAGTCTCACTCGACTGCAGGGACTTGAGAATATTGGTCCTGCCATCGTTGTTTGTAATCATGAGCATCGCTTCCTGGTCGCAGAGCAGTTACGCAGTATTGAACTGGATTACGCGGCTGAGGAAGTCACTATAATCCTCGAGCCCGAAGGCAAAAATACCGCCCCTGCGGTTGCTTTGGCGGCTCTGGCTGCTGTCGCAGAGCAGGAAGGTGCGACATTGCTGGTGCTGGCAGCAGATCATGTTATTGGCAATATACCGGCCTTTCATCACGCCATCGCGCAGGGAGCAGGGCAGGCCCTTAATGGTGCTCTGGTCACTTTCGGGATTGTGCCCGAGAAACCGGAAACCGGTTATGGCTATATTCGTCGTGGCACTGCGGCAGGTGATGGTTTCAGCATCGAGCGCTTTGTCGAAAAACCGGATCTTGAAACGGCAAAGGCTTACCTTGAAAGCGGGGAGTATTACTGGAACAGCGGCATGTTCATGTTTACCGCAGACACTTACCTGCAAGCACTGAAAAGTCATGCAGGCGATATCCTTCAGGTCTGCCAGGAAGCCTGGCAAGAGTGCGTGGATGATCTGGATTTCAAAAGGATTCCACAGGAAATTTTCCAGCGCTGTCGGGCCGATTCCATAGATTATGCGGTGATGGAACACACCCGTGAAGGGGTAATGATTCCTCTGGATGCGGGCTGGAATGATCTGGGCGCATGGTCCGCGCTCTGGGACCATGGTGAAGGTGATGCCCAGGGCAATGTCAGTCAGGGAGACGTTATCCTGAAAGATGTCAGTGACTCCTATATTCATGCGGAATCCCGACTGGTATCGGTAATTGGCATGGAAGATGCTGTAGTGATAGAAACGCCGGATGTGGTGCTGGTGTCGGCAAAAGACCGGGTCCAGGAAGTTAAGGATATCGTTGATATCATCAAGCAGGCTGGCAGGCCGGAAACTGATAGCCATGTCAGAGTCTACCGCCCCTGGGGTTCCTATGAATGGCTGGCAGATGGCAACAGCTTTCAGGTCAAGCGTCTTCGGGTCAACCCTAGTGAGGCACTATCGCTGCAATTGCACCACAAGCGTGCAGAGCACTGGATTGTAGTAGAAGGCACGGCTCTGGTGACCGTGGGCGAAGAGGAAGTCATCCTGCAGCAGAATCAGTCCACGTATATTCCGATTGGCACCAAACATCGCCTGGAAAATCGGGAAACTCATGAGCTGGTGCTGATTGAAGTACAGTGTGGCGATTATCTTGGTGAAGATGATATTGTAAGGTTTGATGATGTTTACGGGCGTGTGCAGACTTGAAAACAGATAAAGGATAAAAGAAAAAGGATAAAGGCAAGCAGATTCAGGGTAGTCTGAAAGTTTACCCCTTTATCTTTTATCCTTTTTCCTTTATCCCGTTTAGAGAAGAAACAGAAACATAAATTTTAAAATAAACTGGAAAAGGAAAGCATGTCTGATTCCCCGATAAAAAAATGTTTATTTCCGGCAGCGGGTTATGGCACACGTTTTTTGCCGACAACGAAATCCATGCCGAAGGAAATGATGCCTATTGTTAACAAGCCCCTGATTCAATATGGGGTAGAAGAAGCCATGGCAGCAGGAATGAATGGCATGGCGATCATTACAGGTCGTGGCAAACGTGCACTGGCAGATCATTTCGATATCAATTATGAACTGGAGCATCAGATCGCAGGGTCAGACAAGGAAGAGTTGCTTGAGCGTATTCGCCATGTGATAGATAACTGCACTTTTTCCTATACTCGCCAAATCGAAATGAAAGGCCTGGGACACGCTATCCTTACCGGTGAAACCCTGATTGGTGATCAGCCTTTTGCCGTCGTGCTGGCGGATGATTTGTGTTATTCCCCGGGTCAGGGCGTGCTGTCGCAAATGGTCGAGCTGTATAAAAAACACCGCTGCAGTATTGTTGCTATAGAGGAAGTACCGAAGGATGAAACCCATAAGTACGGAGTTATCGCGGGTGATGAAATAGAGCCTGGTCTGATTAAAATCACCAACATGGTAGAAAAACCTGATCCTGCCGATGCTCCCAGCAACCTTGCTATTATCGGGCGTTATATTTTGACGCCGGATATTTTTGACATTATTCGAGACACACCACCGGGCAGAAATAACGAAGTCCAGATTACTGATGCCTTGCTGACCCAGGCAACCAGAGGCGCAGGTGTATTGGGCTATAAATTCAAGGGCCGACGTTTTGACTGCGGTTCGGTGCCGGGATTCATGGAAGCGAGCAAGTTTTATTTTGAAAATAATCTGTATTAAAAAGTTCACCACCAGATCACCAGTTGTAAGTTAAAGGGAGCAGTAAACCTTGCAAACCATAACCTGTTTTAAAGCCTATGATGTGCGCGGGCGAATTCCTGATCAGTTGAATGAAGAAGTTGCCTATCGAATTGGTCAGGCCTACGCTGTTTTTATCAAGCCGAAGGAAGTTGTGGTGGGTTATGACATACGCCTGAGTAGTAAGGCATTGTGCGCAGCGCTTACTCGCGGTCTTACGGACTCCGGCGTCGATGTTGCCAATATAGGCCAGTGTGGTACCGAGGAAATCTATTTTGCTACCAGTTTTCTTGGTGTGGATGGTGGCATTGTTGTCACTGCCAGTCATAACCCGAAGGATTACAACGGTATAAAATTTGTTCGCGAGAACTCCAAACCCATCAGCGCAGATACAGGTCTTGAAGATATTCGCAAACTGGCCGAGGTTAATAAATTCGACATGGCGCCCGTGAAGGGCGCTAATACCGATGTAGATGTCAAGAAGGATTACATCAAGCATCTGCTCTCCTATATAGATGTGGAAAAACTAAAACCCCTGAAAGTGCTGTGTAATGCCGGTAATGGTGGCGCCGGGCCGGTCATCGATTTGCTTGAGCCGCATCTGCCGTTTGAGTTCATCAAGATGCATCATGAGCCTGATGGTCATTTTCCCAACGGCATTCCCAATCCACTGTTGCAGGAAAATCGTCAGCCGACTACCGACAGATTATTGAAAGAAGGTGCCGATGTGGCTATCGCCTGGGATGGTGATTTTGATCGCTGTTTCTTTTTCGATGAAAAGGGTGGTTTTATTGAGGGCTACTATATTGTTGGTTTGCTGGCTGAAGCCTTTCTGAAGAAACAGCCGGGTAGCAAGATCATCCATGATCCACGACTGGTATGGAATACCCAGGCGGTGGTGGAAGCCAATGGTGGCGTAGCTGTTCAGTGCAAATCCGGCCACGCTTTTATCAAAGAGAAAATGCGTGAGGTGGACGCTGCCTATGGCGGTGAGATGAGTGCCCATCATTATTTTCGGGATTTTTATTATTGCGACAGCGGCATGGTACCCTGGTTACTGGTGCTGGAAATAATGAGCGAGTCTGGCAAGCCACTCTCACAACTGGTAGAGGAATGTATTCAGCGCTTTCCTGCCAGTGGCGAAATCAACCGTGAAGTGAGCGATGCCAAAGCCGTGATCGAGAAGGTTCTGGATCATTATAAAAACGATGCAGAAGAGATCGATTATACCGATGGTGTCAGTGTCAGCTTTCAGCAGTGGCGTTTTAATTTGCGCATGTCCAATACCGAACCAGTGGTACGACTCAACGTTGAGTCGCGGGGTGACATTGCATTGATGGAAGCAAAGACTAGGGAAATTCTGGACCTGATGGCTTAGAAATAGTCACAAGTTACAAGAGGGTAGGTCGGATAAGGCTTGTAAAGCGGCCATCCGACGTTTTTTCCCTATACTTGTTGCGGGTGAAAAAAACTTTTCTAGTTTTTTGGGGTGAGTTTATACACATTCATGCGCGAGGCGCCGGAGGTATAGATCGTGCCGTCAGAATCAACGGCCAAACCATGGGCTCTCGGGGCATATGCAGTATCCAGCAACTCCCCGTCCTTGACTATACTTACCCGGCCTTCATTAACATCGCTGATATAAACCACATCATCCTCTCGCACTTCGATGCCACCCCTTGAAGGGTAGGGCCAGCTCTCAACATAATTACCCTGGGTATCAAAAATATTCACCCGAAAATTCTCACTGTCGTTGACCAGAATATTACCTTTTGAATCCAGAGCGACCCCATGTACGGCCTGGAATTCGCCCGGTCCACTGCCTTTAACACCGCCGATACTGCGAATAAATTCGCCTGCGGAATTGAAATGCACTACTCGGGAATTGACATAGCCGTCGGAAATATAGATGTCACCATTGTCTGCGATATAGACATGGTTGGGCTGATTGAATCTGTCTTCCGAGCTATTGTCACCAGCTTCATCCGCTATGCCCAGTGTCATCAGCAGTACACCTTTTGTGTTGTACTTGCGGATAACATGGCGGGCAGAATCACTGATCCAGGCGTTATCCTCTTTATCAATGGTGATGCTGTGGGCGCTGCCAAGTTCTTCAGGGCCGCTCCATGAACGCAGAAAAGTGCCCTCACGATTGAAAATTCGTACGTAGGGCTCGATCCTGACCAACACATAGACCAGACCTCTGCCATCGCTGGTAATCCATGAGGTTGAACCGTCCCAGGCGCCGGCGGATGACTGCCCCCACTGATTATCCTGGCTATAGTTTTGTTGCGGATTTTGATTTGGACTGTCCTCGGGCTGGGCCATAACGCCACTGACACATAGACCAAGTAACAGGGTAGTGAAAAGTTTTATCTGATGGAAATTCATCCTGCATTCCTCTTAATGGAAACTTCATTGTGTCGAAGTATAGTTTTTGGCACCGGCCCTGTATATAAATCATGCAGGCTGGATAATGCCTGGCGGGCTTCATATACTGCATACATATCCCAGGCATGATAATAGAGAGGGTGGGAGGTTTAATGAAAGGACGTTTAATTTCGCTGATGACGCTACTGCTGTCCCTGGTCGCCTGTTCCGAAGCCGACCAGGTTGCACTGGATGTGCATGCGGATAAGGCCAAGCCCTTATCCCCAAATATACTGCTTATTATTTCTGATGATATTGGCATGGATGTTACTACCGGAATGTCCCCCGGCATGATTGATAGCCTGATGCAGCAATATGGGCCGAATGGACTTAATCATCCGGCCTACCAATCCATAGCCGGGAGCCCTGCCTCCACGCCGGTACTGGATAACTTTGCTCAGGAAGGCATGTTATTTGCCAATGTCTGGGCACATCCATTCTGTTCGCCCACACGGGCTTCAATTCTTACCGGCCTTTATTCTGCTACCCATGTGTTTACCTACGCCGATCCACTGTCGCAGAACCATACCTCCTTTGTAAAAATGCTGAAACAAGAGGGAGGTTACAGTACCGCGGCATTTGGTAAATGGCATATGGCGGGCTTGCCGGGTCAGGAAGTTAATTATCCGGGCATGAAGCCAAAGCAGGCGGGCTTTGATTTATTCAAGGGCAATATGCACGCTGCCCTGAATACCTTCTGGGATTACGACTATGAAATCCAGGACGCCGCCAGCGCCCCAGACCAATGGCGCTCAGAGGCGCCGCCGCAACGCTCACTCCCCGGTATTGCAGCGACAACGTTTGCACCAGTGGTGAAAATCGCCGATACCATCGACTGGATCCGCTCGAACGAAGAGGCTGATCCTGACAAGCCCTGGTTTGCCTGGGTCGCCTTCAATCTGTCCCATGCTACTCGAAGTAGTCAGCCGACCCAGATGGCGGTGCCTGATCGCGATACTCTTGATGCGATCACTCTGGCAGAAATAGAAGCCTGCGGTGGCGAGTTTGGGACCCAGAACACCGGCACCTGTAGTGGCGAAGCCCAGATGCGTGCCATGACCAATGCGCTGGATACGGTGGTGGGTAAATTGTTTGAAGCAGTAGAGCAAATCGATCCAAATACCTACATTATTTATATTGGTGACAATGGTACCCCTATGTATGGCCGGCCCAATCTTGATTTCATCGACAATATGTACCTCACTCGAAGCGGACGTGGCAAAGGCACGGCCTATGAAAGCGGTGTCCGCGTACCAATGATCGTGAAAGGCCCGGGTATTTCACCTGGTAGTAGCAATGAATTTGCCAGCGCGGCAGATGTATTCCCGACCTCACTTTCCCTTGCCGGTCTTGCTACACCGATTGAAGTCTCCAACAGTGAAGGTACCGGCATGTTACCGCTGGATTCGGTGTCATTAACGCCGATATTGCAGGGGCAGGCGGAAAATGTGCGTGATCCCGATGCCGGTTACCTGTTGACGGAAACTTCTAATCTGATGACCGGTGGTACTTTGCATCTTGGTGCTCGTAATGCCAGCCACAAGATTGTCTGTATCGGCGGTGTCAATCCCGAGGCCTGTGAGTTTTACGACCTCGATGCTGATCCGCTGGAAGAGTTTCCACTGACTGTTCCAGCAACCTGTGAGCCCTATGATGCTGGTCGCTGGACACCTGCGGATGAATCCTGGCATTACTGCCGTTTGACGGATGTGGTGGCGACACATTCTTTTATGTAAAAAATATTCCAATTTATGGAGAATAAATATGAACAAAAAAAATCTGGCAGGCGCAGGCTTTCTCTGCGCTATAGTTTTGCTCGTTATTATGAATAGTGTAGTGCAACCAAATCGAATTATGGCAGCGCAGAATGACGCGCCGCTGTCAGCCTGTGGTCCGCGTGAACAGTTACCTGCGAGCGTGGCTACCAATGTTGACGTTAATGCGCGCTGCTTTGAGTTGCGCATGTATACGGTGGATACCGAGCGTGTCGGTACAGGTGATTTTAATGGTGGTATCGATGCCTTGCATCAGCGCTTTCGTGAAGAGGAAGTCGCTATTTTTGAAAGAAATGGTGCAGAAATTATCGGCGCCTGGCAGGATGTGGAAAGCCCGCAGACACTGGTCTATATGTTGGCCTATCGGGATCGTGCACACCGTGAGGAAGTATGGCAGGGATTTGCAGCTGACCCTGCCTGGCAGTCTCTGCGTCTGAAATACAACGTACCACTGCAGCGCCCGCAGGTATTTATGCTGAGCAATACGGATTATTCAGCCTTGAAGTAATTTCGATACTTGCAGCATTTGCACTCAATATTTTCCAAAGGAGAGACATAATGTCAGTTGAAAATTCACATAAAGAAAGACGCACAGTTCCCCCGGAAGCAGTTCAGCTTTATGATCAGTTCATTCATGGTGAAATTAACCGTCGCAGCTTTCTTAATGGCGTGAAAAAGTTTGCCGTAGCGGGTTTGACCGCCGGAGCTATCGTTGACGCGCTGATGCCGGACTACGCCATGGGGCAACAGATAGATCGCGATGACGAACGCATTCGCGCCGATTACGTTACGCTACCATCCCCTGAAGGACATGGCTTTATTCGTGGTTATCTGGTGCGTCCCTACAGCGCCGATAGCCGCTCAGCTGAACCGGCAACATTACCGGGAATCGTGGTAGTACATGAAAATCGTGGTCTAAATCCACACACAGAAGATGTTGCGCGTCGCCTGGCTCTGGCCAACTTTATGGCCTTTGCACCGGACGTACTTACTCCGGTGGGTGGTTATCCTGGAGATGATTACCAGGGTGGACAGCTGTTTAGCGGCCTGGATCCTGACAAGCGTTTCGAGGACATTGTAGCCTCCGCGCTGTGGCTGAAAAACCGTAATGACTGTAGCGGCAAGATTGGTATTACCGGTTTCTGTTATGGCGGCAGTGTCTCCAATCAAATGGCGGTTCGTCTGGGTTCCGACCTGGCTGCGGCAGTACCTTTTTATGGGGGTGGTGCACCACTGGATCAGGTAGCAAATATCAAGGCGGCTATTCAGGTACAGCATGGCGCGCTGGATGCCCGTCTGGTTGGCGCCTGGCCAGCCTATCAGCAGGCCCTCGCCGATGCTGGAGTGACCCATGAAGGTTATATCCACGAAAACTCAGTACATGGCTTCTTTAATGATGCCACGCCAGAGCGTTATAACCACGCTGCGGCAACCCAGGCCTGGGAGCAGATGGTAGGATGGTTTAATACTCACGTCAGAACCTGATCAGATACTAGTGCGAGTTCGGATTTTTTTGGCGGATATTCTGCCGCCTTGGCATTATTGGAGTAACAGGTGAATATCGATAAAGACAGCGTGGTCAGGTTCCACTACACCATGAAAGATGAGAGTGGCGAGGTGCTCGATAGTGCCGAAGAATCGAGTCTCATGACCTATCTGCATGGTCATGGCAGCCTGATGCCTGGATTGGAAAATGCCCTGGCAGGTAAAGCCAGTGGTGATAAGGTGGAAGTCAATCTTAGCGCCACTGAGGCATTCGGGGAGCGGGAAGAGAATGCTGAACAGCGCGTTCCCCTGAAACATCTGGGCGGTGCGCGCAAGTGGAAACCGGGTATGACGGCCACTGTGCACACGGAGCAAGGACAGCGTCAGGTCACGGTGCTCAAGGTAGGGCATACCATGGCGACCGTTGATACCAATCATCCGCTGGCAGGTAAAGCGCTAAACTTCAGTGTGGAAATCGTCGAGGTACGCGCGGCCAGTGCAGAAGAACTCAGTCATGGTCACGCCCATGGTCCTGGTGGTCATCAACATTAAAATGCAGGCAGTATGATTTTTTTCTGGTAGTGGGATCAGTTATTGGGCCGATACCAGAATACTGCATGACAACCCTGGCAGGCATTGTTGATGGCAGCGCTGCTTTCCATCAAGCCAGGTAAATCTTTTTCTTCAATAGCCTCAAGGGTGCTTTTGCTGAAAAACTGCATTTCCTTGATATAGGCGCGCCAGTTCTCTGCCTCTGACTGCACCAGTGCCTGGATTTCCTCAGGCCGATACTGGTAGTCCGGGTAATCCGGATCAAGTGGTGCATTGTCCATTTCACGTCCAGATATCAACAAGGCATTGCCCGCTTCTATCAGACTGATAGCACTGGCCTGCAAGCGAAACCAATCCTCATCCGTTTGCGGGCGGATATCTTCTTCAACGCCTTCTGCTGTCACTACATAACGCACGGCCTGCCAAAGCTCCAGTGCGCCGGGTTGAATAATGGCATTCATCAGTTCCAGCACAGAGGTGTCGGTATCGAAATATCCATCCGGATTAGTGTTCTCAGAAGGTGCTTGTTCAATAGTTTCGCTAGTCTCTGGAATTGCCACAGGGGTCTCGGAAACAGACTGTTCGGCAGAACAGGCGTTGAGCAAGGCCAGCGCGAAAACTGGAATGAGAATTTTTATTTTCATATTTCGAAGCAAGCCTTTTGACAAAAAATCTGAATGGGGAATAAAGGATAGATGAAGGATAGTTGAAGGATAAAAGATAAAAGAAAAAAGTGACAGCTTTACGGTTTGATGGGGAAACATGAGCGGATGGGTAATTGGCTTTGTTAAAGCAGCAAGGATTCTGTGATAGGAAAAAACCTGCTTGCCGAGTTTTGCAATGAGGTAGCGGTCAGGGAAGGTACCCCATAAACTTCGGCGCTGACATTGCAGTCTTTGATGATTTTATCCAGTAACTGATCGAAATCGCCATCACCTGAAAGCAGCACTACAGTGTCGACTTCATTCGCAGCATCCAGTACATCAATGGTAATGCCCACATCCCAGTCACCTTTTGCCGAGCCATCACTGCGCTGGATATAGGGTTTGAGTTTAAGGGTAAAGCCGATATGTTTGAGTGCACTCTGAAATTTTAACTGGCCTTCATCACCGCGATGGGTGGCATAGGCTTTGGCAATGACGATCTCTCCCTGTTGACTCAACTGCTGCCAGAACGCCCGGTAATTAAATTGCCGGCCATAGGCTTCACGGGTGGTGTAGTAGATGTTCTGGACGTCTACGAATACGGCAATTTTATTTGCGATAAGGTATCTCCCTTCAGGTCGTCGATTTTGGTTAGCCGGTGTCAATCGGTGTTCAGTAAATACTCTATTTTGAACCTGTAATCGCCGTCAGCAATAGGATCGTCCAGCGTCGGGTAGGGTGATGCATCAAGCAATCTGAAGCTGTAATCCCCGGTTTTTACGGATTTACCCGGCACTTCCCCGTTTCCTTCCAGCGTCAGATCCACCAGGGTGATCGTATTGCTGACCTGGTCCTGTAACTGCAGACCAATAATCACCTCGCCAGCCACTATGCATTGAGCATCTCGCGGACAGCGTGAATCCTGAATATCCAGCAGGGTCAGAGTATCGTTGGTAAATAAAACAGCTGGTGCTGTTGAAGATAATGTTATGGTCTGAACGCCCACCGAAGAGGCATCACTCTTACTGGCGGAGAGGATGTTGAACTTTCCTGTTTTGCTGTTCAGTTCGATAGAGACATCTTCGTAGTACACGCTTCCATTAATCACCACTAAAGGAACCGTCAGCGTGTTGTTACTGGTAGAAAAAGTAGCGACTTCAGCGGTCACCTGTGTGCAACAGATAATCAGTAAAAATCCATACATTATTTTCATCGCAGATTCCTGTTGTATTGCTAGTTGTCTCACTAGTTGAATCACTAATTGTATCTCCTGTTATGGATTGGTGCTGGACCAAATCAGTCTTCCAATGCCCGTTCATGGCGGGCCTCCAGAGGCATCAGTGCAGCGCGTATGCTGGCCCCCCAGATCAGGTTACCCATGGTATTAAGATGCAGATTGTCAGAAACAAAAATGTCGTCCATCACTGTACCATCGGGCTTCAGAAAAGGGGTGGCCACATCAACGTAATGTACCAGGGGGTCACTTGCGGCAATCATTCGGTAGCCGGCATTCACCAGCTGTGCGTTTTGCCAGATGCCTTTACGCAATATGCTGGGTTTGACGGAAAGCACATAAATGCGTGATTGCGGTAACTCGTTATGGACGCGGCTGATAATCTGCTGTAACTGCTCAAGTATAGTTTCTGCGGGCACGCCATAAGCCGTATCGTTGTCACCTTCATAGATTAGAATGGCCCGAGGTTTGTACTTTAGTACTGCGCGCTCCAGATGAAACAATAAATCTCCCATCACGCTGCCACCGAAGCCTCTCGGGATCACGGTTAGCGGGGCCAGTGCAGCCTCAGCCTGATTATTCCAGCGTGCAATACTGGAGCTGCCGGTGAGCACAATGGCCCCCTGCGGTGGTGGATTAAGCTCATCCTGACGTTGAAATGCCTGCATATCACTTTCCCAGCGTGTCGGGTCTATTTCAGCCTGGGCGCTGACTGTCCCTGTTAAAAGGGCCAGTGTTAGTAATACGATACAACGGGCAATAGATTGACTGTAGTAACTATTCATTTTCATTTTCAATTTCCATGGCTTATTTTTATTTCATTATTAGCTGATAGTAACCAAATTTGGATTAACAGCAATAGTGATGGATGAGGTAGAGCAGATTTTATAATGCCAGTACACTGTTTATCAGTTAAAAAGCCTTGTTTATTCAGCTGGGCAGAACTCTGTATGGTTTTATCGTTAAAGTGTTTACTGGTGAAATGATGTAAATCAAGATGTTATCATCGACACGAGGTTACTATTTACCTCGTCAGATTTTCCTTTCAGATTAGCTGTCAGAAAATAAGTATCAAGAATTAATTTAGCGAGCCAGACCTCAGCTCATAAGGAGACACTATGTCAGTTGAACATCATGATCTACACCATGAATTTCCAGAATTGAACGATAAAATTCATGAGTTGAAGACAAGTAACAATCATTTCCGCAGGCTGTTTGATGAGTATCATGAGCTTACAACGCAAGTGGAGAATATGGAGAACGAGGTGACACCGGTGTCCTCCATGACAGAAGAAAAGGCCAAACTGCGCCGCTTACATTTGAAAGATGAACTTTACGCCATGCTTATCAAATAAAGATTTTGATAAAAATATTGGTGATTTCAAAAAACCAGCCTTCGGGCTGGTTTTTTTTGCTTTGAATTTTTAAGCCAGGCAATAACAATAAATAGCGGGAAATGAGTCTATTGCCAGTCTCCAGGGTTCAACGCGTAATATTTGCTCAGCAAGTCGAATAATTCCGGATGCTTTTCTTTGAGCTGCGCGGGTTTTTCAAAAAAGGTTTCTGTCGCTACGGCAAAAAATTCTGCCGGATTGGTGGCGCCATAGTAATCCATTACTGCCTTGTGCTGATGGGTAAAATCCTTGTTTAATTCCTCGAATTCTTTCGAAAGAATGCTTGCCCACGTGGTATAGCTATTGCTGTGTAAAACCGGTGCGCCATTGGCTGAACCGGATTCACTATCAAGCTGGTGAGAAAATTCATGCAGTACCACATTTTGCCCATCCTGAAAGTTCCTGATGCCTTTTTCGACATCATCCCATGACAGGATAATCTTGCCATAGTGCCAGGATTCACCCAGTAAACCCCGCTCACCGGAAGCTACCGTGCCATCAGGGCTATGCCGGTCATGACTGGCTTTAAATGCATAGGGATAAACCAGAATATGTTTAAGGCGGGCATAGATTCCGGTTTTTCGATTAAGCAATAGCAGGCAGGCTTCTGCGGCAATAGTCACTCTTATCTCGTCATTCATCTCAAGACCATCACAACCATAGAATGTTTTACCGGCGATAAATAACTTCACCATGTCTTTTAGCTGGAGTTGTTCGGATAAGGTCAATTTTTGAAAAAAGGGCAGACGCTGATCTATGATGGTTTGCCAATGCGAAGGGAACGGTTTCTCAAGAATACGTTTTTGGCGCCATGTCGGGTAATAAATACCGATGGTGATAACCAGTACGATGAGGAGCAGGATAAAGAGTTCTGTCATGATGAGCAGGATACTGCCTGTGGTGACATTTATTCAAATTTACTCAGGTCGGCAGTCTGTCGAACCCATAGTGAGGTGACTTTCAGCTTATTGCCCGAGCCAAAGAAAATAAGAATTATTGCGCTTGCAATAATCGGTAAGTGGCCAAAGATTTCAGTTAACGCTTCACTGTATTCGCCACTGGCAAAGAAGGTGATATTGGAGGCCAGCATAAACGCAGAGACCACCAGAATGTTAATTCGAGTGGTAGTGCCAAGTACCAGGATAATGCCAAAAACCACTTCTATCACTCCAGCGGAAAAGACAAAAAGCTGATTGCTGAATTCTGTCATGCCCAGATTGGCCATAAAATTCCACTGGTATTTGATAACAAAAAATTCACCCAGTTCAGGGTTCAGGAGTTTTTCACTAAAACCTAAAGAAATAATGGCAATACCGGTCAGGATTCTCAGCGCTGAAATCGAATAGGCCTTTAAAAGAGTGCGGTATTTAACCGGGTAAAAATGAAAAAGCAGCAGGCAACAGGCAATGCCAAGGATGTTCAGGTATTCCATAGCAGTGATAATGCCAAACTGCAGCGCAGCACCCAGGTACAGAATTATTAGCATGATGGTAGCAGCAAAAATATGGAAGTTTGCTACAAGCAGGAGACCGATGACCGCTTCTAGAAGTACCAGAACTTCACCAATACCTGCACTTGCCTGAAGATGTGGAGCAAAAATGACACCCCTATAGGCTGACATCAGCAGCGACAGACCAGTACACATTTTAAGCAGATACATCAGATATTCCTGACGCACATTTTTTAACAGCGGAAAAACAGGAAACCTGGTATCAAGAAAAATGGAGGAAAGTATAAGGAGAAGAGCTATGGCAGACCAAAGCAGGACCGGAGTATCAAATAGGCCATAGGGTATATATGTAGAACTGATGTCTCCCTCAACAGGCAAAAACCACTTAACGTGAGCAACTGAGACTGGGCTGAAACAAAGACAATAAGCAAAAATTGGCAGTCTGGATCCTGAAATGTTGGCAGGGCGGATCATCTGCTATTGCTGACCCTGCTCTATTTCTTCCCAGCGTGCATAAAGTTTTTCCAGGTTTCCCTGTGCGGCGGAAACCTGTTTCAGCACTTCGTCTATTTTAGATTGTTCATTCTGATAAAATTCTGGATCGGATATAGTTTCTTCCAGTTCCCTTAACACGGTTTCTGCTTCTTCAATTTTGGCAGGTAACTGGTCAAGCTCACGTTGCAACATATAAGACAGTTTGCGCGGTTGGGTTAACTGCTGTTTTTGTGATTTTGGCAGTTCCTGATTTTCCGGTGTTGCCACGGGAGTTTTTTCTGTACTGGTTTCACTGTTGAAAGTCCCGCCGTGATCGATCCAGTCCTGATAACCTCCAATATAATGATTCACCTCACCATTGCCCTCAAAAACGATGGAGCTGGTGACAACATTATCCAGAAAAGCGCGATCATGACTCACCAGTAACAGGGTGCCATCAAACGACAAAAGTATTTCTTCAAGCAATTCCAGAGTTTCCATGTCCAGATCATTGGTCGGTTCATCGAGAACCAGCACGTTGGCGGGCTTGCTGAAAAGGCGTGCAAGAATCAGACGGTTCTGTTCACCTCCAGAAAGAGATTTAACCGGCTGTCGGATGCGATCAGGGGTGAAGAGGAAATCTTGCAGGTAACTGATGACATGGACATCGCGACCATTAATGGTGACAAAATCTCCGCCATCGGCGAGGTTGTCCTGAACAGTTTTTTCCAGTTCAAGCTGCTCCCTGAGCTGATCAAAGTAGGCAATTTCAATGCGCGTACCGATTTTTAACTTGCCGTGGTCAGGTGTAAGTTGTCCCAGTAATATTTTCAGCAGGGTGGTTTTGCCAGTGCCGTTAGGGCCAATCAGGCCAATGCGGTCTCCGCGCATAATGGTAATTGAGAAGTCCTTGACGAGCTGTTTGTCATCATAGCCATGCTTGATACCCAGCGCTTCAACCACGATCTTGCCGGAGGCGTCACTTTTGTTAAGAGAGATTTTGGCATTGCCCTGAACATTTCGCCGTGCTTTTAATTCATTGCGCAGTTTTTCCAGTGCGCGAACGCGGCCTTCATTGCGCGTGCGTCGGGCCTTTATACCCTGACGTATCCAGACTTCTTCTCTGGCCAGTTTCTTGTCAAATTCCGAATGGGTTTTCGCCTCTGCGGCCAGTTGCTGATCTCGATGTACCAAAAAACCTTCATAATCGTGCTGCCAGTAAATAAGATGGCCGCGGTCAAGCTCCATGATTCGATTCGAGACTTTTTGCAAAAAAGTTCGGTCATGGGTAATAAGAACAATGGCCCCGCGAAAATCCAGCAGCAGTTTTTCCAGCCACTCGATAGCAGGTATATCCAGATGGTTGGTGGGTTCATCCAGTAGCAAAATATCCGGCTCCAGTACCAGCGCTCTTGCCAGTGCTGCGCGTCTGGACCAGCCTCCCGAGAGGCTCGACATCAGGCTATCACTGGGCAGTTCAAGCTGGCTTATAACGGTTTCGACCTTTTGCTGAATTTTCCAGCCGTCAATGGCATCAATTTCAGTTTGCAGTCTTGCCAGTTTGTCCATATCCGGAACGCCATCTGTCAGCACTGTTAGCTGATGGTATTCCTTTAGCAGGCGACCTACTTTTTCCAGTCCACCGGCGATAAATTCATAGACGGTTTCTTCTGCCTGGAACGGCAGTTCCTGCTCCAGTGCGGCAATGCGCATGCCCGGACTTACCCAGCGTTCTCCGCTGTCCGGTTTATTCTCGCCTATCAGAATCTTCAGCAGGGAAGTCTTGCCGACCCCATTGCGCCCGAGCAGCCCGATGATGTCGCCTGACTCAATGGTCATGGCTTCCTTTTCAAGCAATACCTGGGGGCCATAGGCCAGATGGATATCTTTCAGGGTTAGTAACGGCATGGTACCTGGTATGTCTCACGTTTAATGGGGTTGTGGCTAAAGTTGCTTTGTTTGCGCAGTTCAGCGCGCAAACCCGGCTTTAACCGGAAATCATGCTAACAGGAACTGTCTCAGGTTGGGACCGTAGCGAGCGTTTCAGGTTTTTGCAGTCCTTTAAGTTTTATTACCATTTCTTTTTGCACCAGCAGAAAACTGATGACTGCCTGCAAGGTGACGGAGAGTACCGAGACATACCAGATCTGGTTTTCTGTAAAACCGTCCTGTTTGCTCATCCATACTGCAATCGGAATAAAGATAAGCAGACGGCTGGCAGAGCTGAGCATGGCAGGTTTGGTATTACCCAGTCCCTGAAACATGCCGGAACAGGTAAAAATAATACCCTGAGCGACAAAATTCCATGAAATTATCTGCAGAAATCCGGCCCCGACGCTGATGACTTCAGCTTCTTCAGAAAAGGAGGCAATAATAGTTTCAGGATGAAATTGCAGCACCAGGGTGACTACGAACATAACAATGGCACTGAGCATAATGCCCTTGTAGCACACTTCGCGAACCCGATCGCCATGACCGGCACCGAAGTTTTGGCCGGCAATGGGACCCACGGCAAAGGCAATGGCCATGGTCGGCATGAAGATGGATTGCATGATGCGCCCACCGATACTGAAGCCAGCCTGGGAGGCTTCGCCGAAGTCCTGGATCAGCCAATAGACGATGGCAAAATAACCAAACATAAGCAGCATTTCGCCACCCGCTGGTAGTCCTATATTCAGCATTCTGCCCCAGATAGAAAAACGGGGTTTCCAAAGAGTTGGCTGAAAAGACACGTATTTTTCCAGCTTGATAAAATAGGCCAGCAGTAAAATAACACCGATTGCACTGGAGATAGTGGTTGCCAGGCCGGCTCCCATGACACCAAGCGCGGGACCCGGGCCCCAACCTGCAATAAGTATCGGTGCCAGAATAATATTAAGAATGATTGTTATGACCTGAATCATCATGGTGGGTTTGACGATTCCGGTGGCGCGCAGGGCAGAACCCATTCCCATGATGGCGAATTGCATGCCCATCGCAGGCAGGAACCAGTTCAGAAATATAACGCCCTGAAGCTGGGCATCACCGGCGGCAATAGTACTCATGAACAGGTCGGAAAGAGTATAGCCGCCGACTAAAGTGAAGATAGCGAACATGGCTGCCAGCACCATTGACTGGTTGAATACCAGGTTTGCATAGTCCTGATCCTTGCGTCCCACTGCCTGTGAAATCAGCGCCACAGCACTCACTCCCAGAATCTGGCTTAGTGCCATCACGACAAAAAATATTGTGCCGGCAGCACCGACCCCGGCAATAGCCGCATCTCCCAAAGCAGAAACAAAATACAGATCTATTAACAGATACAGGGTCTGAAAAATCATACCGGCAGCCACGGGAGCGGCCATGGTCAGAATGGTACGAATAATTGAACCCTGAGTGAGATCTTTCATGGAATTTGGTCCGGGCAGAAAAAAACGCGAGTTTACAGGAATAGAAGCTGCTCTGGCAGGATGTTTTAAGTAATTTTTTAGAACGGATCGAGAAAGTCGCCGGATCTGATCAACATGTTTTCATTGACCGGCAGATTGTAGAAATAAACCCAGGCGGAATAGACTGAGCCATCAGGCAGTGAAACACTCTCGCGGGTACGGGTATACAGATGCGGTTGTGGGGAATGAGCCGCACATTCTTCATACTCATCCAGGGCCGCAAGCCGGGATTCTCCCCCTTTAAATGCATACAATTCGCCAACAACATGGTCGTTGTTATTTTCCGCAGGTAGCAAGCCCGGATAATCTGTTATCAGATACAGTCTGCCGGACAAGGTGGCGCGGCTTATCAGGGAAAATTCAGGGGCGATCAGTCTGTGGTAATTCGTCGAATCAGAATCACTGCGCAAAGTGCCATAGACAAAAAGGTAGTCCAGGGTTTGTGAGATGGTTTGTGGCAAGAGTGGTGACATAAATGGTGCTGATCTGAATATGAGTGGTGTCTATTTTGCTCGCTGATGGTTTAGTATAGGTGACTTGTCGAGCGGCAGCAGTATACCGAAATTATGCCGATAGAATTAACTCTCAGTCCTCATGCCATCGGCGTGCTTGTACTTACCGTACTGGCGCTGGTGCTTTTTACCCGCGATAAAATCCCGCTGGAAACCTCAAGTCTGTTTGTTCTGGTGGTCCTGACCGCAGGCTTTGAACTGTTTCCCTACAGCCATGACGGCGAAACACTCCACGCCATCGATTTTTTTTCCGGCTTCGGTCATGAGGCCCTGGTGGCAGTTACCGCACTGATGATTGTAGGGCATAGTCTGGCGCGCACCGGCGCCCTGGAACCAATAGGCAGAATGCTGGCAAGGTTCTGGGAAATTTCCCCGCAGCTGTCTTTTTTGCTCACTCTGGTGGTTGGCGCCGGGCTTAGTGCTTTCGTTAATAATGTTCCTATCGTTATTTTACTGTTACCCATACTCACCAGTGTTTCCCTGAAAACCCAGACGCCTGCGTCGCGTATTCTAATGCCAATGGGTTTTGCCACGCTAATTGGTGGTATGGGAACAACCATTGGAACCTCCACCAATTTATTGGTGGTATCGGTGGCCGTCAGCATGGGCATGGATAGCTTCAGTATGTTTGAATTTATTGCACCAGTGGCCATAACCAGTACCCTGGCTATTGCCTATTTGTGGCTGATTGCGCCGCGTATCCTGCCGGAGCGGGAATCGGAATTGAAGGACTCCTCACCGCGTATTTATTCGGGGGCACTGAATATTAATCAAGATGGCGCCGCTGATGGACTTACCTTGAAGGAGGCGGTGGAGAAAACCGGTGATGAAATCCAGGTGCTCTATGTAAAACGGGCAGGAACTGATTATCTGTCTGTGCCCCATGGCAGCATCAAGCTTGGTGCTGGAGATCAACTGTTGGTTCGTGATACCCCTGATAACCTGAAAGCCTTTGAGAAACTGCTCGGAGCAGAACTTTATAGTAGCGACAACCGTGTCGATGAAGATCACCCCTTACAGGCAGAAGGGCAGCAGATGGCAGAAGTCATTGTCACCCAGAACTCGCCACTGCTGAACAGAACGCTGGCTAATATGCGCTTTGCTGATCGTTACCAGGTGGCAACGTTGGCGCTGCATCGTGCCGGTTCGCAGAATCGAAAATTGATGTCCGAAATGGCAAATATTCCCTTGCAGATTGGTGATGTACTGCTGGTTCAGGGTGCCAGTGAGAAGATCGCTGAATTGAAAAAAGGGGGGAGAATACTGGTGCTTGATGGTACTGCGGATCTTCCTCATTCCAAAAAAGCACCAATTGCCCTGACTATTATGGTGCTGGTAGTGGCTGTGGCGGCTTTCGGCTTGTTGCCGATTGCTATTAGTTCTGTGCTCGGGGTTTTGCTACTCATAGTAAGTGGTTGTCTGGGCTGGCGGGATGTGGGGGAAGCGGTGAATACCCAGATTGTTTTAATTGTAGCGGCTTCCCTTGCCCTGGGCGTAGCCATGCTGAATACCGGTGCAGCGGATGTCATGGCCGGGCAGTTTGTTCGCCTGACAGCGGATTCCTCCATCACCCTGCAACTCAGTGGCTTGATGCTGCTGATGGCTATTCTGACAAATATTGTTTCCAATAATGCGGCCGCCGTTATCGGCACCCCGATTGCCATGAGCATTGCCCAGCAGCAGGGACTTGCAGTAGAGCCTTTTGTACTGGCAGTACTGTTTGGTGCCAATATGAGTTATGCCACGCCGATGGCATACAAAACCAACTTGCTGGTGATGACGGTTGGTGGCTATTCGTTTAATGACTTTCTCAAGGTGGGTATTCCTCTGACCGTGATCATGTGGGTCAGTCTGAGTTTTATGATTCCGATATTTTTTCCCGTTTAGTCCGGTCGCAGAAAGGCAAGACGGTAAATTCAATTGGAAATCAGCGTAAAACCACAAGAATAAATTGATAACAGCAGACTAAACCGGAATGTTGTGTCCGGCTTGGTCTGCTGTGAGCAAGAATGACCTGTCAGGCGAGGCTGAAACCATGATGTTTTAGCGGCAGGGAGCGAACACGGGTACCAGTGGCGGCATAAATGGCGTTACAGAAAGCAGGCAGGATGGGAGCCTGGCCAGGTTCGCCGACACCGCCCCAGAAACCGCCGGTAGCTTCCAGAACCGTTTCAATCACTGGCATTTCTGCCATGCGCAGGAGGCGATAGTTGTGGAAATTACTTTCCTGCACCTGACCTTCGTCCAGCGTGATCTCTCCCCACATGGCGGCGCTGATGGCCCAAACGGTAGCGCCTTCAAGCTGTGCTGTCACATTATCCGGATTAACCATATGGCCAGTATTAATGCCCTGGATAATTCGGTGAATTTTAATCGCTCCGGCATCATTGATAGATAATTCCACAGCAGCAGCGGTATAACTACCATAAGGCTCAGTAGTGGCAATACCGCGGTAAATACCGGCTGCCGGCGCTTCATCCCAACCAATGGCATCAGCTACTTTCTCCAGAATATGGCGTGACAGCTCATCTTCCGCCATGTGTTTCAGACGGAAATGGTAGGGATCTTCACCGGCGGCAACGGCCAGCTCATCAATAAACTGTTCACGAGCGAATGGGGTTTGCGACCAGCCAACGGTGCGCCAGAAACCCAGTGGCATGTGGGTAGGGGTAAGTTTAAAGTCCTGGAATTGATCAGGTATCTGGTAAGGCAGACGGGTAAATCCTTCCGCTGCAGTGAAATCAACGCCACCACGAAGGGGCACGCCACGCATCTGGTTAAGAATCGAACCACTGGCAATACGCGCTTTCCAGCCTGAAATGTTGCCGTTGCTATCCAGTCCTCCCTGCAGACGATACATTGCCAGCGGACGGTAGAAATCATGCTGGGTGTCTTCTTCCCGCGTCCAGAGTAATTTCACAGGTGTCCCTTCGGGGAGCTGCGCGGCTATTAATGCTGCGGATCTTGCATAGTCGCTGGAGCCGCCGCGTCGGCCAAAGCCGCCACCGGCCTGGACACGATGGGCATAGACATTTTCCTGTTCCACGCCAAGCGCATTGACCAGTTCTGCCACCAGGCCTTCCGGTGCCTGGGTGGAAGCCCAGATATCCACTCGATCAGAATTTATGCGCACTGTAGCGCCCATGGGTTCCATGGGGGAATGACTCAGGAAAGGCGTAAAGTATTCCGCTTCCAGTACCTGATCTGCATTGGCCAGGGCCTGGTCGGCATCGCCACTATTATTGGGCAGGAGTGCGGCTTCCGGTGCATCAAGACTGGCTTTGAATGTGGCCAGAATGTCATCACTGCTGACATCACCATTACCATTGGTATCCCAGTCAATTTCGATTTCCTGCAAGGCCTTGTTGGCGCGCCACCAGTTATCCGCCACCACGGCCACAGCATTGTCATCTATGCTCATGACATCAATGACTCCTCTGCGGGATCTGGCTTTACTGGCATCAAAAGATCTTACTGTGCCGCCAAAAACCGGACATTGCCTTATTGAGGCATAGACCATGCCGGGTAATTCTATATCAACGCCATATACCTGGGAGCCGTCCACGGAAGGAGGAATATCCACGCGTGGAAACGATTGACCGATGATGTGCCAGTCGATCGGATCTTTCAGCGTCACTGATTCAGGCACCGGTTGGGCGGCTGCAGCTGCGGCAAAGGCGCCAAATCCACTTTCCCGGCCACTACCAGCATGGCTGATTATGCCGTTGCTGACCGTTACTTCCGAGGCATCCACACCCCATTCATCGGCAGCGGCAGCCAGCAGCATGGCGCGTGCACTAGCACCGGCATTACGCAGATATTCCTGGGAGTTACGAATAGTCTGACTGCCCACGGTGACCATAGCGCCCCAGGCTCGATCCATGCGGATATGTTCGTTTACATCGACATATTCGATATTAACCTGTTCCCAATTGGCGTCCAGTTCATCGGCAACAATCTGGGGGGCAGAGGTCATACTGCCCTGGCCCATTTCGCAACGGGCATACTTGATAGTGACCTGATCATCAGGGCTGATTTGTACCCAGATATTGATATCACTGCCACCATCGGTCGCCATCTGGGCTTTGGTGGGTAACTGCAGCCCCAGGGCAAAACCACCGCCAACAGTTGCAGAGGTCAGGATGAAGCGGCGTCGAGATGGATTAATAGTTGAATTTTTCATGATCCGCTCCTTATGCTTCGTAGGCCAGTGTGGTTTCAGGATTGTTCCCGGCCACATCATGGATGGCATCTCTGATGCGTTTATAGGTGCCACAGCGACAGAGATTGGTCATGGCGGCATTGATATCAGCATCCGAAGGTTGGGGTTTTTTCGCCAGTAATGACACGGCCGTCATGATCTGTCCTGACTGGCAATAACCACATTGGGGCACCTGGTGTTTAACCCAGGCCTGCTGCACCGGGTGAGATGCATCCGCCGACAGCCCTTCTATGGTGGTGATTGCCTTGCCTTCTGCGGCGGAGGCGGGGTAGGAGCAGGAACGCACGGGCTCACCATCAATATGAACGGTACAGGCACCACACTGGGAGATGCCACAGCCAAACTTGGTACCTTTAAGATCCAGAATATCCCGTAATACCCACAGCAAGGGCATGTCTGCTTCTACATCTACTTCATGGACTTCATTGTTGATTTGTAATTCCATAGTCTTTCCCCTGTCACTCAATCTGATCGTTGCTGGCACAAAACATTACAGCAATGTGGCCATTATATGAAGCATGAAATGGCGATTTACTGTCCTCGAGCCAGCCACTTTTCGCTGCACGACGCTGCTTTATCGGGGTTTTTTTCCGGTCCTGCCCTGACTGATGATATACAACCCGCTCAGGATAATCACCGCTATCCCTACCCAGGTCATGGCATCGGGTAATTCCCCCCAGAATAAAAAACCCAGTGCCAGCGTCCAGATGATGCGCGAATAGTCAAAGGGCGTCACTTTTGCCGGGCTGGCGCAATGTACCGCTTTGGTAATGGATAACAGGGCAAGGGTGGCAAAAAAAGCGACGCCAAACATAATCGCCAGTGACTGAAAATCCATGCTTACCCAGTCGCGCAAGGCAAACCAGGCGCCAGCAATA
This sequence comes from Pseudohongiellaceae bacterium, assembly GCA_965662685.1. Taxonomy (GTDB): domain Bacteria; phylum Pseudomonadota; class Gammaproteobacteria; order Pseudomonadales; family Pseudohongiellaceae; genus Eutrophocola. Next base: position 38,127 of record CBFIIQ010000013.1, on the reverse strand, counting down.
ATGGTAGCCGGATAGATGTAAAAATTCAGGGTCAACGCCGACTCGGTTTTTACCAGAGCTCTTGCTGAGATACTCAGAAAGGCAGATGAAAGAACAAAGCCCAGCATCACCAGATGAGCAATATGGAAATGATCCGGGGTAGGTCTCACGACAATGATGACTCCCACCAGCCCGAGTATTATTGCCATTAACATACCTTTGTTCATGGGCTCCTTGAGCACGGTAATGCTGTAAACCGCCACCACCAGCGGCGTTGCAAATACCAGTGAAGTAACTTCCGCCAGCGGGATGTATTTCAACCCGACCAGTATGCATACCGTCATACTAATGCCTGCCAGGGAGCGAAGCAGATGGTTTAGCGGGCGCGAGGTTTTAAAATCCTGCGGCTTGCCGTTGGCCAGAATCACTACAGCAATCAAAATAAGACCAAAGACACTGCGCATCCAGACCACCTGAGACAGGGGATAACCCTGGGTCACCAGTTTTCCCAGGGCATCAGCAATGGCGAACAGCACAGAGCCGGTCATCATGAACGCGATTCCCTTGCCAAGTTGCTGAACTTGTTGGGCGGTATTCAGAGAAGTGGCGGAATGTTCCTGTTCAGGACTTTTTTCAGCGGGTATTTGGGACATGAAATGACGCTAGCTCAGTGTTGGAAAAGATAAAAATTACCAGATGTGGTTTTGAGTGGGCATTGTATTTCAAAAGCGTTTGCGATGGCATCGCTGCAGCAAAGTAAGTCGGCCCCTGCGACAATTTGTCACATTTGCACAGGCAGTCATTTTCCTATAATGAGCCCACTTTCCATGAACTGAAGTGTAGCCTTATTCCATGACATCCAATTCAGTAATTTTTGTTAATCATCTTCCTTTTCTTTTAAATGGCAGAAAACTTGCTCTGCGCTCTCTGATGGCTTCGGCTCTGCTACTGTCGGTTAATTCCCAGGCGCAGGAAGCAGACCCTGGGATTCAGGAGATAGTGATCACGTCAGTGAGAGATGCCAGTGTATTGGTGACAGAGGAAACCCTGGTAGCTCCGCCTGATACGGCACAGTTGTTGCGTATGATGCCTGGCGCCAACCTCAATAAAAATGGCGAGCTTACCGGCATTGCCCAATATCGCGGCATGTATGGTGACCGTATTAATATTAGTATCAACGGTTCCAGTATCAGTTCCGCCGGACCCAATGCCATGGATGCTCCGTTGCATTATGCGCCGGTAGCGATTCTTGAATCGCTTACTGTACATCGCGGTATCGCACCGGTAAGCAGTGGTCAGGAAACTATCGGTGGCAGCATGGAAGCCAAAACCCATTCAGGCAATTTTACCAATAGCCGTGATTTCAGTCTTGCCGGACGGGTTTACAGCGGACTGCAATCAATTAATACGGGTAATGTTGCCAGTGCTTCGCTGGCTCTAGCCAATGATACCCACCTGTTCAGTACCTCCTTCATGACGGAAACTGCGGATGATGCAGGATTTGCTGGTGGAGAAATCACACCGTCTGCCTATGAACGTGAGCGCCTCGACCTGCGTTATGGCTATCGGGCTCACCGACAGGAGTTCAATGTCAGTGTGGCGGTGAATCAAACCGGCGATGCGGGAACCCCCGCGCTGCCAATGGATATCCGGTCTATCGATAGTAACCATATTGATTTCGATTATCGTCGGGAAGGGGGCGCATTCAATATTGTTTCCTCCTTGTCCATCAACAGTATTGAACACTGGATGACCAATTTTCATCTGCGCCGTCCGCCCCTGGATAATATGATGACCACTGGCGCCATGCGTTATCGCCAAACCTTTGCTAGCAGTGACAACGCCAGCTTTTCCCTGCAACTGGAGCAGCCGCTTGAAAATGGTTTGCGTCGTTTTGGTATTGACGGGCACTGGAGTGAGCATGATGCGGATATCAGTAATCCCAATGCCATGATGTTTGCTATCACTAATTTCTCTGGTGTTGAAAGGAATATCGTTGGTGTTTTTCTTGAGCAGGAAATGAGTATTGGCGACAAGGTCGGTCTGGAAGCCGGCCTGCGGCTTAATCAGGTGTCCATGGATGCTGGCAACGTTAGCGCGAATCTAAATCCCATGGGGATGACTATGGGTATGCCGGTGATGATGAATAACATGGCCGCAATGCTGGCCAACAGGTTCAATAGTCAGCAACTGGCTCAGGATGATACCAATGCAGACTGGTTTGCCAGGCTTAGTGTTGAGACCTCCGCGTCAACTACATGGTATCTGGGAGCCGCCAGAAAAATGCGTGCACCGTCCTATCAGGAACGTTACCTGTGGCTGCCTCTGGAGGCCTCAGGTGGGCTTGCAGATGGTATTACCTATATTGGTAATGTGGCGCTGGACTCTGAAACCTCCCATGAACTGGAAGCAGGGTTTGACTATAACCGTCCGGGTTTTGCATTTTATCCACGGGTTTTTTACAAGAATGTGGATGACTATATTCAGGGTACGCCCGCCACAGATCCAACGTCTATACAGTTTGCCATGATGATGGTGAATATGGGCATGGGATCAGGAGCTCCGCTGCAATTTAATAATGTCGATGCGAAGCTCTATGGCCTTGATCTGGAGTCACGCTACCAGATCAGTGAGCGTCTCGGTCTGCAGGCGAACCTGAGTATGGTCAGAGGCGAGCGGCGCGACATAGATGACAATCTGTATCGCATTGCCCCGGATAATTTTTTGCTGGCCCTGAACTGGAATGCCGGAAAGTGGGCGGCCAGTCTGGAAAATATTACCTATGCTGGTCAGGACAGAATATCCGTGACCAATCGTGAACTTGCTACCGGCGGTTATAGTCTGCTGAATCTGAATACGCGTTTTTATCCGCAGGAAAATCTGGAAATTGGTCTGGGTATCAATAATATGCTGGATCGCAAATACCGTGATCACCTGGCCGGGTATAACCGGGCTTTCAATCCTGATATCGCTTTACGTGACAGGCTTCCCGGCCTGGGCAGAAATCTCTATGGGCGTTTGATCTGGCAGTTCTAGGCTGTGCATCTACTGCAGCTCTGAAGCGGATTTACTCTTCATCATCAACGCGTTCATAGCTTTCCATGCGTTGTTTTGCTTCGACAAACTCGATAAGTGACTGCAAAAACCGGGGGTTCTCCCGCGCCAGAGTCTGCATTTTTTGCTGCAACTCTTTGTGCTGACGGACTATTGAAAACTCCTGTGGTACCGCAGTACCCAGGGAGATCGATCCTGCTGATAGTTCACCAGGATTCCCTGTCATAGATCGGGTCATGGCTAAATGATCCCTTGCTTCAGCACTGGTGACCTGGCGTTCAAATTCCGGTTTGCACTCCCGGTAATTGAATCGGGAATTATTTCGTTGTTTGGTGCCGCAGGTAATTTCAAAGCGTTTTTCATCCACCAGTTCATTAAACAACTCGTAGACTTTGTCTTCGGCTTCGATGGTTATTTGCCTGAGCCGGTAAAGAGGCAACTGTTCGGTCACAATAATTTCTTCGGTAATTCTTTCTTTGACAGGGTTTATTACAGCTGAATCACTGACTTCTGCCTGGTCTGCCACAGAAGCAGAATTAACCTGTGCAAGCGAGATTTGAGCAATACTGCTGAGAAACAGTAATGAGAATAAAAGGCGTGCTGAAACGATTATATTTTCCATAATATGAATACTTTTCTGGTGCATTCATGCCATTTTCATTAATTATTCACTGGATTGTCCAGCTTTTCTGAATCAATAGTCCGGAAAAAGAAACTGGAAAAGGGAGCTGACTCAGTAAAAAGAGAGGCACTGAACCAGGGTTTTTACCCCGTTTGTTTTGGGGGGGGTAAAAACCTGGGAATAAAAGTAGCTCAGGCCAGAGTTTTTTTCAGGAAATGTCCGGTATGGCTGTCTTTGACTTTGGCCACTTGTTCCGGTGTACCGGTGGCAATAATCTGGCCACCTTCGTCGCCGCCTTCCGGGCCAAGATCGACGATCCAGTCAGCTGTCTTGATGACATCCAGATTGTGCTCAATGACGACGATGGTATTGCCATGGTCGCGCAGGCGATGCAGGACATTTAATAACTGTTTGATATCGTGGAAATGCAAACCGGTAGTAGGCTCGTCCAGTATGTAGAGGGTTTGACCGGTATCGCGTTTGGACAATTCACGGGCCAGTTTAACGCGCTGGGCTTCTCCACCGGAAAGTGTAGTGGCGGACTGACCCAGTCGAATATAGGAAAGGCCGACTTCTATCAGGGTTTGCAGCTTGCGTGCAATCTGCGGTACCGGGTCGAAAAATTCCCGGGCATCCTCAATGGTCATATCCAGTACTTCATGAATATTCTTGCCCTTGTATTTTACCTCCAGGGTCTCACGGTTATAGCGTTTGCCCTTGCAGATATCACACATCACATAAATATCGGGCAGAAAATGCATTTCCACTTTTACCATGCCGTCACCCTGGCAGGCTTCGCAACGACCGCCTTTGACGTTGAAACTGAAGCGCCCGGGTTTATAACCTCGGGAACGGGATTCCTGGGTGGCAGAAAACAGCTCACGCACCGGTGTAAAAATACCGGTATAAGTGGCCGGGTTGGAGCGTGGTGTGCGGCCGATGGGGCTCTGGTCAATATCCACCACCTTGTCCAGTTGTTGCAGGCCGTCCAGTGAGTCATAGGGGGCGGCATCCAGCGTAGTGGCTCGATTAAGCAGCGTTGCGGCCAGTGGATAGAGTGTGTTGTTGATCAGCGTGGACTTTCCGGAACCCGAGACACCGGTGATGCAGGTCATCAGACCAAGAGGAATTTTCAGCGTGACATTCTTCAGGTTGTTACCACGGGCACCGGCAAGTACCAGTTGTTTTTTCGGGTCGTTTTCAGCCCGATGTTGCGGAATCTCAATGCGCTCTTTACCAGACAGATAACGTCCGGTAAGTGAGTTTTTGTTCTTTATGATTTGTTCTACAGTGCCCTGGGCAACCACTTCGCCACCATGAACGCCGGCCCCGGGTCCGATATCAATGACATGGTCGGCTGTGTAAATCGCTTCTTCATCATGTTCAACGACGATGACCGTATTGCCGATGTCGCGCAAATGTTTCAGGGTTTTCAACAGGCGGTCATTATCGCGCTGGTGCAAACCAATCGAGGGTTCGTCCAGGATATACATCACGCCCACCAGCCCGGCCCCGATCTGGCTGGCCAGGCGAATACGCTGGGCTTCGCCACCGGACAATGTGTCCGCGCTGCGGTTCAGGGTCAGGTAGTTTAATCCCACATCAATAAGAAAGCGCAAACGGTCATCGATTTCCTTGAGGATCTTTTCCGCGATGCTGGCTTTCTTGCCGCGAAATTTCAGGCCATTGAAATAGGCGGCTGCGCCGGCGATGGTCATCGCGGTAATTTCAGGTAAGGCATGTTTATCAATAAAAACATGACGCGCATCGCGGCGCAGGCGAGTACCCTGGCAGTCCGGACAATGCTGGGAACTGAGATATTTGGAAAATTCTTCCCGCACCGTATTGGAGTCGGTTTCCCGATAGCGCCGTTCCATGTTGGGTAAGATGCCCTCAAACGGATGGCTGCGGGTGAAGTTGTCGCCGCGTTCATTGACAAAACTGAAGTCAACTTTCTCGGTACCACTGCCATGGAGAATAATTTTCTGGGTCTTTTTGGGGAGTTTTTTCCAGGGCGTTTCCAGACTAAAGCCATAATGCTCAGCCAGCGAACTGAGTAACTGAAAGTAATAAATATTGCGTCGATCCCAGCGTCTAATGGCTCCTTCAGCAAGACTCAGAGAGTCATCGACGATCACTCTTTTTTCATCAAAAAACTGCTTCAGGCCAAGGCCGTCACAGGTTTCGCAAGCGCCAGCCGGGTTATTAAAGGAAAACAGTCTGGGCTCGAGTTCTGTAATGCTATGACCGCAGACCGGACAGGCAAACAATGAGGAGAACACCAGGTCAGCAGGTTTTTTTGCGCCTTTTTTGTTTTTTTCATCCTTGTTTTCATCATCCATAAAACTGGCAATGGCAATACCGCTGGCAATTTGCAGGGCAGTTTCAAAGGATTCCGCCAGACGTTGTTCCATATCCGGCCTTACCTTGAAGCGGTCAATCACAGCCTCGATAGTATGTTTCTTGTTTTTATCCAGTGCCGGCGGGTATTCCAGCTCGGTGACGATGCCGTTGACACGGGCCCTGATGAAACCACTGGTTTTTAGCTCATTAAAGACATGCACATGTTCACCCTTGCGCTCACGAACGATAGGCGCAAGTAACATAATACGGCTGCCTTCCGGCAGGGCGAGTACCTGATCCACCATCTGGCTGATGGTTTGGGCTTCGAGTTTTTTGTGGTGATCCGGGCAATAGGGATCGCCAACCCTGGCAAACAATAGCCGCAGGTAGTCATAGATTTCGGTGATTGTGCCCACGGTTGAGCGCGGATTGTGTGAAGTCGACTTCTGCTCAATGGAGATCGCCGGGGACAGGCCGGAGATCTGGTCCATATCCGGTTTGTCCATCATCGAGAGGAATTGCCGGGCATAGGTGGACAGTGATTCTACATAGCGGCGCTGACCTTCCGCGTAAAGGGTATCAAATGCGAGAGAAGATTTGCCTGATCCTGAAATGCCGGTAATAACTACCAGTTTGTCTCGGGGAATAGTCAGGTCAATATTTTTCAGGTTATGGGTGCGAGCCCCCCTGACGACGATGTTATCCATGTGGCTGATAGTGTGTACCTATTTTCCGGTTGATTGTTCTGGCTGTATGGCCCGATTCTATGAGTAAGTTGTTCGGACCGATTCTTGTATTGGATGTCTTATTTGGCGAAAGGAAAAATCAAACCGGCAATTATACTCCGGAAAGCTATTTATGATCGAATTTTTTCAGAAGCATGCTAGACTTGATGTCATAAATTATTATTCATTTTCTGGAGGATGTTGTGGCGAGTAGAGGTATTAATAAAGTAATTCTGGTCGGTAATGTTGGGGGAGACCCGGAAACCCGATATATGCCCAATGGCAATGCCGTCACTAATATTACCCTGGCCACGAGTGAAACCTGGAAAGATAAAAATAGCGGCGAACAGCAGGAACGTACGGAGTGGCATAGAATCACTTTTTACCAACGCCTGGCTGAGATTGTTGCCGAATATGTTCGCAAGGGCTCCAAATTGTATGTAGAAGGCAGATTGCAGACCCGCTCCTGGGAACAGGATGGAGTCAAACGTTATGCCACGGATATTATCGCCAACGAAATGCAGATGCTGGACAGTCGCGGTGGCAATTCCGGCTCTGGTGGCGGCGGTTACCAGGCTCAGCCTTCAGGTTCTGCGCAAGCGCCTTCGCGTTCTCCTGCACAACAGGGTGGCGGAGCCGCACCACAGCAGGCGCCGGCAGACATGGATAGCTTTGATGACGATATTCCGTTCTAGGAATATCGTTACAGGCCTGCAAAAGCTGATTCATTTTATTAGTACTTTTCCTTCCTTGCTGAAGACAAAATCTCGTCGCTGCTACAAGGAAGGAATTCTTAATCCAGCCAAGCCTCTACAAAGGCATGCCAGTTTTTATCAGGATATTTCCCGCTTTTAGGAAAAGTCCGGTAAGCTATCGCATTATTCATTTCAAGAGTTTTGATAAGCCGTGAAGTTACTAGTATTTGGAGCCAATAGTCAGCTTGGTCAGGAACTGACCCGGCTGTTGAGTGATGTGGAAATTGAGTTTTCTGCTCTGGATACTGATCAGGTTGACGTCTTGAAACCCAAGGAAGTGATGAAAGCAGTCAGCCGAATTAACCCTACACAGCTCATCAATGTATCGACTTACTCAAATCTGCAAAAAGCGGAGAGCGACCCGGAAGCGGCTAAAAGATGTGACCTGATCAATACTGACGGGGTTACAGCCCTGGCGCGAGTTTGCAAGCAGCTCAATATTCCCATCATTCATCATTCTTCCAGTTATGTATTTGATGGTGAGAAAAAAGAAACCTATGACGAGGAAGATGAAGCCAACCCTGTTTGCAGTTATGGCAAAAGCAAGTGGTATGGAGAACGCACCCTCAGAGAGGAAAACGAGAAACATATTATTCTGCGGACAGACTGGCTTTTCAGTGCTCATCGCAATAAATATTTTCTTAACCTGATCGATTCCTGCAAGAAAAACGCAGGCAGGATCAGTGTCGTGGATAATCGTTTCAGCCCGACTCATGCAGGCGATGCGGCGCGGGTGATTTTAGGCATTGTCAAACAGGTGGATTGTAATGCCGAAGTATGGGGAACCTATCATTACAACGCCATGCAGGCAGTAAATCAGGATCAGTTTGTACTGCATGTGCTGGAGGAGGCAGGCAGGCTGGATCCTGCGCTGGATAAGATATTGCCCTCCCTGGAAATAGAATTGTTACCAGTAGAGCGTCCCTATATTCGCCATTCTTCTCTTAACGCCAGCAAGATCATGGGCACCTTTGGTATTAAGCAGCATTCGCGCGCCGCCGGTGTTACGGCTGTACTGGAAGATATTTACGGAGTGAAAAAAGAAAAACCGCCGGCTCAAGTCAGTAAGCCTGCTATGGCAGGCGACAAGGAAACCAATAACAGGCCAAAGCGCAAAAAATCCTCTGCTAAAAAGCCCAGGCAGTCGAAGCCGCCTGCCAAAAAAGCCGCAAAGCAAAAATAGTCACCATTGTTTTGATAAGGCGCCGGAAAAATACATCCGGCATAAGGTTCAGGGAATATTTTCCTGCTGTTGTGCCGGCAATGCCGGTAAGCCATGAAAACAGTATTACCGGCAGCCAGGTCAGGTAATCAAAGCCCGCCAAAAAATACCCTACAGTCTTGAATACTGACATTGCCAGCAAGGTGCCGGCAATGGTGCCGACAATACTTTCCTTGGGCAATTTACTGTTGACCATAAGCGACTGCAGCAAGCCACCGGCACCAGAAACCGTTGATAAAAAGGTGTGGATTATCCCTATCCAGAAATAAGGTTGCGGAATTTTCTGAGCCAGCTCCCTTGAGCCCTTGCTGCTGGGGACCCAACTGAACCAGAGCATGACGCAGCCAAGTAATAATGCGATGGCGGTTTCGGGCAGGCTGAAATATATCAATGTCCCCAGCAAAGCGCCGATCACCGAACCTGGAATGAAGGGCAGGGTGATGTGCCAGGCAATATGGCGATGAAATTGAATCGTTCGTGTTACCTGTCCGGCAAAAACAAAAACCCCGTTTAGTGGAATCACTATGCCAACAGGCATGATTTGAGAGCAGGTTGCCAGAATCAACAGCCCACCTCCCATACCGGCGACTGTCGACAAAAAGGCACCGGCAAAACAAATTGCAGGAACGAGGAAAATTAAATAATCACTCACGGGGAACAGGCCTGGAAAACTGAGGGCGGCATTATAACGGATTCAGGGTGCAGGGGAATAAGTTGCAAGTCTCAAGTCTGACGAAACAAGAGACAAGAGACAAGAGACAAGAGACAAGAGGCAAGAGGCAAGAGGCAAGAGGTTTCCTGTAGGTCGGATAAGGCGTAGCCGCCATCCGACGGGGCGACCTTCGATCGCCGACTTGAGACTTGAGACTTGAGACTTGTAACTTGTGACTTGCCCCCGGCGCCCGTTGTAGAATAGCGATCTCGTTTTCAGGATAAATTTTATGTCTTCCGCCTTGATCCCTATTGAAAAAGCACTTGAATTTCTATTGCGTGCTGCCGAAGAAAATCCACATGTCATTGACGTGGCATTGCCGGAAGCGCTGGGTTGTGTGCTGGCGGATTCCCAGTGTGCGGCTTTTGATGTGCCTGATTTTGATAACAGCGCCATGGATGGATATGCCATTAATACGGCTGACATGGATAAGGCAGGCGTCACTTTTCCAGTATCCCAGACTATCGCTGCTGGACATGTGGGTAAGTCCCTGGAGCCAGGTACTGCGGCTCGAATTTTCACCGGTGGCAAGATTCCGCAGGGGGCTGATGCTGTCGTCATTCAGGAAAACACACGCGCAGAAAATGGCCAGGTCTCCATCATGGAATTACCTGCCAAAGGCAACAATATTCGTTTGCGCGGTCATGACATTGAAAAGGGCAGTGAAGTGTTGACACAGGGTCATCAGCTTCGCGCGCAGGATCTTGGCATGCTTGCTTCCTTGGGTATTGCCAGCGTAATGGTCAAGCGTCCATTACGGGTGGCGATTATCAATACCGGAGATGAAGTCATTGCTCCGGGCCAGCCGCTGGGTCCTGGTCAGATTTATGATTCCAACAGTTTTACACTTGAAGGTCTGCTCACAGGCATGGGCATGCAGGTTATCAAAAAGGGCATCGTCGAAGATTCCCTCGCAAGTACCGAGGCAGCTTTAATGTCAGCGGCCGGCGATGCCGACTGTATAATTTCTACCGGTGGCGTTTCTGTAGGAGACGAGGATCATGTGCGCAAGGCGGTGGAGAATCTGGGGGAGCTGGGTTTGTGGAAACTTGCCATAAAACCTGGCAAGCCCTTTTCCTATGGAAAGGTGGCAGGAATTCCGTTTTTTGGTTTGCCGGGGAATCCGGTCGCGGTTTTCGTCACCTTTGCCATGTTGGTCAGACCCTATCTCCTGAAAATACAGGGATGCAGCACCCTGACAGCGCCATCAGTCCAGATTAAGTCAGACTTTACACAGGCTTCAGCTAATACTCGGCTGGAGTTCGTTCGGGTCAGACTACAAACCAATGCCAACGGTGAGCAGGTGTTAGAGGCCTTTTCCAATCAAGGCTCCAGTATCATGACATCCCTGTCATGGGCAGATGGTCTGGCTGAAATTCCCCTCGGCGAAAAAGTTGTCGCGGGCCAATACCTGAAATATATACCGTTTAGCGGTCTTCTTTAGTTAACGAGATGTTGAATAAGTTGCTTAACTCAAGGTTTATCTCACTATTGGTGCTGATCATGCTGGCATCCTGTGCTGGTAATGAAAGTGCGACTATTGAATATTCAGGCAGTGACAGTGAGGCGGATGACACGAGTAGTGATGTTGGTGGAGCCGGGACACTGGAAGAAACCCTGAGTAATATCAGTGATCCTTTTGTGCGTCAGCGCATACTGGCTGACATGCTTTATGAAGCGCGCCTGTCCTATGAGGATAATCGATTGATGTCCCCCGCCGGCAATAATGCCTATGAAGGCTTCAGGGCCATTCTCGATTTTGAGCCGGACAATGCCGTCGCCTTGCAGGGGATTCGTGATATTGTGGTGCGCTACACCGAGCTCGCTGATGCGGCAACCAGACTGGGTCAGTACGACAGTGCAGAAAGTTATCTTAATCGTGCTGCAGGAATAGGGGTGAACTCGGCTGTTATAAGCAATGCCCGCCAGCGCCTGAAACAGGCCAGGGAAACCAGAATGGAGATCTTCGTTCTCGATCCTGATGCCCTGACCAGCCGCAATCTTGAGATAATGGTTGAACTTGGCGATATAGGTCAGCATATACAAACCATTGAAGCGGTTTTTTTAATCAATGCGCGTACCGATGAAGAGGGTCGCTGGATCTATAAAATTATGCGTGAAGCTGTCGGAGGTGCACGTTTGCGCGGCAATATTGGCATAGCCAGTGAGCCGAGTATTCAGGTGGTAATTCCATAGTCCTGAAGAGGACTCAATGGGTGCCGGAAATAAGAGCAGGTAAATCAGGTAATTGAACTAATGAAAAAACCATGGCTAATTTTATTACTGCTGCTGACACCAACATTCGCCAGTAATTTTGCCATCGCGGCTGCCAGCACAGGTCTTCATGTAACCAATGCCTACGTGCGTGGATTACCCCCCGGAGTTGCCAATACTGCCGCCTATATGACACTGGTGAATAATACTGATGCAGACATAGTCCTTACCGGGGCTGAAACTTCAGCAGCAAAATCTGCCTCTCTGCATGCAACGGTCAAACGAAACGGAGGTATGACAATGGAACATGTTATGTCTGCCACCATTCCCGCCAGGGGGAGTCTGGAGTTAAAAACAGGGGGCTTGCACCTAATGCTGATGGATCTTAAGTCGCCTCTTGGAAGTGGAGACACGGTGCGCCTGACCTTAAAGTTCGACGGCGACTTTGTACAAACGATGGATGTTCCTGTTATCAGTGTGCTGGATGAATAACATTATTCAGCTTACTTGGGGTAGTAGCCAAGAGTGACACCTTTGTTAACCGGGTACTTGATGTTTATATAGGTCATTGTTCCACAGGAAATAAAAAATCCCGATAGCGCTCCCCAATAACCGCTAACAAGAAAGACCTGCATAGCAACAGTAATAAAAAACGTAATCATCCCCCATACCCATCCACGCCGTTTCTCAAGATGCGCAATCCGGGCCATGCAAATGGTGAATAATATAGTCAGCACTTCGTTAAATACCGGCTTTATCTATTTTCCTGCCCAGTATACTGGCATTACTTGCACTGGGCTAAGCTCATTCGTAACATCAGTAAAAATCAAGAATTTAAATGTTCCAAAGCCAGAGCCGGGGAGTCGTCAGCGATGTACTGTATATTCAGGTTTGAAGCACTGACAGCCGCTGTTTCGTATTGGTCTTAATTATGAATCTAATAACACGCCTGTTCCCATTGCTGGCTATTGTGTCGGCTGTTATCGCTTATATTTTTCCACAACTTTTTTTGCCTCTGGCAGACTGCATTGTTCCACTGCTGACTTTGATCATGTTCGCCATGGGCATGACCCTGACGCTGGAGAATTTTAAACAGGTTCTTATTAAGCCGCAGAGCATTATGTTGGGAACGGGGCTGCAATTTTTGCTAATGCCTTTGTTTGCTTTTACCCTGGTCCATGTTTTTCCGGTTTCCGCAGAACTGGCTACGGGATTAATACTGGTGGGCTGTTGTCCCGGCGGTACCGCTTCCAATGTGGTGTGTTATCTGGCGAAAGGTAACCTGGCTTTATCTATCTCCCTGACCATGGTGTCCACGCTTTTGTCGGTAGTAGCAACACCTTTTCTCACCTGGTTGTATATCGGTCAGGCGCTTGAAGTACCGATTGCGGGCATGATGCTGAGTATTCTGCAGATGGTGATTATGCCGGTACTGGCAGGACTGTTTATAAACACCTGGCTTGGTTCCAGACTGGGTAAATTGAATCCCTTGTTCCCGGCTATTTCGGTGCTAGCCATTGTTCTTATCATAGGTATCGTGGTGGCCTTGAACAGCAATAACCTGATAAGCATCGGCGGCCTGGTAATAGTAGTGGTAATCCTGCATAACCTGTTTGGCATTGGCAGTGCTTACGGACTGTGTAAACTGTTACAGCTTGAAGAAAGTAGCTGCCGGACTATTGCCATTGAAGTTGGTATGCAGAACTCCGGTCTCGGTGTTGCACTGGCGACACAGTTTTATAGTGCTGCCACTGCTTTGCCAGGAGCAATATTCAGTTTGTGGCATAACCTGTCCGGATCAATGTTGGCTGGATACTGGGGTAAGCAGGGTGAGTCTGGAGAAAAAGCATGAATAAAGTCAGTGATAAAAATAACGCCGATAATATTCTGTCCGCAATTCCCGAAGCCCTGCCAGAAGAACTGGAACAGTTGTTGCTAAAAAATGAACATGTCAGCATAAGTCGCATTCTGTCAAAAGGTCATAGTGCGCCGGCTCAGGGCTGGTATGAACAAAAAGACAATGAATGGGTACTGGTACTGAAGGGAGAAGGCATTATTGAATTTGCCGATAATAGCGAGCGTCATATGCAGGCTGGTGACTACCAGTTTATTCCGGCACGAAAAAAGCACCGGGTAAAGTGGACTTCAGCTGAAGAGGTTACGGTTTGGCTTGCGATTCATTTTCCCCTCGAGAAGCCAGAGCCAAACTTGCCAGAGGAAAATCGACTATGAAAATTTGGATAGACGCTGACGCCTGTCCGGTAGTGATAAAAGAAATTTTATTCAAGGCTGCCAGGCGTACCGGTTTTCAACTTACCCTGGTAGCGAATCAGGCCATGCCGACACCGCCGGATAAAAATATAACCTCACTGCAGGTTCCCCAGGGATTTGATGTGGCGGATGACGAAATAGTGAAATTAGTTGAGGCAGGAGATCTGGTCGTTACGGCAGATATTCCACTGGCAGCCGAAGTGATTGAAAAGGGCGCTCTGGCCCTGAGTCCCCGGGGAGAGTTGTTTACTGAAAACAATATAAAGCCGCGACTCAATATGCGTGATTTTCTCGACACCATGCGTAGCAGTGGAGTGAATACAGGTGGCCCGCCGCCCTTGAACCAACAGGACCGGCAGGCTTTTGCCAATCATCTCGACAGACTGCTGGCGGCTGCGGTTAACAGGTAAAAACCAGACACTGGTAAGTCCAAGCTATGCGGAGGTCGGATAAGCGAAGCGATATTCGGCATAAACCCTGTATCACCCTGAAACCACAGGGAAATAATTACACTCAAAGGGTAAAAAATTTCTTGTGTGAAACCTCAACTGGCAGTATAAAGCGCGTCTGAAAACGATCCGAAACTCTGATTCCCAGAGACGGGTCGTTTTTTGTTATTTAGCCCTTAACTGGAGATTTAAAAGAATGCTTTATCCACAAACTTTTGGTGACAATCCTTTGTTCCCGCAAGCCTGTGATTTTGCAGTCGTTCCGAAAGATAACAATTCGGGATTTGGTGTAATCACTCATCGCCATTTTAAAGCAGGAGATTTGCTGGCAGTTGTCAGTGGTGAAATCGTGCCTGATATAAGACAGCATACCCTGCAGGTTTCCAGCAACGAACATATGTATGACCCCTACTTTACCGGTTATTTACTGCATTCCTGCGAGCCCAATGTGTCTCTGGATATGAAAAAGAAAACCTTGAGGGCAGTAACGGATATTCCAGCAGGTACTTACCTGTACATGGATTATGCGGAAACAGAAGATACGCTGTTCAAGCAGTTCGGCTGTTGCTGTGGTAGCGCTTCCTGTCGAGGCTGGATTACCGGTCGTAAGGAAAGTTCTCCTCATGTTGTTATGGAACAACATGACGTAGCAAGAACCCATTAATTCGCAAATGAGTAATGTTAAAACCATGAGCTGGTGGCAAAGGGAAGACCTTTGCTACCAGGACGGCGTGCTGTTTTTTGCCGGTCAGTCTGTGGCTGACCTGGTCCGAGAAGTGGGCACGCCGGGTTTTGTCTATTCCATTGAACGGGTTCTGCAAAATCTTGATCGCCTGCATAACGCCCTCGATGCTACCGGTCTTAATGGACGGCATAGTATCCTGTATGCCATGAAAGCCAACCGCTTTGCGCCATTGCTGGCAGCCCTGAAGCAGTCTGGTAAATGCGGTATAGATGCCTGCTCTCCCCGCGAGGTCGAGCATGCTATCAGCTGTGGTTTCAATCCTCATGAGATTTCATTTACCGCAGGCAGCCTTTCACGCCGTGATTATCGCTTGTTGTCACGCTATGAAGGTTTGTTTTTTGATGCCGATTCCATTCATGGCATCCGTGCGTGGGGTGAAATGTTTTCCGGGTCGGAAATAGGTATTCGTGTTAATCCCGGTATGGGTATCAGCCGTGATGGTAATCAACGGCTTCAGTATGCCGGTGAGGTCACTACCAAGTTTGGGGTTTACAGGGAACAGTTTCATGAAGCTCTGGCTGCCGCAAAGGACTATGGCCTGGACGTCACCAAAATCCACTTTCACACCGGCTGCGGCTTTCTTAGCCCTCAGTTACCTGTCTGGGAAAGTATCATGGAAGAATGTCAGTGGTTCATAGAACAATGTGATTCGGTTACCCGAGTCAATGTGGGTGGAGGTCTTGGGGTTCCTCATGTGGAGAGCGATCAGCCACTGGATCTTGAACTTTGGGCCCAGGCGCTGGCGCGCCAGTTCGGTGACAAGGGCTTGCATGTGGAAGTAGAGCCAGGGGATTACCTGGTAAAAGACGCAGGTCTGTTATTACTGGAAAAAACTTACCTGGAACGTAAACGCGATGTTATGTTTCTGGGGGTAGATGCCGGTTTTAATATTGCTCCGGAACCAGCCAATTACAATCTGCCGTTTCAGCCGGTACCTGTATTCTATCAGGATGAGCCGCTACAGACTTATCACGTGGTGGGGAATATCAATGAAGCACTGGATGTCTGGTATGAAAATGCCCAGCTGCCGGATATGGACGAAGAGGATTTCCTGGTGCTGATTAATGCGGGAGCCTATTCTTCATCCATGGCATCGAATCATTGTATGCGTGGAGAGTTTAAGGAAAGACTGCTGGGTTAAGAAATCCAAAACCTGGGTCGGATTGATATTTAGGTCGGACAAGCGCAGCGCCTCCGACATATAGAAGAACAAAAGCGGTTCCGTAACAACCTTCAGGCAAAATTCCTCATCTCTGTAAAACGCCGGATGACGGCTGTGCGAGGCTGATCCGACCTGCACGAAGCCGGTTTTGACTCAGGCAGTGTCCACGGTCCAGATCGGTTTGTCGTCATTACCTGCTTTTTCTCCCATGCCAATCAAATAACGTTCCATGACATAGCATAGACAATCCTGTCGAATAATTGCTTCTTCCAGAGTAAGCATCGCCGGCATCAGGGTTTTCAGATTGACCAGCTTATGGTCGTTTATCTCGAATAATTCATGGGTAATATTTTCACCGTCCTCATTTAAAACCAGTATAGGGGCAGCGATGTTATTGCTGATTGTTGCTATGGCGGTGCCGGGCGGAATCTCCTCAAAGTTCAGCGTCTCTATGCCCTGAATAAACTGCATGTCGGCATCACTGCCATCAAAGCTGAAGCTTACCGTTTCCGGTATTTTTATCACCGCCAGGGTATGAAACAGATCGATATCCTGATCAGTGACGTCATCTCTTGGGATAGCTTCAAGATTTAAAACCTGGTCGACAAAGTGAGTGGCCAGCTGAATGCCAAATTCATCACCCACCTTGCCACATTCCAGCGTGACGGCAGGGCACAAATGAGAAAAGGCCTTGCTCTGTACACCACCGGGCTGCACAAAATAAATCATGGTTCTGGAAAACAGGCGTGAGAGATTTAGAAATTGTGGGTCCAGTTTGTTGACGCAGCCGTAATGCGGGTTGATCCCCGTATTATTATGAATATCAATGGAGGCAAACAGGGAAAGACGTGCCATCTCATGGAGTAATGCAGCAATGTCATGGTGTATCTCGGATTCCTTATCCAGTTTTCCTTCCAGCCAGATGCGATTGTAATCAGGTTGATCATCCAGGCGTCGTAAAGCTTTGCTGGCGGCCTTTACGTTCCCAATGAACAACAGGATGGAGCGGGGCAGATTCTCTTCCTGATACTGTTTCAGTATGTTCTGCGCCACAACCAGACCAGTGGGTTCATTGCCATGCAGCAGTACTGATAAAAACAGGGGTTGCTTTCTTTGTCCATCGAGAGAAATCAGCGTGCTGTCAGGAATAATCCTGTGTAAATCTTCTGCAGGGCAATCAAGAAAACCTTCTGGGATTTTGTTCAAGCGTTTAATCATTTATTGCTTCGTTTATATTTTCGTGGGTTTAAAGAAGAGTCCATTCATGGACCGCTTGTTCAGTTTGCTGAAGCTCATAGTAGCGGTTCACCATAGCCTGCATATCATGCCCATGTTTTGCCACCCAGCCACGTTGCCAGGTGGCACCATTTTGCCGACTCTCGGCTCTGCCCTGAATAATGCCGAGCCAGTGTTTTATATTACTTTCATCAATTCCCAGATCTGCCAGGCCTTCAGTGGCCAGGGGGAGTAATTCATCAATGATCAGATTCCTTACATTGAGCTCACGACCATCCATCCAGATCACGTTGGCGTTGAGTCCGTATCGGGCGCATTCATAAAAATTATTTTTTGCTGCGCCGAAGGCAATGCAGTCAGACACTTTTTCATGGCGCAGGCTCAACCCATGGCTAAGTCCATAATAAAACGCTGCATTGGCAAAGCAGTCAGCAATGCTGGGGCCTGCCGGGACTACTCTATGCTCGATTCGAAGATGGGGTTTATTGTTTTTATCAAAGTCGATCAGGGGCCGGTTCCAGCGCCAGATTGTGCCATTGTGGAATTTCAGATGGGCCAGTTTCTCGGGTGGGGTTTCATCAACCAGAGGCAGGAGGGCGGGGTACTCAGACAGATTTTCCGCGAAACACTCCATCAGGGATTGCTGCAGGTAGCCATAGCCAAAACATACCCGACGCTTTCCCGGGCCACCAATTTCCACACTTTGTTCAAACAGGGGGATGCGGGTTTCATCCCACAGATCTTTACCGAAAAGGTAGGGCGAGTTGGCGGAAATGGCTACCATTGGCGCCGATGCTATCTGGGTTGCGTTAAAGATATTGACTGATTCCTCCAGCGGAATCTGAAAATGAATCTGAAATGAAGTGGTCGCAGCTTCCAGCATCACATCATTCTTTAGGGTGTCCATTTCATCTTTGCCACTGATGTGCAAATGCAACGGCTTGAAATCACGCATTTTCAGGATTTGATGATTCAGGGCTTTATAGCGCGACAGGGAAGACATGTTGTTCATGTTCAGGTCGCTTTCACGCAGATGGGGCAGGATGCCAATCATGAGTATTTTTTCATTTCGGCTACTGGCTATTTCGGCACAATGACGCCAGCTCTGTAACAGATCCTTGTACATCCGCGCCAGTGCATCATTGGTCAGAATAGTGGCATCCCCATTGACCTCAAAATTAAAGGTGGCAAGCTCGGGCACCACATTTTTGTCATTGAGGCTGGCTAAAAAAGCGTCGTTATCCGGTGCCGCATGATTACTGCTGTCCAGCAACCAGCCTTCCAGCTCAAAACCGGCTTTGTAGCCCTGTCTGGTAAAAAGGGACTGATCAAAGTAGGTTTCAAGCAGCCTGGTTTCTTCGGCTAACTGGTGCTTGAACTTTTCCAGTTCAGCGTTGCTAAAATCGCTGGATTCGATTTCCTGGCCCATATACCCTCAAAAGTAAGTAGTTTTTCAAGTTTGCCTGTGAACCCCAAAATGAGCTTGAAGCCTGTAACCATTAAAACATAGGTGTATTGAATGAAAATACCGCTAAACACTGGAAAAGCGGCGGTAATCTTAGTAGGATTGCGGCCTTCGAAAATCCGGCTGCGTCCTGCCGCCGTATATTTGATGTTGGTTCAAATTACTGGGGTGTAGCCAAGCGGTAAGGCAACGGACTCCAGTCATGCGTCAAGAGAGGCGGGTCCGCAAGGGATTCGTTTTGAAACAGTTTTACTGGGGTGTAGCCAAGCGGTAAGGCAACGGACTCTGACTCCGTCATGCGTAGGTTCGAATCCTACCACCCCAGCCAATTCTCTTCTTAAATTCAATACATTGTAAGTGCCGACAAATTTTCACTGCTTGAAAATTTGCTTACACACTGCTTACACACTTTTTAAATCTATTCTTGGCTTTCGCCGAACTTTGTCCTGGGGCAAAGCCTGGTTTTTGCCGGGTGGAATGCACGGTATTTGATGCTCGTTATAAGTAAAAATTCCATCCAGGTACGGTCTGCATTTTTTTGGCTGCTTTAACAACGGCAGTACCTCAGTTTGTTGCAGAGATGCACAAGGTGAACCGGGTGGTTTCGAGCACGAAATATTTTCTACAACACGGAAACTTTTGTAGCCCCCCTGCGCCTGGCAAGGCGATTAGCGCGGCGCGCATGGCACTGCATGTAGACGGCAAGCACTATGTATCACTGCACCAGGTTATCAGGACCATGCGTGATAGCGGCCGCGACATGCAGGATAAATATAAGGAAACCGCCAGGGGCGGGTTGGCGATCAACGTGTGGGAAGTGCCGGTCAATATTATTGAGTGCCAGGACTGATGCCAGCCACTACATAACTTAAAGCTCGCGGGGCAATTTGATTTTCACCCCGGGTGCTCCATAAAAGTTGAATTACATCTCCTGCCAAACAGGACACCCACAACATTTCCTGCGCGCAACCTGAACTATAGCCCCGAAGACCCAGTGTCATTGGAAGCGTTTCAGACACATGGTGCAGTCCAATCCTGCAATGCCGCAATAAAGAACAAAAGCAAAGCGTCTCGCCGTATTACCTATATTGAAATACCATAGCAGGCGATGCCAATATGGCAATCGAAGTACTTGCACGGCAAGGGCAGTAGCATGTATTGAAATGCGCGCCAGCATAAGCGAAGAATCAGGTTATGGGTTCGAAGAGATCTCCAGAGGCAGATTATTGTATTTATATACTGTCTCTTATATTTTTTAATTTTACTCTGACCCCCATTATAAATTTTACTCTGACCCCCATTATAGACCCCCATTATAAAAAAAGGCCGGATAACATGGAGTCACCCGGCCTTTTTAATTGGTTGTTGCTTGATCGATGGGTTATCTGTGTCAGCCCAGCTTTTCCAATATGGCATTCACCACATCACGACGAATTTTCAGATTATCCTTGAACTCCGAATTGTCAGTATCGGCAATTTCATAACGCAAATCCCCGAACGCGCTTTCCAGGACTTCTTTCAGGATTTCCTGCTGTTTATCATCCAATTCCAGTGTTGTTGCCATTATTAATACCTCATCTTGTTGTGTTTAAAAATCAGGGTGTAAATTTACTGTATATAAGGCGCCAAGACCAGACTACAGATCGCCAGCACCTTGATCAGGATATTCAGTGAAGGGCCTGAAGTGTCCTTGAATGGATCTCCGACCGTATCGCCCACTATCGTGGCATCGTGCGCTTCAGATCCCCTGCCGCCTTCGTTGCCCCTTTCGATATATTTTTTCGCATTATCCCAGGCGCCACCAGCATTGGCCATAATCAATGCCAACAGGATGCCTGTCAGCAATGCGCCTCCCAGCAGACCACCAAGCGCATAGGGGCCAAGGATGAAGCCCACCGCTACGGGGGAGAGCACGGCAAGCACTCCGGGCAGGACCATACGTTTCAGGGCAGCCCTTGTGGCAATGGCGGTACAGCTTGCATAGTCCGGTTTTACCAGTCCCTCCATGAGCCCTTCGACTTCCCGAAACTGGCGGCGAATCTCTTCTATCATCTCTCCCGCTGCATCCCCAACCGCCGTCATCGTCAGCGCCGCAAAAATAAAAGGCAGCATGCCCCCGAGAAACATTCCCACCAGAACAACAGGGTCAGTAAGGACAAGGCTGAAGTCAGGGGTATGCAGTGCAACCACCTGGACATAGGCACTGATAAGAGCCAGCGACGTCAGGGCAGCAGCACCAATGGCAAACCCCTTGCCAATAGCTGCGGTGGTATTCCCCAGCTGGTCGAGGGAATCGGTAATGGCGCGGGTATCTTTTCCGAAACCGGCCATTTCCGCGATACCGCCGGCATTGTCTGCCACCGGACCGTAGGCATCAATGGCCATAATCATCCCCACTGTAGCCAGCATGCTGACTGCAGCAAGGGCAATGCCGTAAAGTCCTGCCAACCAGGTTGCCGTATAGATAACCACGCTCAGGGTTAGCAGTGGCACTACAATCGACATCATGCCCAGCGACAATCCCTTGATGATCACGATAGCGGCTCCAGTCTTGCCAGCCTCCGCTATCCGTCGCACCGGTGGGCCTTCGGTATAGTATTGGGTTACCAGCCCGATAACGATGCCGGTAACGGTACCCATGATGATCACCCACCAGAATCTGAAATCCAGTTGCAGGTAATATATAACCAACCAGGACAACACGATAAAAATCAGGGTAGCGCAGAGCACCCCTCCCTGCAGGGCCTTGACCGGGGACTGGTGACTGAAAGTCCGTACCGATATCACGCCAATGACTGACCCCAGCAAGCCGACGGAGGAGAGCATCAGGGGCAGCAACAGCAATTTTTCGCGGCCGCCGAAAGACAGGGCATCGGCTGCTGTCATGGTGGCAGCAATGGCAATGGCTGCTATATTGGAACCGACATAGGACTCAAAAATGTCTGCCCCCATACCATTCACGTCTCCCACATTATCACCGACATTATCGGCAACAACACCGGCATTGCGGGGATCATCCTCGGAAATACGGGCTTCAAGTTTACCAACCAGATCGGCTCCCATATCCGCACTCTTGGTAAAAATGCCTCCCCCTACTCGCGCAAACAGCGCCACGGACGAGGCCCCCATGGCGAAGTAATTAAGGGCCACGAGAGAATTCAGGTCATCCATAAAATAAAGTGTCAGACCGCCAAGACCCAGCAGGCCAATGGAAGCCACAACCAGGCCCATGACTGAACCGCTCAGAAAAGAGATTGACAAGGCCCTGGCGATACCCGAATCACGGGCAGCCACGGCCGTTCTTACGTTCGCCATCGTCGCAGTGTAAAGACCAACAAACCCGGCCAGTGCAGAACTGACAGAGCCCAGCAGGAAAACAAGTCCGGCAGTCAGGCTGGTAGTCACAGCAAGAATGCCGATGACCAGAAGAACAAATACCAGCAGCACTGTGTATTCCTGGCGAATAAATACCATGGCGCCCAGGTGAATGCTTTCAGCGATATCCCTGGCATCCTGTTCGCCGGCAGGCTCACTGGCAATTTCCATGAAAATTAACCAGGCGGTGAACATGCCGAGGACAGAAACAATCATCGGCATCCAGTCAAGAAACACATTCAGCTCCGGAAAAAATTATGGAAGAGAAAAAATAAACGCTGCTACTGATGATCGTGGCTGTCCTTATATAGATGCATTTATTCATGTATGTATTCATATTGGGTATGTTTATGATAGAGCCCCCAAAAAATCAGGACTTGATATAAAACAACCTGCCACGACCAACGAGTCAGGTCACCCTCACAGGCTGCCATGCTTCTGGAGCCGACGCCATCCTGCCAATGCTCGCTGTCTTGAGCAAAAATGTCGCCGCTGACGGGCCCGAAGTCAGCTTCCTGACATACCTGATCGAAAGTACTCCATCACGGCGCCTGTTTCACGGCTCTTGCGCCCCATGCACTCATTTACAAACGCCACCCACCGATACGGCCCGGAAGCCGCACGACTTCCTGGTCCGCAGCATTGGACAAGATGCCTTTCCCGGCGTTCCTTGCGAGTCCTGTCATCCCGAAAAAATCCATGCCCATTATCGATCCGGGTCGTCCGGTTAAAGAACGGAAATTGATGCCTGTCAATATCGATATTGAATTTCAGGCTATATATAGCCCGAAATATTTGAACATAAGAGTCGAGTAAGTCGACATTATCAACATGGACCTTATTGTCAATTTCATAAGTCAGGCCAATTGGACAACGATACTTTTCTCCCTGTTACGCATTATTTTTATCCTCCTGGCCATCTGGCTATTGCTCACCCTTATCAAGCGTTTCCTGGGTCGAATGGAAAAGGCTCTGATCGAGCGGGGACAAAGCGGGGGTGAACCCTTATCCGAATCCGCGAAACGCGCCGAGACCCTGACCCGTCTTGTCCGTCAGGCCGTGGTAACGCTTACCTGGACCGTCGCCCTGCTGATCATTTTACGCGAAACCGGGGTAGACATCGCGCCCATCCTGGCCAGCGCGGGAATCCTTGGTTTGGCCGCGGGATTTGGGGCACAAAGTCTCGTCAAGGACATGATAGGAGGGTTTTTCCTCATCCTGGAAAACCAGGTCCGGGTCGGTGATGTCGCCATCATAAATGGTACAGGCGGGCTCGTAGAGCAGGTCAATTTTCGAACCATTATATTGCGTGACTTATCCGGCACTGTGCATATTTTTCCCAATGGCAACATCAATTCCCTGGCCAACCTCACTCAGGAATGGTCGGCTTATGTATTCGAAATCGGTATTGCTTACAAGGAAGATGTCGACCACGTTATGGACATCATGCGGCAGGTAGGAAGTGAAATGCGTAATCACCCTGACTTGGGGCCCTTGATGATAGATGATATGGAAATATTCGGCGTGGACAAATTCGCCGATTCAGCCGTTATCATCAAGGGACGTCTGCGCACCAGACCCATCCGGCAATGGGATGTGGGACGTGAGTTCCTGCGCCGCCTCAAAAATCGCTTCGACACAGAGGGCATCGAACTACCTTTCCCGCATCGTTCCCTATATTTTGGTGAGCACAGTAAACCCGTTCTGGCTCAACTACTGAAAAGCATGGATGAGGATCCGTTGCCAACCCAGTGAATGTAACCTGCCTGGCAGGATGCGTCATCACAGCTCCGGCATCTTTGCGTATTTTGAAAGGTTTTTGGGTTATTGCCTGGGATGCCGTCTTTTCCTGCCATACAAAGCCCGCAGCTCATCCTTGGCCATCTCCAGGCAAGCACGTCGCTCAGGCTCCAACTGCTTGCCGGCACGGTTGATATAAAAAGTCAGCATGGCCATGGCAGAATGGAAGGGGGTGGATTTCCTGCGCTTGCTCTGCTCAGCCGACCTTTTCAAAGAGAGGGCAATTTCGAGCGGGTTATCCAGTGTAAAAACACCATTTTCCAGGTCCAGTGCGTTACTGCTCTGCGTGACCTGCCGGGACCATCGGGAACCGGCAGGTTGCTGTTCGACAGGTTTTTCGGTAGCCATCGCATCCTTCCCAATTCAGGAAATCTTTTTCATATCAGCCATGATGTTCTGGCAGTGACTCCAGTAACGCGAGCGGTGCCTGCTGAAGAACATCCCCGGCTGCCAGCTGCATTTCAGTATCCACCTGAACTGGCCTGATATATTCATCGCACAAAACATCGCGGAAGCTGTAGTTGCCAGCCTCGGAAGGTAAAATCAGGTAAGTCTTTTGCCACTGACCTTGGCTGGCACTCCAGGATGGCATGGCATTGATCAGTGCTGCAGTCCAGCGGGCGACAACAACAATCACGGTTTTGCCCTTGCAGACCCGGGCAAATGCCACCAATTGCCCGGCCCGCGGCCCGCGGATTTCCATTGCCAGGTACTCGCCGCGCCGGAACAGGGCTGGATACCTGCGCTGCAGTGCCAGAGCTTGTCGTGTGACATGCATTTTGGCACGACCGTCTTCAAGGCAACTCATATATTCCTGCATACAGGAACCGGTGCTGGCAAGACTGCGCAGCAGAGTCTGCCGGTGCATGAAGTCGACCGGACGGCGATTGTCCGGATCTACCAGGGCAAAATTCCATAGTTCATTACCCTGGTAAATATCAGGAATACCCGGCACAGAGAGTTTCAGCAAGGTTTGCGCAAGAGCATTGTAGAGGCCGGGCCGGATTATCCTGGCCTGCAGCGACCTGAAATCCCGGAGAAAACCTTGCTTACCTTTATCACTGAATAAAGCCTCGACAAACGCACTCAGGGCCCCTTCGTATTCGCTATCCGGATTAACCCATGAAGTATGGACTTTAGCTTCCCGGCACGCCTTGATCATGTATTGGCTGACCCGTTGTTTATACTTCCCAGGACTGGATTTATCCCCTGCCGCAAGCGGCCAGGTGCCAATCAGGGTCTGGTAAAGCAGATATTCATCATTGTCACTGGGTGCGAGCAGGCCATTGACGGGTGTTTTTTTGGTTGCGTTGATCCGCTGCCAGTACAGAACGTGGTACCGCCATCGGGAAGGTATTTCTGAAAGCACATTGATACGGGCCCGAACATCTTCACCGCGTTTGCTGTCATGGGTTGATGTGCTGACCATGGTAGCGGGCCTGGTAGACAGGCGACGCTTGTTTTTGTCGTGAAACAAAGCGACTGATGTGGCGAACTGGTCGAGATCAAAACCGACATCATTCAGGGATACCAGGCGGTGGTAGCGGTAACAGGTGGTGTCCTCCAGCCCCTTGGCTGCCACCATGGGAGTGTATTGCTGGAGGCCGCGGCAAAAACTCATGCACTGACGGTCAAGTCGCTTATGGGGATGTCCGACAACGCCCTGCAACATTACACGGTGAATGAAATCGAACAGATGACGCTCCTGCAGGCTCCGGCTGCCCCCCTCTTCGATAGCCTGTTTCAGGTAACAACGGTCCTGATCGCTGCCATGATCGGGGCCAAGGTAGGTGCGATAGACGGGAAAACAGGCAATTACTTCCATAAGAGCCCCCCTCAGGCTGTGGTAGGTAAAATCTCTTGTGCTACGATCCGCCTGGGCGATACGGCTGAGCCGGTTGGCCAGTACCGAAAGTTCTCCCGCCAGAGTGTGCTGCATAATGAGTTTTCGGGTTTGGTAACCTAGTCTGGAAATATCGCTGCCAGCATGAAGATATTGTTGTCCGGTCAGACTCGCATTGATGGTTTTGGGCGTGACAAAATGTTCATATAATTCTGTCATGCTTTGTTTCGCGTCAGGCCTTATAAACAGCCCGTTTACCAGCGCGGCAAACTCATACCCGGTGTCGCCATGCACTTGCCACTCCGGCGCCAACTCCTCATCGGTGGCGAGTATCTTTTCCACCACACAATAAAAAGTGTCGTCTTTACTGCTCTTTCCTTTCTCTTCGCCAGTTCGGGCCCGCTGTATCAATGCTTGCAGACGCTGACAATAGCCCAGCGGATCTGCCAGGCCATCGACATGATCCACTCGCACACCGTTGATCAGGCCTTCGCGAATCATCTGTTCCAGATACCGATGCACGTGGTCAAAAACTTCCGGCTTGTCCACCCGTAACCCCGCCAGTTCGTTGATATCAAAGAATCGTCGGTAATTAATGACGTCGGCGGCTACTTTCCAGTATGCGAGCCGCCAGGCCTGCTTCTCCAGTAGGCGATGGAGAAGTTCTCTACCCTGGTGTTGCTTGCCGGTAGCATTAAATGTTGCCACTATGTCCTTCATACGACTGAGCAGCGCCGGCTGATTCCGATACAGTCGCGCCAGCTGTTGCTTGCAGGTATCTGCTGTTTCCCGGCGTCGCAAGCGACGCGCTTTTGATATGGCGCTGCGGCGGGGTAGTGATCGCAGAGTGAGAATCACCTTTTCCAGGTCAAGCAGTGCCTGCAGCTGATGTTGTTCTTCTCCATCCGCTGGCGACTCCGGACCCAAGCCTGGATGGCCCAGAATAATCGGATAGGTCATTGGATCGACCGGAAACACGTGATCAAAGTAGTTTACCTGGAAGCTGCCCTTATCCGGCACAAGCTGCAATGTCAGCTCACCACGCTCAAGCACATTGCCATAATAATCACCCAGAAAAGGCAGCAGCAGTTTGTTGTTCAGAAACTGCGATGGCGGATGCCAGTCTATATCGAAATATCCGGCATACGCCGAGGCTTCGCCATGTTCAAGTATATCCAGCCACCAGCGGTTATCGCCTCCTCCTATTGCCATGTGGTTGGGCACAATATCCAGAATCAGTTTCATGCCATGATGTTGCAGAGAACCTGTGAACTGCCTGAAATCCGCTTCCGTTCCCAGATCAGGATTCAGGGTATTGTGGTCGATAATGTCATAGCCGTTGTTGCTTCCCGCACGGGTTTTCAGAATGGGGGAGGCATAGACATGACTCACCCCCAATTCCAGCAGGTAAGGCACCAGATCCGTACCGTCATTGAAGGTAAAGTCGCTGTTGAACTGCAAGCGATATGTGGCGTTGGGAATCATAATTTTTCTTCCCCCGCCTGACAGGCATCCAGGTACCAAAATACTGACCAGGGTAGCAACACGTCCGATACTGCGGCCGTCTGCAGTGCGTGGCTGCTGTAAATAGGCTGGCCGACAATAGCCAGGGGGGATTGCAGGCGGCACTGTTCGTCCCCCAGGTTTGCCAGCAGGGTCAGTATCGAACCATCACCCAGGCGCCAGGAAACAGTAATTGCTCTCTCCCCCAGGCGAACAAAGCCCTTTTGGGCGCCAGATATCCCTTTCAGACGCCGGGTTAAATACTGGTGCCTGGCCGCCAGCAATTGCCGATGCAAAGCCAGCCAGGCCAGGTGTTCGATTTCGTTGATTGATCTGCGGTCCAGCACAGCACTGAAATATTGCTCATCCGTGCAGTGTTCAGCATCGGCTTCTTTGCCGCTGCATGTTTGTTGCCTTCCTTCCCGAATTGCCACCTGGAGCACCGGCGTAAAGTCACAAAAAAAAGGAAAGGGTTGCCGACACCCCCACTCCTGTCCCATGAATAACAACGGCGGAAACGGCGACAGCAACAGCAATGCCGTGGCCGCCCTGAGGGAGCGGTAGGGTGCCAGTCGGGTGAGGCGTTCGCCGCCAGGCCGATTGCCGATCTGGTCGTGATTTTGCAGAAAAGCAACAAAAGCGTCGGCGGGCAGGCGTGTACTGGGTTCTCCCCGGGGACGATTGTGCCGGTAGGGAGATCTTTCGCCCTGGAAGGCAAAGCCCCCGCCAAGACAACGACCGAGGTGGGCAGTGGGGTCCGGCATATAGTCCTGATAATAACCTGTGCTCTCGCCGGTCAACAGCACATGCAGGCAATGATGAAAATCGTCATTCCACTGAGCGGTAAATTGCTGGGGTCTGCCTTCTTTGTCACGATGCAGAAAGTGGGCGGCATTATTGTCGTTCTCCAGCACCAGATGGACATGGCGTCCTGACGCAATATAGTGACGAACCGTGCCGGCAAGTTCTTCAAGAAAGCTGGGCGTGGCATCATCGCTAATGGCATGCACCGCATCCAGTCGCAAGCCGTCCAGGTTGTACTCTTCCAGCCAGTACAGGGCATTGTGAATAAAGAATTGCCTGACCCAGTGCGCCTGTGAGCCGGAAAAGTTGATTGATTCCCCCCATGGCGTCGATTGTCCGTTTCCAAAAAACTGCGGCGCATAAAGATGGAGGTAATTGCCTTCGGGTCCGAAATGGTTATAGACCACATCCAGCAACACCATTATCCCGCGCTGGTGGGCAGCCTCAACCAGGGATTTGAAGTCTTCCGGACGTCCGTAACGGCTGTCCGGTGCAAACGGTAGAACCCCGTCGTAACCCCAGTTGTGAGCGCCGGGAAAATCTGCCACCGGCATCAGTTCGATAGCAGTAATACCCAGTGCCTTCAGGGAGTCGAGCTGCTCCACGATGGCAGCAAAAGTGCCTTGGGGCGTAAAGGCGCCCACATGCAACTCATAGATCACCGCCTCCGACCAGGGACGCCCACGCCATGACCAGTCCCGCCACTTCCAGTTGCCGGGATCAATGACCTCACTGGGGCCGTGTACATCGTCAGGTTGAAATCGGGAAGCAGGATCCGGCACCAAGCTGGTCTCATCGATGAGATAATGATAGAGGCTACCCGGCCCGGCCCGGCCCGAAGGCGTAACCAGTGAGAACCAGCCATCGGCGGCGCCGTGCATTGGCTCAAGCCGCTCTGGTTCATCTCTTCCAAAACCCGCATACACGCATAACGATACTTTTCGCGCAGCCGGAGCCCACAGTCTGAAACGAACCCTGCCTCCCGCTAACGGGGTGCTGCCGAAAGGCATGGTGTGGGCGCGGACGACGGGATCAGCCCAGGTTGATTCGGTCCGAAGGCTCATGATTTTGTTCATGCAACAGGGCCAGAATTAAAGTCAGGTATTCCCTCAAGTGCCGGGTAATCAGGAAATTCTCATGTACCAGCATCCTGCCTTTGCTTCCCATTTCCTGTGCCCGCTCCTTCTGGTGTAAAAGATAACGAATGCGCAACGCCGCACCTTCCGGAGTGTCTACCAGGAAACCGGTGTGGTAATTTACGACCTGCAGGCGAATGCCACCGACGTTGCCGCCAATCACTGGCTTGCTCTTCCACATTGCCTCGGTAACGGTGAGTCCGAACCCCTCCTTGAGCGACTTCTGAATCACGATGTCAGCGCCTCGCTGCAGGGCATTGATCTGGGTATGGGCATCAGCCGGCAACAGCAGCACATGAATGCTGTCGTCCTGGCGAGCAGCGGCCCGGACCTCATTCAGTACCACCTCGCCTTCCGGATCGTCAGCGGCTCCTCCTCCTGCGAGAACCAGTTGCAGACCTGGCGCAAAGCGTTTGGCCAGTTGCCAGGCCCTGATTACTCCGAGGGGATCCTTGAAACGGTCAAAGCGTGATACCTGAAGCAGCAAGGGACGCTCTGGATCCAGCTTGAAGTCCGCCAGAATACCGGCAACTGTTTCTGGTTGCAGATCGACATTCTTCTCGGCTAGCGGATCAATGCTTGGCGGAATCAGGTATTGCGGGTGTGGTAGTTCCTGCGCGAAATCCGGCAGGGAAAAAATACTGGCATCGTAGCGGGTAATGAACTCTCGCAGATAGCGCCATACCGGCCTGAATGGACGACCAACGTCAATATGACAGCGCCACACCCATTTTCCTCTGCGTTCGGGAAAATACTGCAAAAGGGCCGCCGGTTGTGGATCATGGATAAACACGATATCGGCATCGTTCAACAAACCACCGAGTCGCTCCGCGTTGGTGGCGTTTGTTTCTTCATAAATTTTCAGCAGGTTTTCGCTGATGGGCACCCGAATCCCCTGCAGAGTGTTGTGCATGCCCTTGGTGCATTCAAAAAACCGGTTATCACCAGTGATGACTTCCCAGTGAACATCGAGCCCCAGTTCATGGCTCAAAGGTATCATCTTGTTAAGAATTTCGGCGACGCCTCCACCACTGCGGGTAGAGTTGATATGAACCACTTTAAGACCTTGCAATGGCGTGGCCAGTTGCCGCAGATGGGCGACCACGTCCGAGCCGGCAACATCGCTATAACTGTCGAGCAGACTCATTTAGCCTCCGGAGAGAAATGAGAGTTGAACAGGCTGTTCAGATCATCACGCAATTCAGCAAGGCTGCCAAAATAAGGATCGACTTGCGCCAGGCTATCTTGCAAATCGCGATAGTCTTCCCCAAAACCGGCCAGCCAATCACTGAAATCATCGCGACGATCGGATGTGCGGCGCCGGGCATCGACAAAGTGATAAAAAATGCTGCCCGTAGTCATTTCACTGAAAACCGCATTTAGGTCTTCCGGATTTTCAAAATGCCGTCCGGTATCAAAGACGACAATCTGGGATCGCTCGAACACAAAAGGCTCACCAGGGTGCGTAGAGGCCAGCAGGGGTTCGACTTCCATGCGTGTGTCGACCAGGTCTAACATGGTTTCACGCAGATCTCCCAGAGTATCAAACAAGGTAGGATCGAGTACTGCCAGCTGCTCAGCCAGAATGGAATCATGGACCTGATGACGAATCCATGAAGCAAAGTCATTGTTGTACTCACGCTCTTCAAAGCGCGCCTGCAGCAAGGTTCCCCAGAAATGGTGGTAAATGCTGCCTACTTCTATTTCCGCCAGCTTGTTGCGAAATTCAATTAGCTGGATCGCCCTCTTCCCCGTTGCCAGCGTCACCAGGGCGCAATCCTTGAGGGCGAAATAAGGGACAGGCATAGCTTCTCCTCTTAATTCTCAACTTTCTTTTTTAACTGTGTCACAAAGCACAATCAATTTATTGACCCCCGTCAATTCGAACCCGTCCACTACCCCCTCCTGATTATTCATACCAATATATGAAGTATAGGAAGGACACTGATCATAATTTATTTGGGACACCAATTTATGTAGGACACCCACCTCCACCCTATGGCCTGTAATTCCTAAATCAACTGGCTAATAATTCAAAGCCACAACTATGTATTAAGCAAAATAGAAGGTCAGTGGGGAGTTACGGGAAAAAAGGGGTCAGAACTCGATATTTATATAAAGATGCTCTGACCCCATTTTTAGAAAGGCCGGTAAATTTGCCTGCATGCTGTTTGCAGACCCAAAAATGCATTAGCTACGCTTACTCGCTGGCAGCGCAACAGGTTCGTTAATGTTATTAGTTGAGGGGTTGGCGCTCAGGGTCTGGTAATTTCGCCCACCAGCTGTCGAGCCAATGCGTCTGCTTAATCTTCTGAAGTGCTCAGTCAGATTAGTATATTAAAATCTACTCTGAATCATGAATAATTTTCATTACTTGAAATAGAGCCTGGTGCCTGCCTATTATTTTTTCGACACTGGTTGAATCATCAATATCAAGAAATCCCTGTTCTTTTTTAAGATCCTCGATATTGAATGTTTTAAATTCCATAGACCAATCAGGAAATAATCTTGATTGAACGTGAACATCACTCAGGATAAATAAATTTGAACTTCGCTTGTCATCCTCAATATTCTTCTTCAGGTCCTCTATATCGTTGCTGATCCCCTCTACTAACTGTATGAAATTGTCCTTGATACATATCAGTACACCAGTAACCATGTGTTTAGAATTCAGATTTTTGGCTTCCAGCAATAATAAATTCAGATCATCATCCCCCAGAGGGAGTGCAACGTTTCTTCTATATACTAACTGTCTGATATTTTTCATTTCGTAGTATCTTCAATAAAGCACTGAAATAATATGATTCTGCAATTTGACTGATTCACCTGGGTCCAAAAAAACTTAAATATATGAAATCAAGTAAGGCCGGCCGGGTTTCTGCAGCTTTTTTTAGTGCCGCTTTTCGAAAAACTAATGTTTGTCCGAAAATGGAAATTTTGCGTCCAGCTAAGGTGTCTTTAAAAAAATATTGGACATGCGTTGCCGTGTCTTCAGGTATCAAGCCGAAGGGAGTATTGCCAGCAATGTTGACTGGTGGCGAGCCTGACAACAGCTCAATTTGGGGACTCTCTTTGGAGGCCTGGATAGATATCAAGGGCATATATTTCCAGTTTTCATGCTTGTTGATATCCGGCCATTTCCATTCATGTTTATAAACCCCGGATATCCTTTTATATCCTATCCATATATCCAAATATCCATATATCTCTATCCACATCCTTTTTTTACTGTTACGAACAAAGAATAAATGGGTGATATCGTGTGGTTTTGTCATTAACCAGCATCGAATTCATATACTATAATGCTCTATTTAATAGATGTAAAAATATACTATAAAAAAATAAATATATATAAATATTTTTATTGCCGCGCTAATCAATTTCAATGGCATTGCCAGGCGTTGCTGTTTTAGATGTTTACTGCTGGTTGAGTTGGGCGAGACTGTCGAGACCAATAAGACAAATGACAGGAGCTGTTATTTTTATATTGTCAGGGCTGGATAGGTGAGTAGTTGTCGGGGTGGTAGTGAAGGGTGTAAATTATCGGCCATGTAGGGGGAGTATACGACCGTCATGTTGTCAGGTATTTAAACGGCCAGCAGCTTGGCGGAGTAGTGAATGATATAAATTGTTATGTGAAAAATTGCTATTACAATTTATTAAATTTGATTACATAAGTCTGCGTAAGTGATCTTGAATTTCAAGATTTTAGCTCTTTTGTCATTTGGATCGCTGGTAAAATCTATTAGGTCGAATTCATCTAGTTGATGAATGATTTTTCTCGCCGTAGGAGGCGATACATAGTTGAGCAGGAATTTTTCGACTTCAGAAATTTTTGCGCTTTTCTTTTTTGCAAATTGCTTTATAACGCGCAAGTGATTTATATCAAGCTTCTTCATATATCTACACCACTAACAACTCTGTGCAATAGTAAATGATATAGCCCGTGAATAATTTTGCTATACAAATTTATAGCACTAATTATATTGCATAAATATAAATATCTATTTGACTTGCTATGTTTAAAAAAATCCATTTGCCACCGTTTAGCTTTAATTATAGTGATAGTTTTTAAAGCATCCTTAATTGCACTATACGCTTTATTTTTTGAAAGTACTTACTAAAATATTTTCATGGCCGGACGGGAATACAGGATATAAATTTAGGCTGGAAAAATTAGCCTGCAAGGAAAACGGGGTCAGATCTTAATTTTTATATAAAGATGCTCTGACCCCATTTTTTACCCATTTTTACTGGAATGATGCAATTACAGAGTTTAATTGCCAGGTGTCTTATTCAGGCACCACAGATTCCTGGATAAAAGGGGAGTGCCGATAGATCCTGTTTGGCGAAAAGGACGTCAATCGGCAAGCGGTTCCAGGGTGGCAGCCTCAGATTCTTTACCTGTTTCCAACGGCGGATTGATGAGCCACTCAAGGTGATTTGTCAGGCGCTGGTTCTGGGGAATCTTTGCAGACATGGTTTTGAAGTAGGGAATGACGCCCTCGTCGTCGGCAGGCAGAGGGATATACTCACCTTCCTGCAAGGCAAAAAACAGGCCGTCTTCCATTAACAGGCTGGCCTTGTGACCACCATAGTAGGAAGAAATGCCTGTATCTGTGATGATTACCTGGCCGCCAAAACGGGGAGTAATAATGCCCAGATTGGGGGTATGACCGACAATGATCTTGCTGACCTGGTAGGTCTCCAGCAGGGAGTCCAGATGCGCTGCCTCCAACGCTTCCGGATTAAGCGCCAGCCCGCGATACCAGAGTGGACCGGTTTCTGATTCACCCAGGCTGGTCTCGAAATTGATATCGCCGAGTATTTCCCGGCGGATCTGTTCGTTGATTTCCGTGATGGATTTATCCAGCATATCCGGCCCCAGCCCGGCATGCATAAAGAGTGTATCCTTAATGCGGATGATGCTGTTATGTGTGCTAATCCATTCGTTGATATCGCCGCTTGGCTGCCAGGCCAGGCGGTGCTCAACAAAGCCCAGGGGAAATTGCTCATACCACTGCTGCTTGAAAGCATCATCAATAATAACCGGCTCTTCGCTGGTTTCATTGCGGCCCTCTATGGCCTGAACAGTCTGCTGGTAGTAGGCATCCCTGAAGCGGGAGGAATTGCGTGAGGTAAAAGCGTCATATTCACCAGGGTGTACGTAGCGCAGGTCGCCGATTACATTCATGAATTCATGATTGCCGATCAATACATGCACCATGCCGCCCCTGCGTCGTGCCTGGGCTTCCAGCTTTTGCAGGTGTTTAATGATGCGGTCAGTGTCCGGGCCGCGGTCGGGCACATCACCGAGCTGAACGAAATGAGTATCGCCAGCGATCCAGTTGCCGCGACGGTTAACCAGGTCCGCTTCCCGCAATACTTCAAAATAGTTATCGTAATCTCCGTGCACATCGCCGACCACGACCACCCTGTCCACATCGTCCCACTCATCCTGGATTGCCTCGGCGGCAAACAGGGTTGAGCCTGCAAGCAGCAGGCAGGTCAACACAAGCGTTTTTGGCAGGCAGACACTGTTCATGGTTTACCCCCGGCACTTTTCCACGATTTCATCCTGCCGTTTTTCAGGATCATTGATAATGGCGAAAAAAGCCTGTAAATATGCAACAGATTTTCTGGCACTGCTTTCATCCAGGTAACGGCTGTCTGAGGCAATGGCGAACATCTGCTCTTGATTGGCCCTGAATAGTGCCAGCGCTTCGTTCATGATGTTTTCAGGGACGCAGAAACCCCGGTAAAGTCGCTGCCTGACGCTGCGCAGATGCAGACTCTGATTGACCTCTGCATAGCTGGCATCCACATAGCCAGTAGAGTCGAAATCGTAGGGGACCGGGAAATAGCGTTTTTCACCGACGCGATGCAGGAGCTTGGCATTGTGACAGCACTCGTCTTCGTGAGCGGAGATGAAGGAGAAATCCGTATTGCCCGTCAGGTACATGAACAGCCCGGCAATGGTTCCCTGCAGCGGATCCAGGTTTGTGTAATCGATTTTATTCAGAGCCACATTCTTCATACCCGTCCTGTATGCCAGCCTGTCCTTGTGTTCTATGATTATGCCAAACTGGGTGTATGATCTGCCACGCTCGGTGTCCTCATAGAGAACATTGACCAGGCGCGTGCGAAAGCTGAGACCGGTTATTGTGTTGTACAGCTGGTATACCTGGTGTTCTTTTAAAAGGTAGTTTTTATAGCGCAGCCTGTTCCTGCATTGCACTACCAATTTGAGTTTGTTCTGGTTTTCAAACAGGGTGCCTGCGACCTGTTCCTTGTCTAAGTCCAGCCAGAGCTGGGCGTGACTGCAGACATCCTTGCGCAGGCGATAATTGCCCCTGACCTTGAATTTTACATCAAGGGTTATCTGCTGGCCCTTGTCCAGGTAAGTCAGGCTGCCTCCCGTGTATTGCTCTTCCTTGTCCCGTTTCCGATCAATGCTGGTGAATGGCCCTGACAGGCTGATGTTCAGGGTTTGACTGCTCAGAAACAGGGGGTCGACGTCGGCAGCATGGATATAAGGTACTGACGACAGTAAAACCAGGGCGCCGAGTAAAAGAAATCCTCTTTTATGTTGTTTCATCATGACTTGTGTGGAGCAAAGCTGTTGCTGATATAACTATGTTAGACCGCCAGTTTTGGTAAATACTCAATTATACGACCAGTGTAGCGCCTGAAAAATTGCGCTACAACAAAAGGGCAATAATCTGCGTTGCCTTGGCAAACAGCGTTCAAAAACACAAATTTACTTATTCTATAGTGAGGATTACTATTAAAAGTCACATCCTCGAATCACTGCAAAAAGCTGGCCGCATGCATAAGTACCTGGATATTATTGACCATAGAAGCTTTCTGATTTCGATGCTTTGCA
Source organism: Pseudohongiellaceae bacterium (assembly GCA_965662685.1). Taxonomy (GTDB): domain Bacteria; phylum Pseudomonadota; class Gammaproteobacteria; order Pseudomonadales; family Pseudohongiellaceae; genus Eutrophocola. The sequence goes on along the minus strand of CBFIIQ010000013.1, from coordinate 1,826 downwards.
TCATCGTCACCTTTTTCTGCATACATTTTGGTATCAGTTATGATGTTGATCTGATTATTTTCAGCATCGCTATTATTTTTCCTCTGGTCTTTACAATTCGCGAGGGCTTCCGGCGCAGGCAGTTTGCGATCAGGCTTCTCAGTGCCCTGAAGGCCTCCATCAGTGCTTTTTATTTTAGTCTGGAAAACAGCACCAGACTGAGCGTGGAAGAAAGGCTGGATGTACATCGGAAGATGAACACTCTTTCAGAAACCTTTATTGAGGTACTTAAAAAAAAACCGGATGTTGGTATAGGACAGGTACGGGAACAGGTCAGGGAAATCTATCATTTTGTCGATACCCGGCGCGATTCCATTTCCGGTAACACGTCACTGAAAGTGATTCGCCTGGTCAGGGATATTGAGGAGGCTATTGAAAACCTCCATGGTATAAAGATTCATGGGACGCCGGTAAGTCTGAGAGCTTACTGCCTGGTATTTATTTATATAGTCCCGTTTATTTTTACCCCGACACTGGTCCATAACCTGCCTACTCACCCGGTCTGGCTGATCTATACGCTCAGTGTATTGCATGGCTTTATCCTGATGTCCCTGTACAACCTGCAGGATCATATTGAGGACCCCTTTGACCAGGTGGGTCTTGATGACATCAAGCTGAGTGAATTCCAGTTCCGCGAAACAGAATTACCGGAAGTAAAGCCGTCGGTGCCAGCCAACGCTGAAGTTATCAAAAATGTAGGCGATACAGATCAGTCTAACCACCACTGACCCTGGTCTGTTGAAAAAGAGAGAATGGACTGTCCCGATCAAGGCATATATTCTTGAATCAGTTTTGAAAATATCTGCCAGGAGGAATCCACGTGTCATTTAATTATCGTTTGCCCAACCTTTCCAGACTATCACTTATAGTTTTTATCTTGCTCGCAGGCTGCAACCCGCAGGATGAACAGAATACGGCTCAGACCATAGGGTCAGCCAACGGACCAGACAGCGGTGAGACTATTGATATCCCGGTGGCAGCTGCCGTGGATCAGCAACGCCAGCTTTTGGGGACCAGTGACACAGCCCAGTGGCCCCATTACGGGGGCAGCTATAACGAGCAGCGCTTCAGTCCGTTAAATGCCATCAATGATAACAACGTGGCTGACCTGGGACTGGCCTGGTATGCGGACTATGACACCAACCAGAATCAGCACGGTTCGCCCATCTTCGTGGACGGTGTTATTTATGTTTCTACTGCACGCAACGTGGTTCACGCGTTTGATGCCCGCAGTGGAGAGCGGGTTTGGACCTATACCCCGGTTCTGGAGCCCAACCCCAACCTGGGACTGGTTAACAGAGGTATTGCAGCCTTCGATGGAAAAATATACATGGGTATGCTGGATGCTCATCTGGTTGCTCTTGATGCCGCTACCGGAGAGGCGGTCTGGAATACCAACACGGTACCGGAAAGCCTGCTCGGTGAGATGGCCGGGAGATATTCAATTACCATGGCGCCACGTGTTGCCAAGGGCAAGGTGTTTATAGGGGGGTCTGGCGGTGAATTCGGTGCCCGTGGCTGGATTGCTGCCTTCGATACACAGACTGGCGAGGAAGCCTGGCGTTTCTGGACCGTACCGGGCAATCCGGAAATGGGGTATGAATCTCCACACCTTGAGGTGGCCGCTGAAACCTGGCCAGATGATCGTCCTTTCTGGGAGCAGGGCGGCGGAGGTACCGTATGGGATGGTGCGATCTACGATCCCGACACCGATTTACTTTATTTCGGTACCGGCAACGGCACACCATGGAATCGTGCCATGCGAGATCCGGACGATGGTGACAACC